>CASSLW010000012.1 GCA_949443285.1 uncultured Clostridia bacterium
TATGCCCTTTTTCTATTATTTTGGTTTTGTTTTTATAAATTTTTCTTTCAAACTACACCTACTTATATATTTTTTTAATTAAATAATATAGTACCTATTTAGAAAAAAATAGAACATTTTATAAAAAGGAATTTTTAGTTTATAAAAGTTGTTTGATATATTATAGTGTCAAATTTTGTCACATTTTGCGTTTTTGAGAAATTTTTGAAAAGTTCTTGCAAAGGTAAGAAAAATTTGGTATTATATGGAAGGTATTTTATCAAAAATTTGAATTCAAGAAGTTTTAAATCGAGAAAAGAAATTCAAAGAAGAAATAAAAATAAGAAAAAAAGGTGATAAAAATAGAAAAATAAAAATCAAACGCGATTTTACTCAAAAAGAAATATTGACAACAAGGTAAATATATATTAAAATGAAAGTGAGGAGAGATAATGTATTTATTTACATACCAAGATTATTTAAAATATTCCAATAAAATTAGAAAGATAATGCCAAAAGAAAGAAAAGAATATATTGAAAAATTAAAAGAAGGAGTAAACGAAGATATGAAATTTGAAAAATATTTTATTGAATGGTTAGAAGAAAAGGAAATGGAAGGAATAGCAAAAGCAATAAAACAAATGGTAAAAGAAATGATTAAAAATAATATAGATGATGAACAAATAATGAAGATAGCCAAAATAGACAAAAAAGAACTAGAAAAGTTGAAAATAGCATAAATATCTAGTAATAAAATATAATATAAATACTGAAATTAGAAAAAGAAAAAATGTTCGTAAAAAGTATTGACAAAACAAAAAAACAGTTATACAATAAGGACGAACAAAAATTCAACAAAAATTTCAGGAGGTACAAAATGATATCAACATTACACATAAAAAACATAGGAATAATAGAAGATTTAAGCATAGACCTAAACAAAGGGTTAAACATACTAACAGGAGAAACAGGAGCAGGAAAAACGCTAATAATAGACTCATTACAAATAATATCAGGTGGAAGATTTTCAAAAGAAATGATAAGAAAGGGAGAAACAAACTCATTCGTAGAATTATGCATGTACGAACCTGAAAGCGAAAAATCAGAAGAAGGAAATATAATAATATCAAGAGAAATAAGTGCAACAGGGAAAAATATGTGTAAAATAAACGGAAGAATGGTCACAGTAAACGAGCTAAAAGAATTTATGAGTAACTTTATAGAAATACATGGACAAAACGACAATCAAAACCTATTAGACAACAGAAAGCACATAACATATTTAGACAACTTTAGCGGAGAAAAATTGCAAAAAAATAAAGAAGAATATGAAAAATTATATGAAGAAAGAAACCAAATAAAACAAGAACTAAAAGACAATTTTGGAGATGAAAAAGAAAAACAAAGAAAGCTAGATTTATTACAGTACCAAGTAAATGAAATAGAAGAGGCAAAATTAAAGCTAGAAGAAGAAACAGAATTAGAAGAAAAAAGAAAAATAATGTCAAATGCAGAAAAAATATCAGATAATCTAAACGAAGCAGATAATTTAATATCAGAAAATAGCATAGATACAATAAGTATGGCAATAAGAGCTTTAGAAAAAATAGAAAATATAGACGAAAAATATGAAAAAGTATCAGGAAGTTTAAAAACAATATATTATGAATTACAAGAGCTCTCTAGAGATATAAGTAGTTATACAAAAGACATATACTTTGACGAAGAAGAAAGAAACTATATAGAAGAAAGACTAAATTTAATATACTCATTAAAAAGAAAATACGGAAACAGTATAAAAGAAATATTAAAATATAGTGAAGAAACAAAAAAAGAAATAGAACACATAGAGAATTTAGAAGAATATAATAATAAATTAAAAAGTAGACAAAAAGAAATAGAAAATCAAATGGATAAACTAGCAAAAGAAATGAATAAAATAAGACAAGAAAATGCACAAAGCCTAAGCAAGCAGATAAATCAAGAATTAATAGATTTAGAAATGAAAAACGCAAAAATAAATATACATATTGAGTATAAACAAGAATATTACAGAACAGGAAAAGACATTGTTACATTCTACATTGCAACAAATATTGGGGAAAACGAAAAAGAATTATCTAAAATAGCATCAGGAGGAGAAATGTCAAGAATAATGCTAGCAATAAAAAAAGTATTAGCAGAAACAGACAAAATGCCAGTATTAGTATTTGACGAAATAGATACAGGAATTAGTGGAAAAGCAGCAAACTCTGTGGCAAAAAAACTAAAAGCAATATCTAAAAAACATCAAGTAATGTGTATATCACATTTACCAAATATAGCAGCAGTTGCAGACCATAATTATTTTATAAGTAAAAACGTAAAACGAGAAAGAACAAGTACACAAATAAGATTGCTAAAAGAAAACGAAGTTATAGAAGAGATTGCAAGAATTTCATCAGGAGAAGTAAACGAAATTACTTTAAAATATGCAACAGAATTAAGAAACAAAAAGGCATCATGATGTCCATTGGGGACGTTTCCTTTTGGACATTTTGACCACTTTGGGACACATCTTCAGCTAAATAATAAATCAATATATTTATAGAAATATGAGGTGTATAATATTTCCAAATATTGTATATAATAAAAAAGAAAAAACAATAAGGAGGAAATATAAATGAAAAACATATTAAAAATTCAAGATGTAAAAGCAATACAAATATTAGATTCTAGGGGAAACCCAACAATTCAAGTAGAAGTACTTACAGAAGACGGATATGTAGGAGTAGCTTCAGTACCATCAGGAGCATCAACGGGAAGCTTTGAGGCAGTGGAACTAAGAGATGGAAATAAAAATAATTATATGGGTAAAAGTGTAGAAAAAGCAGTTGAAAATGTAAATAAAAAGATTGCAAAAGAAGTAATAGGAATGAATGTATATGAGCAAAGAAAAATAGATGAACAAATGATTAAATTAGATGATACACCAAACAAATCAAACTTAGGAGCAAATGCAATACTAGGAGTTTCTTTAGCAGTAGCAAAAGCTGCAAGCAATTCACTTGGTATGGAATTATATAATTATATTGGAGGAATAAATGCCAAAATTCTGCCAGTACCAATGATGAACATATTAAACGGTGGAAAACATTCAGACAATAACATTAGCATACAAGAATTTATGATTATGCCAGTAGGTGAAATCACATTTGCAGAAAGATTAAAAAGAGGAGTAGAGATATATCATACACTAAAAAAAGTCTTAAAAGAAAAGGGATATAGTGTAGGTGTAGGAGACGAAGGAGGATTTGCTCCTGATTTAGAAAATGAAGAACAAGCTTTAGATGTCATAATAGAAGCAATTAAAAAAGCAGGGTATGAACCAGGAAAGGACATAATGCTAGCACTAGATGTTGCAAGCACAGAAATGTTTGAAGAAGCAAAAAAAATAGGTAAAACAGGCTACTATTTTTGGAAGAGTAAGCAATATAAAACTAAAGAAGAAATGATAGAATATATAGAAAATCTATGCGAAAAATATCCGATTTATTCAATAGAAGACGGACTAGCAGAAGAGGATTGGGAAGGCTGGCAAGAGTTAACAAATAAAATAGGAGATAAAGTACAATTAGTAGGAGACGACTTATTTGTTACAAACAAATCTAGGCTAAAAAGAGGAATTGATAAAAAAGTTGCAAATGCTATATTAATAAAGCCAAATCAAATAGGAACTTTAACAGAAACATTAGATACTATTCAAATGGCAAAAGAAAGAGGATATAGAACTGTTATATCTCATCGTTCAGGAGAGACAGAAGATACTACAATTGCAGACATAGCAGTTGGAGTAAATGCAGGACAAATAAAAACAGGTGCTCCTTGCAGAACTGATAGAGTTGCAAAATATAATAGACTATTATATATAGAAGACGAAATATAGAATTTTTTGGGACAGAGCAAAAAAGTTGATAGGTACAACTTGTGGTTCTGTCCTATAAATTTACATAAAGCTATTGAAAACAAAGGAAAAATGTGTTAAAATAATACTCGTAACAAAAGTTATAAAAATCCATTTAGACAAAAGGATTTTAGAAAATGTAAATTTTAAATAAAATTTATAAAAGGATGTTGATAAAAAATGAAGCAAATCAAACGTTTAGAGTATTATTTTGACTCAAAAGAATACACACAAGAAGAAGTGGAAGAAAATATAGAAGGAGTAAAAAAGGAATTTCCAAACAAAAAAATTAAAGTAGAAACAGAACTAAATGATTATGGAATGTATATTATTACCTTCTATTTTGAAAACAGAAATACAATATTTAACAAAATTAGAGTTTTCATAAAAAATAGAAAAGAAAAGACACTATTACTAGAAGAAGCAAAAGTAAAAAATATAAATATTACGAAGAAAAATAATAGATTAGAAAAATATTATGGGCAAAAATATGGTTTATATAAAGAGACAAAACGATATAGGCCATATTAAAGAGTTGTTTTAGATAAAACAACTCTTTAATCATTTGTAGCGAAAAAACAAAAGAATGATATACTTGTTGACGTAATTCTCTTATAAACGGTAAAATAATAAAAACAGAAGAAGAGGAGAGGGTAAAATGCGAAACAACTTTAAAGGAATAACGCTAATATCATTAGTAATCACAATAATAGTATTAATAATCTTAGCACGGAGTAACAATAGCAACACTTACAGGAGACAATGGAACAATAGGAAAAGCTGGAGAAGCAAAATTTAAAACAGAATTATCAGCTGTAGCAGAAGAATATGAATTATATTTAACGCAAAGACTTTCAGAAGATAGAAGTTTTGAAGAAGGAGCATTATATGCAGGAAAAAATGCCCTAATATATGACTCGGTGCAAGAAGAAGGAAATATATATACAGTATTAAAAAATTCAAATAAAAAATACGTAGATAATTTTGAAGTAATAAAAGGAGAATTATATTATTTTGCTCAAAATGAGCAAGAGGGGAAATGGGCAGAAGAAATAGGCATAAAAGTGAGCCCATATATAATAATAGATGGAGAGTTGATGTCAGCAAAAGATAACTTAGGTCTAATGGATGAAACAACAGGGTCAATAATAATACCTCAATCAGTAACTAAAATAGGAAAAGGTGCATTTTCAAAATTGGAAGGATTAAGGACAATAGTGATACCTGGGACAGTAAAAATAATTGATAATGATGCTTTTAGAGGTAATACTGTATTAGAAAAAGTTGTTATACAAGAGGGCGTTGAAGTTATTGGACAAGAAGCTTTTAGAGAATGTAGGGCATTGAAACAGATTGAATTGCCAAGTACGCTAATAACATTAGGAGGTATGGCTTTTTGTTCTTGTGATAGTTTAACAAGTATTAATATCCCACCTAATGTTTCATCAGTAGGACATAATTTATTGAATGGGTGTGGAAACCTTAAAAGTGTAGTTATTTCTGAGGGGGTAACATTTATTGCCAATAGTATGTTTGCAGGATGTTATAAATTGAAGCGAATTGAAATATCTTCAACTGTAAAACAAATAGGTGGAGAAGCTTTTCGAGGATGCAAAGATTTAACAGAAATAGATCTAGTTAATAATGAGGATTTTGGATATCAAAATGGAATATTAAGTGATGCAAAAGGAAATGAAATCTTTTTTGTTTCTGATATTATATTAAAAAGTAATCCGACATTTACTATTCCAGAAGGGATAAAAACCTTTGCATATAATATTGCAAATTATAATAACATAACAAAAATAATGGTTCCTAAAAGTGTTAATAATATTATAAATACTGCAAGTTTTCCAACTAGTTTGGAAGAGATTGAAGTAAACCCAGAAAACGAGAACTATATTAGTGAAAATAAATGTTTAATGAGTAAAGACAGAAAAAATTTGATATGCTGTTTTTCTAAGGAAAAAGAAATAACCTTAAGCACAGAAATTGTAAATATTGGAAGAGCAGCATTTAGAACAGCACAAAATTTAGAAAATATAACATTACCTGAATCAGTAGAGACAATATTAAATGAGGCGTTTGCGCCATTAAGTAAACTAAAGACATTATATTTAGGAGAAAAAGTGAGCTATTTGAATTCAGGATTTATGACCGAGAATAGTAGTGGAAATAGAACTATGGCAGATGTTACAATATCTCCAAAAAATCCTAATTATATGATAAAAGATAATATAATATATAGTAAAGATGGAAAAAAGATAATTAAGGTTTTAAAGTATATTACAGGAAGTTATATAGTAGAAGATAATGTTGAGATTATAGGCGATGGTGCATTTAATACCCAGAGGAACATGACAGAAGTTATATTAAAAAATAATGTAAAGGAAATAAATGATTCTTTTACATATTGTGCGAATTTAGAAAGAGTAGAAATAGGAAGTGGAATTGAAAGAATAAGTGCAGGAGCATTTACTAGTTCTTCAAAGTTAAGCGAAATTATTATTCATAAACCAAAAGGCTCAATTGCTGGCTCACCATTTGGATGCATATTTGGAGAAAGAGCAATAACTTGGGATAGTAATTAATTATAATAAAAAATAAGTCAAAATACTTGAATAAACAAATAAAATATGCTAAAATGAAAAGCAGAATAAAACAAAGCCAATTAAAAAGCAAAGTATATATATCACAAAATATTAATAGAGAAAATGACCAAGGCTGGAAGTCATTAATATAGATATATAGAAATTTCACTTTTTAGGTCTTTTCCTGAAAGCAAGTAGGGAAAGGCGGTTGAACCGTTAAAACTTTTAATAAGGTTAGTAAAAAAACTAATAAATTTAGGTGGTACCACGGAAAATAAAGCCATTTCGTCCTATGTATATTATAGGCGAAGTGGCTTTTAAATTTGAAAGATAATTATCATTTGGCGTTGTTAAACTTCAATTTAAATTTAATCGACGTGCAAGAGCACGACTCATAAATTTAAATCTTGTTTGCCTAGCCAAATAACAATTCTTTTTCAAATTGAGTAAAGAGGAAGGAGTAAATATGAAAGAAGAAATTGCAAAAATTAAAGAGAATTCACTAAAAGAAATTAGTGAAAGTAAAGACTTAAAAATATTAGGAGACTTAAAAGTAAAATACTTAGGAAAAAAAGGAGAACTAACACAAGTTTTAAAACAAATGGGAAAGTTAAGTCCAGAAGAAAGACCAGTTATAGGAAGTTTAGTAAATCAAGTAAGAGACGAACTAAACAAACTAGTGGAAGAAAAAGAAGAAGAACTTAAAAAAATAGCGTTAGAGGAAAAGCTAAAAACAGAAGAAATTGATATAACTTTACCAAGTCAAAAAATCAAAAGGGGAAGTAAGCACCCATTAAATAGAGTAATAGAAGAAGTTGAAGATTTATTTGTTTCAATGGGATATGATGTTGTTTCAGGTCCAGAGTTAGAAACAGATGAATATTGCTTTGAAAGATTAAATTTGCCAAAAGGGCATCCTGCAAGAGATATGCAAGATAGTTTTTACATAACACCAGAACATTTATTAAGAACGCAAACATCAAGTGTTCAGGCAAGAACAATGATGGCAAATGAAGAAAAGACACCAATAAGAATAATAGTGCCAGGTAAAACATTTAGAAGAGAAGATGACGCAACACATTCACATCAATTTAACCAAGTTGAAGGTTTAGTTGTTGATAAAAATATATCACTAGCCGATTTAAAAGGAACATTAGAAGTGTTTATGAAAAAGATGTTAGGACAAAATACAGAATTAAGATTTAGACCAAGTTATTTCCCATTCACAGAACCTTCATATGAAGTAGATGTTACATGTTTCAAATGTGGTGGAAAAGGCTGCAACCTATGTAAACAAACAGGTTGGATAGAACTTTTGGGTTCAGGAATGGTACATCCAAATGTGTTAAAAATGAATGGATATGACCCAGAAAAATATTCTGGATTTGCGTTTGGAGTAGGACTAGACAGATTGGCAATGTTCAAATATGGAATAACAGATATACGTTTGTTATATCAAAATGACGTAAGATTCCTAAAACAATTTGATAGAAAGGACGAAGAAAATGAAATTAAGTATTAATTTTTTAAAGGATTATATAGATTTAGATGAAAATATTGATGTTAAACAATTAGCAGAAGATATGACAAATGCAGGAAATGAATATGATGAAGCTGTAAAACTAATAAATGCAACAAAATTAGTAATTGGAGAAATAAAAGAATGTGAAGACCACCCTGACTCTGACCACTTACATTGTTGCAAAGTAGATATCGGAAGTGAAGTTCTAGATATAGTATGTGGAGCGCCAAATGCTAGAAAAGGGCTAAAAGTAATAGTTGCTCAAGACGGTGCGCAATTACCTGGTGGAATAATTAAAAAAGGAGTTATAAGAGGCGAACAATCAAATGGAATGCTATGCTCAATGGCTGAACTTGGTTTAGAAAGCAAATTTTTAAAAGAAGAGGATAAGGCAGGAATACACGAATTGCCAGCAGATGCACCAGTAGGAGAAGACCCAATATCTTTCTTGCAAATGGATGACAGTGTAATTGATTTTGATTTAACAGCAAACCGTGGAGATTTATTAAGCATTTTAGGTATGGCTTATGAAGTTGGTGCTATATATGACAAAAAAGTAAAAGATATAGATTTATCACATAAAGAAAATAGCGAAAATATAAATGATACATTCAAAGTAAATGTAAATACTGAAAACTGTTCAATATTCTTAGCAAAGAAAGTAAAAAATGTAGATATTAAAGAAAGTCCAGCATTCATAAAAAATAGACTTATAGCTTCAGGAATAAGACCAATCAACAATGTAGTAGACATAAGCAACTATGTAATGCTAGAAACAGGCCAACCACTACACTTTTATGATGCAGATACATTAAAAGGTTGTTTAGAAGTGAGAATGGCAGAAGAAGGCGAAAAATTAACAACATTAGATAATATCGAAAGAACACTAAAACAAGAAGACATCGTTATATCTGATGGAGAAAGAGCAATAGGTCTAGCAGGTGTAATGGGTGGTTTAGATACAGAAATAACAGATAATACAAAAAACATCATAATAGAAGCTGCAATATTTGATAATGTAAAAGTAAGAAGAACATCAAATTCAATATTAAGAAGCGAAGCAAGTAACAGATTTGAAAAAGGATTGGACTCAAACAGAACATATATGGCAATAGAAAGAGCTTGTAACCTTTTAGAAAAATATGCAGGAGCTGAAATTGTAGGAGATGTAGCAAAATATGATACAACAGACAGAAGCGATAAATTAATAGACATTACAGCTAAAAATATAAATGCAATCTTAGGAATGCAGATTTCACAACAAGAAATATTAGATGTGTTCAGAAAGTTAGGATTTACATCAACTGTAAATGATGAAATAATCACAGTAAGTGTGCCAAAAAGAAGAATAGATATCTCTATAAAAGAAGACCTAATTGAAGAAGTTGGACGTATTTATGGGGTTAACAACATAAAGGGGAAATTACCTGATATTGCACCAAAAATGGGAAGTTATGACAAAGTAGAAAGACAAATAAGAAATAAAATGATAAATTTAGGGCTAAACGAGACATTATCATATGTATTAGTGCCAGAAAATGAAGCAAAAATGTTCACAAAAGATGATGTAGAAGTCGTAAAATTATTAGCACCATTATCAGAAGACAAAAACACATTAAGACATAGTTTATCAGTAGCGTTACATAAAATATACAAATATAACAAAGCTAGAAGTAACAAAGATGTATCAATATTTGAAATAGGAAAAGCATTCCAAAAACAAAATGAAGAATATTCAGAAACAAAGAAACTATCAGCTTTAATGAGCGGAGAATATTATGTTGGAATGGAGAAAAAGAAAGTAGACTTCTATGTAATTAAAGGAATTGCAGAAGAAATATTAGATTATCTAGGATACAATGGAAGATATAGCTTTGTAAAAGACTTAAATAAAATACCGGGTGAAATGCACCCAGGACAATCAGCAGTAATATCAGTAAATAACGATATTGTAGGACTAATTGGAAAAATTCATCCAAGTGTAGAAAAAGAAGATGTGTTTATTTTAGAAATAGATTTAGATAAACTACTTGCTAAAAAAGTTGGAAAAATGAAATATAAAGAAATTTCAAAATTCCCAAACATCAAGAAAGATTTAGCTGTAGTAGTAGATAAAAAAGTTACAGCACAAGAAATTGGTATAAACATAAAGAAATTTGCAGGTTCACTATTAGAAAACTATGAAGTTTTTGATGTTTATACAGGCGAAGGAGTAGCTGAAAATAAGAAAAGTGTAGCGTTCTCTTTAATTTTTGGAAAACAAGATAGAACTTTGACTGATGAGGAAATTAATGCAGTTATGGATAAAATTATTGAAGGATTAGAGAAAAAACTACAAGCAGAATTGAGATAAAAATTGGGATTTCTTGAAAAAATATGGATAATATGTTATAATGTAAACATAAGATTTTACCTAGTGCAAGATAGGATAAATCCATTTATTAATATAAAGGAGAAATAACAACAATGGAAATGACAATAAAACAAAACAGAAAGACACTGTTTTCAGAACCTGAAAACACAGAAAAGAAAGCACGGAAGGCTTTAGAAAGAAAGCTAAGAGCGCGAAGTAAAAAATGCTATCCTGATGGAGAAGTTCAAGTTTGGAAATCAGGAAGCAAGTACACAGCTTGCGTAGAAATTGTATTGAATAAGTAAAAAAGTAGTTGCTTGCACAACTACTTTTTAAAATTAAAGTGAAAATTACTAAAAACCCTTGACAAATTGCTGAAAATGGTGTAAAGTATATTAGCATTACAAAAAGAAAAGAGGTAGTAGTATGGAAGAAAAAGTAAAAATCAGTATGCTATGTGAATTTTACGGAAAACTTTTAACAGATAAACAATATGAATTTATCAATGACTACTACAATAACGACTTATCACTATCAGAAATTGCAGAAAATAATGAAATAACAAGACAAGCCGTTAGAGATATCATTAAGAAAGGGGAGAAAAAACTTTTCGAATACGAAGAAAAGCTTAATTTTATGAAAAGGACGTTAAACCAAGAGAAAAGAATCGAAAAGGCTTTATCAGAATTAACAAAAATACAAAAGGATTATTCAGATAAACAAGTGGCAACAGTATTAGAAAGCATCAAAAAAGAACTAAGTTGCTTAGTATAGATAAAAATAAAGAATAGGAGTTGAAATTATGGCTTTTGAAGGATTATCTTCTAGATTACAAGAAATAACAAGAAAAATTAGGGGAAAAGCAAGAATAACAGAATCAGACTTAAAAGAAATGTTAAGAGAGGTAAAACTTGCACTTTTAGAAGCGGACGTTAACTATAAAATAGTTAAAGATTTCATTGCAACTATTCAAGAAAAAGCACTAGGTCAAGATGTTTTAAAATCATTAACACCAGGGCAACAAGTTGTAAAAGTTGTAAAAGATGAGTTAGTAGAATTACTTGGTGGAACAGAAAGTAGAATAAATTTTACACCAAATCCACCAACTGTAATAATGCTAGTAGGTTTACAAGGTTCTGGTAAAACAACAACATCTGGTAAGCTAGCAAATCTTTTGAGAAAACAAGGTAAAAATCCACTGTTAGTAGCGTGTGACGTTTATAGACCAGCAGCAATTAAGCAATTGCAAGTAGTTGGAAAACAGCTTAATATACCAGTATTTGCAAACGAAACTTCAAAAGATGTAGTTCACATTGCAAAACAAGCTATGTCAGTAGCATATTCAAAACTAAATGATGTAGTAATACTAGATACAGCTGGACGACTACATATTGATGAAGAGTTGATGCAAGAACTTAAAAATGTAAAAGCTGGAATTAAGCCACACGAAATATTATTAGTAGTAGATGCAATGACAGGTCAAGATGCTGTAAATGTGGCAGAAAAATTCAATGATGCTTTAGGAATTGACGGTGTGGTTCTAACAAAATTAGACGGTGATACACGTGGTGGTAGTGCATTGTCAGTAAAAAAAGTAACAGGAAAGCCTATTAAATTTGCTGCAACAGGTGAGAAATTAAGTGATATTGAAGTATTCCACCCAGATAGAATGGCAAATAGAATTCTAGGAATGGGAGATATCTTATCTGTAATTGAAAAAGCAGAAGAATCATTTGATTTAGAACAAGCAGAAAAACTTGAAAAACAATTAAGGAAAAACGAATTTGATTTAGATGATTACTTAGCACAAATAAGACAAATTAAGAAAATGGGTTCTTTTTCATCACTTTTAAAAATGATACCAGGTATGAACCAACTAAAAGATGTAAAAATAGATGATAAAGAATTTGTAAAAATAGAAGCAATAATATGTTCTATGACTAAAAAAGAAAAAAGAGATACAAGACTTTTGAACGCAAGCAGAAGACAACGTATCGCCAAAGGTAGTGGAACAACAGTAAAAGACATCAACAAATTTATCAAATCTTTTGAAATGACACAAAAAATGATGAAGAAAATGAAGAGCAATAAAGGTGCAATGAAAAAGATGATGAATGGTATTGATGAAAATGCATTAAAGAACTTTAAGTTCTAAATAACAAAGTTATTAAATTTTTAAATTTATATATAGATAATTTCAGGAGGTGAAAATTATGGTAAAAATCAGATTACAAAGACAAGGAAAGAAAAAAGCTCCATTCTATCACATAGTAGTAGCAGATTCTAAAAGCCCAAGAGATGGAAAAATCATTGAACAATTAGGAACATACAACCCAATGACAGATCCAGCTACAATCGTTTTAGATAAAGAAAAAGTTGAAAAATGGATCAAAAATGGTGCTAAACCAACAGACACAGTTAAGGCTTTAATCGAAAAAGCTTAATCAAAAAACAAATTGAAAGCTTCGTCTTACGTTAGCGTTTGCAAACGTTAAAGATACTTGCTTTAAATTCGTTTTAGAGAGGACAGAAAATAAGTATGGAAAATGTTTTAAGAGCAATAATTTCAAACTTAGTAGAAGACGCAAATGCTGTTGAAATCAAAAGAATAGACAGCGAAAAATCAGTCACTTTTGAAGTAAAAGTTGCTAATAGCGATATGGGAAGAGTAATAGGTAAACAAGGAAGACTTGCAAAATCTATCAGAACAGTTATGAAAGCTATGGCAAACAAAGAACACAAAAAAGTGTCAGTTGAATTTATAGGATAATTGGAGTATTAAAATATGACAAAATATCTTGAAATTGGTCAAATTGTAAATACATTTGGAATAAAAGGAATGGTAAAAGTTAAGCCTTTTACAGACAATATTGAAAGATTTGACGAATTAGAAAAAGTATATATCGAAAATAAAAAAGGTAAAAAAGAATATGAAATTGAAGAAGTAAAATATCATAAAAATATGGTATTAATCAAATTCAAAGGAATAGAAAATCCAGAAGACGCAAATTTGTTACGTGAAAGTTACTTGCTTGTAGATAGAGCAAATGAAAAGCCTCTAGAAGAAGGAACTTATTACATAGTAGATATGATAGGTCTAGATGTCTATACTGATGAAAATGAGCTTCTAGGCAAATTAGAAGATATATTCAATACTGGAAGTAACGATATATATGTTGTGAAAAATGAACTAGGTAAACAAATTCTTTTGCCAGCAATTGATGATGTTTTAAAAGAAATTGATATGGATAATAAGAAAGTTATAGTTCACTTAATACCAGGACTAATTTAAATGGAGGAAATAATGAAATTTGATGTTTTAACACTCTTTCCAGAAATGTTTGATAACTTAAAACAAAGCATAATTGGAAGAGCACAAGAAAAAGAACTAATAGAAATAAACACAACAAATATTAGAGATTTTTCAAAAAATAAACATAAAAAAGTAGATGATACTCCATATGGTGGCGGAGCTGGTATGGTAATGATGCCAGATATAGTTTACGACGCATATCAATCTGTAAGGACTGATAAAGCAAAAGTAATTTATATGTCACCACAAGGAAAAAAATTAGACCAAAAAAAAGTTGAAGATTTATCAAAAGAAAGCCATTTAATAATACTTTGCGGACACTATGAAGGAATAGACCAACGAGTTATTGACAAAATAGTTGACGAAGAAATATCAATAGGAGACTACGTTTTAACAGGTGGAGAAATTCCAGCAATGGTATTAATTGATAGTGTATCAAGATATGTAAAAGGAGTTTTAAAAGAAGATTCAATTAAAGAAGAAAGCTTTTCAAATGGACTTTTAGAATATCCACAATATACTAGACCAGAAGTGTTTGAAGGTGAAAAAGTTCCAGAAGTTTTACTTTCAGGAAATCACCAAAATATTGATAAGTGGAGAAAAGAAAAATCTTTGGAAATAACAAAATTAAAAAGACCAGATTTATTGAAATAGGTCTTATAAAAGGAAGTGCATAAAATATGCACCGCTCAGAGAAAAGAAAGAAGGAGGAATTGTAAAATGGATATCATAAAATCTATTGAACATGAACAATTAAAAAACAAAATACCAGAACTAAAAGTTGGTAATACAGTAAGAGTACACGTAAGAATTAAAGAAGGTAATAAAGAAAGAATCCAAGTATTTGAAGGAATTATTATCAAAGTACAAGGTGGAGGAGTTAACAAAACATTTACAGTAAGAAAAATATCTTACGGTGTTGGTGTTGAAAAAACATTTTTAGTACACTCTCCATTAGTTGAAAAAGTTGAACTTGTTAGAGTTGGTAAAGCTAGAAGAGCTAGATTATTCTATTTAAGAGATAGAGTTGGTAAAGCTGCTAAAACTAGAGAACAAGTTGGAGCTAGAATTGAAGATAGAGAAATTACTGTTAAAGAAGATTTAATTGAGGAACCAGCTGTTGAAGCTGCTCCAGAAGAAGCACCAGCTATTGAAACAGAAAATGTTGTTACAGAAGAAGTTGTAGATACAGTTTCTGAAAAAAAAGTTGAAGATGTTAAAGAAAACCCAGCTGAATAATTGAAAAATAATATTTTTAGGACCGTCCTTGAACATTTTGGGACGGTCCTTAAATGTTTTTGATGTTTTTGGGGACGGAGCAAAAAAACATCAATGTCCATTGGGGACGTTTCTTTTTGGACAAAAATGTCCATTTGGAAACGTCCCCAATGGACACGAACAAAAATTTTGAAGAATTTCAAAAAAGGTATTGACAAAATAAAAAATAAAATGTAAAATAGCTTTAGCAAAAGCGAACAACAATTTGCAAAACGAAAATTTGATTAGGAGTGATAGAAATGAATTTAACAAAAACAAGAATAAACCGTAGAATAGTAGTAAGTAGCAGTATTGAGAGACATCCAGTGCCAGTGCTTGGCGTAGATTACAAAGTTAAGATTGTATATAAAAACATTAGAATAACAGAATTAGATGTAGAGAATAGAACAATAAAAATATCACTACCTAATAAATATAAAAAGATGTCAAATAAAGAAATTTTAGATTTAGCAATAGAAAAAATGTACGAACAAATTGCTAATGTGGAAATAGAAAGAGCAATGGAAAAAACAAGGATAATGTTAGGATTTGCACCAGAAGAATATGAAATTGCAAAAATAAAGACATTAGGAGATTGTAAAGACAATAAAATAACAATTAATCCAGAAGTTGTAAAATATAGCAGAAAGGTTATAGATTATATAGTATTACATCAATATTGCCATCTAAAATATAAAACACATGCTAAAGGATTTTACAAAATGTTGGAAAAATATCAACCAGATTATAAAAAGTGTGAAGAGATTTTATTAAATATTTAACTTACAAAAGAGAGAATTTATTAAACAGTAAATAATAAATTTTCTTTTTTGATATAAAACTATTTATTATTTGAAATTTTTTTGCTATAATGTAATAGTAAATATTGGGGTGTAGCCAAGCGGTAAGGCAGATGGCTCTGACCCATCGATGCGTAGGTTCGAATCCTACCACCCCAGCCAAATTTTTATTATACAATCCTTTATGAAATAAAAGGTGAACTAGCAAATAAGCACTATAATGCATTAATAAAAGCAAAAAAATATTAATGAATTATAGTGTTTTTCAACACAAAACTTTACTTTTATTAGAAAATAATATATAATATACAAAGAAAAAATAAGAGGAGAGATAACAATGCAAGAAAACAATCAAAATAACCAAAACAACGAAGCAGAAGAGCTAGACATAAACCACTTAATGCAAATAAGAAGAGATAAATTAAAAGAACTACAAGAAGAAGGAAAAGACCCATATGAAATAACAAAATTCAACAGAACCAATACAGCAGGAGAAATAAAATCAAACTACGAAAAATTTGAACAAAAAGACGTAACAGTAGCAGGAAGAATAATAGCAAAAAGAATAATGGGAAAAGCATCATTCTGTACAATACAAGACAGCGATGAAAAAATACAAAGTTATGTAAGTATAAATGACTTAGGAGAAGAAAGTTATAAACTATTTAAAACATATGACATAGGAGATATCATAGGAATAACTGGATTTGTATTTAAAACAAGAACAGAAGAAATATCAGTACACGCAAAAGAAGTAACACTACTTTCAAAATCACTAAGACCATTACCAGAAAAATTCCATGGGCTAAAAGACCCAGACCTACGTTATAGACAAAGATATACAGATTTAATCGTAAATCCTGAAGTGAAGAAAACATTTGAAGCAAGAAGTAAGATAATTAGCAAAATAAGAAAAATATTAGAAGAAGAAGGTTACTTAGAAGTAGAAACACCGGTATTAAATACAATATCAGGAGGAGCTACTGCAAGACCATTTATAACACACCATAATGCATTAGACATTGATATGTATTTAAGAATTGCACTAGAATTAAACTTAAAAAGACTAATTGTAGGTGGATTTGATAAAGTATATGAAATAGGAAGAGTATTTAGAAATGAAGGAATGGATATAAGACATAATCCTGAATTTACAGAATTAGAGCTATATTCCGCATATCAAGACTATAATGATATGATGGATATTACTGAAAAAATATTCTCAGAAACAGCAATGGAAATATTAGGAACTACTAAATTAACATATCAAGGAAACGAAATTGATTTAGCACCAGGCTGGAGAAGAGTAACAATGATAGACTCTATAAAAGAAGCATGTGGAGTAGACTTTAACGAAATAGAAACTGATGAAGAAGCAGTAGCATTAGCAAAAGAAAGAGGTATAAAGATACCAGATGTGACAAAAGAGACTAGAGGAGATGTAATTGCATTATTCTTTGATGAATATGTAGAGAAAACATTAATTCAGCCAACATTTATCTATGAATATCCGGTAGAAATATCACCACTAGCTAAAAAATGTCCAACCAACAAGAAAATGACAGAAAGATTTGAAGTATTTATATGTGGTAGAGAATATGGAAACGCATTTTCAGAGTTAAATGATCCAATAGACCAATATGAGAGATTCAAAAAGCAAGTTGAAGCAAAAGAAGCTGGAGATGAAGAAGCAGGAATGATGGACGAGGACTTCATACAAGCTCTAGAGATAGGATTGCCACCAACAGGAGGACTAGGAATAGGAGTAGATAGACTAGTTATGTTACTAACAAATGAAGACTCTATAAGAGATGTATTGTTATTCCCAACAATGAAACCTTTGAACTAAATTTAGGAAAATAAAATAATAGAGACGGAGTATAAAAAATATACTTTGTCTCATTTTAAAAGTAGAAAATACAGGAGAATAAAATGAAGCAAAATACGATAGAAAGAAGAGAACAAAAAAGGCCTAAAAGTGGATATGGACTAGACAAATACTACGAAGAAGAAAGAATAGAAAGAGAAAGAAAACAAGCAAAAAAGAAAAAGCAAAAAATAAAAGAGAGAATATTTCTATGCATAAAAATACTAATAGCATTGATAATTTTAGGAATAATAGGAATATTTTTATTCTTTAAAACAAGCTTATTTCAAAAATACAAAGAAATATGGGTACAAACAGCCATGACAACAATGAACCACCAATACTTAGCAACATGGTTTTTATCAGACGAAGAAATTGCAGAAATAATGAAAAGCCTAGAAGTAGAAAATAACGAAAATTCAAACTCTGAGAACATAGTAGTAGAAAAACCAAAAGAAGAGAAAAAAATCACAGTAGAAAAAATTACAGGAAAAGGCTATGTAGGGTATGTTATGACAGTTCCAGATGCATCAAAAGTAAAACTAGTGGATGGAAGACAAAAGCGGAAGAGGCTCAAAACTAAGTGAAATTGTAAAAAAACACAATGCCGTTGGTGGAATTAACGCAGGTGGATTTGCAGACCCAAACGGAGTGGGTTCAGGAAATATACTTGTAGACACAGTAATTATGAATAAAAAATTATTATATGGGAATAAATCTACAAGATACAGTTTAATAGGGCTAAACTCAGAAGGAAAGCTGATATTAGGAAAATATAATTTCCAAGAAGCATTAAATGCAGGAATTGAAGATGCAGTAGAATTTGGACCATTTATTATAGTAAATGGAAATAAACAAATAAAAAATTCAAATTCAGGTGGAATACATCCAAGAATGGCAATAGGACAAAAGAAAGATGGAACAATGATATTTGTATCAATAGACGGAAGGCAACCTGGATACAGTATAGGAACTAGTTTATTAGAATTACAAAATATATTTGAAAGATATGGGGCATATAATGCAGCGAACTTAGACGGAGGTTCATCTGCAACCATGTACTACAATGGAAAAGTAGTAAATAAAACATCAACACCAATGGGAGAAAGATATTTGCCAAACGCATTTATTATAGAAAAATAATAAAATAGATGTGTCCCCAGTGGACAAAAATGTCCAAAAGGAAACGTCCCCAATGGACATGGGCACAAAAAGGAGTAAAATTATGTTTAATTTTTCGTTCGATAGAAGAACAATGTATATAATAATAGCAGTGTTAATAGGCATGAGATTATTAACATACATAACTAATCCAGAAATTTTAGTTTCAATATTATTTAGTGTACCAGGAGTATTAATTGCAATAACATTTCACGAATTTGCGCATGGATTTGCAGCATACAAATTGGGAGATAATACAGCTAAAAATGAAGGAAGACTAACATTAAATCCACTAGACCACTTAGATCCAATCGGTTCTATTATGTTGTTATTTGCAGGATTTGGTTGGGGAAAACCAGTACATGTAAATCCAAATAATTATACAAGAAAAATGTCAATGGAAAAAGGAGAAGCAATAGTTTCAGCAGCAGGACCAGCAATGAATATTTTACTTGCAATTGTATTTACACTTATATATTTTGCATTAAATAAATTTGCGGGAGCTACCTTTTTAACAGCAACAGTTGGAAAAGTCATAATGACAATAATTTATGATACGATACTTATTAATATTGGGCTAGGAATATTTAATTTAATACCATTACCACCATTAGACGGTTCAAAAATAATCATGCCATTCTTACCATATAAAGCCAAATCATGGTTTATAAACAATGAGCAAATATTTTATATTATATTTGTAGTACTATGGGTAACAGGAATAGCAGGCGATATAATTTCACCAGTAATAAGTTGGGTAGCAACAGGAATTTTTAGCTTAGGAACATTAATTATAAGATAATTAAAACAGGTTTTGTCTATCCAAATAAAAAGGGTGGTACAGAACCTGTTTCAAATTAAATAAATATAAAGAGCTTTTTAAAAATATAGAAAGGAATGTAGCAAAAATGGACAAAGATATAATAACAATGCGGAATAGAATCAAGTTGTGACGAAACATCAGTAGCTATAATAAAAAACGGTAGAGAAATTTTATCAAATATAATTGATACACAAATACCAATACACGAAAAATATGGTGGAGTAGTACCAGAAATAGCTTCAAGAAATCATATAGAAGCAATTTCAAGAGTTACGAAAAAAGCATTAGAAGAAGCAAAAATATCTTGGAATGAAATTGATGCAATAACACCTACATATGGACCAGGGCTAGTTGGAGCGTTGTTAGTAGGGTTATCATATGCAAAAGCACTAAGTTTAGCCATTAACAAGCCACTAGTAGGAGTAAATCATATTCAAGGACATATTGCAGCAAATTACATAACATACAAAGAACTCAAGCCACCATTTATATGTGTTATGATGTCAGGTGGAAATACTCAAATAATAAATGTAAAAAGCTATACAGAATTTGAAGTTTTAGGGAAAACTCGTGATGATGCAATAGGTGAAGCTTTTGATAAAGTTGCAAGAGTAGTAGGATTAGGATATCCAGGGGGACCAAAGGTTGATAAACTAGCAAAAGAGGGACAAGCAAATATCGAATTACCTAAAACTCACTTTGAAGGAGATACATTGGACTTTAGCTTTAGTGGAATAAAAACAGCAGTAATAAATTTGCACCATAAAAATCCTGAAATAAACAAAGCAGATTTATGTGCAAGTTTTCAAAAAAATGTAACAGAAACTTTAATGGAGAATGTAAAAAAAGCAATAGAAAGAACAGGAATAAAAACGGTAGTGCTAGCAGGAGGGGTATCAGCAAATTCATATATTAGAAAAGAGTTTTTAGAACTAGAAAACGAAGCGATAAAAGTATATATGCCAGACTTAAAATTATGCACAGATAATGCAGCAATGATTGGCTCAGCAGGATATTATAACTTTATAGAAGGTAGAAGAGATGACTTGAATTTAAATGCTGTGCCAAATCTAAAACTATAAAAGGAGAGAACTATGTCAATATACACAATTGGTGATTTACATTTATCTTTTAAAGAAAATAAACCAATGGACATATTTGGAGATAATTGGGAAAACCACGAAGAAAAAATAAAAGAAGACTGGATAAAAAAAGTAAAAGAAGAAGACCTAGTAGTATTACCAGGTGACTTTTCGTGGGCAACGTATTTAAGTAGAACAGATGAAGATTTCAGATATTTGAACCAATTGCCAGGTAAAAAATTGTTACTAAAAGGAAACCATGACTATTGGTGGACAACCTTAAAAAGTATGAGAAATTTTATTGAAGAAAATAATTTTGAGAACATAGACTTCATTTATAACAATTCATATGAATACGAAGATACTGTTATAATAGGAACTAGAGGCTGGAGTTTAACAGATGATAGTGAAGATAAAAAAATGATAAAAAGAGAAGCAATAAGACTAGAACTATCAATACAAGACGCATTAAATAAATATGGAGATGACAAAGAAATAATGGCATTTATGCACTATCCACCAATAAGCAAAACAAATTTAGATAAGAATGAAGCAAATGAATTTATTAGGATTATGCAAAAATATGATATAAAACAATGCTATTATGGTCATTTACATGGAAATTCAATAGAAGAAGCAATAGAAGGTAAACATTTTGGAATAGAATTTAAACTAGTTAGTGCAGACGGATTAGATTTTAAATTGTTAAAAATCAAATAAAAAGCCAAGGAGAAAAAATGATAGATTTACAAAAAGATGTAAAATACATTAAAGGAGTAGGTCCAAGTAGAGTTTTACTATTAAACAAATTAGGTATTTTTACATTAAAAGATTTAATAACATATTATCCAAGAACATACGAAGATAGAAATAAGCCTAAATACATATGTGAATGTGAAGACGGAGAAGAAGTATTAATAGAAGCAATTGCATGTAACAAAATGACAAGTATAAGACTTAAAGGCAAAACAATGCAAAAGCTAATAGTAAGAGACGAAACAGCTTCTGCAACATTAACATGGTTCAATCAACCATATTTAAGAGATAAATTCAGTATTGGAAATAAATATAAATTTTTTGGAAAAGTAAGCAAAAAGGCAGGAAAAATAACATTCAATTCACCTGTATATGACAATGAAGAAAAAAATCAAAACACAGGAAGAATTATTCCAATATATCCATTAACATATGGACTACCACAAAGTACAATAAGAAAAATTATGGAAGCGGGCTTAAAAGACGTATATGGAAATTTAGAAGAAAGTTTGCCGGACTATATAACGAAAGAATATAACCTTGAAAACATAAATGAAGCAACAAAACACATACACTTCCCTGAAGAATTCAAAGATTTCAATATTGCAAGAAACAGACTAGTATTTGAAGAACTACTAAGTGTTCAACTAGCTTTATTACAACTGAAAAATAACTATATGTATGAAGAAAAAGGAATTCAATTTGAAAAAGAAGTCAAAATATCAGATGTAATAAACACACTACCATTTAAACTAACAAATGCACAACGAAGAGTTTTAGAAGAAATAGAGCAAGATATGGAGTCTGATAAAACAATGAACAGGCTATTACAAGGAGACGTAGGTTCGGGAAAAACAGTAGTAGCAATGTGTGCAGCATATAAAGCAGTAAAATCAGGATATCAGGCAGCAATAATGGCCCCAACAGCAATACTTGCAACACAGCACTTAGAAAATTTCAGAAACATTTTAGAAAACTTAGGAATAAGATGTGAACTATTAATTTCTGGAATAACTAAAAAGAAAAAAGAAGACATTTTACAAAGACTAGAAAATGGAGAAATAGACATACTAATTGGAACACACGCAATAATAGAAGAAAATGTTGTATTTAAAAATTTAGGGTTAGTAGTAACAGACGAACAACACAGGTTTGGTGTAAAACAAAGGACTAAAATAGCAGAAAAAGGAGAAAATCCAGATGTATTAGTTATGACAGCAACACCAATACCAAGAACCTTAGCTTTAATACTATATGGAGACTTAGATATATCAATAATAGACGAATTGCCACCAAACAGAAAGAAAATAGAGACAATAGCAGTAGGAAAGCAGATGACAGATAGAATAAACAATTTTATAAAGCAACAAGTAAAAGAGGGAAGACAAGCATATATAGTATGTCCACTAGTAGAAGAAAACGAAGAAATGGACCTAAAATCAGTAGAAAAATTATACCAAACATATAGCACAGAAGTTTTCTCGGAATATAGAGTAGAATATATCCATGGAAAGATGAAAGCAAAAGAAAAAGACGAAATAATGGAAAAATTCAAAAACAAAGAAATAGATATTTTAATTTCAACAACTGTAATAGAAGTAGGAGTTGATGTTCCAAATGCAAATATAATGGTAATTGAAAACTCCGAAAGATTTGGACTAGCGCAACTTCACCAATTAAGAGGAAGAGTAGGAAGAGGAGAATATCAATCATATTGTATATTGAAATGTGAAGGGAAAAGCGAAAACACAAGAAAAAGAATGAAAGTAATGGTAGAAACAAATGATGGTTTTATAATATCAGAAAAAGACTTAGAGCTGAGAGGGTCAGGAGACTTTTTTGGAACAATGCAACATGGATTGCCAGAATTTAAAATTGCTAACTTGTTTGAAGATATTGAAATGCTTAAAATGGTGCAAAGTGTTGCAATGAAGATATTAGAAGAAGATCCTAAATTAGAACAAGAGAAAAACCAACAATTAAAAAATTTAATTAGAGATAAGTTCGCAAAAAGAATAGAAATTTAAACTTTTTGGGACAGGTCAGAAAAGTTTTAAAGGGTTCAATTGACTTTTCTTGTCGAAAATAGTATAGTATATTTGTAATAAATAAAAGGATGTAGATAAAATGTTTTCAGTAATAATAAAATTAATTTCAGCAATTATATTGTTAATAGGAGTAATATTGATTTTTGATGCTAGAATAATAACTAAAAGATTTTTTGGATTTGGTGACCAAAATGAAGCTTCAAGCGGATTGAAAATTTTAGGTTTTATATTAACTCTTGTTGGTGGCTTAATTATGTATTTTAATATATGATGAAATAATTTAAAATAAAAAAGAGGGATCCTATTTTAGGATGCCCTCTTTTGGCTTAGTTAGTAGCTGCTTTTTCAATTTTTACATAGCTACATTCAACGTAACCTGCTTCAGTAAAAGTAGCGCTATACATTTTGCTACTATTGAGCATATCGACCAATAACCGCATAGTTTCTTCTTCAAATGAAAATTTAGAGTAAACTTGAAGCGGTCTAACAAAAATTCGTCTGTTGGCAGTATCACACAGGTACAGAATATCTAAATTATTTTCTTCCATAGTTCTAAATACCCATTTATACAGCAGTTCGAATTTTACTTTTGGTTCAGACACAGTGGTGTCCAAAGGGTGTCGTTGATTTCTAGTAGCTTTTTTGTTGTTCATAAGGTTTTCCTCCATATCTAAGCACTGAAAAGTTACATATTTATATTGTACCACATTTTACATAATTGTGCAAGGAAGTTTTGAGAATATTTGATTTTTTTTGAATTTGGTATTGACAAATGTACTTTAGTTATGCTAATATTAATATTGTCAATTAGATATGCGGATGTGGCGGAATTGGTAGACGCGCTGGTCTTAGGAACCAGTGTCAACGACGTGGGGGTTCGAGTCCCTTCATCCGCACCAATGACGTTTCTGTTCGAACTAAAAGAACAGATAGATATGGAAATCAATCAGAAATGGTTGATTTTTTCTTTTGTAAAAAAACATACTATAAATAACATTAAAAATACTAGCAATACGTTGAATAACTCTAATAAAGCTGATATAATTATAAAAAAGATAAAAGGAGAAAAATAATGCCTGTAAATAAGAACGACAAATACACAGTAGAAATAATAGACAATGGATATAACGGAGAAGGAATAGCGAAAATAGAAGGATTTACAATATTCATACCAAACGCAATAAAAGGAGAAAAAATAAAAATACTAATAGTAAAAGTACTAACATCACACGCATTTGGAAAAATATTAGAAATAATAGAAACATCAAAATATAGAAAAGAAAGCGACTGCACAACATACAAACGCTGTGGAGGATGCAGTTTAAGACATATAGAATATAAAGAAACGCTAAAAATGAAACAAAATGCAGTTCAAAGTTTAGTAAACAAAACATTAAAAAATAAAATAGAAGTACAAGAAACATTAGGAATGGAAAATCCGCTAAACTACAGAAATAAGGCACAATATCCAATAGGAATAAATAAGGACGGAAAACCAGTTATGGGAGTATTTGCAAACAGAACACATGAAATCATACCAATAAACGAATGCTGCATTCAAGACAAACAAGCTGAAAAAGTTGCAAAGTTTATTTTCGATTTTATTGTAAAAAACAATATAAGCATATATAACGAACGTACCAGAAAAGGCTTAATAAGACACATCGTGACAAAAATAGGAAAGAAAACAAATGAAATTATGTGTGTGATTGTAACTAATGGAATCAAAATACCAAAAGAAAAAGAGCTAGTAGAAGCAATAACAACAAAATTTAACAATGTAAAAACAATAGTAAAAAATATCAATATGAAAAACACAAATGTAATATTAGGAAAAGAAAATATCAATTTATATGGAGACGGATATATAATTGATAAATTAGGAGAATACACTTTCAAAATATCTCCATTATCATTTTACCAAGTAAATCCAGTACAGGCAGAAAAGCTCTACAATATAGGAGTTGAAGGTGCTAATATAACTAAGGATGACGTGGTGTTTGACTTGTATTGTGGTATTGGCACAATTTCTTTGTTTATGGCAAAATACGCAAAAAAGGTGTATGGGATTGAGATTGTTGAAGAAGCGATAGAAGCAGCAAAGGAAAATGCGGATATTAATGGAGTAGAAAATGCAGAGTTTATTGCTGGTGATGTGGAGCATGTTTTAGATGATTTGATTAATAATAAGTTGGTAAGGCCTGATATTGTTATGGTTGACCCTCCAAGAAAAGGACTTGATAATAAGAGTATTGAGAATATCTTAAAAATTATGCCTAAAAGGCTTGTTTATATTAGTTGTAATCCTGCTACTTTGGTTAGGGATTTGGCTAAGTTGGAGGAGATTTTTGAAATTGATTTTATTAAGCCTGTGGATATGTTCCCGTTTACGCGGACATGTGGAATGTGTGGCAGTGCTTACCTTAAAAATAGATTAATAAATCGATAGGACGAATTTTTAAAATTTAGTCCTATCGATTTACTATTTTATAAATACTTTTTCAAAGTCTCAACACTATCTTCTTGCATAGTAACAAAATTATCCAAAATACTCATAATAGACTTATCAGCATTAGGATTTTGATTAATCAAACGTCTACCCTCAATAATCCCCATATTAGTCCCTTGCATCAAAAGCTCAGACAACTTAGAAGTAGTATCATCAGTCATAGTCTTCATTTGAATACCATACCAAGTCATCATCTTATTCATAGCATTAGTCTCATGAGGTTCAGCACTAGAATAATCAGAATACAAATCATTAACCTTATTAGAAATTTCTTTATACTTATTATATTCTACATCTAACACTTTTCTAAAATCATCATCTTTAACCTTTTCAGAAACAAAAGAAATTGCATCCATACCCATAGTAGCACCCTTATTAACTTCATCTAAAATATTCAAATTTTGATTTTCCATAAAACACACTCCAATTAATTATATAAAATTTAATACTAATATTATTGCCAAAAATGCAAAAAATATTATAAAACAAAAATAATTTCTAAAAATGTAATAAAGAAACACACCTTAGGAAATAATAAAAAAAGAACAGATAAAAAGGAGGAGTTAAGTTATATGTTACACATTATGCCAACATCAGACTTAAAAGAAAACTTTGCAAAAATACAAGACTTAGTAGTAGACCAAGCTGAAAATGTTTATCTAACACAAAATGGATATGGCTCAATGGTTATTATGAATTTAGAAACATACGAAAAAATCTCTGGTGGAGTAAATACTGCTAGCAAGCCAAAAAACAAAACTAGTAGAAAAATCAACATAACAGGTCCAGAGATAATAGACGATTAAAAAATTGTTTTTAGGTGCTTTTTGGGACAGACCTAAAATGCATCCAAGATGATGTTTTTTGGGACTGTCCCTAAAAACATCATTACTTTTCATCAAAAAAAGAGTAGAAATTTCTAAATTGATAACCTTGAGACCTTAAATAAGAAATAGAATCTTTTAATACAAGAGAACTATTACTAACATCTTTAGTATCATGCATTAAAATAACTAAAGTATTCTTATTTTTACAAGACTTTTTAAGATTATTTAATAATTGATTAGAACTATATTTTTTAATAGAATCATTATTTAAACAATTCCAATCAATATAAGTATAATTCATTTCAGAAAGAAGTTTAGCAGCTTCTTTCTTTTTTGACTTATAATTAGGAGACATAAAACCATTGGGAAACCTGAAAACATGAGAACAATAATCAGACCTACCAACTGCTTTTCCAATTGCTAAATCAGTTTTTTCAATCTCATTTTTAAAACTATCAAGATTTTTATACAATTTAGAATTGTCATGAGAATAGCCATGGTTAGCAATATAATGACCTTCATCATAAGCACGTTTTACAATTTCGGGATGTGCTTCAACAGACTTCCCGATGACAAAAAAAGTAGCTTTTACCTTTTCATCTTTCAAAATATCTAGAACTTTTGGTGTAACAGAAGTAGTTGGTCCATCATCAAAAGTTAAATACGCTATTTTCTCAGACCTTTTAGTAAGACTAGATACTTCATCTATAAAAACATCTGAAACAACACAATTATGAGTTAATTCAACTGCAAAATTAACAGGGGTATTTAATGTGAAAATTAAAAGTAATATTATAATAGTTGCAAGTGCTATAATACTACTTACAAATAATGTTTTTTTGGTAAATAAGAAAATCTTCAAAATAATCACCTTTATAAAAATTATATTAAAGTAAATTAATTTTATGAATGAAGGAGTGTCCCCATTGGCAATTTATTGCCAACAGGGACGGAGGAAAATGACAATTTATTGCCAAAAAGGACCGTCCCCAATGGCAATAATTTTTTTCAAAAAGTCACTTGGTTGTCACTATTGATGTGTTAAAGTATAATTAATAAAGCGAAAGGGAAGGAGATTAAATAATGGAAATATTGAAAGTGGAAAATTTAAGTAAAGTTTATGGGAAAGGGACAACTAAGGTTACAGCTTTAGATAATGTTTCTTTTGAAGTTGAGAAAGGGGAGTTTGTTGCAATTGTGCGGGGCTTCTGGAAGTGGTAAGTCGACACTGTTACATTTGATTGGTGGTGTTGATAGACCGACTAGTGGAAAGGTGTTTATTGATGGTAAGGATATTCATAAGTTTAATGATGATGAGCTTGCGATTTTTAGAAGAAGGCAAGTGGGCTTGATTTATCAGTTTTATAATTTGATTCCTATTTTGAATGTGGAGGAGAATATAACTTTGCCATTAGATTTGGATAATAGACCTGTTAATAAGCAAAAGTTGAGTGAAATGCTAAAATTGCTAGGATTAGAGCAAAGAAGAAATCATTTGCCAAATGAATTATCAGGTGGTCAGCAACAAAGGACGTCGATAGGAAGGGCTATGATAACTAATCCAGCAATAATACTAGCAGATGAGCCAACGGGTAATTTGGATAGTAAGGCAAGTAGTGAGATTGTGGAGTTGTTAAAAAAGTCAAATAGGGATTATAAGCAAACTATTATAATGATTACACATAATATGGAAATTGCAAAAATTGCTGATAGAATTATTAAAATTGAAGATGGGAAAATTGTTTAAGGGAGGTGCAATATGAAAATTCTGAATGAAGTGTCTATTAAGAACTTGAAATTCAATAAAAAAAGAACGATAAGTACGATAATAGGAATTATATTGTCAGTTGCTTTAATATGTGCTGTTGCAACAATGGCAGTAAGTTTGCAGGCAACTTTAGTGCAAGAGGCAGTTGATACAGCTGGATATTATCATTTGAAATTGTCTAATATTACAAATGACAATTTAAAGACTTTGCAAAATAACAGAGATGTAAAAAGTATTTATACAATATATGAAAATGGATATGGCAAACTGAATGATATGAAAGCTGATAGTAAACCATATTTAAAGCTTTTGTCAATGAATGGGACTACATTTGAGTATTTAAAATTCAATTTGATAGAAGGAAAGTTTCCAAAAGATAGCAATGAAATTGTTATTGCATCTAATATGATTAATAAAAGGGACGGTGAGCCTTATAAAATAGGTGATACGCTAAAATTGGATTTAGGAAAAAGGACTACTTTGGATGGAGAAAAGCTATATAGTCATAATCCATATATAGAAAACGAAGAGAAGATATCAGAAGCGGAAACAAACGAGTTTACTATTGTAGGAATAATGGAAAGACCATCTTCAATGCAGGAAGGATATAGTGATCCAGGTTATACAGCTATTACAACAAATAGAAATGAAGGAAATAAAATTGCATATATAGCTTTAAATAATCCCAAACAATACGAAAAATCAATAGCAGAGATATTAGGTGTATCAAACATAAATAAATTGGAGCAAGGAAAAGAAGAAACAAAATATGAAGAGTTTGAAATAAATGAAGAATTACTAAAATGGGAAGTTTTTAAATTTAGTGATTCAACAATATCAATGATATATACAGTTGCCGCAGTAGTTGTGATTATTATAATATTTACAAGTGTATTTTGTATCAGAAATTCATTTGCAATAGCAACAGCAGAAAAAACAAAAATGTATGGAATGCTGGCAAGTATTGGAGCAACTAAAAAACAAATAAGAAAAAATGTCATATTTGAAGGTTTGTTATTAGGAATAGTGGGAATTCCGATAGGAATATTATCAGGAATATTTGCGTGTTTTGTACTAGTAAAAATAGTGAATATAATAATAGGTGAATATTTATTTGCACGTACAGGTGCAATGGTATTAAAAATATCAATATTACCAATAATACTATCTGCCATATTAGGGATTGTAACAATATATCTATCAAGTATAACATCAGCCAAAAAAGCAAGTAAAGTATCACCAATAGAAAACTTAAGAAATTCAAATGATATAAAAATAAAAAGTAAAAAATTAAAAACGCCAAAAATAATACAAAAAATATTTAAAACAGGTGGAGTTTTAGCATACAAAAACCTAAAAAGAAGCAAAAAGAAATATAGAACAACAGTAATATCAATAGCAGTAAGTGTATGTATTTTTGTATCAATGAACAGTCTACTAACATATGCATTTGGCTTAACAGGAGTATATTACAAAGATTATAACTATAACTTAATTTTATACAATAGCGAAGATATATTAGAACAAAATAAAAACAGTATTTTAGCATTAGAAGGAATAGATGAATATTTTATAAATTACAGAAATCCAAACAGCATAAGAATAAGTGACAAGAGTAAAGTCAACGAAGAAGACGGTTTTATTTATAATGCAGATTACTATTACAGTAAAGAAAAAAACGAAGAAATATTTACAAATGGACCAGAAGTTGCAAATTTGTGGCTAGTTGGACTTGATGATAATACATTCAAAAAGTATTGTAAAAAGGCAGGATTAGATTATAATAAAGTAAAAAAAGATGGAATCCTATGCGATTTAGTTGAATATCGTGAAAGCGACAAAAGCTCAATAAAACAGATAAGAAGATATAAATACAAGCCAGGAGACACAATTACAGGGAAATATGAAGATAAAGAAATAAATGTAAAAGTTGGAGCTGTAACAGCAACACCACCATATGGAAAAGAAACAATATGGTATGACGGCGGATATATGGTTTTTAATGTAGACGAATTTAAAGATATAGAATTTGAGCTTAATGCAGTACTTATAAACACAGCAGACACATCAAAATTAATGGACCAAGTAGAAAAAATTCATTCAGGAATTGAACGTACAGACATACAAGAATCAGAAAAAGCAGAAAAATCTATGGTTTTAATAGTAAGCATATTCTTATATGGATTTATAACAGTAATCACATTGATAGGAATAACAAACATTTTCAATACAATTACATCTAATATGGAATTAAGACAAAAAGAATTTGCAATGTTAAAAAGCATAGGAATGACGAAAAAAGAATTTAACAGAATGATACGTTTAGAAACATTATTTTATGGAGCAAAATCTTTAATATATGGAATTGTATCAGGCTTGTTGGCTACATTTGCGTTATATAAGGCATTTTCAATAAAATTAGACAGTGGAATAAAAATTCCATATGAACCAATCTTGATATCAATTATAGGTGTGTTTGTTTTGATATTTATTATAATGAAGTACTCAATTAACAAAATAAACAAGCAAAATACAATTGAAACAATAAGAAAAGAAAATATTTAAAGCATGCCATTGGGGACGGTTCTTCTTGGCAGATTTCTGCCAAAAAGAACCGTCCCTATTGGCAGGGACTATAAAAAGTAGTATAATACTAAAAGGGAGTGAGTATTTATGCAGATTTTACTAGTTGAAGATAATGAAATGGTAGCAAAAGGTTTGCTATACACATTGAAACAAAGTGGATATGAGCCAATACACAAAGCGAATATAAAGGATACTAAAGCTTTTTTACAAAATGAAAATAACAAGGCAAAGCTCAATTTAGTAATACTAGATATTTCGCTTCCAGATGGAGACGGATTTACATTATATGAGGAAGATTTAAAAGATAAAAATATCCCAACAATTTTTTTGACGGCAAAAGATGAAGAAGATGATATAGTAAAAGGGCTAGAGTTAGGGGCAGAAGATTACATTACAAAGCCTTTTTCTACAAGAGAGTTGATTGCAAGGATAAATAAGATTATTATAAAAGAAAGAAAAAATTTAATTGTAAAAGTGAAAGATATTGAATTTGACTTGGATAAAATGGTGGTATATAAAAGCAATAAAGAAATAATTTTAACAAGTTTAGAGTCAAAAATATTACATTTATTATTTACAAATTTGAATAGAGTGGTTGCAAGGAATGATATAATAGAGAAGATATGGGAATGGACAGGGAATGATGTAAATGACAACACAGTGACTGTATATCTAAAAAGAATAAGAGAAAAGGTTGGATGCGATATTATTACAACTGTTAAAGGTATAGGATACAGGGTTGATAAAGAAGAATAATATTGCAGTCATTACAGTATCGCAGGAAAAACAAAGAAACCTGATAGCAACAAGATATGACGGAAGGAACGAAATCAAAATGAAGAATAAAGTGGAATTGAAAAAAACAATAATAATAAGTTTTTATATAATTGCAATTGCTATATGTATATTTGGAGTAATGCAATATAATCAATATAAAACATATACAAGCAATTTAAATGAAAAAATATTAAGTATAATTACAAAAATAAATGAGAAATACCCAGACATTAGCCAAAATGAAATTATGGATATAATAAATAACAAAGAAGAAGTAGATACATCGATTTTAAGAGAGTTTGGTATAGATTCTGAAGAAGAATCTATAATCTTTGATAATGAAAAATATTTTTTAACATATTTAATATTAGACTTAGCTATTCTTGTAGCTCTTGCAATTACAATGATTTTAGTGTTTTTAGTATATAATCATTTAAAAGATAAAAAACTAGAAGAAATAACAAGATATATGGAAGAAATAAATAGTGGAAAATACAAACTAGACATAGAAGACAACACAGAAGATGAATTATCTATTTTGAAAAATGAAGTATATAAAACAACAATTATGTTAAAAGAAATAGCAGAAAATTCAAAACAAGATAAAGTCAACTTAAAAAATTCACTATCAGACATATCACATCAACTAAAAACACCACTAACATCAATATCAATTATGCTTGATAATATTTTGGACAACCCTGAAATGAACAAAAAAACTAGAGATGAATTTATAAAAGACATAAAAAGAGAAATTATAAATATAAACTTTTTAGTGAATTCACTATTAAAACTATCAAAATTAGACGCAAACAGTGTCAAATTTATGAATAAAGAAGAAAAAGTAGAAAATATCATAAATGAAAGCATAAAAAATGTGTCAACATTGTGTGACTTAAAAGACGTCAAAATAAATGTCATAGGACAAGTGGAAAGTGAAATTTGTTGTGACCTAAAATGGCAAGTAGAAGCTATAACAAATATCTTAAAAAACGCAATAGAACATTCAAAAGTAAATTCGGAAATAGAGATAACATATGAAAAAAACAAAATATATACACAAATAAAAATAAAAGACTATGGTGTAGGAATTTCTGAAAAAGACTTACCACACATTTTTGAAAGATTTTATAAAGGAGAAAAATCCTCAAGTGAAAGTGTAGGAATTGGACTAGCATTAGCAAAATCAATAATAGAAAGCAATGGTAGTTACGTAGAAGCGGAATCGGAAGAAGGAAAAGGAACAATTTTTACAATTAAGTATTTCTAATGTTTTGCCATTGGGGACGGTTCTTTTTGGCAATTTTTTGCCATAGGGGACAGACCTCTCCAACAAAAACTTTAAAAGAAGGTAGAAAGATGAGTAGGAAGAATAAAGTAAAATTATTTAAAATAATAATAGGAATAGCAGTTGTAGTATTATTGGCAGGGATAGCAATATATTTGTTTCCTGTTATGAAAAATTTGGCAACGATAGAAGGAAAAGTTGCTTTTAAGGAGAAAATAGATAATTCAGGAGTGCTTGGAGTTCTAACTCTTTTTGGACTTCAATTAGCTCAAATATTTTTAATAATTGTGCCAGGAGAACCGATAGAGATATTGGCTGGAATGTGTTATGGTAGTGTGTGGGGAACTGTATTTATCATGGCGTCTGCTGCAATTGTGTCTACTACTATATATTTGTTGGTAAGGAAGTTTGGAAAGAAATTTGTTTATGAGTTTTGTGATGAAAAGAAGGTTTCGAAAATAGAAAATAGCAAGTTGTTTCAAAATCCTAAGAAAATTGAATTTATAATGTTGATATTATTTTTGCTTCCAGGAACGCCAAAGGATTTGCTAGTATATGTAGCTGGTTTGCTACCAATTAAGCCAAGTAGGTTTATTTTGATTTCGACTTTTGCTCGTTTCCCTTCTGTTATTTCTTCGACTTTGGCTGGGGATAATGTGGTTAATCGGAGATTGGAGAGTTGGATTGCTTTTATATGCTGGAATTGTATTGGTAGCAGGAGGCATTATATGGACTGTGAGCAAGTTTGATAAAAGTAATACAACTTCTGATGTGATTAATAGTATAAAAAAAGATATATAGATAATTATAGCTAAAAATTTGACTATTAACATAAAATGTAGTATAATTTAGGTATAGCATTATTGCTATTGTTGAATAAATTCCTATTCAACGTGGAGGAAAACTTATATGAAAAAAGGAACAGCTACTATTCATTTCTCTAGTCTTCATTTTGGCGAAGATGCAACTTGGGCTATGGAGCTTAAATTCCTGAAAGATTCAAATCAGCGTTTTTCACAGTTGGTGAATTTGAGTGATTTGGAAAGAATTGCGAAAGAAGAGTATAAATCTTTTAGAAGTAAATTCGAAAAGGAAAATATTCGTCAGGGTTCGAATGTTGAATATCTTTCAAATGGAAATGAAGTAATTGCTATTAGGTCGAAGATGAGAAATATGTGGATCAATCTTAGAGGTGCAGAAATGAGTATTTAGTAGCGAAAAAAACTGTCATCAGTATGACAGTTTTTTTCATATTACAGGCTATTTTGAAGTGAAAAAATAAAGATATTAAAAAAATATGAAAAAATTTTAAAAAATGTATTGACAACTGATAAAAAAATTAGTATAATTAATCTCGTCGGAAGGACACACGGTCGCTTAGCTCAGCTGGGAGAGCATCTGCCTTACAAGCAGGGGGTCATAGGTTCGAGCCCTATAGCGACCACCATCTTTTACGGCCTGGTAGTTCAGTTGGTTAGAACGCTAGCCTGTCACGCTAGAGGTCGACGGTTCGAGCCCGTTCCAGGTCGCCATTTTTTTTGGCTTTATAGCTCAGTTGGTAGAGCAAGGGACTGAAAATCCCTGTGTCCCTGGTTCGATTCCAGGTGAAGCCACCATAAAAGTCAGTAACTTCAAGTTATTGGCTTATTTTTTTATTTTATGATAAAAAAGTGATAAAGAACATTTAAAACTCTGAAAATCAATAAAAATATAAAAATTAGGGTATAATCTTGACAAATAAAAAGCCTAAGTTACAATTATAGCTTAGACTTTTTTCGATTAAAATTTATAAAGAAATAGTATTATAAATACTACTAATATTACCAACCTGTTCGCCAGTTGCCAAAACAATTGGATAATAATTATTCTTCGCCATCCATTCATAAACTTCGTAAGAATGATTACAACTCATAGTATAAGCATCCTTCAAAAATTGTCTCAATGTTGGATTAGTAGCTTCCATAGAAGCAATAGCATATTCCTTTCCAGCTCTTTTTAAAGTTAAGAAATATGATAAAGCAATTTCTCTATCTGTTAACTTTGTAACGTTTGTATTAACAGTAACAGGAGTTGCATTTTTAGAATTGCAAACATTTTCAGAAAAAATAGAAGTATTTAGCTCAGGAACATTTAACTTACCCGTTGCAGTTTCTACATCTTTCACAAATTCTACTTTTCTGTTATAATCCTCGACATGTATAGGAAAATGATTAGTTAATAATCCCTTTAATTCTTCGTCTGTAACTTGATTTTTAAATAAAGACATACAAGTAATAGTGTTGACACAACTTGTAATTAATTCATTTAAATAACTTAATTCGCATATTGTTAATTTCATATCAATCTACCTCCATGTTTATATTATGCCATTGTACAACTTAATATATTCAACAAAAATAGAGAGAAATTAGATTTTAATGAATAAAATATCATTATGAAAACCTGAAAAATAATATTGCAAACAATACAACTTACTGATATAATAATCAACAGAAAAAATAAGGAGAAACAAAATGGAAAAAGAAATAGTTTTTGTAACACATAATACAGGAAAAATAAAATCAGCTGAAAAATATTTTAAAAACCTAAAATTCACGACATTCAACTATGAACTAGACGAACCAAGAAGTGATGATATAAAAGAGATAGCAAAGGCTAAAGTAAAACAAGCTTATGAAATAGTAAAAAGACCATGTATAGCACTCGATACTGACTTTAGAATTGACGAATTAAACGGTTTTCCAAGAGCTTTTGTAAATTTCGCTTTAGATACAATAGGAATACAAGGAATGTTGAAACTAATGGAAAATAAGGAAAATAGAAAGTGTTCTTTTAATGAATGCTTAGCATATCATGACGGAAAAGAAATACACTATTTTTATGGAAAACATCCACGGAAATTTATCAAAGAAAGTTCAAGGAATTGATAGAGCAGAAAAGTGGTCTGACTTATGGTATGTCTTTAAGCCAAAAGGATTTGATAAAACTTTAGCACAAATGGATGCTGATGAAAGAGAAAATAGAAGGAAAATTGATGGTTCTGTACAAGCAATGCAAGAATTTGCAAAGTGGTATGAGCAAACCAATAAATAAAAATATCAAAAAAGTGAGGAAAAAATGAAAAAAATCATACACATATTAGGAATAACATTCCTAGCAATCATAGTAATACTAAATCTAGTGTTCACAGCAAAACTTGACGTATCAGAACACATAACAATAAACAGCAACACACTAATATACACAATAGGAATAATAGTAAGTGGAATAATCATATACACACTTACCAAAAAAGCAAATGCATATATAGAAACAAAAGAAAACAAAAAGCGAATACTAATTATAGCAATTATTGCCTACATAATATTCAATATAATATGGGTTATACTAGTAAATCCACCAATTGTTGGAGACCAAGTCCATGCGTGTAATTTAGCACAAACCTTTTACAACAACAATTTAGAACAATATTTACCTAATATGACGTATGCAGGAATACCATTAGGCCAATACATGCAATCATATCACCAACAAATTTCGTTATCATTTGTATTTAGTATGTTTTTCAGAATAATACACTTTGACGTAATTGAAATACTAAGAGCGCTAAATGTTATAGGAAATATATTAATGATAGTTGCTTTATACAAAATAAGCAAACAGCTATCAAAAAAATATGAAATCAATTATGTAAGACTATTCTTTTTAACTCTAACATTTATATCAATACCAATGCTATCAACATTCATATATGGAGACATACCAAGCCTAGCACTATGCCTATTTGCAATATATTTTATGATGAAATATACAGAAACTAAGAAAATCAGATATCCAATATTTGCGGCGGCTTCAACAATGGTGGCATATATGATGAGAATGAATAGTTTGATTTTTATAATTGCAACTACAATGTATCTAATATTTAACTTACTTAAAGAAATAAAAAACAAAAACTGGAAAGAGAATATAGTTGAAACACTAATAATTTTGATGTATATTGCTATTTCTATTTTACCAGCAGGACTAGTACAAAACTATTATCTAGATAAGTATAATATGGACAAAAAAGCAGAATACCCTACAATAAGTTACATTTTAATGGCTATGGAAGAATCTTGGCGTGGGAATGGCTGGTATAACGAAAAAAGAGGAGAATATGCTTTAAAAAATATTGAAAAAGCAAAAGAAGAATATGTAGATGAAGTAAAACAAAGACTAGCATATTTTGCTAAAAATCCAGGTTATGCAATAGATTTTTATACAAAGAAATTGACATCTATGTGGACAGAAAATACATATTCTGCTATAAGAAGCAATATAGAAAAAGAAAATGACCCAATAGAAAATGCAACAGATGTACTAACATTTTATCAGAAAGCCTTATTAGTAGTAACTTGTGTGTGCAGTATTACTTTCTTGATAAAGAATAGAAAAGATATTTCACTAGAAGCACTTTTCTTGATTACTGCCTTCATTGGTGGATTTGCATTTCATATTTTGTGGGAAGCGAAGTCAAGATATATAATTCCATATATAGTAGTGCTAATTCCAATAGCATCTATAAAGATAAATTGTGAAACTAATATAAGTAAAACTTTTAAAAGAATATATTTAAAACTATTAAAAAAGGAAGCTCAATAGAGTTTCCTTTTACTTATCAACTTTCATATTATCACCATAACGTTTAACTTTTTGAGTGGTAGTTTTTTCAAACTCTTTATCACGAACACCGAAGCTCTTAATATGCTTATAATTAGGTAGTTTTTTGTTAACATTGTTAACTGCGTCAGACATCATTTTCCAAATTTCTTCCTTAGTAGGAACACTACCTTTTAAATACTCTGTAATAGCTTGAATATTTGGATAAATCTGAGCATTTATATAAGTTTCGTCATCATTTTCTTTATGAATACCTAATACTAAAGCTTCAGAAATTAAAGGGTTATCATTTAAATAATATTCAACTTCTTCAGGATAAATGTTTTTACCATTTTTAGTAACAATAACACTCTTGCATCTACCAGTAATATATAAATATCCGTTTTCATCAATTTTTCCTAAATCACCAGTATGGAACCAGCCATCCACAATAGTTTGCTTTGTTTTTTCTTCATCTTCGTAATATCCAAGCATAACATTTGGACCTTTAACAATAATTTCTCCAACACCTTCATCATTTGGTGAATCAATTTTATATTCCACATTTGGAATAGGAAGCCCAGCAGAATCATCTCTTTGGAAAAAGTCAGTATTTCCAGCAACTAGTGGAGCACATTCTGTTAAACCATATCCCTGTAAAGTGTTCAATTTTAAATCTCTAAAGTCTGATAAGATATTTGGATTGGCAGCAGCTGCACCAACAATAAATACACGAAGTCTTCCACCCAAAGTGTTTTTAACTTTATTTCTAACAATTTTCTTCATAAAGAAAGGTAGGTTAGAGTAAGGATTTTCTCCATTAGAATTTTTATATTTTTCTGGTAAAGTTTTATTCATATTTTTTACGATATTTTTGTGTAAATTCTCTAAAAGTAAAGGTACACACAAAATAACAGAAGGATGATATTCTTGCATATTTTTTGCAATATATCTTAGACCTTCACAATGTGCAACACTTGCACCACTGTAAATAGGAAGTAAAAATCCAATTGTACATTCATAAGTATGGTGTAATGGCAAAATTGATAAAAATAGATCACTTCTTTTTACCTTTACAATTCCATATATTGATAATATATTTGAACAGATATTTCTTTGAGACAAACATACACCTTTGGCGCTTCCAGTTGTACCAGAAGTAAATAATAAAATACGTAATTCATCAGGGTCAATAGTTATATCATCAAATTTTGTATTTCCATTCTCATAAGACTTTTTTCCAGCTTCCAATATAGAAGCAAAGTTTTTTTCAAAAGTAATAAACTCTGTATCAGGATTTTCAACCTTTTGAATATTGTCTAAAATAGAAGACAAATTTTTATCATCTCCCAAGATACACACAGTTTGAGAAACATTCATAAAATTGATAACATCATCAGTATGTAGCTCTTTATCAATAGGGACAACAACGCCAACAATAGTAGCTGCCATATAAGAAACGCACCAATTGTAAGTATTTTTACCAATAACTGCAATACGTCTATTTAAAAAACCTTTGTCAATTAGACTAGTACCAAGGCTAACTACATCGTTTTTGAACTGTTCATATGTAACAGCTTCAATTTCTCCGTTTTTATTTTTCTTTTTAAAAGCTGTTCTATTACGATAAATATCGCCTGAGCGATAAAGCATATCCTTTAAATTTGTAACTTCTTCTGTTTTGTGATATTTTTCTTTTAATTGTTCTGCAATAGTAAGATTTTTGCTCATTTTTTCCCCCTTATTTATATATCTTTATTTATATCTATAAAAAATAAAATTAGTATCTTGATTTAAAGTAACATTACCATCATATATAGACTTCCCTTCTGTTTCTAATGGTAAACTAGCATATACAGTAGTTTTAAACTCTTGCTCCAAATTATTTGTAATATATATATCAAATGAAATTTTACAAGATATATTATTTAACAAAACATTGCAACTCTTTAACAACGAACCATCATAAGTAATAGGTTTTGAAGTATCTGTTAAAGTATAATCAGACTTTATATTATTATTAACATAGCTAAGAACAATTGGATTTGCTAAATTATTATATAAAGTAGGACGATTTAAATCTGTCTCATCCTCTGACGTAATATCAAATTCTAATTTATCGTTAATTAAATTATCATCTATTATATCACTCTTAGCAAAATTATTAATATTTTTATAATACAAATTCGGTTGCCCTAAAGTTGGCCTTTGCTCATATTTAATATTATCAATATACACCTTTTTAAACGTATTTTCTAAATTCTTTTCTCCACTACTAGGACTACTTATAAAAAAGGCCATATCTGTAAACTGATACAAATTTTCAATCGTAAAATTTGAACTAGTAGCAGTTTTGTTTTTAGCATCACAACTACTAAAAAAAGTAATTCTATTAATTGAAAACACAGTCTTTTCATTCTTACTTGCAAACGAAAGCAAATTATTTTCAAGACCGCTTTTTAAAATAGCTCTGTTGAAAAATAAATATGTAATAGCAAGTATTATAAAAATCAAAAACGATGTTAAAACAGTCAACACAAGTTTTTTCTTATCCATAATCTCTCCTTTTTGCCATTGGGGACGGACCTCTTTGGCAATTTATTGCCAAAAAGGTCCGTCCCCAATGGCAATAATTGAACATTTATATAATAGTATAAATTTTAAATAAAATCAAGTGCTATAAAATTTTCCATAATTTTAAATTGACAAAAAAACGCGAAAAAGGTAGAATTATATTAGGTGATAAAATGAAAGCGAAAGATAAAAGAAGGAAATACATAAATTTGGCAATATTTTTGGCATCTATTACTATTATATTAATAGGGATAGTGTTTTATGACCATTATTTAAAAACAAATGAAGTTCTTGCAAAAAGTGAAGAAATAGAAGAGGTTAAGATAAGTAATGCAAGTAAAATAAATATAGATGAAATTATTGCAAATAATATAAGTGATGAACAAGAGGAGTATTATACAGAAGAAATAGATTTAGAGTATATAACGAAATATCAAAACAATCCAGAGCTTCCAAAAGGAATGGTGCAAGTTATACAAGAAGGAAGAAATGGAAAACAAGTAATTACACGAAAGAAATCATATGAAAATGGCGAATTGAAAGAAGAACAACAAGTAAGTTCGAAGATAACGAAGGCGTCAGTAAATAAAATAGTGGAAGTTGGGACTGGAAAATATAAAAGTTCTTATAAGGTAAAAGTTGGAGATATGGTATATGTAACATCTGATAGGCTAGGTGTTATGTTAGAGCCAAATGAAGATGCAGAAAAGTTGAGAACTTTAGATAGAGATACAGAGCTAAAAGTTTTGGGAATAAATAATAATTGGTATAGAATATCAGCAGTTGGTATAACAGGATATGTAAAATCAGAGAATACTACATATATAAATAAAAATGAGCCAGAGCAAGATAATACAAGTAACAGTAGCAATGGTGGTAAAGTTACAGCTCCAAGTTTTGATATGGCGCTAAATAGGCCTAGCGGTTTAACTTTGGAACAGTTTAAGAAGATTTTAACAGATAGCCAAGATACAAATAAAGTGTTCGCGAATAATGCAGAATATTTTTATTACATAGAAAGACAATATAATATTAATGGAGTTTTTGTTGCAGCAGTTGGGATACATGAAAGTGCGTGGGGGACATCAAAAATAGCTAATCAAAAACATAATTTGTTTGGATATGGAGCATATGACAGTAATCCATACAATGGAGCATATCAATTTTCAGATTATTCAGAGAGTATAGATTTAATTGCGAGAGTGTTTGTAAAATACTATATAAATCCAAAAGGGACAAGCATTTATGGTGGTGAAAAAGCGGTAGCTACATATTATAATGGACCAACATTAACAGGAATAAACAAAAAATATGCAACAGATAAAAACTGGTCAAACGCAGTATATAAGCATATAAAATATTTATACAATAAATTGTAAAAAATTCTTGCTATTTTTTACAATTTATTGTATTATATAAAAGTATAAAGTTTATAAGGCCTAATTTGCCAAAAAGACTTTGGAAGAAAGGGGCAAGAAAATGAAAAAGATAGTATTAATTGTTACAATTTTAGCACTAATAATGGGAATATTCTTAAATGTTAGCACATCATATGCAGCGGAGAAAGCAATTGATGAAAAAACAGAAAGTAAAATAGTAGAAATAAAAGAAAATGCAGCAAATTCATTAGAAGATTATAAAGAAAAATATGGCTCAGACGCCTACGGAGTTGTTGCATACATTTTAAATCTAGTTAGAATATACAGTATACCATTATGCTTCTTAGGAATAGCAATGGGAGCCATACATCAATATGTAATAGGTGTAAGAAAATTAGACACACTAGAAAAAGGAATGGCTTTAATAGTAAGCTTTGTAACGATATTAATTATATGCCAAATCTTACCACTAGCATTTGCAGTGTTTGTAAAATTTGGAAGGGGGTAACAAATGAAAGTTCTATTTGCTGTAAGTAATGAAGAAATATCAGAATTAATCGTAAAAAAATATCAAAAAGAATATAAACAAATCATTTCATACAAAAATGTATATTACTTTAATGCAATATTGAAAGAAATACAAAAAGACAAAAATTATGATAGAATAGTAATAAGTGAAGATTTGGAAGCGTTCACACACACACAATACGATCAAATTGACAAATTTATATTTGAGAAATTAGACAGCATAAGTGATGAAGCTTCAAATATGCGTGGAAACGACATTCCAATAATACTAATATGCTCTGATAGAAGAACAAAATCAGAAGAAATGCTAGTAAAAATATTTGGAATAGGAATATATAACGCAATAATAGGGACAGACAGAAGTGTTGATGAAGTATGCAAATTGATAAATAGACCACGTCTAAAAAAAGAAGCAAAAGCATACTACAAGATAGATGCTGAAAATGTAAGCTATCAAAGTGAGAGCGAAAATGACGTTAGTGAAATGGAAATACAAAATATCTTAGCACATTATAAAAGGCTGGGAAAAAACGAAGATAGATTTGTAGACAGTTTTGATAATATAGCAGCACAATATAATGACACACAATTAAGAATTATAAGCAAATTTTTGCCATTAAACGTAAGAGCTGTATTAGAAGAAAGGTCACCAAAATATCAACAAGTAATGTCATTTAATAATAAAGTTTCAGATAAATTAAGAAAGACAAAAGAAGAAGAAAAACAAGGTACTAGTGAAAAACTTTTAATGTCAACAAATAAGCCAAGAATAAAGCCAACATCAGTAGTAATACCAACAGATATAGATATGAACAGTGAAAAGAAATTGGCTAGAAAGAAACCAGCGCCAATACCAGAGCCAGTGCAAGAAGTAGAAGAAATAGAATTTGAAGATTTAGAGCCAATAACACCAGAAATAGAAGAGCAACCAGTAGAGCCAGCAAGGAAAAAAAGAGGAAGACCTAGAAAAAATCCAGAGCCACAAGAAGAAATATCAGAAGCAAAACCAAAAAGAGGAAGAGGAAGACCTAGAAAAAATCCACTACCAGAACCTGAACTAGAAGAAATAGAACAACCAGTGGAAAATATATTACCAATGCCAGAAGAGGACGAAGATGATAACGACTTTGTATTGCCTGGATTTGAAGAAATAGAAGAACCTTCAAACGAAGGAAAAGTTTCAAGTTTTTACGATGAAGAAGAAAATGAACCAATTAATGAGACAATATTACCAGGATTTGAAGAAGAACAACAAAATTCAAATTATTATCCAGAACCTATAGAACATCAAGTAGTAGAGCCAATACAACCAAGAGTAGAACCAGTAAGACAAGATTATAGTATACAAAAAGAAAACATAGAAACACTAGATTTGTCTTATCTATTATCATCAGACAAAAAAATAGTAACATTTGTTGGGACAAGCAAAAATGGAACATCATTTATAGTAAACAACTTAGCAGAACTATTATCTTCAACAGGAGTAAATGTAGCAATACTAGATACAACAAGAAATAAAAACTCATATTACATATATACTAATAATGAAGAAGAACTAAGAGAAATTGCAACACATAGTATATATGACTTAACAAAAGGCGTAGCAAATGGAATACAATTAAACAAAAACTTAACAGTGTATACATCAGTGCCAGGTGAAGATGAAGGTATCGAAAATGCGGACAAAATATTGGAAACACTACTACAAAATCATACATTGATTTTAATAGATACAGACTTTGAAACACCAGTTAGATATTTTAAACAATCTCAAGAAACATATTTAGTACAAACATTAGACATACTAACAATACAACCACTAACAGAATTTTTAAGAAATTTGAAAGCCAAAGATGCGCTAGACGAAAAGAAACTAAGAATTATCTTAAATAAAACAGTGAAAATAAAAACGCCTGAAAAAGCAATAATTGCTGGAATGGCAAATTACAATGACCCAGCAATGTCATTCATGACAAAACTATTTGATAACACACTAATAAAACATATATCAATTCATTTTGAAGAAGAAATATATGCAAAATATTTACAAAATATAATAGAATGTAATATGTCATTAAAAGGATATTCTAAAGTATTTATGCAAATACTTAGAGAACTATCAAATATGGTATATCCGCTAACAAACACATATACACCACCAACAGCAGGCGGAAAAAATAAAGGTAGAAATACTTTTACACCCAACATGAATAATACATTAAATCAAATGAAAAATAATTATTAAAATGTACTGAAAGGGGAAAATAAGTGATAATAGCAGTAGTTATAATATTAGTGATAGTTATATTTGGACTAATAGTGTACAATATAACGATACACAAAAAGATACAAAAATTTAACAATTTAAATCAAAAAATCAGAAACTTAAATGTTGTACAAGATTTCATAAATGCAATTGGCGAAACATCAACAGTAGAAAATAAAATAAAGAAAATAAACGACATTTTAATAGAAAGATATGAAATCAAATACTCAACAATAGTTGTATATGATGGAGCAGAATATCAAGTAAAAACATCTAATGTAGACCCAAAACATTGGGATTCTTTAAGAAATTTACACAAAGTAGAAATGTTTAAAGACAGTATAGAAGCAGCTGTTCCAAAATCAGTAACAGTAAACAATGAAAATGAAAGATTGCCATATCAACAAATGGAATTTGGAAGAGCCAAATCAGCTATATTTTTCCCGTTATATATAGAAAATGTATATATTGGATATTGGATAATAGAAAGTGGAACACCACATGACTTTGACAATATAGATATAACAGTCTTAGAAATTATAAAAGAAAATATTGTAGCAGTATTAAAAACAGTAGTACATCAAAAAACACTAGAATCAATAGTAAGAGAAGACCAATTTACAGGTTTAAATTCAGAAGCATATCTATATGGTGAAGGTAAAAAAATAATAGAACAATATACAATATCAACAATGTGTATGTTCAAAGTAACAAACATACAACAAATAAACAAGCAATATTCTAGAGACCTAGGAAACAAAGTAATTACAGAAATAAGCAAATATATAAAAGACAATTTATCAGAAGAATATGTATTTGTTAGATATATGGGGCCAAAATTTGTAATTGCATTCTCAGGTGTAGACGCAACAGGTGTAGCAGATTTCTTAAATGAAATAAAAGAAAAAATAGAAACAACACCAATAAAACTAGAAGAAGAGCCACAAGTATATGAAGAGCCTAAGAAAAAAACAACAAAGAAAAAACAAGTAGAGCAAGTTGCAATGCCAAGACTAAACTTTGTAATATCTTCATATTATAAAGGAACAGGAATTGAAAAAGTATTGAAAAAACTAGAAGAGTACTTAGATAGCGCTGACATAAATGAAAGCGATATAACAAATATATAAATCAAAGGAGGATTATAACTATGGAATTTGACAAAACAATGCACTTTCAAGTAGAAAGAGAAGAAAATACAAAATGTAGAGAGATACTAAAAGAGGTATACGAAGCATTAGTAGAAAAAGGATATAATCCAATAAATCAAATTGTTGGCTATATATTATCAGGAGACCCAACATACATCACAAGCCATAATGATGCAAGAAATAAAATAAGAGCAATAGAAAGAGACGAACTACTTGAAAAAATGGTAAAAGATTATATAGGATTAGAAAATTAAATTATGAGAATACTAGGAATAGACTATGGAGAAGCAAGAGTTGGAATAGCTGTAACAGATTTATTAGGAATAACAGCGCAAGGATTAGAAACAATACAAAGAAACGGCTCAGACAAAGTAATATTAAGAAGGCTAGACGAAATATTTGAAAAATATGAAGTAGACACAATAGTAGTAGGAATGCCACTTAATATGAATGGAACAATGTCAGAAAGAGCCAAAATAACAGAACAATTCGTGCACAAATTGAAATGTAAATATAACAAAATGAAGATAGAAACAATAGATGAAAGGCTAACAACAGTTGAAGCTCATAAAACAATGAATTTTTTAGAAGTCAACAAGAATAAAAAGAAAAATATAGTAGATACTATATCTGCGGTATATATTTTAGAAACTTATTTAAACAAAATAAAAAACATCAATGCACAATAAAATTCTAAAAATATATTGCAAAAAAAATAAAATTACGATATTATATTTAAAAAATATATAAATTTGAAAGGAGAAAGAAGATGGAAGAAAACTACGATGGTGAAGAACTAGACAACATAGTACAATTATATGATGAGGAAGGAAATGAAGTAAATTTCGAATTTTTAGACTTAGTAGAACTAGATGATGAACAATATGTAGTATTACTACCAATTACAGAAGAAGGCGAAGAAGAAGAAGGAGAAGTAGTAATATTAAAATTAGAAGACAGTGAAGAAGATGAAGAAAAAGAATCATATGTAAGCATTGAAGACGAAGAAATATTAAACAAAGTATTTGAAATATTCAAAGAAAAATTTAAAGATGACTTTGACTTTGTAGACTAATAAAATAGTAAAGGTAAAGGTGAAGGAAAGAATAAAATTCTTTTACTTCACCTTTTATAAATAAAGGAGGAAAACAAATGAAAAACTTTTCAACATGGATGTTAGTAATGTTTATGATAATGTTCTGGGTATTTAGAATAATAGTAGCACTTGCAGGAGAATTAAACTGGGATTTAGGTGGAATAGCACCACTAAATCAAACATTTGAAATAGTTCTACTATTTGTTGCTTTATTGAGCTTGGTATTAGTAATAAAAAGAAAGATAGCAGGAGGATTAATCTATCTATTAGGATATGGTATGTATTTTGGTATAGATGTCATAGATAATATACAAGTAATAATATCTGCAGTAGAGGGAAACGTGGATGTAAATGCATATGCAAACTTATTTATATCACTAGTTGGAATAATTTTAGCAGTAGCAGTTATGTTGGATTTGCTTATGGATAAAAGTAGAAAGAATAATCCAAAAGATAAAAAGACTGATTGGTTCTATACTAATGAACAATATGATAGACAGCTTGATGAAAGGGCTGATAAGAATAATTATAGGACTTTATAGTTGTGTTAAAAGAAGCTGATTTTTTGAATTTGGCTTCTTTTTTGTGTTAATATGGCTATAATTATTGAAATATGTTGCTTTTTGTATTATAATATTTAAGTGATTAATTGAATTTTAGGATGAGATATAATATGGTTGAAAGTAAAGGAAGTGAAATAAATGAATAAAGAAGAAAACAAAACAAACATAAACTGGTACCCAGGTCACATGGCAAAAACAAGAAAACAAATAGAAGCAGACCTAAAAATGATAGACATAGTAATAGAACTACTAGACGCAAGAATACCAAAAGCAAGTCAAAACCCAGACATAGCAAGAATAACAGCAGGAAAGAAAAAAATAATAGTACTAAACAAATGTGACCTAGCAGACGAAAAAAAGAACAATCAATGGATAAACTACTTCAAAAAACAAGGAATACCAGCAGTGTTAACAGACTCAAACACAGGAAAAGGAATAGAGAACTGCATAAAAGAAATAGAAAAAATAATGGAAGAACAAATGCAAAAACAAGCACAAAAAGGAAGAATAGGCAGAAAAATAAGAGCAATGATATTAGGAATACCAAACGTAGGAAAGTCATCATTCATAAACAGAATATCAAAAAGAACAACAGCAGGAGTAGGAAATAAACCAGGAGTAACAAAACAAAAACAATGGATACGAATAAATGACAAAATAGAACTACTAGACACACCAGGAGTGCTATGGCCAAAATTTGAAAGTGAAGACGTAGCACTAAAACTAGCATTCACAGGAACAATAAAAGAAGACATCCTACAAAGAACAGAAATAGCATATCAATTAGTAAAATTCCTATTAGAAAATTACCAAGAAAAACTTATAGAAAGATATGGATTAACAGAAAGCTATATAAAAGAAACACTAAATAAAGAACAAGCAGAAAATATCAATATATATGAAATAATGCTAGAAATAGGAAGAAAAAGAGGATGTATAATTTCAGGTGGAAATATAGACGAAGAAAAAACATCAAGAATAATATTAGATGAATTCAAAAATGGGAAACTAGGAAAAATTACACTAGAATGATGTTTTTGGGGACGGAGCAAAAAAACATCACTAATAGAAAATTAAGATGTGTCCCTAGTGGACAAAAATGTCCCAAAAGAAACGTCCCCAACGGACACAATGGGCAGAAAGGAGACTTAAATTTGGTAAAATTTATAAATTTAGAAAAAGGTGAAGATGAAGTTAATATGATGTCTCCGCTTACATGGGCATATGTTGGAGATTGCGTATATGAGTTATTTATTAGGACGGAGCTTATAAATAGAACGAACTTGAAGCCTCATAAATTACATATAGAATCAATAAAATATGTTAAAGCTCAGGCACAGGCAGAGTTTTTGCAAAGTATTATGGATGAGTTGACAGAGGAGGAGAAAGATATAATAAGACGTGGAAGAAATGCAGAGAACCACCATTTACCAAAGAATTGCGATGTTAAGGATTATATGTATGCTACTGCTTTTGAAGCTTTAATAGGTTATTTATATTTGAATGGAAGAGAAGATAGGTTAAAAGAAATTTTTGACAAAATATTTGATTGATTTGGTTAATTTGTCTTGACGTATCGATAAAAAAATGATATAAATAAAAGTGCCGAAATAATTAGGCACTTTAAACTTATATGGCCCGTTGGTCAAGCGGCTAAGACGCCACCCTCTCAAGGTGGAATCATGGGTTCGATTCCCGTACGGGTCACCAAATACAAAATCTCTATAATTATTGAAGTATCAATTTTTATAGAGATTTTAAAATAAAAGAAAGAGGTCATAAATAAAGTTAAAAGAATTAGCAGATTTTTATAGAACAATGCTAGTTGAATATAAGAACTATACTAAACTTTCTGACGAAGAAATCAACAGATTATATGAAGGATATAAAGGAAGAATAGATTGTTTGAAATTAAAAGTATAAAGAAAAAAGGTAGTAAAATAAAAAATTACTACCTTTTTTGTGTTAAAAAACAAAAGTGCATGTCACTTATTAACATAAATCATAAAAACATATAAAATATAAATGCAAAACAAAAGAAGGGAGTTTTATAAAAATGAAAAAACAAAAAAACAAAGGAATTACGCTAATAGCACTAGTAATCACAATAATAGTGTTATTAATATTAGCACGGAGTAGCAATTGCAACATTAACAGGAGACAATGGAATACTAGGAAAAGCGGTGCAAGCAAAAGAAAAAACAAATGCAGCAGGAGACTTAGAATACTTACAAACAGAAGCACTAGGAATAATGTCAGAATATTATTTAAGTGATAAAAGTATGGGAGAAGACGAATACATACTAACAGAATTAGGAAAGAAAAACGGAATAACAGCCAATATAGCAAAAGGAACAATAACATACAAGAATAAAGAATACACATTGGGTGAAATAACAGGAGGAACACAAGAAAAGGAGCAACTAGAAAAGAATGGACTAGAAGAAATAACGTTAGCAAATGCAGTAGCTGGAAGTGCAGAAGAAACACTATTAAAACAAGAAAGTGTTAGAGCAGTAATAACAGAAAAAGAAGACAAAACAAACAAAGCAGTAATCCCAACAGGATTTTATTATGTAACAGGAACACCATCAACAGGATTAGTAATTTCAGACAAAATGGGAGATGATGATAGCAATTCTAAAAAAGGAAATCAATTTGTATGGATACCATGTTCAGGAACAAATGGAATAACATACGAAAAAACAGATGATAATGGAACAGGAAATCATGGGCTAGCATCATATTGGGAGGACTACAAAAGCAAGCAATGGTATTACACAACAGTGCCATCAAAATATACCAATGCAGGACAAGCTATAACAGACTGGGCAGATAATGGTGGAAGTTATGCAAGTGTAACAAAATATGGCGGATTTTATATAGGAAGATATGAGGCAGGAGTGCCAAGAGATGCTGATTTTTATGCAGATAGTGAAGGAGCAACCTATCATACAAATACAAAGAAAAATGCAGATGCTGTATTAAGTATGAGCCCAATAGTGCAAAAAGATACGCAAAGTTGGAATTATATATCACAAGAAAAGGCTAAGAAAGTATCAGAAAATATGTATAAAACAAGCACATCGGTAACAAGTAATTTGGTGGATAGTTATGCTTGGGATACAGTAGTAAAATGGATGGCAAGTGATAGCAAATATAATGGAATAGGACTAGATAGTACAAATTATGGGAATTATTTAAATAATAGTTCAATAACAGCAAATACATTGTATGCATTACATAGACATGCAGCTAGAAATGCAACAGGAGTAGCAAATAATAAAAATGATTATTGGACAGTTGCGACAAAATATAAAAAAGGAAGTATAACATTAGGAAGAATTGGATTATCGGCATCAACAAGAGACCAATACGAATTCGCTTTGAATTCATATGATGACACAAACTATAATTATTATATATACAAAGAGTTTGCAACAGGAGCAGCAGATGAAACAAAAGTAAAAAATATATACGATATGGCAGGAAATATGTGGGAATGGACTACTGAAACAGGAAACCACGCTACTGAAAACGGAAGTTCTGGAACGACGTTTGGTGTTCTTCGTGGGGGTAGTTTCTACAGCAGCGGCGGTAGCAGCGACCCCGTGTCTAACCGCCACGGCGACTATGCGACTACTGGGTCCGACATCAACATTGGCTTCCGCCCTGTGCTCTATATAAAATAAATATTTTACTATGATGAGCACAAAATGCAAATGCTAGTAAATATAATAAAGAGATACTTGTTGACGTAATTCACATATAAAGTATAAAATTTAATAAAACAAAAGAAGAAGGGAGTTTTATTAAATGAAAGCAAAAGGAATTACGTTAATAGCACTAGTAATTACAATAATAGTGTTACTAATACTAGCACGGAGTAGCAATAAGCACACTCGCAGGAGACAATGGAATAATAGGAAAAGCAGGAGAAGCAAAAAACGCAACAAATAAAGCAACAG
>CASSLW010000013.1 GCA_949443285.1 uncultured Clostridia bacterium
TTGTATATCCAAGTAGCTCATGCTACTTGAATGTACGTGCGTGGCGCACTGTCGTCCATATAACGAATATACCCTTTTACTCTTAAATCTTCTTTAACATATCTGTCGATTACATTTAAATATAATAGTGCAAACCATTGACTAGATTGATTTCCAAGTGGTAAGCCAACATCTGCATTATTAGGCTGTTCTTTTACTAATTTTTCTATCATCCACATCTCATCACTTGAAAAATTAATCTTTTTTAGTAAATTTAATAACACTTCATGATCTATGCTTTGAAAATACTTTCTTATATCACATTTTAGAAAAAATATTTTATTGTTTTGTTCTTTTCTATACTCATTTCTTAAAAAATTTTCTAATCGTTTTATAGCAAATGTTGTTCCTTTTTCTTTTCTGCATGCTGCATTATCATATATTAGTTTTCTATCAATTTTATCTCTTAATGCCACATCACAAAAACACTTTATAACAACTCTATCTCTAAAAGGTAATGCTTCTATAACTCTTTCTTTTGGCTCATATATTAAAAATTCTTTATACTTTCCTAATTTATATTTCTTTGAAATTATATCGTTCATAAGGTTACTTATATTACTTGATAAATTAGCTTCAAATCGTATCACTTCTCCTTTATGTTGTTTAGATTTTCTACAACCTTTATATGCATCATATAAATTTTCAAATGTAAAAATTTCTTTTAATTCCATATTGTATTTCCTCCTAAAAAAAGAACGCTCCTTAAAACTTGCAAAAAATAGATTATCTATTCGTTGCTCGTGTAAGCGTTCATATTCTTCCACCGCACTATTTCTTTAGCGGTTAGAAAAGAGAAAAATTCCTTCACTTTAAAATACTGATATATTTTCCTTAAAATATATTTCTCTGATTCTTTATTTTAAATCCACTTTTATAGGATTTATCAAAAGTGAATCTGGGCGAGCCCCACCATTGCGTTTGTTAACATTGTTGTAATTTCTATTACCATTATCGTTAACCACGCGCGCGTCATAGAGAATGGGGCTACAAAGAAAAACCCGAAATAAATTTTTCTCTTAATTAAAAGCCTTTCAGCCTAAAATCCTAACTTCGTTTTTTCCATCTTTCATCATCACTCTTTTTCCATGCTACTGTTAAATTAATTGCTTCTGATAATTGAATAGAAATTTGTTTGTACTGTTTCTTTAATATGCATCCAGAATTTTCTGCCACCATAGAAACATATCCTAGTAATTTTAATTTTACTATTGCCTCTTTTTGTAATTCTTCTCTTTTTGTTTTCTTTTCTACTGCATCCATTCTAATAAAATTAGCTTCTAATAAGCATTCTAATGTATCAAGACAATAGTTCTGCATTCTATTTACAAATACTCCTCTAAATTTTTTTGGAGATTTTTCTGTAACTGCAATTATATAAGCTGCTAGTTTCTTTACTACTGTTATAACCATTAAATCATTTGCATTAAATGGCAACTTATTCACTTGTTCTAATTCATTGTCATTTTCTACGCTTTCTTCAATTTCTTTTTTATTAAATCTTTTATTCTCAGCAGTAGCAATAGCTTGCTTCACTGCTACTTTATCCTCAATACTGTTTTCAGCTCCGTTAAAATCTTCTAATTTTTTAGGTATTTTCAAATTACTATCTCTACTAACTTGTAACATTTTTATCCTCCTTACACATTTCTGTATTTTAACATGAATTCCCTAAAAAATCCATTAAGTTCAATGTTTTAAAGTTCTCCTTTGATTTTTGTTATCTTATTTAAAAGCTTATTGTACTCCTCTCTACTAACACCTGTTCCCTCTAAAGACTTTTGATACTTTTTTTCTTCTTTAGATAGATACTCTTCTGGATCATCATAATATAATAATAATTCTAACATCAAACACTCTATTTCACATTCTGTATGCTTTTTATTTTTTATTGTAATACCTAATTTTTTTAATATCCTTTTCTCCTTAAAACTTAACATTTTTCTTATATTTAAAATCTCTAAATTATGATATTTTTCATCCCATTCTAAATATTTTTTATTTTCTAATTCTCTTTTTATTCTTTTTAATTCTGTATATATTTCTTCATAATCATTAACTGGTTTCTTTATATATCCTGCTACTTCTAGTCCGCCATTTATAACATCACTTTTGTTATCTGCAGATATAACTAAAAATGCAACATCTTTATTTTTGGCAAAATAACTCTTTATAATATCTAAACCTGTATATCTATGATTACGCATAAGATCTGTTATTACAATTTCTGGCTTTAATTCTTCAATCATTCTTATTTCATCTTCATCACTATTAGCAATTCCTAATATTTCTATATCTTCATATTTTTCTAAAAATTCTTTTGTAAATTTGCATATATGAATATTGTCATCTGCAATTATTATTTTAATTTTTCTACTCAATTTAATCTTTCCTTCCATTATTTCATTATTTATTTTCACTATTGTTTCTTTAGCAGCAATAGTAAATATCTCCTTTAAATTTGTCTTTAAATAATTATTGGTATCCTCTACATATCCAAATATTTCTTCATATAATTTCTTTTTTGTTTCAGTATCAAAGTTATTATTTTTTTCAATATCCTGTAATATTTGATTTATTCTCTTTTGTTTATTACAGTTTAAAATTTTTAATAATAATTCATCAAAATCTTGTTCTTCACAAATCTCATCTATTAAATCAAATTTTATCTCTTTCATTTTTCCCTACTTTGTAAAATTTTCTTCTCTTGATAGAAATAGTCTACCAAGATTGGTAAATAAATATTGTAAAATATACAATAATAATTAATGTTGGAAAGGAAACTACTATATATGCAAGTTAAAAAGTTAAATGGTAAATCTAATGTTATTGGTAGAAATATTAAAAAGTATAGAGAATTGCGTGGCTTAACTCAAAGAGAACTTTCTAATAAAATAGCTTTACTTGGTATAGATATTTATCATTCAGACATTTCTCAAATTGAAAATCAAAAATTATTGTTAAAAGACTTTGAAATTATTGCATTCTGCAAAGTTCTAAATGTATCTTATGAACAATTATTTGAAAATACCAATAACTTATTTGATTAATTATTATTATTTTACAATGACATCTAATTTATACTTTTTCGTATTTTTTAGTTAAATAAATGTTAAAGAATATGGTTTCATATTCTTTTATTTTTATCCATTACTATATTAACATATCTTATATTATAAATCAATATTTTATTTTACTTTTGCTTTTTTTCTAATATATGTTTGTTTTATTTCTGCCATAATTCTTATATTATTTTTATATAAGAAAGGGGGATTACTTATTCTATGAAAAATGCAAAATCTTTAAAAAATATAGGAAACAATATTCAAATAGCTAGATTGAAAAAAGGATTAACACAAGAAGCTCTTTCTGAAAAATGTAATGTTTCAACTAAATATATAAGTGCAATAGAACGCGGAATATCTTCTGGTAGCATTTCACTTATAATTGATATTTGTAATGCTTTAGATGTAACACCTAATTATATTTTTAATAATACCATTAAAAATTCTAATGATAATGTTGATATATTTCCTGTTGAAACTTCTTCAATTTACTTGAAATTAAAATCTGAGAATAAAAAATTTGTCGAAACTACAATACAACATTTATATTCTATGCAAAATAAAAGATAAATTTTTTGTATATATAATTAAGAAAAATCCGTATACTAAGCTTCATACGGATTTTTTATTATATATTTCTTACTTATTTCCTTTTACTAAAGTATTTAAAATACTACTATACTGATTACTTAATTGGGCAATATCTCCATTTTTAGTACTATGCGACATAATAAATTCTTCTATTTCTAATTCGTATTTTCTCAATTCTTCTTTGTTGTAATCTATATCTTCTACATTTATTCCTGCATTACTTAATAATTTTATTTCTTCTTTTGAAAACTGCTTCATTAGATTCATTTTTTTCTTTCTCCCTTTCATTTATTGCTACCATAAGTTCATTGTCTTGTACTGTTCTATTTGTATCTTTATATGTAAATTTTGCACCTGTAAAATAAACTTTATAATTTATACCTTCTAGCCTTGTTTTACATAGTGCTAAAAATTTGTCAACTTCCTCTTCTGATAAATTATGCTTAACTCTTAATTCATAGAAAGTAAAGATAATTTCATTTTCATTTTTTATCATCTTTTCATTGATAAGATTTTCTACAAATTGCGTTGTCATTGTTTCCACTCCATTCTGTATTGCATTATATCATTTATTTTTCATTTTGTCTTTAAAAAACAAAAAAATCGCAGAAGAAATACTTATTTTTTATAAGTACCTCTTCTGCTTATTTTTATTAGTACATTGGTGTTCCATACCCTAAAATATCTAAACTATTTATATCATAATCTCTCCTACAACAACTATCACTTGAATTTCCTTCTATTGTATAGACTCTTCCATTTTCTGTTTTTTCTACTATTCCTACATGATCTGCTTGTCCACTTCTTACTCCTGTGTCCTTATCTGCCCAGTCAAAGAAAATAATGTCGCCTGGTTTTGGAGAGAATCCTTTTTCTTTCCAAAGTCCACAAGTTCTAAACCAGTCAACACCCTCGCTCTGACATCCTGCAAATTTTGGAATTAGTCCTGCTTCAATGTAGCCACATTCATTGGCACACCATGAAACAAAACAAGCACACCATTCTACACGAGAATCAAAACCATACCAACTCCAATAAGGTTGTCCTCCAACATTTCCTATTTGTGAAGCTGCAACTAGCACAATGTCATTACTTCCAACAGATGAGCCATATATTACTGATGCCCACATATTAGCATATTTATTGTCTGTCAATTCTTGTAATTGTTTCCTTTGTTCTTGACTAAAATTGTATTTGTCTGCCATCTCATTTGCTGTTTTTCCTGTTATCGTAATATGCAACTTAACTTTTGTTACTGTTACTCTATCAGTAGATGTTAAACCTATTCTTATTTCTTCATGACTTTCCTCATCTTTTGTAAATGATATTTCATTCATTTCCCAAAAAATCTCTTTTAGAAGATTAACCTTTTCATCATTTAAGGTTATAACATCTGCTTCATTATTACCATTACTTAACTTAACTGTATATATTGCTAAAACATCTTTCCATTCGGCTCTATGAGAATTTATATCATACTCATCATAAGGATTATCTTTTTGTATTTGTGTTATCTTATTCATAAACTCTGTATTTAAGTCTGCTATTACTTGATTCATTGTTACTACTTGTTGTTGCCCATTTATAGTTATTGTGCTACCTGTATCTTCGCTTGAAAAGAAAATACCAAAAATTGAACTAACTAGCATTGCTATTAAGCAAACTACAATTATAATTAAAACAACGATCCATCCACCTGCTACTAAAAACGCAATTAGTGCTTTTGTTGCAACTATAATAGCTTTTATTGCTGCTATTGTTGCTTTTATTCCTACTTTTATCGCCTTTACTGTGGCTTTTGCTGTTGCCTTTGCCATTTGTATTGCTCTTTTAGTTGCTTTTGCTGTTGTTTTAGCTGCTTTTTTTGTTGTTTTTATTGTTCTATCTGCCGTTTTTATAGCTTTTTTAGTAGTCTTTGTTACTGTTTTCATTTTCTTTGCAACTTTTTTTACTTGGCTTTTCTTTTTTATCGTTTTTATTTTTTGATTTACATTTTGTATATTTTGTACTGTTTTGTCAAAATTCTTCTTGCCATATTTATTAAGTCTGTAAACATTATTAGGAAGATTACTTGCTGTTTTTGATATTTTATTTATTGCGTATTCTGTTCCATTATTACTTGTTTCTTCTTGGTATGTTTCTTTTGTTTTGTCTTTTGCTTGTACTAATCTGTCTTTCATTTTTTCTGTTCCAACTACTGCTTTGTTAATTGTTTTTATTGTTCCTTTTTTACTCTGTTTAACTTTAATATCTGCCAAACAAACACCTCCTAATTGTTTATTTCTCTTGCAATAACTACTAATCTTCCGTTTTTATTGCTATATTCACAAGTAGAAAGTGTAATAAATTTATTATGATATTTTGGTTTTATATTTGTTTCATAAAATGATAATTCTTTACACTTATTTACAAATGTATTGAACTCATCTTCATTACTAAAATTCACAAAATTATAATATTTAAAAGTATTTTTGCTATATACCACTGTTTTGAATACTGCAAAAATTTCGTATTTTTTCATTTCTTCCAATGTTGTAAAGTCTATAATCTTATGATTTTCGTAAAATTCTTTTGATTTATAATTTTCTAATGCACCAAATACTTTTTTATGATTCATGTGATGCCCATATATTACAAGATTATCACTTGTGTTTATATTGCATTCTTCTGACATATAAGGTATTCCATAAGATGAATACTTTTTATAAAAATCTCTATGCAAGTAATAGTTAGGATTACTTTTTGTCTGCATTATTGGATAGTTTATTGTTGTATCATTTATTTTTAACCAACCTACAATATCACTATTGATAGCATATAAGTTATCTATATTTATTACTGTTTCTTCTTGTTTTTTATCTTCTGGATTTGTTTGTTCTACTATTTCAATTAGTTCTTCAAAATTGTTTTCTTGTTCTTTATTTTGTTTCAATTCTTTATAAATACAATAACTGCTAATAAGAATTGAACTTATTAGCAGCATAATACAAAATACATATAATATTTTTTTCACTATGCGACACCCTCTCCGTGGTTTGGTTGTCATTAGTTTGTATAACTCTGTATTTCGTGGGAATCTATTTACAAATGGTATTAGTGAACTTCCTATTTTTATTAGCCCTTCTCCTGCATTTACATTTGTAATATAGCTCATTTGTAAGTCTGATATATTTAATAATTTTGCAAGCTCTACTCTATCTGTACTAGCTTGATTTAACATGATAATAAGCTCACTATTTGCTAGCATTGTTCTTGCTGTATGACTTTGTAACATATCTTCCACATTTTGCGTTATTCCCGTACAATATGCTCCATATTTACGAACTCTTTTCCATAAAGTGAATAAGAAGTTTGCTGAATATTCATATTGGAATAACAAGTAAATTTCATCAATAAAAATAAAGGTATTTCTACCTTTTGACCTATTCATTGTTATTCTATTCAAAATCGAATCTAGCACTACTAACATTCCAATAGGTAGTAGTTGCTTTCCTAAATCTAAAATGTCATAACACACTAAACGATTATGTGTATCAACATTTGTAGGTTTTGCAAAAGTGTTCAAACTACCATTTACAAACAATTCAATAGCAAGTGCTATTTCTTTTGCTTCTGGCTCTTGCTGTTTTAATAGTTCTTCATAGAAATCTTGTAGTGTAGGTGGTGTTCCTTGATAATTTCCTTGTTGGTAATATCTATATACACTTGCTGTGCATCTGTCTATTATAGATTTTTGTTTTGCACCTAAATTATTACTGCCTACTAGTTGTTCGCATAGTGAAAGTATGAACTCTGATTTTAATATGATAGGATTTGCTCCATCTCCATAATCTTTGTTCATGTCCATAGCATTGATATGATTTCCACTTGTTGCTGATATTTTTATTACTTCTCCACCTAACGATTTTACAAGTGAACTTGCTTCCCTTTCTGGATCTACAATTATCACATCTGCGTTAGGATCTTTTAACATTATAGAAACTATTTCTTCTTTTGCTATGAAACTCTTTCCACTACCACTAACACCTAGAATAAAGCTATTTCCGTTCAATAATTGCTTTCTATCTGCAATAATCATATTTTTGCTAATAACATTTTGCCCATAGTATATTCCGTTTTCGTGTCGTATCTCTTGTACTCGAAATGGCATAAATACTGCAAGCGATTCTGTTGTAAGTGTTCTTAAAGTATCAATTTTTCTTACTCCAAAAGGCATAGCTGTATTTAAGCCATCAAGTTGCTGAAATTTTAGCACACCGAACTGACATAAATGCTTTCTTGCTATTGTTAGCAATGCCTCTGTGTCATTGTCTAGTTCTTCTTTGCTTTCTGCTGTATGCACCATTGTAAGAACTGATATAAACATTCTTTGATCACGAGTTATTAAGTCATCTAAAAACTCTTTGCTTTGTTCTCTTTGTTGCTCCATGTCATAAGGAATAATGGCTGAAAAGTTATTATTGGCATTTTGTCGCCTTTGCCAATTAGTTATGTTTGTTTCTATTCCTAATCTTCTATTCTCTGCTTCTCTAACTGCCTCATCCATAGGTATTGGTATAACATCTATACTCATCATCATATTTTTATTTATATCTGTTAATTCTGCTACCATACTGTCCTTAATATAGCTTGCATACTCTTTCAAGAATATAACTCTGCCATATCTATTTCCAATTTTGAAATAATCGCTTTCAAATTCCATAGAATCTGGACAAATAAAATCCTTAAAGCTATGTCCTTTTCTCATATTAGTTATCATATCAAAATTGAATGATGTTTCTTCTCCTACTCTATAAAAGTCATGGAATATTCTTAATCTTTCTACTGCATCTAATTCAATACATATAGAGCCTAATTCTTTAAAGTGGTTTATTAAGTCGGTTCCTACTCTTGCAAAATAATTCTTTGCTTCTTCTATACTTTTTTTATCAACTGATATTGTTATAAACTTCTCTTGTATTATACCATTTGAGGCTGTTGCCTTATCTAACAACATTTTATTATATTCTTTTCTAAATTTATCTAACTCATCATTTTCCATAGGTAATAGCATAGTTTCTTCAAAGTCAATTTTATTTAATCTTCTATTGATTATAGTTATTTTAGTAGTAGCACCTGTATCAAATGAATTTAATAACTCTGAATATTCTAAAAACATTGCTTCTTTATCATCTCTACTTGCTACTGCATAATTTATATCACTAAATTTATAACATTTTGAATACTTATTTTTTCCAATAAAAAAGATGCCATCTTCCCATATTGCCTTAATAGGAATGGCATCTTGCACACTTCGTGGTATGACAAACTTTTCTTTGTCTTGTTTGAATAATTTATTTAATGTTTTCAATACTTTGCGAATCCTCCTTGTTTTTAATTTTTCTCTCTTTTTTTACTTTTCTATTTTCTATATTTTTCAAATCTTCGTAGTATAAGTTTATTGGCTTGAAAGTTAATCTTTTAGGCGTAAGTATCATTGATTTAATCCAAGCTGCAACGAACTTTTCTGCTGTCATTCCATTATATTTAATAAAACCTAGTGCTGCGAATGGTGCTGCACCTAATATGCAAACCCATGACAGTGTTTCAATTCCACAATAAGGTTTCAATAAAAAATATAGAATAACAGCTACTACACAAGCACATATAGAAAAAATGAACTGCCTTAATGACAGTCCAAAAAATATGCTTTCCGTATATTCTCTTATTTCTCTATTGATTTTTACTTCCAATTATCGTGCCTCTCTTCCTTTTTTATTTCTATTAAAACTTTCTACTATTTCAATTTTAGTATTTTCTTTTATAGACATATCTGGCTCTCCATAAAAGTTATTATTACTAGAAGTATGCAAGTCCATTTCTCCTATTCCCAAATTAGTATCTTTGTATATTGTTCCCTTTTCATCTTTATAAACAGGTCTGTCCCAGTTATCAATTCCAATAAATTTTATCTTTAATATTTTTTCTTTTAATTCTGGCTTTCTTATGCTTACTTTTATATCTTTTACATTACATTTGTTTTCTTCTGCTAATTGCTTAATAGTTGATTCTCGTTCTCCTGCAAATTCATTAAGGAAATCATAAGATAAAACTTCTTTTCCATTTATAGAAAAAACTACTTCTTTCGTTACTTCTTGATAAATTTGTTCTGGAGTCATATTTACATCTACAACTCCATCAAAAATGTGCTTCCCATTTTTCGTTATTTCACACCAAGTTCCCTCTTTATGAATTGAATAGCCATTTATTACTTTATGGCTATTTTCATTTACTTTTTCTTTTGGATTATCTTGTAATTGCTCTATTGTATATACTTCTGTATTTCTAGCTGAAAATTCCTCAAAATCTATAAAATTATTGTAGTATTTATTGCCAAATTTTAATTCCTTATCTGTAATAATAGAGCCTATTCTATTTACTAAAACACTTTTCTCAATAGTTGCAATTTCTCCACCCTCATCACTATGTCTTAAATCATAGCAATATAAGCCTTTACTTTCTATTTCCTGTTTTTCTGCATTATCTTTGTAACTTGTAACTAAATATTTCATATTTTATCTAGCCTCCATTGCTCTTTTTACTTTCTTTTCTTCTCTTTTTTGCAGTTCTTTCGCAGTATCTAAATAATATGATGCTAGCTTTAAAAATCGACCATATTGAAAATCGCCTTTCATTTCGTTCATAATATTATTTATTATTTCAGTTATTTGTTTTGCTTTTAATGGCTTTTTCCAAACTCTTTCTAATTCTTTTTGTTGTTTTTCTGTACCGAATTTTAGATTCAAAGGAGTATCACTAATATATTTTAGTTCTACTAAACTTTTTGCTAATGCTTCTCTATATTCTGTGTCTAAATCACGATCACAAATAGACATTTCAATATCTTCTATTGTAACTGCACCATAATCTACATATATGTTCTCAATTTTATATTTTTCTTTAAATTCCTTTTGACTATATACTCTATCTTCGCTTCCATCATCTTTTCCCTCAAATACTGCTACTTTTTTGTCTTTTGTTATAATAGCACATCCTTCTTGTTCTGTTTCTTTGTTTGTAACTATCATATAATAATCTGTTCTTTCGCCTACAAAGTTTTTTATAAACTGTTTTGCTTTTTCTAAATTCCAACTATTACCTGTCATAAAATTCCTACCTTTCCATGCTTTTTTCTGGTATAAGTTTCATTTTCCTTTTTAAACTCTCTTTATATTCTTCTTGTATCTTTTGATAAATTTGCTCTAAATAAATCCCCATTTTTGTGCTACATCTCTTATTTTCATCTGTTATTTTATAAAAGCAATCCCTTGTTTTGAAGTTATAACTTTTTAATCTATTGTTTATAAAGCCTTGTGTTGCTAGTGGTATTTTTATTCCATATAGTTTTGCTAAATATAGAATATTATTTTGTATCGTTCTACCACTATATTTATCATCTTTATAAAACTCAAAATCCTCAACTGAAACCATTTCTCCAATAAAGATTTTATATTTCATTTCTTTTAATGCTTTTTTGAATCTATCATTTACAGCTTTTATCTTTTCTTGTTCTTTTCGTTCCTGTTCTTGACTTTCTTGTTCTTGTTTTCTATTTCTATTTTCTTCAAATGTTCTTCTACTTTCTTTTGCTTGTTCATAAATCTCTGGAAAGTGCCTATGGATATATTCTAATTCACATTTATTAAAGTATTTATTTTGTTCTATTTTCTTTTGCCAGAATCCTTTTAAATCAATATTTTTATAAGCATTTGTTATATCTTTTTTATATTCTTCAATTCTAGTTTGTTCTTCATTTTCTATAACTTCATTGTTTACAAATAGCTGAAATTTAATAGGTGCTATTCCTAATTTCCAATATTCATCGTTCTTGTCCTTAATTAGAAAATCTTGAGCATAAAAGTCTTTTTCTTCTTTTAATATTGAGATTTCTATATCATTAAAATTGATTGATACTACTTTTTTATTTTTACAAGTCAATTCATTATTCTCAATGTGCCATACTCTCGCTATTTTTGTTTGTTCTTGCAATTTTATCTCTCCCTATCTCTATTTTTTCTTTTATTCTTTTTATCTGGCTGATAATATTTCATAATGTTATCTGTCATTTTCGTACCACAGGCTTTATCTATTCTCTCTTTAGTGATATTGTTAGCTTTACAATATTTTAAATATTTTTGCATTCCTTCTTTATATCTAATATCGTATGGATACCATGCTTCAACTTGACTCCATATCGCATAATGTGCCTGCATACTTACTTTTCCTATTTCATGTCCATTTTGCACAAATTTAAAGAAATAGTCATCAAAATTAAAATTGTAATAATCTATATGTTGAAATTTGAGTGATTTGGTCTTTATATAGGGTTTTACTAAGAGTGCATCTTCTTGCCTTTCATCTGCACATATTGCAAAAGACTCTTGTGGTCGATTTGTGTTAATTAAATAACATACTGGATAAGCATTATTAAAATGGAAATTTTCACTCAACATCTTTTTAATAGTGCTATCTTTCAAAATTTTCTTTACATCTTTTTCTATACTATTTCTTACTCCATCAACTGTATTTGCTTTGTTTTCTTCAATTTTCATATTTTTCCTTTCTTTTTTATAATCCTAGCATTTCTCTTACTAATCTATCTGATATTTTAACTGTACCTACCAACACTAGCATATTGAATATCAATTCTCCGTATATATTTCCATACCATTGTTACTGCTGCTGCATTTGCATCTACTACTGGTGGGCTTGCTGCAAACAATGAAAAGATTATACATGATAACATTATAATTACACCCTCTAGGCATACTGCACTATAACCTTTTATAAAGCTCTTTCCTATATTTTGTGTTGGCTCTCCACCAAAACTTGCAAATGCTATTGGAGATATTGCAGTATATAGATAGATTTTGAAAAATCTTCCGATAAACTGTAAGAATCATTACAAATGACAATACTGTTATAAATAGTCCTCCGTATTAATGTTACTGCCCACAATGGTATGCTTTCAAAGAAATTACAGGCTTCTACTGCTGATATAATTTCATTTGGCAGAACTGTATTTGTTGCTCCACCTAATCCTGCTGCACTCATTACTGTACTTGCTAAACCTTGCACAATTTTAAAAATTGCCATCATAAGTTCTAGCCCATAGGTTACTAAAACTTTAGCTACTGCAAATCGTATAAATAGTTTGAGGGCATGCTCTGGTTTCTTGACTTCTGCAAAACTTCCGACAAGTTTTCATTACTCCTACAACAAAAAACAATACAAGTAATGCTAATGCAATGGCTTGTACTGCTCCATGAATATTAGTTATTACATTCCAAATAGTTCCTCCTTTAAAGTCAACTGGCGATTGTGATACAAGTGTCCATATTTCACTTAATTTTGAGTTCCATGTTTCTATTGCATTTTGTAGGTTTCCTACTACCCAATTCAATATCTACCACCTCCTAACTTTGTTTTGAATACTTGATATACTCTTTTTGTTTTTTATTTCTCATTTTGGCTGTTTCTTCATCTCTTAACTCTGGATTTCTCTCTTGTAATTTTCTTCGACATCTCGTAATGCTTTCAAAACTTATTCCTTTATTCTTTGCATTAAACATTACTGTTGCAAATTGCTTTCCTACTTCATAAGGATATAATTTGCTTATTACTTGTAATATTAAGTAACAGTCATCTTCTCTTGCAAGTTTATCTCTTCGTAGTATTTCTTCTACTACTGTTTCTAATTTTTTTAGTTCTGCTATTTTTCATCATCTCCATATTCCATTAAATCAATATCGCATTTTACTTCATTTCCCCACGAATCCCAACCATTTACTTTTTGTCTTGCAAATAGTTCTACTCTTGGTATATCTCCTAACAATTCCACTATTCTTTTTCTTGTTTCATCTGGCTTTTTGCTATGTTCTTCAACTGGAGATATAATTACTTGATGCACTTTCGCAGATATTCTTTTAGGCTTGCCTTTTGTTGCTAATATGCATATCTCTGCATTAGCTCTAGTCCAAAAACCTAATCCCCAAAATAGTGATGGTGTTTTCTTATTTTGCTTAATCCATACAAAAGCAACTGTTTTATATTTAAAACCCCAATTTTCCAAAACTTTTAGTCCTTCTACTAATGTTGGAAAAGTCATCCACATAAAAAGGACACAGTCTTTGTCAGCTATTTTCTCTACTGGTAATTTGCATATATCTTCTATACTCATTGTAGAATAATGATTTTCTGCTGAACGACCTTTGCCTTTATCTGAATATACTTTGTATTGCCATGGTGGATCTGCATATATGATTTTATATTTTTTATTTTCTTCTATAAAATTACCTCCTTAAAGTTGTTTAGGAGTAGATTATTTTTTCCTAATAACCTACTCCTTTTACTTTTTAACCACCTGTTATAATATTTAGGATTTCCTTTGCGAAAGTAATAACTACTCCTCCGTGCCAATGTCATGAAACCATTAGCTCGCTGTGATGGATCGTGTGATTTTAATGACATACCAACTTGTACTACTCCGAATCCTAAAATAATCATTCCAACTGCTCTTATAAGTCCAAAAATAAAGTCTGACAAATTATTTATTACTGTTAATGGCTCATCAGCTGCAAACACATGAGATGCTTGTGCTACAAATAATGCGACAATATACAAAACAATTATGCAAGACCTTTTTAATATTTTTAATAAAGTTTTTTTCTTTTTCAATTTATGATACCTCCCTAATAAATTCTTCTAATTCTTCTTCTGATAGGAGTTCATAATTTTCTAGTAATTGTTCTTTTTCAAATGTATCTATCTCATTTTCTTCAATATCTTCATCTAGCACAATAATAGAAGCTGTTGCTTTATCTACTTTTCCATGAATATAAGGCTCTCCTTTGCCATCAGTAGTCAAAGCTACATTAGGGTGTTTTAATATATCATATTTTAGGTCTTTAACTGGTCTTTCTCCACGAATAAAAAGAAGTGCATACTTATTGTCAAGTAAACGCACTTCATCTGGAGTCATAAGTTCTCTTCCTGCAAGTTGATAATTTGTCGAATAATTGCCGCTTCTACCAGAGCTTTTTCCATGTGTGTCTAAATCTATTGTTTCTTTTCCGTAGGAGTTCTGAAACATATTTATGGGTACTTTGCTCGTTTCCACCTAAATACAAAAAAGTATCGCAATTTCCGTACAATGCTTTCCCATTGTTTCTCAAACAGTGCTTTAAGTTGTGCTAAATTTTGGAGAATGATAGATACTGATACTGACCTTGATCTCATGACACTTAAAATTTTGTCAAAATCATCTGGCAGACTTACATTTGCGAACTCATCCATTACAAAATGGACATGGGTTGGCAAACTTCCACCATACTTATGGTCAGCAATATAGAATAATTGTTGAAATAATTGTGTGTATAATATACTTACTAGAAAATTAAAACTCGTGTCATTGTCTGGAATTAGGGCAAACAATGCCACTTTTTTTTCGCCTAAACTAGGCAAATCTAATTCATCAATTTTTACTATGTTTGCAAGACTCTCTAAATTAAATTTTTCTAATCTTGCAGCAAGTGTAATTTGAATTGATTTTAATGTTTTTGCAGAGCCTGACCTATAATTTCTATAATACTTTAGAGCAATATGCTCTGGGTTATTATATTCCAATTTATCAAATAGAATATCTAATGCACTTATAGGATTTTCTTGTTCTTCATTTACATCTCCTGCTCTTAACATTTCCATTACCATTGGAAAGTTTTGTTCATCTTCTGGAGCTTCATATTTGAGATAAAATATAAGTGCTAGCAATAACATACTAGCTGCCGTGTCCCAAAACGGATCTTGGCTCTGACTTCCGTTTAGGTGTCGTGCTTTTGAAAAGGTTTGTTACCAACCTTTGAACATCATTATCTGTCTTTAAATATTTAAAAGGGTTATAGCAATGACTTTTTTCCATATTGATTAAGTCAAGCACTCTTACCTCATACCCTTTTTTCTCTAATAAATTCCCCGTATCTCGCAAAATTTCGCCGTTTAGGATCTAGGATTACATACGAACTTGAGCCACATTGCATTACATTTGGCTTTCCGATAGAATCTTGTTTTGCCTGCACCGACTACCGACCACAAATTAAAACATTAAGATTTCTTCTATGTTGTTTTCCATTTAGACCTATTGCTACATTTTGCGTTAATATTTTATTATCATTAAATGGCTTTTGCCTATATTTTTTATTAAGTACACTTGCTATACCCCACTTGGCAGAGCCGTGTTCTTCTCTTCTTCTATAATTCTTTTTTGTAGATTCATATATACTTATTCCTAATACATAAAAGCATATAAAAATAAGAATAGTTTTTATGCTATTCTCACACCATATCAAATTAAATGGGTTTTCCATTATTTTTGAAAAATTATTTATTATTCCTATTATTCCATTATTTATATATGGTGCAATTAGAATAGCTACCCATACTACTGGAATTATACCTAATATATACAAAAACTCATTTGTTTTCTCATTATCTCTCGTTACTTACTCTTTCCCTTTGAAATATAGTTCTTTTTCTAATGGGGATATTTAATAGTCTTAATAATAATTCATTTACAAACTCTGTTGATTTGTTTTCTCTTATTAACTTCGTACGAAGTTCGTTAAGGGAATTTATTATCATTCCATATTCGTACTTATTTAACATTACTACTCTTTGTTCTTCCAATACATTTTTCTCCTATCTTGCTTGTTCTTTTTCTCTACTTTGTTTTGCAAGTAGTTCTATACAATGACTTGTTCTTCCACTTATATTTTCCATTGCATCATGAATTGGCTCTAATTCTTCTCTTATTTCCTTTGCTGATAATTCCTTTAGTTCATAAGGAATATCTGTTACATTATAATTTGAAACATCTATGCCATATTTTTTGCAAAGCATATAAGATACACAATTAGCTTTGAAAGCATCTAATTCTGTATTTTCTCCTATTTCTTGTTTTGCAAGCTCTTGTGTTACTTCATGGAAAATTTGTGGTGCTTCTGCACCTCTTGCAATATATAATACATCTTTTTCTGAATCATACAATGCACTTCTATCTGTATTTGGTATTTCATTTACTACTTCTACCTTTGCTTGGCTACTATTTAAAAATACTCTTAATAATAATTTATTATCATATCTCATTATAGGATTTGGTTTCTTTCTTATACTAACTTGTGATATATCAGTTAAGTATTTTACATTATAATTTGTTGCCTTTGTTCCATCTTCTCTCATATAAGAATCTGCTGGCTCTAATATTTTTATATCATTTTTACGATTTTTCTTTGGAAAGCCACCTACATTTGTCCAACTATCATAATCTCTTAAAACTGTTGCTTCTGGCATTTGTGCTGTTATTAGTAAACTATTTCCTACTGAATATTGCTCAAACTTACTTTGAGTATCTAAATATTTCTTAAATTCTTGCCCATCTTGTACGATCTTTTCTGCTGTTGTATCAATTAGTGCATATACTCCTTGTTTTTCTTGTTTTTTATATTCAATCCATTCTTCTTTATTATATTGTCGATTTTTCTTGCTATAATTATCAAATACTTGGTCTAATTCTCCCATGTTCATTTACCCCTTTCCTTATTTCCTATTTCTATTTTTGGTGTTTGTACTTGTGGCATTTCTACCATAATACTTTCTTTCGATTTTTGAGCATTCTTCAATTCCGTTTCAACCTTTAACTCTGCTTCTGCTTCTTTTAATTTCTTCTTAACAGATTCTTTTTGTGCAGGTTTAGTAACCCCCTCGGAATTGTTTTTGCTCTTCAAGGAAGGCTCTGACGGAGGGTTTTTTTCCGTTTTTGCTACTTCGGGGTTTTGATTTTCATTTTCCTTTGGTTTAGAAAAAATATCATCTACCATAGCTTCATTTACTTCTGTTCTTTCCTCTCCTATGTCTGGTGCATTATCTGACAAGTCTTTTTCATTTTTAGTAGTAACTTTCTCATTCTCAATTTCTGTTTGAATTGATGCCTTATCATAAGTACATAAATTATACCTTTCTACAATTCTATTTACTTGTGGTGCATCTTTTGCTCTTACCATTATATCTACCATACCATCAATGTTTTTGTTTTTTCTATTTACCAAAGCACAATATAATATTCCATAGCCTTTAGCTTCATGGCAAAAAGTTTTCATATCTTCTTTTTTAATAGAGAAGATTTTTAATTCGTGATCACTTTTTATCATATCATTTAATCTAGCTTTTCCTCTAGTCTGTTTTTTATCTTGCGATATAGTATATAATGCAACAGCAATATTTTTTATAGCTACTCCACTTATCTTTGCAACTACTTCCATTCCTTCTAGTGTTAGCCTAATAGTTTGTTCTGCTGAATCACTTGATATACTCACTATTTTCTTTCTCCTTTTCTTTATCTTGATTTCTATTTTCTACTTCATCAATAATCTCTTTTATCTTTTGTGTTCTTGTTTCAATATCTTCTATTAACTCAATTTCTTGGTTTAGTTTTTTTATTTCACTCTGAAGCATTTTTATTTCTTCATAATTTTTCTGTTTATCACTTTCATTAGCTGCTTTCCTATTTTTCTTCCATAAGCTCTCTACTTTTGCCTTATTTTCTTTTCTATCAAGTATAAGTGATTTTTTATATGCTGAAAGCTCTTGAACAGATTGAATATTTTTTCTGCACAATAGCTTTGCTTCATTTGAAATTTTATCCATCTTTTTTATTTCTTCTCTCATTTCTTTTGAATATCTTTTTTTCATATTCTTATTTTTTGGATACACTTTTAATAAAAAGCAATAATGCAAATATAATGCTTTTATTCCTTTAGCCTTTTTTCTATTTTTTAGATTTTGCTTTTTTACCACTCTATATCTTTTAGATTTCGCTCTTACTTCTGGAAATGGCTCTCTAATTGCTTGTGTTTCATAAATTCTTTTTTCAATATTTTCAATTTTGTAGTCATCTCCAAATGCTCTCTCAATTCTTATATTCTTTTTGTAAGGCTCTTTTCTAACACTTAATTTTCCATAACGATTTTCTACTGTATAACCCATTTTATTTAATATAGATAAAAAATCTTTGTATGAATATGCTTGTCCTATTGCATAGTCAATATCTTCTTTTGCAATAGTATGATGATTAGATTTTTTTACTTCTGATTTATAAAAATTTCTGTAATCTATTTTACTTTTTGGACACTTTTTTTCTTCTATTACACTCAACTTATATTCTTCGCAAAGTCTATCTGATGTTTCTCGCATTAGAGCATAAGTTTCATGACAGTCATGATATTTTTTTCCATCTTTAAATGAAACAGAATTTAAACAGAAGTGGTTGTGTATATGTTCTGTATTCAAATGTGTTGTTACAATAACTTCAAATCTATCGCCCCATAATTCATTTGCTAATTTCACACCAATTTCGTGTGCAATTTCTGGAGTTACCTCTCCTTTTGCAAAAGACTGAAAAGCATGATAACCTAAAACACCATTTGTTTTACTATATCTTCTTTTGGTTCTCATCATATCTTCATGTATAGAATCTTTATCACAATTTATTGCTGTAACATATAATTGTTCTTCTGTTTTATATGATGACTTTGCATACTCTATAACATTATGAAGTTCACTATATTTTTCTTTGCTTGTTTTACTTGGATTAGTAGTGTAAACAATTACATGATCAAGTCTTTTTTTTATTGCTTTTATTTTTGTTGTAGCCATTTTACTTTTCCATATCTAAAAATTCTTTCTTTATATTTTCTGCTAATTCATTCCATTTTGTATAAACCTTTTTATAAAATGGTGCATCAATTATATCTAAAGCATTTGCTTTTCTTGCAATTTGATTTAAGTTTATTCCAACAAGTTGTAATTGTTTTATTATCTCATACATATTTTCTGTTGGTTGTTCTTTTGGTTTGTATCCCATAATAAGATTTCTTATATAAGCACTTTCATTAAGTCCTGCTTTCTTTGCATTTTGTTTTAATCTTTTGTTTTCTTCATCATCTACATAAAAAGTTTTTAGAATATCTCTTTTTCTCAAATAAAAATTTCACACCTCTTTCTACAATTATTTTTTATGGGGTTTGGGGTGTCCCCATAATTTGCATTTGCGTATAGACAAATGCAGTGCTTGCTAGGACATCATTTTTACATTTCTAAAATAAGCTAAAATAAAACTACATATTTTTTTATTGTATTTTTTCTATTTTTTAAGCTGATTTTTATTCAAAATTTATTCAATTTCTCTTACAACTTCTTTTAAATCTTCAATATTATCTTCCAAATTTTCAATTAACATATCAATATATACAATGTCATCTTCTGTTAAAGCATTCTCCATTTCTTTAAGATTTTCATACATTTGGTCAATAGTTCCTTTGATATTTTCTCTATTTTCCTTATCAATAATGTTTTCTTCTTCCATTTCATCATAGTTATTTTCTTCTCTTTTTCCAATAATTTTTGTTTCAACTGCTGCTAAATCTTTATAAGAATGGTCTAACATATTTGTTCTTAAATATGCCTTTTCTACAATGTCTGTTGCTTCTTTTTCACTTTCTGCACATACTAAAATTTCTTTTCTAAATATCTCTTTCATTTCAATTTTATATTGATTCATAATTTGTTTTCCTCCATTTTTTGTTTTATCTTGCTACTTCGCATACCTTTTCTTTTGCTGTTTTATTCAACTTTTTTATACCTAACATATATCGTAAATAATCATTGCAGTCCTTTCCTAATGGTGCAGGTCTATCTAAAACTTTATAGCTTTTTGATAGTGTTTCTTGCAAAGCTATGCTTGCATTTCTTCCAACTTCATCATTATCTAAATGCAAATGTATTTCATTTATGTTAGGATTCTTCTCTAAAAATTCTTTTATTGCTATTGGTATTTTATTATTTTCACTTGTCTTTGATGGGCTATTTACTCCTGCAAGTGAAATCATATTTTCTCTATGCCAGTCTATATTTTTCATTTTTAATAATGTTGCATAAGATAATAAATCAATAGCACTTTCAAATAAATGTACTCTATTGCTTTCTGTTTTTGCCTTTAATCTAAAGGTATATGCTTTATCACTTCCTTTCGATTCTCCCATAAATCTTGTATCGTTTGTACCTCTACAAAAAGCATACTTTGGACAATTTTCATCATCTACACCTATAAAAACAACATTGTGATTAGGCTCACTTTCATAAATCAAATTGTTTTCTATGCACTCTTTTATTATCTCTGGGGCAATTCCCCTACTCATTAAATATCTTTTTGCACGATCACAATTATTTGATTTTGTTGGTAAAACTAACACAATGTTTTCTTGTTTTTCTTCTTTATAAATTACAGGCTGCTTAACATTTATATTGCCTATAATTGTTTGTATAGCTTCTAAAAAGGAATATTTTTTTACTTTCATTAGATAAGAAACAGCATTTTTTCCACCTATACCCTCTGAAAACCAATTCCATAACCCATTACTTATTCTCATACTATCATGTGTTTTTGTGGTATATGTTCCGTTTCCTATCTTCACTAACTCATCTGGCTCATAGTTTTGCAAGTAAGTTAATAAGTCCATTTCTTCTGCTTTTTTTACTATTTCTGGTGGTATATAAGGCATATTTTTCACTACCTTTCCAACAAAAAAAGAGATACTAATTTCTTAATATCTCTTAAATTTGTTTATATTTTTTATTTCATCAACTTGTAATTTAGCAATTACTTGTTATTCTTTTCTTTCCAATAATCATAATCTTTAAAACATTGTAACTTTTTTTCTAAATCCTTTAAATCAGGATATTCTTTGCTTAATGTTTTCATATTTCTGTATATTGCTAATCCATAACCTTGCTCATTATTCTTTATTAGAATGTCTGCACATCTATTTAAATAATCTATTGTACTTTCTCTATTATATTTTGATTGAGATAACAATGCCACACAATAAGAGTGTCCTATAATATCGAAATGACCATCTGTGTTATCCACATAGAAATAATCTTTTATAGCATTATATACTGCTTCTACTAATTCTTTGTCGTTAGTATATTTTTCTATTCTTTTATAATCACTTAATGATATAGGTGCATGAATGAATTTTGCTAAATGCTTACAAAAAATATATACTCTTTGCCATAAAGTATCATCAGTAACTACTTGCCTTAATCTTTTAGTAATATCTCTATTAGAGCAGATTATTTCTGTATCTCCCATATTCTCATCTCACTTTCAAATTGTAATTTGTCATTTACTACATTGGTTTAAGATTTTTATTAAGTCTATCTACCATCCAAGCAATTCTTCTTTTTCTTCCATCATCAGTCTTGGCATCAAAATAGGCTTTAGCATAGGTTTTCTTTACTGATGGAGGCATTGACTGAAAATTTGTATAAGCAAGTTCATATTCTTTTAATATAGTAGATAACTCTAAAATATGTTTCTCTGTTATTTCCATAGTTTTTGGAGCATCCCATTGTCCATTATTTTTGGCTTCTTCTATTTTCTTTCTACCATATTCAGTCATAAGCCCTCGTTCTTCAAGACTCTTTGTTAATGCTTTATTTTTTTCAGACCATTTACTTTTATCTCTACGCATAGAAAAATATTTTTTATAAGTTTTATCATCAATACTTTGCATTTGTCCATCTATCCAACCGAAGCATAGTGCTTCTTCAAGTGCTTCATTTGCTTTTATTGTTTTTGAATCTCCAGATTTTCTAAATAAAAGCCAAACACCATCTTTTGATAAACAATTTTTAGATAACCAATTTCTAAATTCTTCTCTATTTGCAAATTCGATTATATCTTTCATTGTATATCCTCCTATTCAATAAATTGTAATTTGTGTGTTACATTTCACTCAAATATTTTTCAACTTCATCTTGTGATAAATGTTTTATTTGAGTATTATTAAATTCTTTATACTCATTCATTGTAAATAGTGCTTTATTACCATTACATATTTTATCTTTGTTTTTAGATAAATAGTCATTAAGTTCTGTATCACTTGCAAATATTTTATATGATTTTCTTCCTTTTGAATTTTCTATTTCATAAATGCCACAACACTTTTTATTGGTATAATCTGCTGTTCTTAAATATAATTTTGCAATATCTAAACTTTTAAATGGAAGATTCCATCTTTGTAAACCTCTAATTTTATCTTTGTCAATACAAATACATCTGCCACAAGTTCCACAAACATATTGTAAATGATTTTCTAAACATTCTCTTGCACCAAGCAATGGTGTAATTCTATTTTTATCACTATAACATTCTTTACATTCCATACTATCATCTCCGCGATAACTTACTATCTGTCGAGATGATTATACCATATCTTTTTATAAAAAGATACAAGAAGATACTAATTTTTTAATATCTTCTTTGCATATAGATTATCTTTCATGGTCTTTGTTTTTATCTTTTTCATTATCTTCTATTTCATCATTTGATGTATCTAATACTTGTTTTTCTTTTTCATCTAGCTTTAATAAAATATTTAATTCTTCAAGTTTTTTCATTTTTTCTTTTAATTCTTCTTCTTTTGGAAATGGTTTTTGAACTTCTATTTTTGCTGTTTCAAGTTGCTTTTCAATATCTTCTATTCTCAACTTTGCATCTGGAATCTTATCTTTTATTGCTTCTAGTGCATTATTTATTCTTGTAATATTACCAAAAGTATCACTACCTAAAAAAATACTATAACTATATTTATTTCTCATAGTCATAGTAAATTTCTTTTCTACTGAATTAAAACCAAGTTCTAATCTAAATCCCCTATATTCTCCTATATCTTCAATATCTGGATTTGATTTTGCTTTGCAAACTTCTAGTATTGCTTTTCCTGCTTGCTCTTTATCAGTATATTCAATTCCTTTAAGTGTCATTTTAGAAAAGCCATCTTCATTTGGTATTGTGTTATCTTCTAGCTGCTTGACATCAGCTTCTAGTGCATCGACCTTTTCTTGTATCTCTTTTATTTGATTTGGATATGATCTTGCAATTTTATCTTCTAAATCATAAATCTGACTTTGATAACTTTGTTTTACTATTTTTAATTTTGCAACTTCTGAATCTAACTGTGTCTTTTCTAGTATATATTTATTTCCTGTTGCTAAAGCCTTAATTTCTCCATAGCTCAATGCCGTTTCATCTATATCATCTGCTGTTCTATCTGGAGTCTTTGAAGTCATAATTTGTGAAATAAAGCCTTGCTTTCTCTCTAGCATTTGGAACAAGTAAGCATCAAATGTTTTTTCTGTTACATAGGTATATATATGAACTTGCTTATTTTGATTTCCTTGTCTTACTCCTCTACCATTTCTCTGTGTTAAGTCGGCAGGTCTATATGGTGTGTCTAAATGGTGCAAAGCAATTATTTTATCTTGCACATTCGTACCTGCACCCATTTTGCTTGTACTTCCCATTAACACTCTAATTTCGCCTTTTCTTACTTTAGCAAATAATTCTTTCTTTTTAGTTTCATTATCTGCTTCATGTATAAAGGCAATTTCTTCTCGTGGAATACCTTTTAATACTAACTTTCTTCTTAAATCATTATAAACATCAGTAAATACATAGTTACCCTCATCATCAAATTTTTCTTCAAATTGTTTTGGTGTTGATAAATCACAAAATACTAATTGTGTTAGTTTTTGTTCTTTATTTTCTTCCCATATTTTATAGATATTATTTGCACATACTCCAACTTTTCCGTTTTCATTATCTTCTAGCATTTCATTCATAAGTCTTTGGTCTAACGCAAGTTTTCTTCCCTCATTGGTAATCTTCAACATATTATCTTCGCTAGGATCTACACTACCTTTTCTAATAGCTTCTGCTCTTTCTCCTAATTCTGCTACCATATCTTGTTGCATTTGGCTAGGTTTTACTATTTCATCATGCCTTACTACTTCTGGTGTAGGTAAATTTAAAGTATCAGCAGTTTGAATATCTGCAACTTCTTTGAATAAACTCATTAACTCTGGTAAATTATGAAATTTTGAGAATCTTGTTTTACTCCTATAACTTGTTCCGTTCTGGAGAAAGTTCTATTGCTGTAATAAAAATGCCTTTCCTAAAGTACGATTTCAAGTTTTAAAAAAATAAGTGTTTTATGCACTTTTTCTTTGTTTTTCATCTTCTTTTTGTTTCTTTTTAGCTTGGTATATTTCTTTTTTCTTAATATACCATTCTCTTTTTAATATTTCCCTTCCCTTTTCTTTGCAATCATTACAATATTTCTGACTAGAACTATTTGGCTTATAAGTCTTGCCACATAATATACAAATTCTTTCTCTGTAACCTTTATTTCCACCTTGTGCTTGTATTTTCTCTCTATAATGTTTTCTGTGTCTTATTCTTCTGCCCTCATCTCTACATTCAATACAAAATTTTTGCCTTGATGTTGTAGGTGTATATTTCTTTCCACATATTTGACAGGTTCTATCTTCATATCTGGTTTTATAAACAGTATTTTCAAATGTTATCGTAGTTGGCTCTAAACAACCTATATATCTGTAACTAATTTCAATTTTTTGTATTTTTTCTTTTTTGCCCTTATCATTTATAAGAATTTCACTAGGATATACTATAATTCTATCAATTAAATTTGTTATTGTACTTTGTGTTAGTTCGCTAGTTCCAGTTTCTTTAAATTCAGTTAGCAATTTAGTAAAATTTATTGCATTTTTATTACTTCTATTTACTTTTTCTATTTCTTCTATTATTCCTTTTAGTTTTTCTTTTATTTCAAGCTGTTCTTTCTCATATTTATTAGAAATCATAATAAAAGTATCTTCTGTTATTCTTTTCAAAACTTTATCTTCATAACTAGATGTGATTACCATATTTAACTCATTCAATCTATCCTCTAATCTTCTCTTTTCATTTTCATAAGTTTTTGTATTTTGACTTGTCATTTCTTCAAGTTTTTGCTCTAAAATAGAATAATTTTCTTTATTGTCGCAAAAAGCATTAGCATATTTATTTATATCATCTAAAACGATTTTATATAGTTTTTCTGCTCTTATACAAATATTTTTACATTCTTTTGTTCTATGAGGACAAGTAGTATCACAATAATATTTTCTATTTTCAATACTTACTGAATCTCCTCTGCTATATATCTTTTTACAAAACATATTTCTACCATCTGGACATCTTATCATTCTACTAAAAATATTCTTATATCGTTCTCCCTCTAATGTATTCTTATATAATATTTTGTTTTTTTCTCTTATTCTTTGTGCTTTATCAAATAATTCTTTACTTATAATAGGCTCGTGCATATTTTCAATAATAGTCCATTGTTCTTTTGGTACTTTTACTATTTTCTTTATTTTGGGAGACAATTTTTTTGTTTTATTTCCAACTACTGCACCTATATATACTTGATTAGATATAATATCTAATATCGTTTTATTATGCCAATAATAATAGTTTTTATTTCGCTTTTGTACTTTTCTTACTAACCCTTTTTGTAACCAATATTCCGTTGGTCTTAATATCTTTTTATCTTCTAAATATTTTGTAATATAACGTGTTCCTTTTCCTTGTGAATACATTTCAAATATTTCTTTAATAACTGGTGCTGTTTCTTCATCTATTATTAAATGATTATGATTTTGTGGGTCTTTTAAATATCCATACGGTGCTGTTGTTGCCATATATTTTCCGTCTTTTGCTCTTGCTTTTCTTGCACTACTTACTTTTACTGATATATCTTTTACATACATTTCATTCAAAATATTCTTAAATGGTGTTATATCCATTGAAGAATTGCTTATTGTGTCTACTCCGTCATTTACTGCAATATATCTTACTTGATGTTCTGGAAAATATATCTCTAAATAATAACCACAGTCTAAATAGTTTCTTCCTAATCTTGATAAATCTTTTGTAACAACACAATCTATTTCCTTATTTTCAATATCTTGTATCATTCTTTTAAAATCTGGTCTTTCAAAATTACCACCTGAAAAGCCATCATCTGCATATATTTTTGTTATCTGCCACCCTTTTTTAGTAACAAAATCTGTTAGTATTTTCTTTTGTGTATCAATACTTACACTTTCCTCATTATTTCCATCATCTATTGATAATCTTGTATAAATACCTACTCTATAATTTTCTTTATCTACAAGCATACTCTTTGCCCTCCTTTCATTCCATTATATTTAAAATTGTTATAATCTCAATTATGCAATTATTTCTTAAATTCTTCTGGGTGTTCTTCAATATATTTCTTTCTTTTCCTTTCAATTTCTTCCATTACTATTGGTAATATTGCTTGAATAGGAGTAATTTCGTTTGTATATTTTCGTTCAACAATGATTTTTTCTACTACTTTGTTATCTTCTTTTTTAGCCATTATTACCCCTCCTCTCTTGTTTTTAGGCATAAAAAAAGAGAGATACTAATTTTCTTAATATCTCTGTCAATTTATTCTCTTTTATAAAGTTCTATTTCCTATAATAAACTATTATCTTTAAGTCCTAATTTAAAAGTTTCTATAAATTCAATATCTTGCATATCATCAGCTAGTTTTAAATATTCACTTAATGCTTTTACTTCTTTTTTAGTAAAGTTTACCATTTCGTTTCTTTCTATAAATTCCTTTATATTTGGGTATTCTTCTTTTATTTTACTCATTTTGTTTACTATCTCTTTGTATTTTTTTATCTTCCATAGATTTGCACCTAACATTTCTTTTATAAAGCACATACTCTTGTAAATTAAAGTATCTTCTAAATTTTCAATATTATCATCTACGAATTTTCTTTTATTATCTGCTATTTCTTTTTTTAGATATATTCTATCTAAAAAGCCTAATTTATAATACTGTTTATTCCAAAAACTACTTTCTCCAGACATAGCACCCTCAAACCTATCTAATTTTAACCAGAGTTCTTTTTGTTTTTTCTTATCTTTTACTAACTCATACATTAAGTTTTCTAGTTCTTTTTTTGATTTTTCAACTTCTGTCATTTCTTCTGTTTTTCCATACATACGAATATATAAACATTGTAGTCCATCTCCTCTTGTTTCGTATATATCATTTAAAATTTGATTTTCAAATAACTCATTTACTGTATATTCTCTCTTTTCCATTTTCTACCCTCCTACAATGATTTTCCTGTTTTCACACCAATTTTAAACATTTCTTCTGACTCTAACATATTTCTTAAATCATATAATTCTTTTATTTCTAAAATTGCTTTCATTTCTTCTTGTGTAAATTCTGCAATTTTATTATTATCGTAGAAATTCATTACTTTTGGGTATTTTTCTTTTATCTCTGCTAGTCTTTTACTTGCTTTTATATACTCATTATTTGCTTTTAAGTTATTATATTTCTGTTGGTCTATATAGTCCCATATATCATCTACACTATTATAAATATTATCTTCATTATTAGAATTATTACTTGCAATTTTTTCTTCTTTTATCTGTTTATTTAAAGATATTGCGTCTATAAAACCTGTTTTGTAATATGGCTTATACCAAAAACACATCTGTCCCATTGCATATAACTCAAATTGATTTATTTTTTCATATAACTTTTGCATATCTTCTTCGTTTTTAATAAATTTCTTCATAAAATTTATCAAATCATCTTCTACATTATTTGCTTTCTTATCTTCTTCTGGCTCTCCATATTTTGCTATATAACTCTTTTCTACTTCCCCCTCTCTTATATCATATAAATCATCAAGTATTTTATTGTTGCATTCTATTTCCATACATTTTCCCTCCTTATTACCATTCTGTCGGTATTGTATATGTTTTATTTTTACAAGTCAACAATGTGTCGGTAATATTTAAGGGTATAATTTGTTATACTAATTTTGAAAGGAGAATTTGCTATGGACTTACAACAAGCTGTTAAATCACGAATAATATATCTATGCAAAAAGAAAGACATTTCTATCAACAAACTTGCTACTTTGTCTGGGATGAATCAATCAACAGTTAACAGTTTAGTTGATGGTACAAGTCAAAATCCTAAATTACTTACAATTATTCGTATACGCTTTGGTTTTGACATTACTTTAAAAGAATTTTTTGATGACCCAATTTTCAATGATATAGATGATGACTAACATTTTTATATGCTAGTCTTATTTTTTTATCTTCCTAAATCTCTATTCTTCCACCTTTGCATATATTGTTTTAGTAATTTTTCAATGGTATCTTCCATTTGTTTTGTACTATAACCTTTTGGAAAATACCCTTTTAATTTTTCCACTTTAAATTTTATTTGTTCTTTTTGATTTGGCTTTTGCTCTGTCATTATATTGAATATCGTGTCCATATCCAATTTATTTTGTTTGCTTAATTCTCTCATTCTTATTGCTTGTGGGTATGATGGTGTGCAATCTTCACTTTCTATTGTTTCTAATAAGTCCTTTTGTTCTTGCTTTTTTAAATATGATATTTCTACTGCTGGGGACATTGCCATTTTATTTTCATCAACTAACTTTAATAACTCTGGTGTTAGTTCTGTTAGCCTTACATATCTTTGAACTTGTCTGCCACTCATATTATCAGTTATATTTTCTCGTGTCCACTTCTGGACATCTTGTCCAGAAGTTTTACCTTGATGTCTTTCTGCGTCTAGTTTCATTTTAAAAGCAAATGCTTTTTCACTTGGTAATATATCTTGTCTTTGCAAATTACTATCAACAACAGTTATAACTGCTAGGTTTTTGTCCATATCACGAATTAAGACAGGAACTTGCTTTATTCCTGCCTTTTCACAAGCATATTTTCTTCTATGCCCACTTATAATTTCATACCCTCCTTTATCTCTTTTTCGTACAATTAAGGGTTCTATAATTCCATATTTCTTTATACTATCTATTAAGTCTTGCATTTCTTCATTATCTTTTACTTTATATGGATTATCTTTAAACTCGTATAAATCATTTATACTTACAATTTTTTCACTCAATTTTATCTACCTCCTCTATCTCTATATTTATTTTTTTCTTTGTTCTGTGTTAGTTCTTCATTTCTGGTTTGTTTTTCTATTTGCACTATTTCTTTGATTTTAGGGACATCTTCTATAATTTGATTAGCTGTTTTTAGATATTTTCTATATCTTGTTAGTAAAGTAGTACAATCATCTCTTTTTTGTTTGTATTCTGCTATTTGCTTTTCATCTTTGCAATTTCTTAACTTATTTCTGTATTTTTGCCTTACTTGTGTTATCTCTGCAATATCTTTTTCAGTTTGTGAAATATAACTTTTTACATCTTCAATAGTGTTTAATTTTTCCTTTACAATTAACCTTGTTTGATTTGAATATCTTTCCATTTGCCTAACTGCTCGTTTCATTTCTGGAGATAATGGTTTATAGTGTGGTTTTTCTTTCGGTAATAGTCCCATAAAATAAAAGAGAGCTAAAAAAAGCACTTCTATTCCAGACATTTTGCTTATGCTTTTAAAACTCCCTTTATATTTATGAACTTTGTATCTTTTATATTTTCTTTTTGGTTTTACTAATTTGTAGTATTCTTCTTGCACATAACAAGGGTTATTGAATACTCTTTCAGCAATATTTCTAGGTGTATATTGTTCCCCTAACTGATACATTCTTGTTGCTTTTTTATCATTTATTGAACGAATCGTTGCATATTTTCGGTTTGGATCATCATTGATAATATAACCTTTCTTATACATTGCCTTTTTAAATTGTGCATAACTTACACATATTTCTAGTGTTTCATCTATTGCTTTTCTCATTAGATTATACTTTGTTGGCTCTCCTCTTTTTTCTGCAAAATATATATTTCTTGGTGTTCTTCCTTTTGGATTTTTTATAACTGTTAGATTATTTTCAGCACATAATTCATCTGATAGACCTCTAAAACGATAATATGCTCCTTTGTTACAATTAAACTTTTTGCCAGTAAACATATTAACGCTGCACACTACAAAATGATTATGATATGTGCCAGTATTAAAGTGTGTTGCTACTATTACTTGATGTTCTCTCCACATTTTCCTTGCTAGTTCTACTCCAATTTTATGTGCTTGTTCTGGAGATACTTCGCCAGTTTTAAAACTTTGATATGCGTGATATGCTACATTTCCATCTTGTTTATCATATTTTTTTTGTATATAACTCATTTCTTCAAATGCTGTTTCTCTATTACAATTTACACCAGTTACATACATAGTTTTTTCATTTTCATCAAAGGTTTTATCTTTATTTTCTGCATATAATAATACTTGTTTTAAGTCTGCAAAAATTGTTTTTTCTGGGTTACTTGCATAGTCAACTACTCGTGATAAACTATCTTTAATTGCCCATATTTTTGTCGTTGCCACCCTCATCATCTCCATTATTTTTTGAATAATAAATGTCTAAAAATTTCTTTTCAATTATCTCTAAACATTGTATAATTTTTTCTTTTTCTAACCTATTAACATTACTTTTTACTTTGCAAATATCAATATAAATTTTATAAAATTCTTTATCTGGTATTGGGTAAATTTCTTTTTTTAGTCCAACTTTTCTTAAATATGCTGATAAATTTGTACCACTATTTTTTGCATTTCTTTCTAATTTTTTCTTTTCATTTTCACTTACTCTTAAATGAATTTCTACTTTTTTATTTTTCAAAATAATTCACTTCCTTTCAACTTTTCTAGCTGGGGTTATAGGGGTGCAAAACCCCTTTCAACGAATGTTGTCGGTTTTGGGTGCGACACAAAACCTATGCTCGCTACACTGATAGATAAATCTATCAATGCAGATTTTAACTTGCTTATTTCTTATTGTTTTTTACTCTAAAATTTTCTATTTTTTATAACAGTGATGACAACAATGACAATGATGACATTGATTTTGATATAGCACTCTTGTCATAAAAAATTTTATAGCCCTCTATCATAATTTTTATTTTGTTCTTTTGTATATTCTGGGTATCTTATTTTAATTCCCTCATAGAAATATGGTGCATAACTACAACAAAATATTTCACTCACATTATATTTCTCGGAAACTTTTTCATTTTCAATATCTTTTTCACTATCATAATTACATCTGTTCCATAAACTAAATGCCATTCTTGTTACTTTTTCACTCGTACTTGTTTGATATGCTCCATTGATTGAATCAATGTTTATCTCTCCTGTTCTTAAATTAAATATTTTATTAAAATTATCTCTTGTTGTTTCGCATATTCCTAATGTATAAACTATTGCTTTATAATACACATCTGTTTTTCCCATTATTTGCATTTCCTTATATTTTTCATTCCAAAATTCTCTATGCTTACTATCTATAAATTTCATAAACTCCTCCTTAATTTTTATTTGATGACAATGTTGGTATCTCAATATCATTGTCATTGTTGTCATTATTGTCATCAATGACATTTCTTTTCAGTATTATTTTTCTTCCGTTCCTATTTCTAAATAAAGAATATTCAATGCTATTTTCTTTTAATTTTGTAAAGTGATATTCATTCAATATTTTTGTAATAACTGTTGGTGCAATTTCTTTTTCTTCTAGTTCTTTTAGTAATTCTGTTGCACTGCCTTGCCATTCTGTTTTATTTTTCATAAGTTCTACAACCTTATATATTACTTCTGGAGTCTGTTGTTCTTCAATTTCTTTTTGTGTTGCTTTGCTAATTAGTTCCCAATTACAATTATTAAATCTCAAAACAAATTCTTGATATTCTACATCTCTACCAGTTATATATAAAGTGGCTGTGCTTTCAGTTCGTGTTTTTTTATCTAGTATAAATGTTGTATCACTACTTCCCATTATTCCATTTGTTCCAGAAACTTTATTGAATACATCATTATCGCCTTGTTTTCTTATATGGTGTACTAATATAATTGCTATCTTATATTTGTCTGCAAATTCTTTTAAAACTGATACATCTCCATAATCATTTGAATAACTGTTGTCATTTCCTTGATTACGAATTTTTTGCAATGTATCTATAACTATTAGTCTTGTATTTGGAAATTGCTTTATATGGCTTTCTAGTTGTAATATAAGACCATTTGAGATTTTACTTGTAGATGTTGCAAAATGTAATCTGTTATTTGCTGTATCTGTTATTTTAAATAGTCTGCTTTGTATTCTTGCAAATGTATCTTCTAAACATAAATATAAAACATCACTTTCTTTTGTTTTTAGTTCCCACATAGGCTCTCCTTTTGATACTTGTAAACATATTTTTAGCATTAACCAACTTTTGCCTATTTTAGAAGCTCCACAAAATAAGTGTAGTCCAATGGGTAAAATATTCTCAATAATAAATTCTGTTTGCCCTAAAGGGTTATATAATAAAGTTTCTGCATCAATAATTTCTAGTTCTTTCATTTGGCTTTTTCCTCCTTTCCCTTTACTAGCTGAAGAAAAGTATATTGCTTTTCAGTTAGTAAAAAAATTAACCCTATATCAATGCTTTTTGCATTAGATATAAGGCTATGTATTTCCTTTATATTCAATTTTTTCTTTTTAGTTATATACATACTCGTTATAAACTATTTCTTCGGCTCTCGCCTTAATATTATTCATTCTAGCAACCCATTCTAATTGATTACTTGCTTTTAGTTCTTCTGTAACATTCTCATTCTTTGCTAATTTTGTTATTATACTTGCTAAAAGAGAATTGCATTTTTCATCTATTGAATGTAAATAGGTATTCAACTTACCATCTAGTCTTAATTCAGTACATAAAGGAATATTATGCTTTTCAATATATCTCAAATGTGCCTTTCCATATCTTCCAATAGTGAAATTTGTGTCTTTTGGTATTGTTAGATTTGGGAAATAATAATCTCCTTTTAGTGTGTAAGTTATTCCAGTTCTTTCATCAACATATTCATTTTTTAATTCCATAGTTATTACCACCTTTCAATACTGATTTTACCTTACTTTGTAGGCTTTTTCAAATGTGCATTAAGCAACTTTTTGATATTCTGCTTTATTCTTTCGGTCAAACATTTTCATTACATTTAGTTCCATTGCTGTTACTGTTTCTCCAAATATACTTGCCCAGTTATCAAAGTGTTCAAGTCCCATTTTTCTTAAATCGTTATATTGTAAATATCGTTGCATAGTATATAATTCTACCATTGAATTACTTACTGGAGTACCAGTTGCAAATACAACTCCTCTGCCATCAGTTATCTCATCCATATAACGGCATTTCATATATAAATCGCTACTCTTTTGTGCATCTGTCTGTGAAATTCCACCTACATTGTTCATTTTAGTATATAAAAATAAATTCTTGTAATTGTGTGCTTCATCTACAAATATTTTATCTATTCCTAACTGTTCAAAGTTGATTACATCATCTTTTCTTGTTTGTGAATTTAATTTCTCAAGTTTGCTTTCTAAACCTCGTCTTGTTTTTTCCATTTGTTTTATAGTAAAGTTTTCTGCCTTATCTCTTTTAGCTTGTGCTATTCCTGCTATAATATCTGCAATTTGCTTTTCAATTAGCTGTTGCTGTCTTTCGATTGACATAGGGATTTTTTCAAACTGCGAATGTCCGTATGATTACTGCATCAAAATCTCCAGTAGCAATACGAGAACAAAACTTTTTTCTATTAGCTGTTGCAAAGTCTTTTTTTGTCGCCACCATAATGTTTGCTGATGGATATAATTGTAGAAATTCGGCTGCAAATTGTTCAATGATGTGATTTGGAACAACAAAAATAGACTTGTTACAAAGTCCAAGTCTTTTACTCTCCATAGCACCGAGCAACCATTTCAAAAGTCTTTCCTGCTCCTACTTCATGTGCTAACAGTGTATTTCTTCCATATAAAATATGGGCAATGGCATTTTGTTGGTGTGTTCTTAATTTTATCTCTGGATTCATACCTACAAAATTCAAATGACTTCCGTCATATTCACGAGGACGAATACTATTGAATCTGTCATTATATAGCCTTACTAATCGTTCTCTTCTTTCTACATCATTAAAAATCCAATCTTCAAATGCTTGCTTGATTTGGTCTTGTTTTGCCTGTGCAATAGCTGTTTCTTTTGCATTAAATACTCTTACTTTGTTTCCATCTGCATTTGTTTCTGTATCAAATATTTTTACATCTTTTAAATTCAATGTTTTTTCAATAATTTCATAGGCATTTACTCTATTTGTTCCATAGGTTTTATTCGCTTTTACATTTGAATAATCATAATTTTTGCTTGTTATATACCATTGTGAATTATACTCACTAAATTTCACTTTCATGTTCCATTGTGCATGATTTGGAGTTTCTAACAATTCATACATAAAATTATCAATAATCTCTGTTGGTATCCATGTTGCTCCTAACTTTATTCCAATTTCATTGGCTGTTAAATCTTTTGGCATTACTTGTTTTAATGCTTCTATATTAGTTGCAAATTCTGGGTGCATTCCAACTGATGCTTCTGCCATTTTTAGTTTTTCTCTTATATTTCCAGAAAGGTATTCATCACTTGTTACATATTTATTATTTTCCATAGGAAGTTTATAAATAATACCATCTAGTTCTTTTACTAACTCTTCTTGTGTTTTGTTTGTAAGTTTTGACATATATTCTAAATCAACACTTGCTTTCTCTGATAATGATACAATTAGTGCTTCATTTGCAGTATCAACACTTGTTATTTCCTTATATGCTTTGATAGTTCTTTTTGAGAACATATCTGCTTTTCTCACAAATCTGCCCTCGCTGTCCATTACTTCTAATGAACATAGTAAATAATAACTACTGTCAGCTTCAAATGCTAAACGATTTCCTCTACTATTGATAATTCCATATTTCTTAACATAGTTGTCATACATTCTATTCAATTTTGCTTGTGCTACTTTTATGTTTTCCTCTGGATAATCTTCTGTTTGTAAGTCTATTAAATCTCTTACACAATCACGAAGTTCTATCATTCCTTTTATTCTGCTTATTGTAGTAATTGGCAAGTCTTGTTCTGCCATTACACTATTTTCTCTAAAATATACTTTTCCATCAATAATGGTATAAGAAAAGTTTTTTACAGAAGGATCTGCTGGGAGCATTGTTTCTTCTCTTTCTTCAATATCTCCTATTTCGTATTCTGTAATTTCTCCAGTTATCTTTTCTTTTGCTTCATCTAATAGATTTTTTAATTCTATTCCCTCATAAGGTTTACAAGTAGAATCTGGTCTACCAAATTGTGTCGATTCCATTTGCATTGTCCCTAGTACCATATCTGGATTATCAACAAAATATTTATTCATTGTAATACCATTTTTGTCGGTATCTAAATAAACCCAGTCTGGCATAATATCTGTCATATTTTCTCTTTTTTTCAAGAATAGTATATCTGAAGTTACTTTTGTCCCTGCATTTTTGGTAAATGTATTATTAGGTAGTCTTATTGCTCCTAGCAATTCTGCTCTTTGTGCAATATATTTTCTAACCTCTGAATTCTTTTTGTCCATTGTTCCTTTTGAGGTAATAAACGCAATAACTCCTCCGTGGTCTAATTTTGTCCAATGTTTTTGCGAAAAAATAGTCATGTGTTAGAAATTTGTTTTTATTATATCGTTTATCGTTTGGCTTATATTCATCAAACGGCACATTGCCGAACTGCTACATCAAAAAAACTATCTGGTAATTCTACTTTTTCATAGGCATTTACTGCTATTGTAGATTTTTGATATAACTGTTGTGCTATTCTTCCAGATATAGAATCAAGCTCAACACCATACATTTTACATTCTTTTAATTGTGTTGGTAGCATTCCAAAGAAATTTCCAACACCACATGATGGCTCTAATATATTTGCTTCTTTCAATCCCATATTTTCTAGTATTTCATACATTGAATTGATTACTATTGGTGGTGTGTAAAATGCTGTTAGTACAGAACTTCTAGCATTTTTATATTCTTCATCATTTAATAATTCTTTTAATATTTTATATTCGTTTGACCAACTACTATCATCTTCCTTAAATGCTTGTTGTAAGCCACCCCATCCAACATATTTTGACATAATTTCCTGTTCTTCTGGAGTTGCATATCTATTTTCCTCTTCACACTTTTTTAATACTTTAATTGCTGCAATATTTCTCTCAAACTTTTCTCTAGGTGTTCCTATTCCTAAATCATTATCTGTAATTTTATAATTGTTTCTATCTTTTAGTTCTACTTCTGGGTGCAATACAAAGTCTTGAATTTTGTTTTTAGTTCTTACAAAATTAGGCTTAATATCTTGTTTTGGGAAGTTTCTCTCATTTTGATTATATAAATTTTCAAAGGTTAAGATACTTTCTTCTCTAAATATAGGCATAGGTATTTGTAGGTCTAATAGACTTATTGTATCTTTTTCTAAATCAATATTGTCAATTCTATATTTTCTGTCAGATTCTAAATAAACCTCTTGCCCTACTTTATATGGCTTTTCTTTATCAACTTGTTTCTTATTTTCTCCTTGTTGTTCTTCTGTTTCTTGCTGTACTATCTCTTCTTTTTGAGTTCCTTGTTTTTCTACTTTTCTTTCATATTCTACTTCTAATTTTTTTATGATTTCTTCTAAATCATTTGTAAAATCATTTACTTCATTTTCTTGTTTTAATATTTCTTTTAGATATTGTATTGTTTGTTGTATAGATTCCGAATTTTTTAAATCATCTCTAATTTGTTCTATTGGTACTTCATTAAGATCTTCTATATCATAAGTATTGTAAAAGTCATACAAGTCTTGTTCTAGTGTTTGTTCTTTATAACTATTTACTTCTATTGTATTTTCTTCTTGTTCTTTTACAATTAAATGGTCATTTGAATAATTATCTTTGACTTTTCTTTCAAATTCATCAAAGCTCATTGTTTTATTTAATATAGGAAATTTTGTGTCAATTAAGGTTACTACATTGTCCTTTATACATGCAATTTCATACTTATCTGCACCAATATAGACTGTATCTCCTAAATGATATTCATAATGTGGAACTCTTTTCTCTAATATTGATATTATCACATCTAGTTCATGTTTTTGTGAGTCTGTATCTGCAATATTTTCTCTTATTTTATTTAAAGCATTTACATAGTCATTTACATTTCTCGTATCACTTATATCTGATTTTACTATTTCAATATTTTCTTCATCTGTATTTAAAGCTGCTGTATCATCTGGATAATTATATAAATCTGATGGCTTCACAAATGAATATACTCTTTTGGCAAGCTCATACTCTTGTTGTTCTGCTTGATTTTCTAATTTTTCTTCTGCTTCTCTTAATTCTTTTGCTTGTTCTTGCTCTTTTAGCCAATTAGGGTATTCTGCAAGTTCCTTTTCATTCAAATATCTTTCTACCTTAATAAGTTCTGTTATTCTTTTTGCTACATCATTCCAACTTATTGTTGTTGTAATTTCATCTTTGAAATAACCTCTATTTAATGTCATACCTTTAGGAGAACATTGCAAACCTATTCCTGATCCAGATACAGTTCCAGTTGTTCCATAATAACCTAATCCATACATTTTCTTTAAATAGTCTGCATTATCTTTTAATGACAAATGTGTTTCAAATTGTTGATATATAGAATATTTACTGAATGTTCCTCTTTCTTGTAATACTCTATCTATAAACTCTTGTGTAAATTCTAGTTCTGGCTTTTTTTCTGCCTCATTGATTAAAGACATTTGGTCTGTAACAGATAGGATTCTTGTTTCCACATCTTTTAATTGATTAAGCATAATCATAGCTTCATAATTATCAATTAAATTTTCCCATGAAATAAAACTTTCTGTATCTCGTGATAGAAAACTACCTTTCCATACTAAAAGTCCATTTTCAAATGCTTTATAACCATATCTTTCATCATTTATTGTAATTTCTGTATAATCAATATTAAAACTACTTTTTAAAAATTCTGCTCGTTTATTTTTGTCATTTTCATTTTCAAAGTATTGTCTAATTTCACTATTAGAAACTCTTAAATGTGGTGCATTAGTTAGTATTTGATTAACTTTTGCATCTGTAACAACATAAGGACAGTCCTTGCTACTGTCCCTACTATAAATACCTAAATGTAAATTATTTCGTTCGCTGCCATTTCCTCTGCTGTCGCTCTGATGTTGTTCATGAGTCCTACCCATGTCATCTGATCTTTGGCTTTCAATTCTTCCGTTATTCCTTGTTGCTTCTTCATCATCTCTACCAGTTCTTCCACTCTCTTGCTCATTTGTTCCTGTATTTGTGTCAAGTGTTGTTCTAGTTTCTTGTTCATTACCAATATTGTCAATTCGTGGTTTTTGTGATTCTTTAGATAATTGTATCTCATTAGAGCGTATTTCCCTGCTGGTATCTTCTCTTTCTCCATTACTAGGTTTGGCATATAATAATCCCCTTGTTTCGTGTACTCTATTTTCTCTACCATCTTCATTTCCTCCTTTGATTTTTTCATTATCATTAGAATACATTTCTTTATCAAATTTCTCAATTGTACGATTTTTTAATTTTTCACTTTTTTGTAGATTTGCAACTGTCCTTGCAATTTCTCTCAAACCCATTTCTGCTATATCACTTACACTTGCACCTAATGTTGTTAGAACTTCTTGATTATTAAAGTATTTTATATATGAGAATTCTTGCTCTTGTATTTGCTCTTTGGCATTTATTCCACATCTAGTCATCATCATATAACTTACACTTGCCCATGTAGTAGTAATAAGCATAGTTTTTATCTCTTCGTCTGATATAGTCGCAAGCATTGAATTTGCTTTGTTTTCTATAATTGATGTCAAATAATCTTCTATATTATCTACTACCATATTATAACTTGCTGAAATTATAGCTTGTGATAGATTTTCTTTTGAGCTTATATCTCCAAAATTGGCTTCTAAACTTTCGATTATATCTTCTTCATAATTTTGTTTTATAGTCCATAATTTATACTCTGTATTATTATAGTTGTTCGTATCTGATAAGTCAAATACTAGCTTAAATGGATATTTACTATATGGATTTTTGTCGAATACATAAATTGGTGTTGCTCCACTATTTACCCATCTATGTGGTACTACTCTTTTATTCCAATCTTCCATTGTTGCACAAGCTCTTGCATCTGGTCGCTGTGCATATATAAGAATTTGGTCATCAAAATCATATTTGAAATTCCATGAACTGCTATCTAAAAACTTTCTCCAATTTTCTGCACTTTGTGAAAGTTCATTTATGACTTCTTTATAGAGTTGTCTTGTTTCTGTTATTTTTCCCAAACTATTCCTCCTCTACATTATTGTCTTTTCATTTTCCTTGTATAATCTTCATCTACTTTTAACACATTATCAAATGCAGAAAGTAATAAAACTATTAGTTCTGCTGCTTCTTTTTGGAATAGTCCAATGTCTATTATAGATATTTCTCCCTCTTCATCTTTTTGTGGTATAGAATATCTTAATAATAGATCTTGTAAGTTTTTAGCTTTTTCTTTCCATTCTTCTGTTACAATATTTTCTTCTTGAAATGCAAGTAATGCCATTAGTTTATTAAAGTTTCCTTTATTTACAATGAATTTTACTGATGGCTTTTTATAATGTTCTATCATAGTTATCTCCTTTCTGTTTCCTCTTTTCCTGCTAAAAATCCTATTACATTTTTCTTTGCTACTGCTTCTTTTAAATCCATAATAAAACTTTTTTCAACAGGGCTAAACTGTTTCAAATCTTCCCATTTTAAGGCTTTTATTTTTTGTTCTGAATCTATATTGTTTTCAAATAATTTTTCCAATGTCTTTACACTTTGTGTTAGTGTATATTGTGGCATGATAATTCCTCCTTAAATTGAATTAAGGTGGCTAATTAAAGCCACCTTGTTATTGGTCTATTTTTTATTTACTGATTTTCTCTTTTTATATTCGTGTACTCCCACACTAGCTAATGCAAGTATAGATAAGCCTAATAAACCTGCATATAGTTTTAAGTTACTATTATCTCCAGTTTTTGGTGTATCTACTGGTACATTTTCAAATTCAAGAGTATATGTTGAATCTTCACTTTCTACTTTCTCATTATCAATAAATGTTCCTTTGTCATTCATTTCAACTTTGATTACTTTATCTGATAATACATAACCCTTTGGTGCAGCAATTTCCTTAATATAATAAATTCCATATCGTAAATTTTCAAATAAAACTGTTCCATTTTCTTTATCTGATTTTACCTCTTTTATAAGTTTTGTGCATTCTGCATCTTCATATATTCCAAAAGTAAATTTATCTTTGATAACTTCTTTTGTATTACTATCAATTTTTACTAATTTAATATTTTGAAGAATAGGCATATCTTTCATTTCTACTCTTTGTGTTTCTTTATCTTCACTCACAGTAAACTCGATTTCTTCTGTAATCTCATAGCCATAAGGTGCAGTAATTTCAACTAATTTGTATTTTTTGTTTTCTTCTAATCCAACTACTTTATGTGGCTCTTTTGTAGATGTCCATTCATCTATTACATTGCCATCTTCGTCAATTACTTTCAATTCTGCTCCTTCAATTTCTTCGCCTGTTACTAGATCTGTTTTTACAACTTCTAATATTTTGTCAATCATTATTACTTTTTGAGTTTCTTTATCACTTGTTACTGTAAATTTTACATCAGTAGCTTTTACATAGCCATCTACCACGATTTCTTCGTGTAATATATATTCTTCGTTTTCAATAAGTCCATTTACTTTGTGTGGCTCTTTACCAGAAACCCATTTATCTACAATGTTCTTTGTTTTAGTGCTTGTAACAACTAAAGTAGCTCCCTCTAGTTCATTTCCACTAATATCTTGTTTTGATATTTCAACTACTTTATCTATCATTTTCACTTCTTGTGTTTCTTTATCAGTAGTTACAGTAAATTTAACTTCATTTGATATAACAAATCCATCTGGTGCATATTGTTCAATAAGTGTATATGTTTTTCCCTCTACTAAATTGTTAATTCTATGTGGCTCTTTTGTAGATGTCCACTCATCAACTACATTATTATCTTCATCAATAACTTGAAGTTCTGCTCCTTCAATCTCATTTCCACCAATGTCTTGTTTTGTCATTGTTACTACTTTATCTATCATTGTTACTTTTTGAATCTCTGCTGTATTTTCTACTTTGAATTTGATTTCTGTTGCTACCACAAATCCATTTGGTGCTGTTTCTTCTTTTAGTGTATATTCTTTTCCTACAACTAAACCTTCTATTTTGTGAGTTTTTTCAGTAGATACCCAACTATCAATAACTTCGTTATTTTCGTCTGTAATAGTTAGTTTTGCACCAACTAACTCTTTTTCTCCTGTTATATCTGTTTTGCTAACTTCTATTGCTGTTGTTCTATTTTCAATATCTTTCTCTACAACATATTCTTTTGTTACTGTATCTTTTTGTTCAAATATTACTTCGTATTCTGTTTTATCTAATACTGCTCCATCTATTGTTGTTAGTTCTTTTAAGTGATATTTGCCCATTGGTAAATTTGAAACTGTTAATGTTCCATCAGCTTTTAAATTATATTTTCCTACTACTTTTCCTTTTTCATATATAGTAGATCCGTCAGCATAATCAATTATTTTTTCATCTGCTACTAATTCAAAAGATATTTTTGTAAAGTCAATATCTTTTATCATTGTTTTGTCCATATCTTCTCTTAATGCTACTTTTTTATTTAATTTTAGTGTTCCTGTTGGTTGCTCATTTTTTACTGTTACTGTAATCCAAGCATCCCAGTCTTTATCATAATTTAGTGTAGAGTTTCTGTTATCTACTTTAAAAGTTAATTCTTCATCTAATTGTATAAATCCTGTTGGAATTTTTATTTCAGTTAATTTATACTTTCCTGCTTCTAACTTTGTTTCTGTTTTTGCAACTCCCTCGCTGTTTGTAGTCCAAGTTTTATAATATTTATCGCTAATTTTACATTGTACTTGTTCCCATTTGTTTGTATCTTCATTTAATCTATATAATTCAAATGTTGCATTAGAATAAGTTACAAATTTTCCTGTCTTTTTATCTTGTTTTTGCATTTTTATATATGCCTCAAATGGCAAATCATTTTCAACAAGTTCTTTAACTGGTGTTTTACTGTCTTTATCTATTGTTACATAGAATTGTTCAACTGTTGTTATCTCTGGAGATGGTGTATAAGTTTCATTTACTGTATATTCTCCATAAGCTAAAAGTCCAGAAATTCCGTGTCCATTAGTTCCTGTTCTAAATATTGAATATTCATCTGTTGCAAACTCGCTTAAATGTTTCTTTGCTTCATCAAAACTTCCGTAATAGTCAACATATTTTGAAAGTATTGCTGTAAATTCTGCATTTGCTACTGTTTCTGCTGTTGCATTTTCATTTGTGCTAACCTTGATTACTTCAAAAGGTGCTTTTTCTACTGTATTTGTAACTGTTCCTGCTACTTCTATAACTTTTGTATTCATATCTCTGTATGAAAATGTATAATCATACACTTTTGTATCTGGCATATAACCTGTTGGTACTATGGTTTCTTTTGCATAATATTTTCCCATTGGTAGTCCTGTTAATTTTGTTCCCTCTACACTTATTTTTGCAGGTGTATTATTATTTGTTATTTTTATACTAGCTACTCCATACTCATTGAAAGTAAATGTTGCAATTTGTTCATCTTTATCAAAATATTTTATTGTTCCTGCAACATTTGTTATTCTTTCTTTTGCATATAAAGTATATTCAGTTCCTTTAAGTGTTGCATCTCCGTGATGTGACTTTTTATCTACTCTATTTTTATTTCCTGTTTCTTTATCTGTCTTTTCAATAATTAAATTTCCTGTTGGCTCTGTATTTTCTACTGTAACACTTCCAAATATAACATTTGTGTTTTGGTCTTTATATCTTAAAGTAACTTCCTTTTGTTCAGTATTTAATAAGTAACCTGTTGGCACTTCAATTTCCTTAATTTTATATTTTCCAAGTGGCAAATTTGATTTGCTTGCAACTCCTACACTATTGGTTGTAATAGTTGCTACTACATCTCCTTTTGAGTGGTGTTTTACTGTTCTGGCAACATTGTATATATCTTCATTAGCAATTATTTGAAATTTTGCTCCTTGTACTTTATCTCCATTTGTATTTGTCTTTGTTACTGTAATTTCTGCTGTTGGCTCTGTGTTTACTATTGCTTGCTCTGTTGTTTGATTAGGTTTTACTTCTGCTGTATAAGTTTCTGTATTTAGTAAATAACCTGTTGGGCTTGATTTTTCTTTTATATAGTAAGTTCCTTTTCTTAATTTTTCTAACTTGATTTTTCCATTTGTTACTGTTACATCACGATTAAATCCATTTTCTCCTGTTACATTAAATATTGCTCCGTCAACTAAATCTCCATTTGTGTTTAGTTTACTTAACTCTAAATTTCCTAAAAGATTTATTTTGAAACTTAAAGACATAGTTACAGGATCATTGTAATTCAAAGAGTATAATTGATTTTGTACTCCATCTCTAAAAGTGAAATATACTGTTGAATGTTGGTTATGTGTTTCTTCTTTGATAACACCCCAATCAAACATTGTATTTTCTGATATTCTTATTGCTTCCTTTGTGCAATCTTCATTTGCTGTAACATTTAATGTATTTTCTCCTTTGTTATGTGTTATTCTTATCCCATCTACTGTTTTATCAAAACTAACATATTGTCCTAACACATTATTAGAATCTGTAAGTGTTTTTGTTTGTCCTACTTCAACTGTTATTGTTTCGCTACAAAAACTTGGTTTTCTTTCCATATTATCAATTTTTGCATTTATATCTGCTTTAAATGCTTCATATTGGCTTTGAATACTTGCATTTCTAAAAGTAGCATTACTTTGTCCTAATGTTGACCATACCATTTGTTGTGTGAATACATAGTCCATTTTTCTTGAGTTCATATCTGCTGCCATTATTCCACCATCAATGCAATAATTACCATATTTTTGATACCACCCAAAGAAAGCTACTTTACAAGCTCTTTTTACTTTAGGATCTGTTGGTGTATTATGTGTTCCTGTTTCTACTGTTCCTGTTTGTGAATTTACACCATGTTCTGCACAAAATACTGTGATTTTTTCTCCTGTTGTGGTATTTACTAATCTTCTCATAAGCATTCCTAAATCTGACTTATTATCTGTTGTGTAAATATTAGAATCCCATTGTCCTGCTGTCCATTTTCCACTACCACTATCTGTTACTGCAAAAATAGGTTGTGCTGTGCTTAACAATGTGATTGCTATAAACATTAAAGCTATAACTTTCTTTAACTTCTTTGCTTTTAACATTAAATTTTCCTCCTTTTAACGAAAAAAAGAACAAGTCTTTATAACCTGTTCTTAAATCAAATATTATTATTTTGTTATTTATTATAATAGAAGTTTACTGTCCATTTTTGACACTGAGGACAAGTCCAAACTTCGTACCCGTAAGGGCAATTTTTATGATATTCTTCATCTGTTATTTCAAAATTCTCCCATTGCTTTCCCCACTTTGCTATTTCTGTTTTGAAATATGCAGCTGCTTGTTCTTGTGTTTCAAACCATTTGCCAGTATTTCCTGCACCTACTTTATGATTATTCCCTTTGCATTCTGTCTTTGGTGCAATTTGAACTTCTTGCTCTTTATAACTACTATCATTATTTTTTACTGGTGTTGTTGTTTGTTCACTTTTAGAACTTTGCTCACTTTTTTGAGGTTGTGATGGTGTTTTTTCTTGTGTTGTTTGCTGTTTACTTGTTGTTGTAGTTTTATTATTTTCTTTTTTAGCTGATGTCTTTACATTTTTTTCTTGAACTGGTTGTGTAGTTTCTACTGTTTTACTTTCTTCTACTGCTTGATTTTGTGATGTTGTATTATCTTCAACAGTATTACTTTGCTCTACATTGTTTTCTACTGTATTCTCAATAATATTTTCATTATTTATTATATTTGCTGACTCATTATTCTCTTGCATTTGATTTTTATTGTTTTCCCCAATAACAATATTATCAACTTTCCTATTCTTATATATGAATATTCCTGCAATTCCTAATACTATTATAACTAATATTGTAATTAAAATAACAATTTTCTTATTTTTACTCATAACCAAACATCTCCTTTTTTCTTTATTTTACTACAATGTTTAGTTACTTTCAAATATACAAATTAAAATATTATTATTATTTTGTACTCCCACACAAATTATCTAGCCATTTGTCTTTGTTTTAATCTTCTGTGATGTTCTTCTACACATTTAAAAAGGAAATCTTCCACTTCTTTCTCTGTTACTACATCTCTAGGCAGGTATTTTTCAAACCTATCATAATGTATATTATATTTTGGCTTTTGATTTGGTTTTTCTGCTGACATTATTTCTTCCAATTTATCTGTTGTAAGTTTTCCCTCTTGACTTAACTTTTTTAAATATATTGCTTGTGATTGTGAGGGCGTTGCATCATATTTTTTTATATAGCATAATAATAGATTTTGTTCTTCTTTAGACAAATAGGAAATTTCAACAGCTGGGCTAAAAGATATTTTACCTATATCCACCATGTCTAATAATTCTTGTATCAGTTCTGTTAGCCTTATATATCTTTGAACTTGTCTGCCACTTTCTCCATTGTCTTTGCCAACTAAATCTGCACTTTCATAATTTCCGACAACTTGTCGGGAATTTTCCTTTTTTGGTCTGCCTGCTTGTCTTTTTATAGCTTCTAGCTTCATTTTATAAGCAAATGCCTTTTCTGATGGCAATACTTTTTCTCTTTGTATGTTGCTATCTACCATTATAATAGTAGCTTCTTCATCTGTCATTTCTCTAACAATAGCAGGTATTCCATCTAATCCTGCCTTTTTTGTTGCATAATTTCTTCTGTGTCCTGCTACCATTTCATAGCCACCATTTTGTTTTGGTCTTACTAAAATTGGCACTTTTACACCTATTTCTTTTATGCTTTCTACCATATTGTCCATTTCTTCATTGTCTGTTATTTTAAATGGATGATCTGGAAAATCTGTAATATCGTATGGATTTAATATTACTACTGTTTCAGCTTTTCCTTTATTTGTGCTAAATTTTAGTAACTCATCTACACTGGGTAGTTCTATCTCTGGTCTTTTCGCTATTTTTCAACACCTCCTCCGTAAAATTTTCATAAGCTACTGCTGGCTTACTTTTCTTGTCATAAGCATATATACTCTTGCCCTCTATCGTACTTTCGGCTGCTTTTACTCCCATAGGAATTACTGTGTTGTATATCTTTATTCTGCTTCCATAACTATTTCTTAATGTTTCTATTGTTGTCTTTGCTAAATTTGTTTTCATATCTGCAATGGTCAATAATATTCCATCTATTTTTAGTCTTGGATTTATCTGTACTCTCGTTTTATCTATTGTTTGTATTAGCTGTGTCATTCCTTTAAGAGGTAAGTATTGAGCTTGAACTGGAATAATTACACTATCAGCTGTTGCAAGTGCGTTTATTGTAAGAAGCCCTAATGAAGGTCTACAATCAATTAAAATATAATCATAATCTTCTTTAACATTATCAATGTATTGTTTCAATATATTTTCTTTGTTTATATATTTAACTAACGATATATCTAGTGCTTCTAATTCAATATTAGCAGGCATTAAATTTACACCTTCTGCATTTTGTAGTATTCCTTCATTCTTGCTTATAGGCTTTTCCTGTATTACTTTCTCCATAATATTTTTTATTGTTATCTCCATTTTGTCTTGATTTTTGTACCCCAATGATGTTGTCAAATCTCCTTGTGGATCTAAATCTATTAGTAATACCTTTTTCCCCTTTCTAGCTAGCCCATTTCCCAAATTAGCTGTTGTAGTTGTTTTTCCTACTCCACCGTTTTTGATTAGCTATGGCAATTACTTTACACTTTGACACTTTTTACCCTCCTTTCATAAAAATCAGCCATCAATAATGATGACTATGTAAAAAAAACAAATCAACCTAGGTCGACTTGTTTATAAAAATTATCTCTCTGTTTTTTCCCTTTCCTTTTGATTCAAACTCCTCAATTTTTTATCTACCATTTGGCTATATTCTTCTAATCCTATTGCTCTTGCTTCTCTTATAGATTGTCTTTTAATATTAAGGTTATCTATTCTACTATCATTGTTATAGTGTTCTATCATTTCTTTTACTTTTTCTTCAGATGTTATATCTTTGAAAATTATTTTGCTCTCTTTTATTTCCAAATTATAACCCTTTCTTAATAAATAAGCCAAAAAGTATCTTTGTCCCTCATTATCATATTGTTGTAAATTTTCGTTATTAAATTGTTGTTTTTCATGATATTCTAATGTTTGATTATCTTTCATTATTTTACCTTGCCCTTTCTTTATTCTTGTTTTTATTAGGTTGCATACGAACTTTAGAGTATATCTCAAAAGCTTTATCTTCATCAAAACTCTTATCTATTGAAATAGCCTTATTTTCAATAAACTCTTTACTCATTATGAATCTACCTGTATCAATAAAATTATATCTGCCGTCTTTGTCTTTGCCCATATACATAACAGTAATCGGTATTTTTTCTTTATCATTACATATTGGTATATTGACAGTACAAAACATTCCTTGCTGCAAATTGTTTAGATAATCTATTGCTTCTTGATTTTTCAAATTCTCTCCCTCCTTATATTTTTTCCACTAAAAAAAGCCAACCTTTTTGATTGACTTTTTAGTTATGTATTTAATTTTCGATTAGTTTTATTAGTAATTCATTTATTGGCTCTGTTGGTCTATTTTGTTTTAGCTGATTATTTCTCTTTTCGACTAATGCTTGTATAATTAACTTTTCATCTCTAGCACTTAATTTCGCTTTTATTTTTTTCATATAGAATCGCTCCTTTTCATTTTTTATACTATAATGTTATTACAATTTTTTTAAGATAACAATTCTACTTTCTCATTTTTTTATCAATTTTACACCATATTCATGTAAACTTTTACTTCAACTCGGCTAAACTTTTCTCTCTTTTTCTCTTCTCTCACATGGCTTTCAAGCTCTTTCCTCATATCGAACGCATTTCCTACTAATAGCAAATGCTATTAATGTGATACCTTTGTTCAACTCTTTTTTACTCATCTTCCTCAACCTTTCTATCTTTAGTTTATATTATTTTACTTTTCCAAAAGGCTTTACGTCAACAAGTAATAGCCTAGGAAATTTTTTTAGTTTCCTAGGCTCTATTTTATCGTTTTATTTATTTTATACCATTTTTAGTTTTTCTAACTTCTTTTTGTCAATTTTTGCTATATCCATTATGTCTTTATCACTCATTTGTTTTTGCAACATTTCTTTTACCATTTGTGTTATTGCTTTAGATATTCCTAATTTTTCTCCTTTTTGAAATTGCATCTCTCTATCTTTGTTTATGATTTCTATTATCATTTCTTTATCACCTCCACTGCTTAATTTTTCAATTATATCTTTTGTTTTTCCTTCTCCTAATGTGTTCTTATATATGTATTTAATTACTCTCATCAAAATATCTCTATTGGACTTTTCTATTTTCTTTTGAGTTATTTCTTGTAGGTTACTGTACAACTCATCTGAATTTCTCGATTTCTCAAGTGCCATCATTTTTAGTATAAATAACTTATCATCTAATAACTCTTGCTTTGTATACTCATTACTGTCTAATATTATATAGCTTCCTAATTCCATAGTATCTAGTCCACTTAGCTGTTCTTGGCAATCTTTTATGTATTTTGCAACATTCCAATTTCCAGTTCCTGTATATATTACAATTGGTATTACTAACGGTAACTTTTCACTCTTTTTCATTCTTCTTTTGTTTTTTATCGCTATTTCCATTATTGCTATTTGATATTTTAGTATTCTTCTTGGCATCGAATAATCTATTTTACTTTGATGTTCCATTAAAAAGAAAATCTGTTGCCCTTTCTTTTTATATACTATGTCACATACTTGGTTACTAAACTTTTGGTCTATAAAACTACTGTTGTATATCTCTAGGTCTTTTGGTTTTATTTTTTCTTTTAATTTTAAACATCTATTTATTAGTTCAGCAACCTGTGTTTTATCTTCTAATATCATTCTAAATATCTTGTCATGTGGGTTATTTACTGTTTTTTGTGTATTATATTCTTCTATTGTTCTGCTCCTTTCTATTTTACCCTTCCTTTACTTTTTAGTCAACCTTTATTTTTCAGTAAAATAGCATATGCTTTATTTTTGCTGTGTTTTTTCTCTTTCTTTCTTGCTTTTTCTTTTGATTTCTTGTTTTTTGAATTTTTTAAGAATTAATCTTGAATTAAAATTTTTAAATATATATTTT
>CASSLW010000014.1 GCA_949443285.1 uncultured Clostridia bacterium
ATAAAGAAATTGATAAGGCCATAGATATAATAAACCAAATGAGTATGGATGAAAAGGAATGGAATTTATACATATCAAGACAAAGAGCAATTTGGGACTTCAATACAGGTATCAGTGAGGCAAAAAGACAAGGCTTAGAAAATGGATTGAGGCAAGGAATAGAAGAGGGACTAAAGCAAGGAATAGAAGAGGGACTAAAGCAAGGAATAGAAGAAGGACTGAAACAGGGAATAGAAGAAGGCTTAAAAGAAGGTGCAAGACTAAAAAATTTAGAAAATGCTAAAAATATGTTAAAAGAAAAAGTTGATGTACAAATAATAGCAAAAGTTACAGGTTTAACAAAAGAAGAAATAGAAAAACTAACAGGAAATAAATAAAGTAAAAAATTATCTTAGAAAATACAAACTAAAACTAGCTTAGAATGATTTTTATATAAAGAAATTGAATATAATAATTTGTTAGAAGTGCTTCCTAATGGAGGCACTTCTTATTAAATCAAATAACCTATTGAGATTTAAAAACTACTATGATAGAATAAGAAAAGCAAAGGGTGTGATAAAATGAAAAGCAAAATAGCAAAAGGAATAACAGAAGCAATACTACTAATAATAGCAATAATACTAACAATACTAATATACTACATAACAGCAGACATACAAACAAAAATACCAGCCAAAGTAGAAAAAACATGCAATATAGAAACAAAACAATACAAAGGAAGAAAGATATTCATCATAACAACAAACGAAACACAAACAAACAAAAAAATCCTATACTTCCACGGTGGTTCATACATGGCAGAAGCAACAAGCAATCACTGGAAATTCATAGAACAACTAGCAAAAGACACAGGAGCAACAATAATATTACCAGACTATCCATTGTTGCCAAAATACACATACAAAGACGTATTCAATATGGTAGAACCATTATACAAAGAAATAATAGAACAAACAGGAAGCGAAAACCTAATAATAATGGGAGACTCCGCAGGCGGAGGACTAGTGCTTGCATTAGAAGAAAAGCTAGGAGAAGAAAATATACCAATGCCAGCAAAAACAATACTAATCTCACCATGGTTAGACGTCAGACTAAACAATCCCGAAATCGAAAAAATAGAAAAGGTAGACAATATATTAAACAAAGAATCACTAAGACTAGCAGGAATAGCATATGCTTCAAATGAAGGAATGGAAAACTACTTAGTAAACCCAATAGACGGAGATTTAAGAAAACTGCAAAATGTAACAATACTAACAGGCACATACGACATACTAAATCCTGATGCAAAATTATTACAACAAAAAGCAAGAAAACAAAATGTACAAATCGAAATAAAAGAATATGAACAAGCAAAACACATATGGATAATAGAAAAAAACAGTGGCCAAGAACTTATAGACCAGGGATATCAAGATATAATAGAATTAATAAATAAATAGAAGATGTGTCCCAAGTGGACAAAAATGTCCAACAGGGACGTTTCCTAATGGACATTTTTGTCCAAAAAGAAACGTCCCCAATGGACAGAAAGGAAAAATTATGAAAAAGGAAGAAAATGGATTATATTGGAGAAGGTTAGACAATTCAGCAAAGATTTTTCCAATTTCAACAGGAAAGAAATACAGTACAGTATTCCGTTTATCTGCTGTCTTAAAGGAAAAAGTCGAGCCTAATATTTTAAAACAAGCAGTAATTCAGACTTTAGAGAAGTACAAATCTTTTAAAGTTAGAATGAGACCAGGGCTTTTTTGGTATTATTTTGAGCATAATACAAAAGAGCCAATTATAGAGCAGGAAAGTGATTATCCTTGCAAATATATTGATAGTAGAAGAAATAATAATTATCTTTTTAAGGTTAGTTATTTTGAAAATAAGGTTAATATTGATATTTTTCATTCTTTAACAGACGGAAATGGCGGTACAATTTTCTTTAAAGAGATTATTTACACATATTTAGAGCTTATGCATCCAGAGGTTTTAAGTGAAGATGAAAGACATATTAGGAAAATTGAGTATAATACAGAAGATAGTTATATGAAAAATTATGATAAAAAAGCTAAATCAAATGCGTCTTCAAGAAAGGCATATGTTATAAGTGGTGAGAAGATTAGGTTGGGAGCAGTAAGTGCTATTCACGAAATTATTGATTTAGAAGATTTAAAAAGAGTATGTAAAAGATATAATGCGACAATTACACAATATTTAACAGCTGTTTTGATATACAGTATTTATCAAGAAAAGTATATAAAATATAAAGGAAAAAGGCCAATAAAGGTATGTATACCAGTTAATTTAAAGAAGTTTTTTCTTTCTAAAACTATGTCAAATTTCTTTTCTTACATTACACTAGAGGCAGAGCCAAAAAAAGACAATACAAATACTTTTGACAAGATTTTAGAATTTGTTAAAAGCGATTTTGAAAAGAGATTGACAGAAGAAGAAATTACAAAAACTATGTCTGCAAATGTAAAAATCGGAACAAATCCATTTATAAGACCAGTTCCTCTATTTTTAAAGAAGATACTTGTTAGGTTAAGTTATATTGAAATTAGAAAATACACAACAATAACATTTTCAAATATAGGAAGAATTGGTATTATTGGTAAATACAAGGATTATATAGATTATTTTTTGATGTTAATTGCTCCAGAGCCAGTGGAAAAAATTAAATGTTCTAGCTGTACTTTTGAGGACAAATTGGCATTTACATTTACATCAATTTTACAAGATAATAAAATTGAAAAGAAATTTTATGAATTTCTAAAAGAACAAGGAATTAAAATTCAAATAGAAAGTAATGGTGTTTTAGATGATATATCCAGAGAAAATTAAAGCGAAAAAAAGTGACAAAATTATAAAAATTTTGATGTTTGTATCAGCATGTATTGCAATATTATTATGGGTGATTAATAAATTGACAACACCACAAATTCCATGGGCTGCACTTGCAAACGGTGGAATTGTATATGTGTGGGTTATTGTTATTTATTCTATCCGAAAAAATGTTAATATTGCTGGACATGTGCTTTTGCAAACTATAGCTATTTCACTTTTGACAGTTTATATTGATTATATATTGCATTTTAAAAGAGGCTGGTCTATTAATATTGCAATTCCAATTATAATTATTATTGCAAATGTTACTATGGCGATTTTGACTATTGTTAGTTATAAAAAGTATATCAAATATGCTATTTATCAGTTAATTATAGTTATGCTTAGTATGCTTCCTGCTATTTTAATGGCTGAACATATTGTTCCTAATAATGGACTTAATATTAGTGCTATTGTGGTTTCTGTAATGAATTTTGTACTTTGTTTGATTTGGTGTGCGAAGGATGTTAAAGATGCTGTTGTTAGGAAACTTCATTGGTAGAAACTTGTTATCAGTTAATGGTTTGGATGTATTTGGAGGGGCAATGGGGCAAATTTTATCCTTTATGGTTTGAATGTAATGAGATATAGAATATGTAAGTTTATAAAAAAAGTAATGTTCGCGGGCAAGTAATTATTTTATTTTTTTCATAAATTCTTCGGTTTCTTACATAAGCAAAGAAATTCTAAAATTAGTTTATGGCACCCTTCCGTGTCAAGCACGAACTCTTTCCATAAACTAATTAAAGAATTTCTAAACTTATTTCAGGGCACATTCATAATTTATTCAAAAAATAAAATAATTACTTGAGCCTGAGTGAAACTTGCTAACAAAAATCAATAGTTTTTTATAAATTTTTTTAAATTATTTTAAAAAGAAATTTAAGCACAACAAAGAGACCTATCTATATAGGTCTTTTAAGCTCCTTTTTTTATAAACATACAAATTCTTATCAAATGTAATGAACAAAATAAAAGATAAAATTTGCCCCATTGCCCCTCCAAATACATCCAAACCATTAACTGGTAACAGAAATTTGACTAAATAACAAAATAAAGATATAATAATAGGCGAGAATTTAAATAGGAGAAAAAAGTGAAAAATATAAAAGATTACGATTTAGAAGAACTAAAAAACGAATTAAAACAAATAGGAGAAAAACCATTCAGAGCAGAGCAAATATTCAAATGGTTATACCAAGACAAAGTAAAAGAATTTGACGAAATGACAAACCTATCATTACAACTAAGAGAAAAGCTAAAAGAAAACTACACAATGTGTAACTACAAAATACTAAAAAAGCAAAAATCCAAAGACGGAACAATAAAATATTTATTTGACGTATTAGACGGAAATGCAATAGAAACAGTACTAATGAGTTACCACCATGGGTACAGCCTATGCGTATCTTCACAAATTGGATGTAAAATGGGATGTAAATTTTGTGCATCAACAGGAATAAACTTTATAAGAAATTTAACTAGTGGAGAAATAGTAGAGCAAATTTTGGCAGTAGAACAAGACGAGAATATAAGAATATCAAATATAGTATTTATGGGAATAGGAGAGCCTTTAGATAATTATGACAATGTTGTAAATGCAATTCGTATAATAAACAATCAAAAAGGTTTAAGTATTGGAGCAAGACATATAAGTATTTCAACAAGTGGACTAGTGCCAAAAATTTATAAATTGGCAGAAGAAAATATTCAATGCACATTATCAATTTCGCTACATGCAAGTAACAACGAAAAACGTAGCAGTATGATGCCAGTGAATAATAGATATCCAATTGAAGAGTTAATGCAAGCATGCAAAGATTACATCAAAAAAACAAATAGAAGAATATCATTTGAATATGCTTTAGCAAAAGACAATAACGACAATTTAGATGATGCAAAAGAATTGATTAAATTGTTAAAAGGTATGTTATGCCACGTAAATTTAATACCAATCAACAAAATAGAAAATGGACAATTTGACAAAAGTTCAAATGAAAACATTATGAAGTTTAGAGATTTCTTAAATGACCATGGAATTGTAGCAACAATTAGAAGGGAGCTTGGTTCTGACATAGATGCTGCATGTGGACAATTAAGAAGAAAAAACTTAAAACAGTAATATAGGGAGAGAGAAATGTTATTAAAAGATATAAAATTACCATTTCCAAATAAAATAAAAGTATATGCATTTGTAGGACCATCAGGAACAGGAAAAAGTTATAGGGCTCAAATGGTGGCAAGTGAAAAAAACATAAGCTACATAATAGATGACGGATTACTTATAAAGGAAAATGAAGTAATAGCAGGAGAATCAGCTAAAAAGGCAGAAACAAAGGTTGCAACTGTAAAACATGCTTTATTTTACGAAGAAAGTGAAAGAGAGCCAATAATAAAAGCATTAAAAAAATATAGAGCAGAAAGTATTTTAATACTTGGAACATCAGACGGAATGGTTCAAAAAATAGCAGCAAATTTGGGATTGCCAGAAATATCAGAAACAGTGTATATAACAGATGTTGCAACAGAAGAGGAAATGAAAACAGCAAGAAGAATTAGAGTAACAGAAGGTAAACACGTAATACCAGTTCCAACTTTTGAAATAAAAAAAAATTTTTCACGGATACTTGCTAGACCCACTTCAAATATTTAAATCAAAAGGAAAAGGTCAACAACCATATATATCAGAAAAATCAATAATAAGGCCAACATTTAGCTATATGGGAAAATTTACAATATCAGACTTAGTATTTAGGCAAATATTAGAATATTTAGCACAAAAGACGCCAGCAATACACAAAGTACTAAAAACGAGAGTTGAAAATTATGGAGAAGGTGCTAAAATATATATGGAAGTAAGCATTGTATATGGTTTCAATGTTGTTGACGGATTAAATAACTTCAAAGAAAAATCAAAAAAAGAAATTGAAACATTAACAGCAATGAATGTTACAAAATTAGAAGTAGTGGCAAAAAATATCTATGTGCCACAAGAAGGAGGAGAAGAATAATGTCATTTATAGTAGCAATTGACGGACCTGCTGGAAGCGGTAAAGGAACAGTAACAGAAATACTTAGCAAGGAATTAGGACTAGTAAACATAGGGTCAGGTTCTGCATATAGATGTGTTGCATTAGCAACAATTAAAGCAGGAATAAAATTAGAAGAAAAGGAAAAAATTATAGACCTTTTAGACAAAATCAAAATAGAATTCAAAATGGAAGACGGAAAAGACATCGTCTATTTAGACGGAGAAGATGTAAGTACTAGAATTAGAGAAAATGACGTTGCAAAAATAGTTTCTCCAATATCATCAATTAAAGAAGTTAGATTTAAATTGAATGACATATTTAGAAAATGTGCAGAAGGAAAAAAGGTCATAATGGAAGGTAGAGATATTGGAACTTATGTATTTCCAAATGCAGATGTAAAATTGTATTTTGATGCAACTCCTGAAGAACGTGCAAGAAGAAGATTTGAACAAAACAAACAAAGTGGAATTGATATGAGCTACGAAGATGTTTTGGCAAATATTATTGCTCGTGATAAAAATGATATGGAAAAAGAAATTGGCGCTTTGAAACAAGCTGACGATGCTGTTTATATTGAGTCTACTAATATGACTATTGAGGAACAAGCAGAAGCTGCTAAAAAAGTCATTTTAGAAAAGTTGCAAGCACATAAATAAGCTAAATATTAATATATCAACATTTATAAAATAGTATAGTAATAGAGGTAGAAAAATGAAAGAGTTTTTTAAAAAAATAGGCAGAGGAATAGTAATAGGAGCAATATATGCATATTGCAAAGTAGTGCATAGAGTAAAAATAATAGGAAAAGAAAATATACCACAAGAGGGACCAGTAATAATTTGTGGAAATCATAGAACATACCTAGACCCACCGTTAATAGAAGCAACATGTGGTAGATACGCAAGATTTTTGGCAAAAGAGGAACTAACAAAAAATCCATTTTTAGCATTTTTAGGAGTTGTATTTGATGCAATCTTAGTAAAAAGAGACTCAAAAGAAGTAACAGCAATAAAAGAATCGCTAAAAACACTAAAAAACGGTCAATGTTTAGCATTATTCCCAGAAGGTACAAGAAATGGTTTAGAAAAAGGCGAAGCGGTAAAAGACGGAGCAGCATTTTTTGCAGTAAGAAGCGGTGCAAAGGTTGTACCTTGCGGTATTAAAGGTGGAGAAAAAGGAAATAGGAAAGTTACAATTACTTATGGTAAGCCTTTAGACTTTAGCGAATATAAAGGTGCTAAGGATAAGGAGACTTTGGACAAAGTGACTAAAGAAATTATGGATAATATAATTGAATTAACAAAATAAGAATGGATGTTTTTTAGGTCTGTCCCCAAAAACACCCAAAAATAGAAAAATTATGTTGACACTGGAAATTAATAGGTGTATAATATAAGATAGTATGAAAAAATCAGACGTTTTTAAAAAGGCGACTTTATAAAAACGTCTTATGTTATGAAAAAGGGGTAATAAAAAATGAACAACCAAAAAATAAGAAACATAGCAATAATCGCACACGTAGACCATGGAAAAACAACACTAGTAGACGCAATGTTAAGACAAAGTCATATATTCAGAGAAAACGAACAAGTTCAAGAAAGAGTAATGGACTCAAATGACCAAGAAAAAGAAAGAGGAATAACAATACTTTCAAAAAATACATCAGTAATGCATGACGACATTAAAATAAACATAGTAGATACACCAGGACACGCAGATTTTGGTGGAGAAGTTGAAAGGGTTCTAAAAACAGTTGACGGAGTTTTACTTTTAGTTGATGCTTTTGAAGGTGCAATGCCACAAACAAGAGAGGTTTTAAAGAAATCTTTAGCATTAGGATTAAAACCAATTGTTGTAATAAACAAAATCGACAGACCAGGAGCTCAACCTGAAAAAGTAGTTGACCAAGTAATTGAATTATTCATAGAATTAGACGCAAGTGACGAACAATTAGAATTCCCAGTTGTATATGCATCAGCAAAAAACGGAATTGCAAAAATGGATTTAAGTGAAGAAACAACAGATTTATCTTGTTTATTCAAAACAATAATAGATACAATATCAGCACCAAACTGTGATGAAGAAGGACCAGCACAAATGCTAGTTTCTAACATCGACTATGATGACTATGTAGGAAGAATTGCAGTAGGAAGAGTTGAAAGAGGAATTATAAAAGTTGGTATGCCAGTTGCAATTTGTGGAAAAGAAGATAAAATAACACAAGGAAGAATTGCAAAAGTTTATACACATGTTGGACTAAATAAAGTAGAAGTTGAAGAAGGAAAAGCAGGAGATATAATCGAACTTGCAGGACTTCCAGACATCAACATAGGAGATACAATATGTGATTTTAATAATCCTGAAAAAATCCCATTTGTAGACATTGACGAACCAACAGTATCAATGACATTTAGTGTAAACAATGGACCATTTGCAGGAAAAGAAGGTCAATTTATAACATCAAGACATATACGTGACAGACTATTCAAAGAATTAGAAAGAAACGTATCATTAAGAGTAAAAGAAACAGACACACCAGACTCATTTGAAGTATCAGGAAGAGGAGAACTTCATTTATCAGTATTAATCGAAACAATGAGAAGAGAAGGATTTGAGCTATTAGTATCAAGACCAAAAGTTATTTATAAAGAAATTGACGGAGTAAAATGCGAACCAATCGAACTATTAGTAGTAAACGTTCCAGATGACTGTGTAGGAAACGTAATTGAAAAATTAGGTAGAAGAAAAGCAGAAATGGTAAATATGGAACCAGCAGAAGCAGGTCACACAAAAATAGAATTCAAAATACCAGCAAGAGGACTAATAGGATACAGAACAGAGTTTTTAACAGATACAAAAGGTGAAGGAATAATGAACCACATCTTTGACTCATACGAACCATTCAAAGGAGACATTCAAGCTAGAGTAAGAGGAACAATAGTAGCGTTTGAAAAAGGAAAATCAGTAACATATGGATTATACAACGCACAAGACAAAGGAGACCTATTCATAGGACCAGGTGTAGAAGTATATGAAGGAATGATAGTAGGACTAAACTCAAGGGGAGAAGACCTAAGCATAAATGTATGTAAAGAAAAACATTTAACAAACACAAGAGCTTCAGGTTCAGACGATGCCTTAAGATTAGTACCACCAATCCAAATGTCACTTGAAAAAGCAATCGAATTTATTCAAGATGATGAATTAGTAGAAATAACACCAAAATCAATTCGTTTAAGAAAGAAAATATTAGACTCTAAAGAAAGAGAAAGAGCTAACAGAAAATAAACTTTTTGTGACTGATGTTTTTGGGGACGGAGCAAAAAAACATCGTTTGCTAATAAATTGTCCTCTTATACATATTAGGAGAAAAGATATGGATAAAAATGAATTAAGTAAAATTAAAGAAAAAGCTTTAGAAGCACATATTCCAATAATAATGGACGATACGTTAGAAGTAATGGAAAGATATTTAAAGGAAGAAAAACCACAAAGAATTCTTGAAATTGGTACAGCAGTAGGGTATTCAGCAATATGCTTTACAGAGTTTTTAGCAGATAATGGAGTAATTGATACGATTGAAAGAGATGCTGAAAGAGTACAAGAAGCAAGAGAAAATATCAAGAAAACTCAAGTTGAAGACAAAATAAACATCTATGAAGGTGATGCAGTAGAAATTTTGCCAACTTTAAATGAAAAATATGATGCTGTATTTATAGATGCGGCCAAAGGAAAATATCCATTTTTCTTGAAAGAAGCGTTAAGAATGATAAAGCCAAATGGAATTATATTTGCTGATAATATCTTATATAAAGGATATGTTATGAGTGATTATAATAAACATAAACAACGTACAGCTGTAAGGAATTTAAGAGAATATATAAAAGAAGTTAGTGAAAATCCAAATCTTGAAACTGAGATTTTAGAAGTTGGAGACGGATTAGCTATTAGTAAAATAAAATAAAAAACATAAGCCCTAGAAAAATAATTCTAGGGCTTATGAATTTACTAATTGAAATGCTAAAAATTCATAAATGGGTCAATTGACTGAGTTAGGCCGATAGTATCAAAAATCTTACCAGGCCCATAGTAACCGAAACCAGAAATATTAATTTTCTCTAAGTCTAAATTAATACGTTCAGGGTATCTCTTACTATCATGGTCTGAATGACGAACACCTTCTTCAAATTCAACTCGCAAATGAGTTGCAAATGTCCGAATTTGAACCTCGATAGGAATTCCTTTAGGGCTCTTGAAGATGATATGTAAGGACTGATATCCATTTTCCTTAGGATTTAGATAGTAGTCTTTTACATTAACTTCAAAATATCTAAGAATTTTGGCCTTTTTTGGAACGACCACATTAGGGTGTTTTGCGGCAGAGAAGCCAACATTAAGCAGCGGCTCTGCAAGTTTGATGTTGTAACCTTTTTCCTTTGTAAAAAAGTTGATAGTTTCGTTTAACAATTCATAAGCAACATCAATAGCTTCAAGAGAATCTTCTTTCCCTAAATCCAAAACCAACCGAATTCCATAGATATCACAAATTCTATCTAAAGAATATTTTTCTCGTTCTTCATATGTTGTAGCACTAAGAGATTTCAAAATAAATAACCGAATTTTTTCGTTATATTTAAGGAAACTCTTTTTTCTTCTAAAAAAGTGGATTGCGAAGTTGTATTTCTTTTCTTTTTTCCACTTCTTTATATGAGAAATATATTGAGAAAAATCTTTCCTGGTTGGATTGGATTCTAAATACTGAAGTAGCTTATTGGCATATTCAATATTATAGGAACTACCAGTGTCAATTAAAGCCTTCCGATAGTTATGAATTGCTTCTTCCAAAGTAATTGGCTCATCCGGACATAAAAAAGGTTCTATGTCTGGAAAAATGAACTTTTTAGCAGATGTAGTATTACTCATAATGTCTAAACCTCGTCTTTCTATCAATAAATTTTTATAAGCAAATGCCTACCTATATTATACCAAAAAAGTAAACATAAAGCAAATTTAATTGACAATTACATAAAATCAAGATATAATGTCCATTGGAGAGGAGAAATATAGTAATGAAAGAAGTAGAATTATTAGCACCAGCAGGATCATTTGAAAAAGCAAAAATCGCATTTTTATATGGGGCAGATGCAGTATATGCAGGAACATCATCTTTATCACTTAGAACAAGAGCAGATATGAAAGATGACGACTTAGAAAATACAATAAAATACGCACACAGCATAGGAAAAAAAGTATATGTGACATTAAATATCTTTGCTTGGGATGAAAAATACGAAGAAATAATAGAAATGGCAAAAAAACTAGAAGAGCTAAAGCCAGACGGAATTATAGCAGCAGACGGTGGAGTAATGGAAATTTTAAAACAATATGCTCCAAGTGTAGCAATAAACGTAAGCACACAAGCAAACATAGTAAGTATGCACTCAGCAAACTTTTGGCGTAAAAATGGTGCCAAAAGAATGATTATGGCAAGAGAAATGAACAAAGAACAACTAAAATATATAATGGAAAATAAGCCAGAAGATATGGAAATAGAAATATTCGTACATGGAGCAATCTGTTTTGCATATTCAGGAAGATGCTTCTTAAGTGACTTCCTATCTTGTAGAAGCGCAAACTTAGGAGATTGTGCTCAAAGCTGTAGATGGTCATATAATCTATATGCAGAAGAAAAAAACAATCCAGGAGAATATATGCCAATCGAAACAAACGAATACGGAACAAGTATATTTTCATCAAAAGATTTATGCCTAATAAAAGAAATTCCAGAAATAATTGAAATGGGAATAGATAGCTTAAAAATAGAAGGAAGACTTAAAACAGAATATTACCTAGCAAGTGTAATAAATGCATACAGAAATGCAATAGATGATTATAAGAAAGACCCATCAAATTATGATTACACAAAATATTTGAAAGAACTAGAAAAAGTAAAAACAAGAGGCTTAACAACATTCTATTTTAATGATAGAAATAATAAAGATATTCAAGAATATAGTGGAAGACAATATAATGAAAACTATGAATTTGGAGGAAAAGTAGTAGAATGGAACGAAGATGTTTCTACAATTGAAATTAAGAATAAACTTTCAGTAGGAGATAGTTTGGAAATTATAGTTCCAAACAAAATTGAACCAGTAGAATTCAAAATAGAAAAACTTTATGATGTAGAGACAAATGAAGAGATAAATGAGGTAAGTCCAGGTGTTAAGGGACAACAAGTTAAAATGAAGTTACCAATTAAATGTGAAAAAGATTGGATACTAAGAAGAAAGAAATGATGTAATTGGGGACGGAGCAAAAAAACATCAATTTTGCTATTGATGTTTTTTTGCTCCGTCCCCAATTACATCCTATTATAAATCCCAGCCAAATGCACATTAAAGAGATAATGCCATTTAAATCAAGATTAACAGTAGGCATTAAAACAAAAATTGACCCAAGGCTAAATCCAATAATAGTGTAAAATGTTTGGACATAAAAATGTTCAAAGAAAAATTTAGTAAGTTTCATCCATACAATACAACCCAAGACTAATCCTATTCCCAAAGGAATAAGTATAGGAAAATACAAAGAGGAAATGGCTGATAAGTAGGTAGAATAAATACCAAATAGCATTAAAATTATGGTACTACTTACTCCAGGTACTACAACCCCAACAGACATAGCAAATCCTGAAAGTGCAAGATATAGTGGAGTAAGGTTATCAACAGCAGAACTAATAGCGACGTTTTTTTCCAAAATAACTAAGAGAATTCCGCAAGTGAAAGCTACAATGGTATATAAAAGATAATGCAATTTGAATTTGCATTTTGTATTTACGTCTTTTAGAAGTGTTGGAATACTGCCTAATATGAGCCCTATAAAAATTGATTTTGTTTGTATTGGAAATTGATATAATAATTTATTTAATATATTACTGAAAATTAGAACACCAATGCCAGCTCCAATAAAAATTGGAAGTAGAAATTTGGTGTGTTTTTTTATGTCTGAAAAGAAGTTTAGTATGTGGTCTAGTAGGTCTTCGTATATACCAAAAACTACACATAGTACACCACTGCTTATTCCTGGCAATATTGCTCCTGAGCCGATTGCTATTCCTTTGATACAGTTTGATATAAATTTCATAATTCACCTCTTTTAAAGGTATGAATTAAGTTAGAAAAGAAGAACTTTAATTTTATTAATGCATAAACAGCTTTTGATGCAAAATGTGATAAATAAAATAAATTTATATAAGGTCAGGCACTTTTAAAAAATATGTGCATATAATTGCAGTATGAAAATGGAGGTGCAATTATGTTCTCAGCACTTTGTATAAGTGGGATATATGGATTTATTGAATTCTTAAAATCAGCAGTATTTGTGGTTCGGATACATTCAAGGAAGTAATCTATTTCCAGAACCACTAACAGCAGAAGAAGAAAGAAAATGTTTAGAAGAAATGGCAAAAGGCGACGACGAAGCAAGAAATATGTTAATAGAAAGAAACTTAAGATTAGTGGCACATATTGCAAAGAAATACAGTACAGCAAAAGTAGACCAAGATGATTTGATATCAATAGGAACGATAGGGTTGATAAAAGGTATAAATAGCTTTAATGTGGAAAAAGGAGCAAGATTATCTACATATGTATCTAGATGTATTGACAATGAAATTTTGATGCATTTAAGAGCAACTAAAAAAATAGGGGCAGAAGTGTATTTAAATGAGCCTATTCGGGAAAGATAAAGATGATAATGTAGTTACATTACAAGAAGTTTTGGAAAATAACGAAAGAAATATCGAAGAAGAAGTAGACATCAAAATGAAGATAAAGTTACTTTATGAAAAAATGAAAGACTTATTAAAAGATAGGGAAAAAACAATTTTAGAGCTTAGGTTTGGCCTTCGGTGGTCATAAGCCCAAAACACAAAACGAAATTGCGAGTATGATGGGAATTTCTCGCTCATATGTATCAAGAATTGAAACAAAAGCAATCAACAAACTTGCAAAAGAAATAAAAGAATAATTAGACAATTGCCAATAAATGTGATATAATCCAATAAAAAATTTGGGAGAAGCTTGATACTTAAGTAATACCTAAAGAAAAGGAAGTAATATGAAAAGGATAAAATTAGAAGATAGAATATTGCCAACATACACAAAAGGCGAAGAAATATTTAATATGACATCACACATAGTAGGTGGAGCGTTTGGAATAGTCGTAACAGTATTATGTGTGGTATTTGCGGCAATACATAAAAATGTATATGGAATTGTAAGTGGTGCAATATATGGAACAACAATGATAATGTTATACACAATGTCTAGCATATACCATGGATTAAGCCCAAAAAGGAAAGCTAAAAAAGTATTTCAAGTATTAGACCATTGCTCAATATTTTTATTAATAGCAGGATCATATACACCATTTGCATTATGCACAATAAGAGAGGAAAATCTAGTCGCAGGTTGGACAATATTTGGAATAATATGGGCAGCAGCAATCGTAGGAATAGTGTTAAACTCAATAGATATAAAAAGATACAAAGTGTTTTCAATGATATGTTACTTATTAATGGGTTGGTGTATTTTGATAAGAGTAAAAGCATTGCCACAAGCACTTGGAACAACTGGGCTTGCGCTTTTAGTATCAGGTGGAATTGTTTACACAATTGGAGCGGTTTTATATGGATTTGGCAAGAAACATAAATATGTTCATTCACTATTTCACTTATGCATTTTAGCTGGAAGCATATTACAATTTTTCTGTATCTTGTTATATGTAATGTAATATAAAAATTGGTAAAAATAAATTTGAAAATAGTCTTGTAAAAATTTTTTACATATGATAAAATAAAAATAAGTTAAGAGATAATAAAAAATTAAATACCCTGCGTAGTACGTATAGGCAGAATTTTTAGAACCAACACACATAAAGAGGGGCTTAGACTCTGAAGTATGGCGTGCAAGCTCACCAACTATGAAGTGAGAAGCCCATGAATATTTTAGGTAGGCACCCACCTGTTTTTAGGAGCAGGTCCTTAAAAATTCAAAGCAACTGACGGCTAAGGCGGGGATTTTTTATGTCAATGTCCACTGGGGACGTTTCTTTTTGGACAAAAATGTCCATTTGGAAACGTCCCTGATGGACATTTTTGTCCATTAGGGACACATCTTCTTTTAAAACTTTTTTGGACTGTCCCAAAAAGTTTTAAAATTTTGTAGTAAAAATAGTGAAGTTGTGATATATTAATTTCATAAGAATAGGAGCGTGATTTTTTTGAAAAGAAGTAAAATAAAAGAGCTAGAAGAGATTGCAAGAAAAACGAGAGTAGAAATTGTGGAACAAGTATATAGAGCGGGTTCTGGACATCCAGGGGGTTCACTTTCAATAGCTGATATTTTAACTGTTTTATATTTTTATGAAATGAAAATAGATGAAAAAAATCCTAATTGGGAAGATAGAGATAGGTTTGTTTTGTCAAAAGGACATTGTGCTCCAGCGCTATATGCAACTTTGGCGAATAAAGGATTTTTTGATTTTGAAGATTTGAAAGAATTTAGAAATATAAATGGAAAATTGCAAGGGCATCCTGATATGACGAAAATACCAGGTGTTGATATGACAACCGGTTCATTAGGCCAAGGATTGTCTGCTGCAAATGGCATGGCAATTGCGGGAAAGCTGGATAAAAAGGATTATAGAGTTTATTGCGTTTTGGGAGATGGTGAGATAGAGGAAGGCCAAGTATGGGAAGCTGCGATGGCGGCAAGTCAATACGAATTAGATAATTTGTGTGTGATTGTAGATAATAACAATCTTCAAATTGACGGAACGATTGAGCAGGTTATGAATTCAAAGCCAATTGATGAAAAATTCAGAAGTTTTGGTTTTCAAATTATAAAAATTGACGGAAATGATATTGATGAAATTATAAAGGCTTTTGATGTGGCGAAAAATGTAAAAGGAAAACCAACTTGCATAATTGCTGAAACTGTAAAGGGAAAAGGTGTGTCATTTATGGAAAATCAAGTCAAATGGCATGGAAAAGCGCCAAACGAAGAAGAGTTTAAACAAGCAATTGCGGAATTATCAAAATAGATATTTTAGTATGCAAGTAATAAAAAAATTAAACCGAAAGGAAGAAAATTTATGAATTTAGAAAATAAAAAAGCAACACGTCAAAGTTATGGAGAAGCTTTATTAGAGCTAGGGAGAGAAAATGAAAACATAGTAGTGTTAGATGCGGATTTAGCAACTGCAACAAAAACAGATTTATTTGCAAAAGAATTTCCAGAAAGATTTTTCGATATGGGAATAGCAGAAGCAAATATGATAGGAACAGCAGCAGGACTTGCAACTTGTGGAAAAGTACCATATGCAAGTACTTTTGCAATGTTTGCAGCAGGAAGAGCATATGACCAAATAAGAAATAGTGTATGTTATCCAAATTTAAATGTGAAGATATGTGCAACACATGCAGGAGTAACAGTTGGGGAAGACGGATCAACACATCAAATGTTAGAAGATATTTCGATGATGAGAACAATACCAAACATGACAGTAATATCAACATCAGATGATGCTCAAACAAAATGGGCAGTAAAAGAAATATCAAAAATACAAGGTCCAGTATATTTAAGACTTGCAAGACTAGGAACAGGAGAAATTTACGAACAAGGACAAAAATTTGAAATAGGAAAAGCTATTCAAATTGGCGATGGAACAAACGGAACAGTATTTGCAACAGGAGTAACAGTTGAGCAAGCTTTAATTGCACAAAAAGAATTAAAAGAAAAAGGAATCAACATTAGAGTTGTAGATGTTCATACAATAAAACCAATAGATAAAGAAATGATTGTAAAATGTGCAAAAGAAACTAAAAAATTAATTTCAATAGAAGACCATAATGTTATTGGCGGACTTGGTTCAGCTATATCAGAAGTATTAACAGAAGAATATCCAACTAAGTTAATTAGAATGGGAGTAAAAGATACTTTTGGAAAATCTGGCAAGGCTAAAGAACTTATGGAGTATTTTGAAATTACAGCAAAAAGGATAATCGAAGAATTTTAATGTAATTGGGGACGGAGCAAAAAAACATCGGTAGCAAAACCGATGTTTTTTTGCTCCGTCCCCAATTACATTAAAATTTTCCAGCTTTTTTTTACGACAAAGTATTGCAAAAAAACAACTTTATTGATATGATTAGATAGAATAGAAATAGTATGTAAAATATTTTATAAAACGAAAGTAAGGAGTACAAAAATGATAGAATTTAGAAATGTAGCAAAAACATATGATACAGGAACAAAAGCTGTAAAAAATGCCAATTTTGTTATAAATAAAGGAGAATTTGCTTTCTTAGTAGGTTCATCAGGAAGCGGAAAATCTACATTAATAAAACTAATATTAAAAGAAGAAGAACCAACATCAGGGCACATTATAATAAATGGAAAAGACACAACATTTTTAAAACAAAACAGAGTACCATATTTAAGAAGAAGTATGGGAGTAGTGTTCCAAGACTTTAGATTATTACCAGATAAAACTGTATATGACAATGTAGCATATGCAATGTACATAGTAAGAGCAACACCAAGACACATAAGAAGACAAGTACCAATGGTATTATCACTAGTAGGATTAAGTGGAAAAGCTAAAATGTACCCAAATGAATTATCTGGTGGAGAGCAACAAAGAGTAGCATTAGCGAGAGCTTTAGTAAATAATCCATCAATGTTAATAGCAGACGAACCAACAGGAAACCTGGACCCTGATACAGCTTGGGATATAATGAACTTATTGAATGATATCAATATGAGAGGTACAACAGTAGTTGTAGCAACACATGCAAAAGATATAGTTGACCAAATGAAGAAGAGAGTTATTCACATAAGCAAGGGCGAAATAGTAAGAGATGATAAAAAAGGTGGTTATGATTTTGAAATATAGTAGATTAGGTTATTTTATAGGAGAAGGATTTAGTAACGTATTTAAAAACAAAAAATCAACAGGTGCATCACTAATGATAATGTGTGCAACTATGATAATATTTGGAATATTTTTAATACTTGGAGAAAACATCAACCATTTTGTAAAAGAAATTGAGTCAATACAAGGAATTCAAGTATTTGTAAAAAAAGAAGCAACACAAGAGCAAATGGACGAACTGGCTGATAAAATAAGAAAAATTGATGGAGTTAGTACCATAGAATATGTATCAAAAGAAGAAGCTCTATCACAAATGAAAGAAAAATATGGAAGTGAATTATTAGAACAATATGACGGAGAAAACAATATATTTAAAGATTCATATGTCGTAAACCTTACAGACTTAAAGAAAAGTAAAGAAGTACAAACACAAATAAATACATTTGATATGGTAAGCAAAATAACAAGTAGTGACCAAACTGTTGAGGCATTAATAAAATTAGCAAACGGAATAAAGATAGTAACAGGAGTAATATTACTTTTATTAGTAGTAATATCAGTATTTATTATAGCAAATACAATCAAACTTACAGTACACGCAAGAAGAAAAGAAATATCAATTATGAAATACGTAGGAGCAACAAATGGTTTTATAAGATGGCCATTTATTGTGGAAGGTATGATAATTGGAATGTTTGCAAGCATTATTTCAATTATATTAATAGGATTAGCATATAGCCTAATTGCAAGACAATTAGTAAATTCACCATTTATGCAAACAATAAATATGAGCTTAATAGGATTTAGCGATATGTTTAGCTCTATAATATTTGTTTATATGCTATTAGGAATTGGAATAGGAGCATTGCGGAAGTGTTATTTCTATGAGAAAATATTTAAAAGTATAAAGGAGAGAAGATGCGTAAATTTATATTTGCCATTTTAGCTTTTGTAATTTGTAGCTCAAGCATTATTACATATGTAAATGCAGAAAATAATGAAGAACAAACAGAAACAACAGAACCAAAGAGTTTACAAACTCAAAGAGAAGAATTGCAAACTCAGCTAAAGGATACAACTGGTAGATTGGACGAAGTTCAAACTGAATTATCAGAAAATTTACAACAAGTTGATAAATTAGACGGGACTATTGCAAATTCACAACAACAATTAGACGAATTAAATAATAAAATACTAGAGTTACAAAAAAATATGGAAAATGTTGAAGCTGAATTAAAAATAGCTGAAGAAAATTATAATAAACAAAAAGAATTGTTAGACAATAGATTAATAGCAGCATACGAATCAAGTGAAATACAATATTTAGACGTTATATTAACATCTAAAAGTATATCAGAATTCTTATCAAACTATTTTCTAGTAAAAGAACTTGCAACATATGAATCAGAATTGCTAGAAGAAATGAAACAAAAAAGGGACCAAATAGAATTAAGCAAGAAAACATTAGAAAATACTGAAAAACAATTAGCAGATATGAAAGCAAACCAAACAAGAACAGCAAAAATACTAGAAAATACAAAAACAGTAAGAGAAAACTTTATTGCAAAATTATCAGACGAAGAAAAAGAATTACAAACACAAATTGACGAATTCAACTCAAGATTTGCTGAAATCAACAGTCAAATACTAAAAGAAGCACTAGAAGGAATAGATACAGAATACATAGGTGGAGAGTTAGCTTGGCCAACACCAGGCTACACAAGAATTACATCAAATTATGGGACTAGATACCACCCAGTCTTACACTATACAGCATTACATACAGGTGTTGACATTGGAGCACCACTAGGAGCAAATTTCATAGCTGCAAATGACGGAATAGTAACAAAAGCAGAGTTTAACAAAGGATATGGAAACATGGTTATAATAGACCATGGTGGCGGAGTATCAACATTATATGCACATGGCTCAGAAATAATGGTAACAGTTGGACAAACAGTAAAAAAAGGAGACACAGTCTTAAAAGTTGGTACAACAGGATATTCAACAGGACCACATGCACACTTTGAGGTAAGGTTAAATGGAGTTGTAACAAATCCATTACCATATATCACAAATGGATTAATTCCAGAATAAGGACATTTGGGGACGTTTCCTTTTGGACATTTTGTCCATTTTGGGACACATCTTTAAATAGACTAAAAAGTTTTAATAGGGAGGAACATATGAAAAAAGTAGTTGTAAAAATATTAGGAATAATAGTTGCAACAATTATGTTGTTTCAAAGTACAGTGGCATTTGCTGCGAGTGAAGCTCAATTGAAAAATCAAAAAGATGAAAATGAACAGAAAATTAAAGATGCGCAGAATGAAAAAAACGAAGTAACAGCACAAAAAAATAAAACAGTAAAAGAAGTAGAAGATATTTCTTCAAAAATAGAAAGTTATGAAAGTCAAATAGCTGAATTAGACGGACAAATAGGAAACTTGAATGGTCAAATAGCAGATGCAGAAAATACATTAAATAAAGCACAAGAAGATTTTGATAAACAAGAAAAACTAATGGAAGCTAGATTAATTGCAGTTCAAGAGCAAGGTGATACATCACTATTAGATGTGTTGTTATCATCTGAAAATATAGTTGATTTAATATCAAGATATTATTTTGTTACAGAACTAGCAAGTGCTGATACAGAGTTACTAGAAGGTATAAAAAAGCAAAAAGAAGAGATACAACAAGCTAAGGAAAAATTAGAAGCAAGTAAAAAAGAGTTGGATACTGCAAAAGCAAGTAAACAAGGTATATCTGTACAACTAAAAGCAGCTAAGAGCACAAAAGACCAACAAGTTGCAAGATTAGCAGAAGATGAAAAGAAAATTCAACAACAAATTGATGAATTAGCACAAGAAAATAAATCAATAGACAAAAAAATAGAACAAGAAAGAGCCGAAGCACAAAGAAGATTGGAAGAACAAAAGAAACAAGAACAACAAAACCAAAATAAACCTTCAAGTAGTGGAAGCACATCAAATGTTAAACCAAATGCATCAGGATTTATTTGTCCACTTCCAGCAGCATATAACAAAGTAACAACAGGAATGACATATTCAAGTGGACAATATCACGGAGCAATTGACTTTGGTTCAGGTGGAATAAATGGACAACCAATATATGCGGTAGCAGATGGAGTTGTAATGATATCAGAGAACTTAGGAAATAGAAGTTATGGAAATTACATATTAATAATGCATAGTAATGGATTATATACTCTATATGCACATGGACAAAATGGTTCTAGGAGAGTAAATAAGGGCGACTATGTAAAACAAGGACAACAAATAATGAGTGTTGGAACAACAGGAAATTCAACAGGACCACATTTGCATTTTGAAGTAAGAACAGGTTCTGGTGGCTGGAATAATAGAGTAGACCCAAGGCCATATTTAGAAGGACATATAAGATAAATGGAAGGAATTTATGAAAAAGTTAAGTATAAAAGTATTAGGAGCAATAGTTGTAGCAATAATGTTAGTACAAAATACAGTAGTAATAGCAGCTACACAAAATGACCTAAATAATATCAACAAACAAATTGAAGAAAAGAAAGACAAACTAAATAATATAAAAGAAGAAAAAAGTGACAAACTAGAAGAAGTAGAAAAAATAAACACACAAATTTCTGAATATCAAAAACAAATTGACGAACTGGACACTAAAATTTCAGAAATGAATTCAAAATTAGAAGAAGAGAAAGCAAAACTAGATAAAGCTCAAGAAGATTTTGAAAAACAAGAAAAACTAATGGAAGCTAGACTAGTTGCAACACAAGAACAAGGGGAAACGTCATTTTTAGATGTTTTATTATCTTCTAATGGAATAATGGACTTTATATCTAAATATTATTTTGTTACAGAACTAGTAAGTGCAGATACAGAATTATTAGAAGACATAAAGAAACAAAAAGAAGAAATAAAACAAGCTAAAGAAAAAATAGAAGCAAGCAAAAAAGAACTTGCCACAACAAAGGCAAGCAAACAAGGAGTTACAACTCAATTAAAAAATGCTAAAAACGAGAAAAACGAACAAGTTGCACAGCTATCAGAAGAAGAAAAAGAAACACAAGCTGAGTTAGATAAATTTGAAGCAGACAAAGTAGCAATTAGAAATGAAATAGCAGCAGCAGCTAAAAAGTATCAAAATAGTTCAAAGCCAACAGGTGGTACAAATGTAAAACCAGGAAACCCAAGTGCTTCAGGATTTATAAGGCCAATACCTGGATATAGTATTACATGTGGCTGGTATGGATATGCAGGACATACAGGAGCAGATTATAGTGGAAGCAATATGTATGGTAAAGCAGTTTTAGCAGCCAAAGGTGGAGTGGTACTTACTTCAACAACTAAAACAGGTGGAATACCAAATTATGGTTCAGACGGAAATTATGTAGGTTCATATTCTAGTTATGGAGAATATATTATAATTGACCACCAAGACGGAACTATGACATTATATGCTCACGGAAAACCAGGTTCAAGATTAGTATCAAAAGGACAAAAAGTTTCGCAAGGTCAACAAATAATGAGTGTAGGAAATACAGGAAATGTTAGACCTAGACCGACACCTAGTAATCCGTTAGGTGGAACACACTTGCATGTTGAAGTTTGGGTAAATGGAAAACCAGTAAATCCAGCTAATTACATACCATAGTAATGAATGAAAAGTAAAGTACATATAATAAAAATATATGGGCGGAAAGTTCCGCCCAGTTTATAGGTTTGGAGGAACATCATGGAAGAAAAGAAAAGATTTAAAGTCTACAAAATAATAATGCTAGTGGCATTAGTCGCATTTATAACATTCTTGTTAACTTCAATTGGAATGTATCAATATTTTAGTCAAAACAACAAAGTTGCAATAATTGGCGGTAACGACGAATTAGCAACAACATTAAGTAAATTTAAAGCAATAATTGATAAAGATTTCTTAGGAGAAGTAGATGAAGAAAAGCTAAAAGAAGGTGCAATTAAAGGCTATATAGAAGGGCTTGACGACCCATACACCGAATATATATCAAAAGAAGAAATGAAAGATTACATGGAAGATGCAACAGGAAACTTTGTTGGAATAGGTATATACATGGTGAAAAATACTGAAGTAGACAAAATAATGGTATTAGCACCAATAAAAGGCGGACCAGCAGAAAAAGCAGGAATATTGCCAGGAGACTTAATAATATCAGTAAATGGTGAACAATATTCAGCAGATGATATGACAGTTGCATCATCTAAAATAAAAGGTGAAACAGGGTCAAAAGTTGAAATAGAAATATTAAGAGGAACAGAAACTAAGAAATTTGAATTAACAAGAGAACATATAAAAGTAAATCCGGTAGAAGGAAAAGTAATAGAAAACAACATTGGATATATAGAATTCTCATCATTTGATGAAGGTACAGCCGAAGACTTCAAAAATAAATATCAAGAATTAGAAAAGCAAGGCATAAAATCTTTAATAATAGACTTAAGAAATAATGGCGGTGGAATTGTAGACGAAGCTTTAAAAATAGCAGATTTAATATTAGAAAAAGACCAAGTAATATTATATGAAGTAGACAAACACAATAAAGAAGAAGTAGAAAAATCGAAAAACGAACCAATAATCAAAGTGCCAGTAGTCATATTAACAAACAAAAACACAGCAAGTTCATCAGAAATACTTGCAGGAGCATTAAAAGATAACGGAAAAGCCAAAATAGTTGGAACAACAACATTTGGAAAAGGTGTAATACAAAAATTAATGCAACTAATAGACGGAAGTGGATTAAAAATAACATCAGAAGAGTATTTAACACCTAATAGAACGAAAATAAACAAAATAGGAATAGAACCAGACGAAAAAGTAGAATTACCTGAAACAGTAACAAATGTATTAAATGTAAAAGAAACAGAAGATACACAATTACAAAAAGCAATAGAAATGGCAAAATAAAAATAAGGAGAGAAATATATGAATTTACCAAACAAACTAACTCTATTTAGAATAATATTAGTACCAATAATGGTAATAATTCCGTTTTTAGGAATACAAGGAACATTTTTAGGAATACCAACAGCATGGCTTATAATAGATTTAATATTTATTATAGCATCAATAACAGATAAACTAGATGGATATTTAGCAAGAAAAAATAACCAAGTAACAACATTTGGAAAATTTTTAGATCCATTAGCAGATAAAATTTTAGTTTTAGCTGCAATGGTAATGTTAGTAGAGATATCAAAACTTCCAGCTTGGATACCAATAATAGTATTAGCAAGAGAATTTATAGTATCAGGATATAGATTAGTAGCAGTAGAAAAAGGTGGTCAAGTAATAGCAGCATCAAAATGGGGAAAGATAAAAACAGTAACACAAATGATAGCGATTATTTTGGCATTTTTAGACTTATATGCATTTGGAGAATGCTTTGGAGGAATGCTACAAGGTGGAGATGCAATATTGAATTTTTTAGTAACAATAATGATGCTAGTACAAACAGTAGCAACAATATTCTCAGGAGTAGACTACCTAAAAGGGGCAAAAAAGTTAATTATGTCTTGACAAATTTGACTTTTTGCCGTAATATAGAAAATGACTTTTTAAAAACAAAACAATTAGCAAACTGAAAGGAGAAAATACAATGGAAGAAAAAGAAGTATTATTAACACAAGAAGGATTTAATAACTTAGAAAAAGAATTAAATTATTTAAGAACAGAAAAAAGAGCTGAAATAGCAGAAAGAATAAAAGTAGCATTAGGATTTGGAGATTTATCAGAAAACTCTGAATATGATGAAGCAAAAACAGCGCAAGCAGAAAATGAAGTTAAAATAGCAGAATTAGAAAACAAAGTAAGACACGCAAAAATAATTGATGAAAAAGAAATAGATACAGAAACTGTACAAGTTGGAAATATCGTAAAAGTGTTAGATATGGAATTCGACGAAAAAATAGAATACACAATAGTTGGTTCAACAGAAGTAAACTTATTAGAAAACAAAATATCAAATGAATCACCACTAGGAGCTGCATTACTTGGAGCAAAGAAAAATAAAGTTGTAGAAGTAAATGCTCCAGCAGGTGTAATGAAATATAAAATTTTATCAATAAAAAAATAAAAAAGTCCTGCCAAAAAGGTCCGTCCCCATTGGCAGGTTTTTTTAAATTTTCAAACTTGCATCTAATGCAAGAGTTATCATATTATTTAATCCAGTTTCTCTTTCCTCAGCAGTTGCGACATCTTTAATATATTTAGAATCAACAACACTCATTAAGCAAGAGGCTTTTTTGTTTAATAATTTAGCAACATAGAATAGTGCAAAAGCTTCCATTTCAGCACTTAGTGGATTAAATCCTTCTGGAATGCGAGCTAGAAATTCATTAACATCAGTCATGTACAAATCAAAGCAATCTGTACAACATGTGTTTCCTTTAACTATATTAATATTATTTTCTTTGGCAGTAGCTTCAATTAATTTATTTAAATGAGCATCAGCAGACGCAATATGGCAATCATCGTTGTTTAATGTCAAAGCAAAGTTTCCCTCACAAAATACATTTTCTGATAATATTATATCAAATAATTTTAGTTCGGGTTTATATCCACCGCAAGAACCAATTCTTATAATGTTTTCCACATTATATAGTTTATATAGTTCATAGCAATAAATTCCCATACTTGGCATTCCCATTCCTGATGCCATAACTGTTATTTCTTTTCCTTTGTATGTTCCTGTGTAGGCAAATGCATTTCTAACAGAGTTTACTAGTTTTGGGTTTTCTAAAAAGTTTTCCGCAATGTATTTTGCTCTTAGTGGATCTCCTGGCATAATTACTGTTTTTGCAATATCTCCTAGCTTAGCTTCATTATGTGGTGTTGGCATAAAAATCACTCCTTTTCTTAATTTATATTATTAGTATAACAATAATATTTGAAAAATGCAAATATTTTACTGTGAACAAAATTGCACAACGAATTTGCCAAAAAGTGCACAACGATATTGCCGGAAAATGCACAATAAAATTTGAAAAAGGATTGAAAAATTTTTTTATATATGATAATATCTAAATGAGGTGAAGAATAAATGAATTTAACTAAAGAAGGATATAGAAAAAGACTAATTGACGAGGCGATAGAAGAGAATTTGAAGATTTTCGGTGCAATTAGTATCGAAGGACCAAAATGGTGTGGAAAAACTTGGACAGCATTAAATCATTCAAAAAGTGTAACATATTTGAATAATACAGCAGACAATTTCAGAGAAAAACACTTAGCAGAAATGGACGTAAATTTAGTATTAGACAAAGATATGCCAGAACTTATTGATGAATGGCAAGAGGTTCCAGCAATATGGGATGCAATAAGGTTCAAATGTGACCAAGACAGTAAAAAAGGTAAATATATTTTAACAGGTTCGGCAACACCTGTAAGTGATAAAATTCGCCACTCAGGTGCTGGAAGAATTTGTAGAATGAAAATGTACACAATGTCGTTGTATGAATCAGGGGATTCAAGTGGAGAAGTATCATTACAAGATTTATTTGATAATAAGGTAAAGAATAAATTGCTAGACAAAGTAGAATTAAAAAAATTAGCAGAATTAATTGTAAGAGGTGGATGGCCAGAATCTGTTAATCTTGATGTAAAAGGAGCTATGAAAATAACTAAAAGTTATATTGAAGCTGTATTAGAGAAAGACATAGTAGAAGTAGATGGTGTTAAAAGAGATAGAGAAAAAATGGAAATGCTTTTAAGGTCTCTTGCAAGAAATGAAAGTACAGTCTCTAATAATAATGTATTAATAAAAGATATTGATGATAATGTAACAGAAGAAGAGTTAACTGTAAGTAGAAATACAGTTGCAGATTACTTGAATGTTTTAAATAGATTGCATTTAATAGAAAATCAGAAATCTTTTATGTATAAAATACGTTCAAGAGCAAATGTTGGAAAAAATCCGAAAAGACATTTTACAGATCCGTCTTTAGGATGTGCAGTTTTAAATATAACTCCTGAAAAATTGAAGAATGATTTGGAGACTTTTGGACTTTATTTTGAAGCGTTATGCGAAAGAGATTTGCGAATATACGCAGAAAGTATAGGTGCGAAACTATATCATTATAGGGATAACAATACAGGGCTTGAAGTAGACAGTATAATAGAAATAGCAGATGGAGAGTATGGGGCGATAGAGATAAAATTGGGATCAAATAAAGAAGAAGAAGCTGTGCAAAGTTTAAAGAAATTTTATGAATTGGCTGAAGTTAAACCTAAATTCATGTGTGTGATTTGTGGACTGTATGATGCAGTGGTAAAAAGACCTGATGGAATATATGTATTACCAATTACAGCACTGAAACCATAATAAAAAATATTTAGTATATACAAAATAATAGAAATGAAGTAGTAAAAGGAGAGAAATGCTATGGAAAAATAAAGAAAGAAAAACGATGTATATTATGCAATAAGCCATACAATTATGATTATCAGTTATTTGGAAGAGAATGCTTAAGAAATGTGTATGATTTACTTGAAATTTCTTATCCAATAAGACTTGTAAAGGATAAAGAAATGTATTTATGTAACAGGATAGCATTAAGGAATTATAAATTTTTTCTTGGTAAAAAGAAGAAATATGTGTTGGCAGAGAAATATATTGCATTAAAATATCTAGATAAGATTGATTCTGATTTTTTTAACAATTTAAAAGATAAAATACCAACAGATATAAGGAATATTTCCATATTTCGTAGGGACTTTATAGAAATATTACCTTTTAAATTAAACGATGTCTATCGAGTATATAACGAGATAGATAAATTTAAGAATTTGATAAATGAATTTCAAAACTTAAATTTAGAAAAAATAGACCAGAAAGTAGCAGAAGAGACATTAAAACGTATGAGTTTTATATTTGATGCTAATAAAAAAACAAATCCAATAACATATGTTGGTTTTTATTTAATGCAATATGTGTTTTGGCAATTAGTAGTTGTTGGAGGGATATTAACAAATATGAACCTTTCAGCAAAATTATTGAGTAAAACCATATAAAGTAAAAATTAAATTTGAAATTAATAATTATGAAGTATAGTTTTATAAGTTAATAAATAATTATAAAAGTGGTGATAAGATATGAAAAATAAAGTGAAATTAATATCTATATTAATTTTTGTTACAATAATTATCTTAGTTGCAAGTTTAGGCATATTAAAAATAATTGCTTTATCTATAATGAATAATGAACATAAAAAATTAAACCTACAAATAGAAGACTATGAAATAGAATACTGTACAATTTATGATGAAGATATTTTAAATAGATATAAGGTATATAAAATAAAAAATTATTACAGTGATAGTATGGAAAAGTTCAGAAGACAATTGGAAAATAATAAATTATGGAATAGGAACAAATTTTATGAATACATAATGATGAATTTTTATGAAATAGTAGAAAATGAAAAAATTAGTATTGATAGAGAAGATTTATATTATTATAATGCGAAAGGTATTTATGCTATATTTGATATAAAAAATGCTAAAATATACTATCTAAAAAGTGGCTTATTAAAAAAGGAAAGAGATTACAATAACATTTTAGGTATACATATAAATGACTACATTTATAAGGAAGTATATAATGTAAGAAGTGGAATACAAGGCGATGGAACAGACTACTATGTATACAAGTTTAAAGAAGAAAAGAAAAAAGAAATAGGTGTGACAGTGAATCAAAATAATCAGTATTGGAGTAAAGAGAAATTAGACAATGATATATTAGAAAATTTTAAATATAATGAAGAAGTCAAAGAAATCGAAAATGGATATTATTATTATAAAAAGGTATGTAGAACAAGTGATGAAATGAAAAGATATAATTTTACAGATGAAGAAGCGACAGGATATGAAGTTGCTGTATATGATGGGAATAACAATGCATTGTATTATTATTGGACAAGTATATAGATAAATAGAAAATAATCATAAAAAATACTTGCAATTACAAAAATAAAATGTTAAACTAATAATAGATTTAAAAAAAACCGCATTTGCCGGAAATTTTTTAAATCTTTTTTTGTTTTTTAAAAGGAGGAAAAAAGCAATGAACACAAAATACATATTTGTAACAGGCGGAGTAGTATCAGGACTAGGAAAAGGAATAACAGCAGCATCACTACGGAAGGCTACTAAAAAACAGAGGATACAAAGTAACAATACAAAAATTCGACCCATACATCAACGTAGACCCAGGAACAATGAACCCATATGAACATGGAGAAGTATTCGTAACAGACGACGGAGCAGAAACAGACTTAGACTTAGGACATTACGAAAGATTTATAGACGAAAGCTTAACAAAAAACTCTAGTGTGACAATGGGACAAGTGTATTCAACTGTAATTGAAAAAGAAAGAAAAGGTGAATACTTAGGAAAAACAGTTCAAGTAATACCACATATCACAAACGAGATAAAAGAAAGAATATACAAATTTGAAAATACAGATGTAGACATAGTAATAACAGAAGTTGGTGGAACAATAGGAGATATCGAAGGGCTTTCAATAATAGAAGCGATAAGACAAGTAGGACTAGAAAAAAATCCTGAAGATGTAGCTTATGTTCATGTGACATTATTACCATATATTGCAGGTTCAAATGAAATAAAATCAAAACCAACACAACATTCTGTAAAAGAATTGCAAAGTTTAGGAATAAAGCCTAACATCTTAGTATGTAGAACAGAAAGCGAAATCCCAGAGAGTGTAAGAGATAAGCTATCATTATTTTGTAATGTAAGAAAAACAAGTGTAATACAAAATAAAACAGAAAGTTGCTTATATGCTGTACCACTAATGTTGGAAGAAGAAGGCTTAGGAAGAGAAATCTGCAATAAATTAAGACTAGATAATTATATACCTGACAACAAAAAATGGGAAAAAATGATAGAGGATATAGAAAGCATAGACAAAGAAAAGGTTGTTAATATAGCAATAGTTGGCAAATATGTAAAATTAGAAGATTCATATATATCAGTAATTGAAAGTTTGTATCATGCGGGTTTTGCCAATAAGGTAAAAGTAAAGGTACATCTTGTGGATTGCGAAAAGATAAACAAAGATATAGCAAAAGAAGAACTATCAAAATATGACGGTATAATTGTTCCAGGCGGATTTGGAAATAGGGGAATAGATGGAAAAATTGAAACAATAAGATATGCAAGAGAAAATAAAGTGCCATTTTTAGGGATTTGTTTAGGAATGCAAATGGCAGTTGTAGAATTTGCAAGAAATGTATTAAATATAAAAAATGCAAATTCGACAGAATTTGACGAAACAACTAAAAATCCAGTAATACATATTATGGAAGAGCAAAAAGGAATAGACAAAAAAGGTGGAACTATGCGACTTGGAGCATATCCTTGTATATTAGAAAATGGAACTATTGCTAGAGAATTATATGGAGAAAAAGAAATTTCGGAAAGACATAGACATCGTTTTGAGTATAATAATCAATATAGGGAAGTTTTAGAAAAAGCTGGACTTAAAGTCTCAGGAACATCTCCAGATGGCTCATTAGTAGAAATTGTAGAAATAAAAGACCATCCATATTTTATAGCAGGGCAATTCCACCCAGAGTTGAAATCAAGACCAAATAGACCAGCTCCATTGTTTGTTGGATTGGTAAAGGCTTGTTTGGAAAAATAAAAGGCTAAAACTCTGTAATAGCAAGCATTTTACAAATTATGAAAAAATATTTTGAAAAATTTTAAAATTAGTATTGACAAACGACAAAAAAACCTTTATAATCTATAATTGTTAGGGGCAATTGCAGGTGTAGTTCAATGGTAGAACCTCAGCCTTCCAAGCTGATGACGTGGGTTCGATTCCCACTACCTGCTCCAAATTAGAACAACTTACAATTTAGTAAGTTGTTTTTTACTTAGATAAAATGAAGAAATAAAAAAGTTAATAATGGAGAAGTAACTAGAAAATACTTACCATATGTTTTTACCGAACAGAGAATTTCTATGCTATATGGTAAAATCTTGTTAGGATGTTGACAAGCAAACTATTGAAGAAGAAAAGAAACAAATTGAAACTAATACAATAATAGAAAAAGAGGGAGAAAACTAATATGAATGAATATCTAAACAATTTAAATGAAGAAATAAGAAATTATTTAAAAATCTTATCACCAGAATTTCCAGAATGGTTGTTAGAATATATCTATACTCCAGAAATGATGAGGCTTGATGGAATTGGAATGTCTTGTGGTACATTATACACCAAAGTGTATAACGACAAATATTTCTATTCTTCGCTTACTCATAGTGTTGCAGTAGCACTAATTATATGGAACTTTACACATGATAAAAAACAAACCATTTCAGGTTTATTTCATGATATTGCTACACCAACTTTTAAACATTGCATTGATTTTATGAATGGAGATTCAGAACATCAAGAATCAACAGAAGAAAGAACAGAACAAATAATTAGAAATTCAAAAGAAATAATGAATTTATTGAACAGAGATAATATAAAAGTAGAAGAAGTTTCTTATTATCATATTTATCCAATTGCAGACAATGATACTCCACGATTAAGTGCTGACAGATTTGAATATACATTATCTGGAGGTCTTTATCAAATAAGAGTGTTTGAACTTAAAAATATAGAAGAATATTATAATAACATAACAATACTTAAAAATGAAGATAATATAAATGAACTAGCATTTAAAGATGTAAAATTATGTGAAAATTTTATACATGACATTTCAAAATTATGGCCTCGTTGGATTGAAGATGAGGATAGACTGTGTATGCAATTTATTGCAGATATTGTAAAATCAATGAATGTCAAAGGCTATATAACTATTGATGATTTATATAAATTTTCAGAACATGAAATATTACAACGAATAAAAAATTGTGAAGACAGTTATATAAAAAATTCATTTGAGAAGTTTCAAAATGCTGCAAGAAGTTCAGTTTATAAAAGTGATTTACCTAATAATGAGATTTATTGTACTAGTGTAAAAGGTAAAAAAAGATATATTAATCCTTTAGTTAGTTTGGATAATAAAACTTATAGAATAAAAGATGTTTCTACTATTGCAAATAATGATATTAATAACTTTTTAAATATGAAACTTCATGAATTTATTGGATTTAACTTTGATTTTAAATCATATGAATAATAAGAATAAAATTAATAAATTTAAATAATAAATATATGACTATAAATAAAATTCCCATATAGTTATAAAAATTATATGGGGTATTTTCATAGCTAACTATTTTCTTAGAACAATTTACATTTTAGTAAGTTGTTTTTTATTTATAAAAATCTATAATCCCTTGTAAATTTTCGCAAATTAGTGTAAAATACCAATGTAATGTAAATAATAAATTAGGAGGACAAAAAAACAAATGAGATTTGTAGACGACGAAGAATCGAGAAATAAATATAAAAAATTTTTAGAGAGTCATGAAAGATGCAATTTTCAACAATCACTAGAATGGGCAGAGGTAAAAAAGCCATACTGGAAACCAGAAGTAATATTAGCAGAAGATGAAGACGGAAACATCACAGGTTCACTATGTGTACTAATAAGAAAAATGCCAATATTCGGAAACATAATGTACTCATCAAGAGGACCAGTATGTGATATACACGACATATCAGTAATGAAGCAACTAACAGACGGAGCAAAAGAACTAGCAAAGAAATATAAAGCAATAGTATTAAGAATAGAACCAGACATACTAAGTGATGACGAAACATTTAGAGATGTAGCAACAAACTTAGGATACAAAATAAAAGACGACGCCAAAGATTTTAAAGACGAAATACAACCAAGATATGTATTTAGGCTAGATATAAAAGACAAAACAGAAGAAGAAGTTATGGCAGGCTTTAAACAAAAATGGAGATACAACATCAGACTAGCAGCAAAAAAAGGCGTTGAAATAAAAGAAGGAACAAGAGAAGACTTAAAAGACTTCCACAAAATAATGGTAGAAACAGGTAAAAGAGATGGATTTATTATAAGACCACTAGAATACTTTGAAAAAATGTATGACGAGTTAGGACCAAACCATATGAAACTACTAATGGCATATTATGAAGGAAAGCCAATATCAGGAGTAATACCAATATTCTATGGAAACAAAACATGGTATTTATATGGAGCAAGTAGTAATCAACATAGAAACCTAATGCCAAACTATTTACTACAATGGGAAATGATAAAAATGGCAATAGAAAGAAAAGATGATGTATACGATTTCAGAGGAGTATCAGGAGTAGTTGACGAAAGTCACCCACAATACGGATTATATAGATTTAAACAAGGTTTTGGAGCAACATTTACAGAATTTATAGGAGAAATATATATACCATACAAACCAATCACATACAAATTATATCGTTTCTCAGAAAAAGCATTTAGAACAATAAGACAAATAAAAAGAAAACTTCTAAAATAAAAATCAAATAAGGAGTATAAAAGTGAATACCTTAGTAATAAATAAAGAAGATTTAAAACACAATATAGAAAAAATAAAACAATATGCAGAAAAATCAGGAAAAGATGACAATGGGAATAGCCTAAAAATAATAGCAGTAGTAAAAGCAAATGGATATGGATTAGGAATTGTAGAACTTACAAAATTTCTAATAGATAATGGAATATCAAATTTTGCAGTAGCAACAATAGAAGAAGCACTTAAACTAAGAGAAGCGGGAATAAAAGAAGAAATATTAATGCTATCAGCAACAGCAATAGAAGAAGATATTAGAATTTTAATAAAAAACAACATAACATTAACAGTAGGCTCAAAAGAAGACATAGAAGCCGTTGATAAAATTGGAAAAGAGCTAAACAAAAAAATCAAAGTACATTTAAAAATCGATACAGGATTTGGCAGATATGGATTTATATATAGCCAAAAAGAAAAAATAGTGGAAGCAATAAAAGAAGCACAGAATATCCAAATACAAGGTACATTTACACACTTTTCACTTAGCTTTTTTGATGAAAAATACACAAAAGAGCAATTTAAAAGATTTATTGATACAATTGAAGTATTAAAAATGAATGATATAAATCCTGGAATGTTACATGTATGTAACTCTTCAGCATTTATAAAATATCCAAACATGCACTTAAATGCAGTAAGAATTGGGTCAGCATTTTTAGGAAGACTTGCATTTCAAGACCACATAGGATTAAAGAAAATAGCTCATTTAGAATCACAAGTATCTGAAATTAAAGAATTACCAAAAGGATTTAACATAGGGTATTCAAACACATATACAACTAAAAAAACAACCAAAGTCGCAATAGTTCCAGTAGGATATATGAATGGAATGAATATAACAAATGGAAAAGACATGTTTAGAAAAGTGGACAAGTTAAGATATTTTGTAGGAGCATTTAAAGATTTCTTCAAAAAAGAAGCTTTATATGTAAAAATAAATAACCAAAACTGCAAAGTGCTAGGAAGAATTGGAACATATCATATTACATGTGATATAACAGATAAAGACATCAAAATAGGTGACAAAGTTATAATTCGGAGTAAACACAAAATTTGTAGACTCAAGCATAAGAAGGGAGTACAGATAAATGGAAGAAAAGAAAGTAGAAGAAAAGCAAATAAAAATGGGCTTTTTTAAAAAAGCGTGGTATTCTATTACAAAAATAGAAAAGTATCCAGATATGGCAGCACAAGGACTAAGCAAAGCAGTAAGTTATTTTTTGAAAATAACGGCAATATTAGCAATAATAATTTGCCTAGGAACAATATATCAAATTAACAACATAGTACAAGACGGAGTAAAATACCTAAAAGACGAATTCCCAGAAATAAATTATAAAGAAGGAACACTTACAGTAAACAGCGAAAACGAAATTACAATTCCAAAAGAAAATTCTATTTTCGGAACAGTAATTATAAACACAAATGAATTAGAAGAAACACAAGTAAACCAATACACAAACACTATTACACAAGAGGGAAATGGAATTGTAATATTAAAAGACAAAATAATAATAAAAAATTCTTCAATCTCAGGAACTGTAACATATAACTACAAAGAAACACTCGAACCAGTGGGAATAAAGGAATTTAACAAACAAACAATATTAAATTATACCACAGGAACTAATATTTTAAGTGTTTATATAAGTTTATTTATAGTACTATTTATGTATGCCTTTGTTATGTATGCAATATCAATATTAGCAGACACACTACTACTAAGTTTTTTCGGATATATAACAACTAAATTGGCAAGGATAAAAATGAGATATGTAGCAATATACAATATGTCAGTATATGCTCTAACACTATCAATAATATTGAATATGATTTATATAGCAATAAACATATTTGTACCACTTACAATAACATACTTCCAAGTAATGTATGTAGCAGTTGCAGCAATTTACTTAGTAGCAGCCATATTAATCCTGAAAACTGATGTAATAAACAAACAAATGGAATTAATGAAAATATTAGAAGCAGAAAAACTACTTAGAGAGCAAAAACAAGAAGAAGAAAACAAAAACAAGCAGGAAAAAGAGAAAAAAGAACGTAAGAAAAAAGACAAAGAAGAGGAAGAAGAAAATATTCCAGACGGGCAAGAAGGCTCAAACGCATAGAAAGAAATTGCCACTGGGGACGGACCTAAATGGCAAAAAATTGCCATTAGGGACGGACCTAAATGGCAAAAAATTGCCAAAAAGGTCCGTCCCCAGTGGCAATTTATAAGGAGGAGAAATGGATAAGAAAAATAATAATAAAAAGAATAATAAGAATCTTATTTTTATACTTGTATTAATTTTATTAATAGCGTTAATTGCAGGTTTAGGTTTTTATTTAGTAAGAAATAAGGATAAAGAAGATGAAAAGACAGTAGCATATACAGATTTAATAAAAGAGTTATCATATGGAAATATAGAGAAAATAGAGATGACAACTGGTAGTACAACTCTTAAAGTAAAGATGAAAAATGAGGAAGAGGAAAAAACTTCAATAGTACCAAATGTTGAGAGCTTTATGGGATTGGTTCAAACAAAAGTGGCAGAAGGAAATGAAATTGAGTTAATTCAAAAGCCAAGAAGTTTTATGGCGCAAGTACCAAGTTTTATAATATCATTTTTACCAACAGCTATAATGGTTGCATTGTTTGTTATGATTTTTAAAATGCAAGGATTAGGTGAAAAGGGGAAAGTTTATGATGATACTGAAAGAAAAACAAAGGTGAAATTTGATGATGTTGCAGGTCTTGAAGAAGAGAAAGCAGAGATGGTTGAAATTGTAGATTTCCTAAAAAGACCAGAAAGATATACAAAAATGGGAGCAAGAATACCAAAAGGTGTGCTTCTATATGGTAAACCAGGTACAGGAAAGACTTTAATTGCAAAAGCAATTGCTGGTGAAGCAGATGTTCCTTTTATATCAATGAGTGGATCAGAATTTATAGAAATGTTTGCAGGATTGGGAGCTTCACGTGTTAGAAAATTGTTTGAAAAAGCAAGAAAATTAGCGCCTTGTATAGTATTTATAGACGAAATAGACGCAATAGGTTCAAGAAGAACGTCAAACAGTGGAGCAGAGACAGAGAACAATCAAACTCTAAACCAACTATTAGTAGAAATGGACGGATTTAGTTCAGAAGAAACAATTATTGTACTAGCTGCAACAAATAGACCAGAAATGTTAGATAAAGCATTACTTAGACCAGGAAGATTTGACAGACAAATTACAATTCCTACACCTGACTTAAAAGGAAGATTAGATATATTAAAAATCCATTCAAAAGACAAGAAAATGTCGGAGAATGTAAACTTAGAAAGTATAGCAGAAGATACAGCTGGATTTACAGGTGCTGAATTAGAAAACATATTAAATGAAGCAGCAATAATTGCAACAAAAAATAAGCATGAAGATATTGAAAATGATGATATTGAAGAAGCAATTAAAAAGGTTACTGTTGGATTAGAAAAACGTGAAAGAAAATATTCTGAAAAAGATAAGAAACTAACAGCATATCACGAAGTTGGGCACGCAGTTGTAAGTAGATATTTGCCAACACAAACAAATGTAAAAGAAGTTTCTATTATTCCAAGAGGTGTTGCTGGCGGATATACTATGTACAAATCTGATGAAGACAAATATTATATTTCTAAAACAGAAATGCAAGAAAAATTGATTGCATTACTAGGTGGTAGAGCTGCTGAGAAGTTGGTTTTAGATGATATTTCAACAGGTGCAAGTAATGATATCGAAGTTGCAACTAAGATTGCAAGAGATATGGTTACCAAATATGGTATGAGTGATACTTTAGGACCAATTGATTTCCAAGGGCAAGAACCATATGAAATTCAAATGTTTGGTGAGGACATTGGAGATAAAATTGGTCTTGAAGTTAAACGTTTGATTGATACTGCTTATAATGATGCCCAAACACTACTTAAAGAACATAGGGATAAGCTTGACCTTATTGCAAATGCATTATTAGAAAAAGAAAAAGTTAACGAAGAAGAATTTGAGAGCTTTTTTGAAGATTAAAATATCTAAATTGTTACTGAGAGGGGGAGTGTGTATGACTATAAAGGAAGTTTTAAGGAAGCGGAATGATTGACTTGAAAAATAATGGAATAAGTGAACCAAACTTGAAATCAAGATTATTGATGCAATTTATATTAGACAAACCAAGACAATATTTAATTGTATATGACAATCAACAATTGACATTAAGGCAAGAGGTAGACTATTTCAAAGCAATAAAGAAAATAATAACAGGAATTCCAATTCAACACATAACACACTCCCAAGAATTCATGAAAATGAACTTCTATGTAAACAACGATGTCTTAATCCCAAGACCTGATACAGAAGTACTAGTAGAAGAAGTAATCAAAATTGCAAAAAGAATAAATGCAAAAAAAATACTAGACCTATGCACAGGAAGTGGAGCAATAGCTGTATCACTTGCAAAATATATAGAAAACAGTAAAATAACAGCAATAGACATCAGCAAAAAAGCTTTGAATGTAGCAAAAACAAACGCAAAGAAAAACAACGTAGAAAATCAAATTACATTTGTAGAATCCAACCTATTCCAAAAACTAGCAAAAGAGAAATATGACATAATAGTATCTAATCCACCATACATAAAGAAAGAGGTTATAAAAACACTAGACAACGAAGTGCAAAAAGAGCCAGCAATAGCTCTAGATGGTGGATATGACGGATTGGATTTTTATAGAAAAATAGTACATAATAGTGATGAATACCTAAAATTTAATGGATATTTATGCTTAGAAATAGGCTATGACCAAAGACAAGATGTAATTGATTTAATTGAGAACGAGAAAAAATATGTTGATACATATTGCAAAAAAGATTTATATGAAAATGATAGGGTTATTGTAGCTAAACTATCGTGAAATTTTTTTGGGACAGGCTAAAAACGTCCGCAAGTGAGATTTTTTTGGCCTGTCCCAAAAAGTTTAAAAGGGGGAAGTAAGATGTCTTTTTCTTCAGAGATTAAACAAGAGTTAAATAAAACAAGCAATTTATCAAATAAGGAAATTGTAAAATATGAATTAATAGGATACTTGATTTCTGGAAACATTGATGAATCAATAAAAAATACAATTAAATTTTCAACAGAAAGTGACTATAACATAAATAGGTTTTCAAAATTACTTACAAATTTAAATATTAACCATAACATAGAAGTGAGCGGAAAAAACTTTGTGATAAAATTGAAAGTTAAAGATATGGAAGGAAAAATACCATATAAAGAAAACTTAAATGAAATAATAAATGAAAGTAAAGAAGAATATTTAAGAGCAATTGTAAGAGGGATATTCTTGGGTTCAGGTTCAATAAATAATCCAGAGAATAAGTATCATTTAGAAATAGTTTTAAAAGATGAAACATATTTAGAAAAAGTGACAGACCTCTTAAAAAGAATGGGTGTAAATGCTAAAAAAATGATAACAAAAAATAAGTGTTCAGTTTATATAAAAGAAGGAGAAGAGATTTCTAGGTTTTTGGCGCTAATAGGTGCAAATAAAGCTGTAATGAGTTTTGAGGATATTAGAATTCAAAAGGAAATGCGTGGAAAAGTAAATAGATTAGTAAACTGTGAAGCGGCAAATTTAAATAAAACGATAAATGCTTCTATTGAGCAAATTGCAGCAATAAAAAAATTACAGCAAACAGGTAAATTTAATAAATTAGATGACAACTTAAAAGATATAGCAATATTAAGATTAGAAAATCCAAATATGTCGCTTGTGGATTTAGGAAAGTTACTACAACAGCCAGTTGGGAAATCAGGAGTGAATTATCGTTTGAAAAAAATAATGGAGATAGCTAATGGATAAAAAAGAACTAGGAATATACATACATATACCATTCTGCAAGCAAAAATGCTATTATTGTGACTTTATTTCATTTGCAAATAAGGATAAAAAACAAGAACAATACATAGATGCAGTAAAAAAGGAAATAGACACATATCAGCTTGAAAAATACAATGTTACGACAATATATATAGGTGGAGGAACACCTTCATATATAGAAAGCAAATATATTGTAGAGTTAATTGGAAAATTGAAGGAGCAACTAAAAAACAATATAACAAAGTTTGAAGAAATTGAAATTACAATAGAAGTAAATCCAGGGACAGTTACAAAGGAAAAGTTGCAGGATTTTAAGTCTTGTGGCATAAATAGACTAAGTATTGGTTTACAAACAACAAATAATAACCTGCTAAAACAAATCGGAAGAATTCATACATATGAAGAATTTTTAGATACATATAATTGGGCAAAACAAGTAGGATTTGAAAACATCAATGTAGATTTAATGCTAGGACTTCCAAACCAAACAATAAAAGATTTAAAAGACAGCTTGGAAAATGTAATAAAACTAGGAGCTACACATATAAGTGTATATTCTTTGATTGTAGAAGAGGGAACAGTAATTTCTAAATTACTTGACGAAGGAAAAGTACAACTACCAAGTGAAGAAACAGAAAGAGAAATGTATTGGTATGTAAAAAATACTTTAGAATTAAATGGATATAAACATTATGAAATATCAAATTTTGCAAAAGAAAATAAATATTCTAAACATAATATGAATTGCTGGAACCAAGAAGAATACATCGGATTAGGAGTTGCAGCTCATTCGTATCTAAATAATACAAGATTTAGTAATGGAAATGACATAGAAAGTTATATAAATAATGTAGAAAATAAAGATGTTGAAGAAGTACAAACTTTAGAGGATAAACAAAATGAGTTTATGTTACTGGGATTGAGAATGCTAGACGGAGTCGACATTGCAAGTTTTAAGCAGAAGTTTGGCCAAAATCCTATCTATTTGTATAAAGACAAACTAAATGAGTTGGTGGAAGAAGGTTTGCTTGTTGTGGATTTAAATCATATTAGGTTGACTAATAAGGGGCTGGATTTGGCAAATTTGGTGTTTGAAGAGTTTGTTTAAAAGGAGTTAAAACCTATGAATATAGAAATAGAAAAAATGAACAAAAATCATTTAGAAGAAATAAAAGAAGCTTTAGAAAATGAATTTGACGACTTTTGGAACTACAATATTTTAAAAGAAGAATTAAATTCAAGCAATTCAAAATACATTGTGGCGATACTGAATAAAGAAATAATGGGATTTGCAGGAGTTAAATTTGCGCTAGACCAAGCTGACATCATGAATATTGTAACTAGAAAAGATTATAGAAATAAAGGTATAGGAACTCTACTTTTAAATGAATTAATTTCTATTTGCAAAGAGTTTAAAGCAAATTCTATATTTTTAGAAGTTAATGAGGATAATAAACCTGCTATAAAGTTATATGAAAAAGCAGGTTTTGAAAGTGTTGGTATTAGAAAGAATTATTATAAAGATAAAAATGGAATAGTTATGAGATATGTTGTATAAGATAAACTAATTCCAAAACTTGTCGAAATTAAAACCCAAAAAGTAAGAAATTAAATACGTGTACGTAAACAAAGAGCAATAAAAGTAGCAACAACATTACTAATAAATAAAAATTTACACCAAAGTATTGTCAAAGACAAAATATTGGTGTATAATAAAAAATGAATGAACATTATTGAATAAAAACAAAAGAAAATGAATATGTAAACATGGGTTATAGTGATGAAGAAGAACTAGCAACAAATGACTTGGAAATGCACTTTATAGAAATACCAAAATTTGAAAAGAAAAATCCAGGAACTAATACAAAGCTGGAACAATGGCTTTGGCTGTTAGCAGGAAAGGAGGAAAAATTAGAGATGGCTAGAAAGGAAAATAAAGAAATTGATAAGGCCATAGATATAATAAACCAAATGAGTATGGATGAAAAGGAATGGAATTTATACATATCAAGACAAAGAGCAATTTGGGATTACAATACAGGTATGAGAACAGCTAAAGAAGAAGGAATAGAAGAAGGTGCAAGACTGGAAAAATTAGAGATTGCTAAAAATATGTTAAAAGAGAAAGTTGATATACAAACAATAGAAGAAATTACAGGCTTAACAAAAGAAGAAATAGAAAAACTAGCAGAAAATAAATAGAACAAGAAATTATCTTAGAAAATACAAATTCTAAGGTAATTTTTTTTGAAATATGCCAAAAATTGCATAAGATAAACCAATTCCAAAACTTGTCGAAAAATAGAAGTTTTGGAAAAATATTTCCAAAACTTGACTGAAATAAAATAAAGTTGTATAATATATACAGGAGATGATTTCTATGATAGAAAGAACAGAATATTTAGAACAATTAAAAAGATTTAAGGACAAAGATTTAATAAAGGTAGTAACAGGAATAAGAAGATGTGGAAAATCAACTTTATTTGATTTATATATAAAATACTTAAAAGAAAATAAAATAAAATCCAGTAGAATTATAAATATCAACTTAGAAAATCCTGAATATGATTTTGAAAATTATATGGAATTATATAACTATGTAAACGAGAAAATAAAAGACGAGGACAAATATTATGTGTTTTTAGATGAAGTCCAAAATGTTCCTGAATTCCAAAAAGCGGTAGATGGGTTATATATAAAAAAGAATATAGATTTATATATAACAGGTTCAAATGCATATCTTTTATCAGGAGAATTGGCAACACTATTATCTGGAAGATATATAGAAATAAAAATGTTACCATTATCATTTAAAGAATATTTATCAGCATTTCCAAGCCAAAAAGAATCACGAGATAGAATATTTTTAGAATATATGAGAAATGGCGGAATGCCAGGAAATATAAGTTTGCTGGAAAATAATTTAAATGATTTAGATAAATATTTAGACGGAATATTTTCTACGGTTGTATATAAAGATATAATGGCAAGAAATAATATAACAGATAAAATACTATTAGAAAATGTTATAAAATTTATATATGATAGTATAGGAAGTGCTATATCAACAAAAAAGATAAGTGATACATTAACAAGCAAAGGGATGTCTACTAGTAATCATACAGTAGAGAACTATATAACAGCGTTTTTGGAGAGTTTTTTAATATACAAAGCTGAAAGATTTGATGTTAAGGGCAAAAATTTACTTGTTAGAGATTATAAATATTATGCAGTAGATACAGGATTAAGAAGTTATCTTTTAGGCAAAAAAGCAGATAAAGATATGGGGCATATATTAGAAAATATAGTCTATCTTGAATTGTTAAGAAGAGGCTATAAGGTATATGTTGGAAAAGTAGATGATTTTGAAATAGATTTTGTTGCAGAAAACAGAGAAGGCATAAAATATTATCAAGTAGCCTTGTCTGTTAGAGATGAAAATGTTTTGAAAAGGGAATTAAGAGCGCTAGAAAAGACAGGAGATCACTATCCAAAATATTTATTAACCTTAGATATGGATTTAGAAACAGATTATAATGGTATAAGGAAGATAAATGTAGTAGATTGGTTATTAGAAAATTAATTACAAGCACCATTCATATTCAATAAATTTGAATTAATGGTGCTATATTTGTATGTATAAAATCCTGTAATACGACGTTAAACGGCGTGTTTTGTAACGAAAATGTAATAATAAAAACTCAATAATGTATTGACTAATTACATAATTATGGATAAAATAAAAAGGTAAAAAACAAAAGATAGAAAGGGAGATTTATAATGAAACGAAGAAACAAAGGTATTACATTAATCGCGTTAGTAATAACAATAATTGTACTTCTAATACTTGCGGGAGTAGCGATTAGTACATTAACAGGAGATAATGGAATATTAACAAAAGCAGTAACAGCAAAGAAAAATACAGAAAATGCAAGTGCAAAAGAAAGAATACAAATAGAAGTAATGGGAAGTTATGGAGAAAATGGAACACTAGATGTTGATACATTAAAATCTAATATATCAGCACATATACCAGAAGCAACAGTAGAAGGAGATGCATTTCCAATAACTGTAACGCTTGACGGAAAGACATTTACAATAGACGCAGATGGAAATGTAGAACTTGCAGGACCAACAGCAACAGTTACAGATGTAAAAGTAGTATCAAATGCTAATGGAACAGGAAATGATAGTGATATTGCAGCGGATAGCCAAACAGAAGGAACAGAATTGTATATTAGTTTTAAAGCAAGTATACAGGACGGAACAATAAAAACAGTAACATGTGATAATGGGACAGTAACAAAAGTAGGAGATTTGTGGGTAACAAAAATAACGAATAATGGAACATACAAGTTTACAATAGTAGGAACAGTAGATGGAGAGGATTGGACTACAATATACTCAAAGAAAGTTGATAAATACGCAAAAAGAGCAGGAATAAAAGTAGGAGACTATATTAATTATGAACCAGATTCTACATCACAAACAACGTATTCAAAAGATAATTTAGTACAAGATATAACAGGTTCAACAAGTAATACAGCAGATATTACTAGAGATAATTTAAAATGGCAAGTACTAAGAATACATGATGACGGAAGTATGGATTTAATAGGAAGTCCAACAAGCCAAAACATATATTTTAGTGATGCGACAGGATATAATAACGGAGTATATGTAATGCACGATATATGCGAAAAATTGTATAGCAGGAATGGAATAAAAGCAAGAAGTGTAAAATTAGAAGATATGGAAAGCTGGCTAACAGACGCAGGAAAAACAGCAAAAAGTAATTATATAAGTAATCAAGTTTCAGGGTTATCAGCAAGTAGTTATATAGAAAAAGTGAACACAGAAAATAATACAGTAACATATAAAAAATCATATTCATATTACCCAAATTTATATGCAAGTGAAAATGGTTCAGGAATAAATACAGAAACAGTAAAAACAGATGGAATAAAAGATACAAATAAAGCTGAATTGGATAGAACAACAAGATCAACAACAGAGAAATCATATAAACAAGCAGACAATTTAACAACAACGCAAACATATTATTATATACCAATAAATAGCACAAACTATGGAGAAGGCTCAAAAGCTCTATATAATAGTTCAAATACATATTGGGTGGCTTCGCGCTATGTTAGCTGCCATTCGAACTATGCGAGCTTCGGGTTGCGCGGTGCTGGCACGAGCATGAGCGGTAGTATTATGTTCTATTCGGACTACGACTATGACAACGGCTACGATCGTCTTCGCCCCGTAGTTTCTCTAGGATCTGAGGCCCAAGTAACTGCAAGCTCAACAGCCTCAAGCAGTACAGGAACTCCACATACAATAACACAATATTAAAATTATAGCATTCCGCCATAAGAGGCCTTTGGTCTCTTGGCGGAAAGTCTTTTAGGAGATAAGAATGAGCTGTATAACAATGATAAAAGAAATAAAAAGTATTCATCCAGAAGATATTGCGCTGATAAGATTAGGTAGCTTTTATAAGGTTTATGGAAAAGATGCATATATAGTTTCAAAAATTTTTGAATATAAAACAAAAGAAGAAGAAGGAATAATAAGTTGTGGTTTTCCGACGAAGGCAATAAATAAAGTAAAAGCAACACTTGAAAAAAAGAAAATAAATTATATGCTAATTGAAAGCAGAGATAATTATAGAGTTGATGAAAAGGAAAATTTTAAAAACTTGAATAATTATAACAAAGAATTTCAAGAAGCAAAAATATATGTAAATAATAAAATTAGAATTGATAAAATATATGAATATTTAAATAAAAACGCTAAAAAGGAAAATATAAAGAATATATTAAAGGAATTTGAGATAATAATAAATGCAAAAGGAAAAATTTAAAGTAATAAATTTTATTAGGGAATTGTTAGTTAATATTGATAAAAATTTAGAAAACTTTCCTAAAAAAGATATAGAAATAAAAAATAGAATAAGAAATACAAGCTATGATTTGTTGGAATTAGTATATGAAGCTAATGCAATAGAGAATATTCAAGAAAAATCAGAATTATTAAATAAAAGTATAGCTAAAGTAAAGGTTATAGACTTTTTAATCAATTTAAGTTATGATAAACAAATTATAAATAATAAAAGATATTTAAAATTTGGAGAGTCAATGGACGAAATAATCAAATACTTAACTGGTTGGAAGAAATCTATAAATAATTAGGGCACAGTTGTCGGTATGTGGACTTTCTTTTTCGTATGTTCCTTTGGGTGGCTTCGCGCTATGTTAACTGCAATTCGAACAATGCGAACTTCGGGTTGCGCAATGCTAACACGAACATGAACGGTAATAATATGTTCAATTCGAACAACGACAATAACAACAACTACAATCGTCTTCGCCCCGTAGATTCTATACACTGTGGTTATACAATTACAAATTGTGTAAGAGATAATATAGAAACAAACTGGTGTCCTGTAGTCGAAGTAATTTGATTATAAAATAAAAGTAGATAAATTTTTTTGTTAGTAGGCATTAGCTCGAAAAGGAGAAAATTTTAGCACTATTTTTAGAGTAGTACGTTTAGTACTACTCTTTTAAAATAACTTTTACAATTTTAATTTGTTTTCACAAAGGTTTTTATAGCATAGCCTTGAAGAGACAAGACTATGCATAGGTATAAGACCATTATGATATAAATATTCTCTTTTTTTCAGTCTTCTTCGAACTGTGCGATATTTAGCATAATTACCATACTTATTTCTACCAATAAAAATAAAATTATCGGTATCTTTATATAGTCTTGTTTTTTTATTTAATTTCAAATTTTCTTTATCTAAAAATTTAGTTAATTCGTGTAAACAATATTTAAGATAATCTTTAGAATGATGAAAAAGAAGGAAATCATCTTGATAACGAATTACACCTTTAATTTTTAATTTTTCTTTTATAAAATGGTCCATATCATTTAAATAAAAAATAGCAAGAACTTGACTTGTCATATTTCCAATGCTTAATCCTTCGGAATCACTATCAATAATATTATAAACTATCTGTAAAGCTTTTTTATCTTTTATTCTTTTCTTTAGTTTTTCTTTTAAAATATCGTGATCTATACTTGCAAAAAATTTGCTAATATCACATTTTAAAATGTAATAATGTTTATATTTACAAGAAAAATAATGTCTATATTTTTGATATAATTCTAATCCTTTTCGCATTCCCATGTCTTTTCTACTTGCAACATTGAAATCAGTAAGACACGGAAGAATTGCTGGGTATAAAATATATCTAGCGACAAGATGATTTATAACTTTGTCAACCATGCCTTGACTTACAATTCTTCTTTCTTTTGGTTCTTTAATTGTAAATATATTATAAGGGCCAACTTTATAGTTTTGGTTTTTTAAAATATTATATATTCTGTAAGTATAAATACATTTATATTCTTTGAAAAATTCTACCTTTTTTTTATTTTTTGTATTTCGGCAAACTTCATTAAATGCAGAAATAATGTTGTCAAAGTCATAAATATTTTCGTATAAATATCCTTTTCTTTTCATAAAATAATCCATTCCTTTCTCGCTTCGCTCTAAGGCACACATAGGAATG
>CASSLW010000015.1 GCA_949443285.1 uncultured Clostridia bacterium
TACGAAAACCCATATATTTTTGATGAAAAAAGTAACATTTTATCCTTACAGCACTAGTAATAACAATAATTGTGCTATTAATATTGGCAGGGGTAACAATAACAACACTTACAGGAGATAATGGAATATTAACAAAAGCAACAGAAGCCAAAGAAGAAACAAGAGCAGGGACAGTAGAAGAAGCAAAAGAACTATGGGAAATAAATAAGCAAGATGGTAGCACAACACAAACATTAGATGAATTCTTATCAAATTTAAAGAAACAAAACCTATTAACAGACAAAGAACTTGAAATAATAAAAGAAACGGGAGAAGTAAAAATAGGAAAAAGAGTAATCATCTTTAGGTTGACGTTAGTAGAAATGTATGACAAAGCAGTGGCAGACGGTTGTATAAACGAAAATGGAACATGCCAAAATAAAGAGCACTTGCACATAGGAGATTACGTGGATTATAGAAATCCAACAACAGGAAGTAGAAGAGCAAATGCAGTGGATACAGGATACGAAAGTGACCAAATATATGAAGCATCAAATAACCAATTGAATTGGAGAGTATTAGGAAAAGACGAAACAACAGGGGGAATAAAGTTAATATCAGGAAGACCAATGAAGAGCAATAATGGAGAAGATGACCCATATTTGCACTTATATGGAGCAAAAGGTTATTTAAATTCAGAAACGATATTAAATAATTTGTGTAGTTTATATACAACGCAATATGGTACAGCAAGAAGTGTAAATATAGATGATATAAATGAAATAACAGGAGTGACAACAGAAGAAAAAATAAAAGAAGTTAATAAAGCTACAATTTGGTGGGGAGATATACAATACAATGATCCATATAATATTGAAAATCAATATACTCCACAAAGTTGGTTAAATGGAAAGTATAAAACGACAGTATCAGGGATAGTTGATAATTATGTATATACAATAAATTCAGGAGAAGAGCCAGAAATAAAGATAACAAATACAAGAGTGTACGATATTTTATTTGATAATATAGATAAGGCAAGTTATTGGTTAGCTTCTCGTTGTGTATTAGCAAGTTCTGACGTTGCTCAGTTTGCAGTTCGTGATATTGCTATGAGAAAAGATACTGCTCGTGTGGCATCGTTTGGTCTTTTTAGTTCAACTAATGATATAGAAAAAGAAAATATTCGACGGAGTACGTCCTGTGATAGTACTAAAATCTAGCATCACAGAAAAAGAAGTACCTAAAATAGCTGATAAAACAGAAGAAACATGGAATTTTTAAACTACAAAAAACAAATAGAAATAAAAATTGTCTTAGTTTTTGTATCAATTGAACAAAAACTGAGACAATTTTTTAATGTTCACAGTATAGACATAATTACTGTTTATAATATATAATAAAGAAAACTAACAGGAGTGGTGAAAAATGATAAACGATACAATACTAATAGTAGACGACGAGCAAAGAATGAGAAAACTAATAAAAGACTTCCTAGCGGCAAAAGGATTTAGCATAATAGAAGCAGAAGACGGAGAAAAAGCACTAGAAATATTCGAAAAACAAAAAAGCAAAATCAACTTAATAATATTAGATGTAATGATGCCAAAACTAGATGGTTGGTCTGTGTTAAGACAGATAAGACAACAATCTAAAGTACCAATAATAATGCTAACAGCAAGAGGAGAAGAGCAAGACGAGTTATTTGGATTTGAACTAGGAGTTGACGAATACATATCAAAACCATTCAGCCCCAAAATACTAGTAGCAAGAGTTGAAGCAATATTAAAAAGAACAAGCCAAGTATCAAGCGAAGTAAAAGAATATGCAGGAATAGAAATAGACAAAGAAGGCAGAACAGTAAAAGTCGACGGTAAGGCAATTGAATTAAGTCTAAGAGAATACGAATTATTAGTATATTTAATAGAAAATGAAAACATTGCATTATCAAGAGACAAAATACTAAATAATGTATGGAACTATGACTATTATGGAGATTCAAGAACAATAGACAGTCACATCAAAAAAATAAGACATAAACTAGGAAAAAAAGGAAAATATATAAAAACAATGAGAGGCGTTGGATATAAATTTGAAGTAAAATAAGAAAAGGGGACATATTAATGAAAGCGAAGCACAATCCATTAGAATCTGTTAGAGTAAAACTATTTATTACTATATCCACAATAATAATATTAATAATTGTATTTTTAGTAATAGTAAATAATCTAGTATTAGGACAATTCTATATATACAGCAAAAGACAAGCACTAAAATCCGTATATGAAACAGTAAATGAATACTATCAAAATTCACAAAATGGAGACTTAGAAACACAATTAGAAAAAATTGCAATACAAAACAACTTTGATATACTAATAAAAAATAATCAAAATGTAAGTATATACACATCAAACAAAGACTTCTATTCCACATTAGGTCAAATGAACGAAATGACGTTAAAATTTAAAGTTGGAATGGGAGAAATAATAGAAGAAAGTGACCAATATGTAATAAAAAAAATAAAAGATAGCAATAATGGAGTAACATATGTATTGCTATCAGCAATGTTAGACAATGGATATCAACTATATATAAGAATTCCACTAAATGCAATTCAAGAAAGTGTAAAAATATCAAATAACTTTTTATACTTAATGGCAGGAATGACGATACTAATTTCAGCAGTAATAGTATCATATGTATCTAGAAGATTTACAGACCCAATTTTAGAATTAAACGACATTGCAAAAAAAATGTCAAACCTAGACTTTAGCCAAAAATACAAAATTACAGACGTTGGAGACGAAATAAATAATTTAGGAAAAAGTATAAATGTAATGTCTACAACCCTAGAAAAAACAATAAAACAATTGAGAAAAACAAATGTCGAACTAGAAAAAGACATCGAAGAGAAATCAAAAATAGACGAAATGAGAAAAAGCTTCATATCAGACGTATCACACGAACTAAAAACACCGATTGCACTAATACAAGGATATAGCGAAGGATTATTAGAAAACGTAAACACAGATGAAGAAAGTAGAAAATTCTATGCAGAAGTTATACTAGACGAAACAAATAAAATGGACAAATTAGTAAAACAATTGCTACAGCTAATGAAGCTAGAATATGGAAAAAGAGAATTCAACGACAAGAAATTTAACATTGTAGAACTTGAAAAAGAAGTTGTAAGAAAATCAAAAGTAATGTTAGAAGAAAAAGGAATTGCAGTAGAATTTGAAACACCTGAAGAGGTAAATGTAATAGCAGACGATTTTTATATTGAACAAGTAGTTAGTAACTATTTAACAAACGCAATAAAAAATGTAAAAAAAATAAACAACAAAAAAGTAATAAAAATAGAAAACGCAATAGACGTTGAAAATAGCAAAGTAAGAGTGAAAGTATTCAATACAGGTGACAACATACCAGAAGAACATATGGCGAAAATATGGAATAGATTTTATAAAATAGACGAATCACGAAACAGAAATGACGGAGGAACAGGTATTGGACTATCCTTTGTAAAAGCCATTATGAATAATTATCAAAACAGTTATGGAGCTATAAACAAAGACGACGGAGTAGAATTTTACTTTGAAATTGCCACTGGGGACGGACCTTTTTGGCAATAAATTGCCATTTTCCTCCGTCCCTGTTGGCAATTTTTTGCCATAGGGGACAGTCCTTACTGTCATATTTTGAAAAAATTAGTAACAAAAACCCTTGAAATATCAAGGGTTTTAGCTGTATTTGTCGAATTTTGTCGATGAAAAGTTCTTTACAAATGTCAAAAAATGTATTAAGATAATAACAAGAGTTAACTCAAAATAAAAATTAAACAGGAGGAAAAAAATAAAACGATTTAGATACACGACAATTTACATCAATATTGTAAGTCTCATAATATCAATAATTATTTTTTCAAATATTAATTTATTTTTATCAAATTTAAATCAAACAACAGCACAAGAAACAGTACAAGATAATATTGAAATCAAACAAGAAAATCCAAGCCAAACAGAAGAAAACAACCAAGAACAGAAAACTAATGAAAATAATACACAAGATACAACTATGTGGCAATTAGAGATTCCAGCAATAGAATTAAAAGCGCCAATAGGAGAAGGAACAACAAAAGAAGTTATGGATAAGTACATTGGTCATTTTGAAGAAACTTCAAGAAATAATGGGAATATTGGGCTAGTAGCTCACAACAGAGGATTTGAAAACAATTATTTTGCAAACCTAAAGAAGCTAAAAAAAGGAGATATTATCACATATTATTGTAATGGAGAAAAACGAGAATACCAAGTAGAGACAATAGCCATAATAAAAGATACAGATTGGAGTTATTTAGAAAAAACAGAAGATAATACCATAACACTAATTACATGTGTTGAAGGACAACCAGAATATAGAAGATGTATACAAGGAAAAGAAAGGAATGAATTAAAAATTGAATAAAAATATAATTAAAAAAACAAGAAGAATTGCAATAGTAGTTGCATTATTAATAATGAATTTATTAACATTAGGAAACAGTATATATGCTGCAAGTTTTAGCGAGATAAATACATATTCAATAGGAGATTGTGGAGCATTAATGACATATCAAGGCGCACAAGTTCAAGCGATTTATATAGAAAGTAATCAAAATGGAGCATCGTATCCAGCATATTGTATGGATAGAACAAAGCCAGGAGCAGAAAAAGGAAGTTACAATGTTACTACTAAAACAACATTACAAGATGTAGGATTGTGGAGAGTAATTACTAATGGATATCCATATAAATCTTTGGGAGAACTAGGTGTAGCGAATCAATGGGAAGCATTTACAGCTACAAAACAAGCAGTATATTGCTACATACATGGTAAAAAATTAGAATATTTTGGATCAATTGGAACAGAAGCAGGAAATAGAACACTAAATGCTTTAAGAATGATATTAACAAACGCAGCTAATTCAACTGAAACAAAAGTATCAAGTACTATTACAATAAACAGAGTAACAGACAAATGGGTACAAGATGCAAAAGATAAAAATTATGTATCTAAAACATATAAAGCAACGGCAAATGCTGAAATGTCGAAATATACGATACAACTTAATAGAGCAGATGGATTAAATATGGCTGGTATAAAAATAACAGATGAAAACAATAATGAGAAAAAAGAATTTTACCCAAATGAGAATTTTAAAGTATTAGTACCAATAAAAGATATGAAAGAAACTACATCCTTTAATTTAAGTGTACAAGCAAAAGTTAAAACAAAACCAGTATATTATGGAAAAACTCAAAAAGCAGGAACACAAGATTATGCAATAACAACAAATCCATATGAAGACGGAACTGGATTTATAACAGAAGAGTACAATAAAAATGAAACAAAATTAATAATACTAAAAAAAGACCAAGACAATGGAAATAAATTAGAAAACGTAGAGTTTGAATTATTAAATGAAAATAAAGAAACAATATATACAGATTTAAAAACTGATAAAGACGGAAAAATTGTAATAGAAAATCTAGTTCCAGGGGTATACTATTTAAAAGAAACAAATCCAACAGACGGATATGAGGCTTATCCTGAATTAATAGAAATAAAACTAGATTTAAATCAAGAAATGACAGTAACAGTAAATAATAAAAAAGAAGAAAAACCAAAAGTGGAAACAAACAAGACTGCGGATAAAGAAGTTAAAACAAAAGAAGTAAAAAAATTGCCAGTAGCAGGAATGTAAAAAAATATGTTGAAAAAAAAATAGAAAACATATATAATAGGTACATAGTTTTAAAGAAAAAAAGGAGTATGAATAAAAATGTTTTCACAACTAATAGTTTTACTTATATTAATATTATTAAATGCATTTTTTGCAGCAAGTGAAATAGCTTTTATATCATTAAATGATGCTAAAATAGAAAAACAAGCAAAAGATGGAAATAAGAAAGCAAAGCAAATTGAAAAAATGCTAAGAGAACCAAGTAAATTTTTATCAACAATACAAATAGGGATTACATTAGCAGGATTTTTATCAAGTGCTTTTGCATCAGATGCTTTTGCTGAAAGACTAGCGCCAGTATTGTATAATGTAATGCCATTTATAAGCTTAGGAATATGGAAAAGTATATCAATAATATTAATAACAATTATATTATCATTTTTCACAATTGTTTTTGGAGAACTTGTACCTAAAAGACTTGCAATGAAACATTATGAAAAAATATCATTTGCAACAATAGGAGTAATAAGAATAATTTCGTTAGTAACAGCGCCATTTGTAAAATTACTAACAGTTATAACAAATGCCATTTCAAAAATATTTGGAGTAGGCGAAAACGAAGAAGAATCTGTTACAGAAGAAGAAATCAAAATGATGGTAGACCAAGGAGAAGAAAAAGGAACAATACAAGAAGATGAAAAAGAGTTAATAAACAAAGTATTTGAATTTAATGACATAACAGTATCAGAAATAATGAGGCATAGAAAAGATATATTTGCAGTAGATATCAACATAAGCGGAGACGAATTAATGCATGAGCTTTCAAAAGAAGAATACCGTTATAGTAGAATACCTGTCTATGATGAGACAATAGATGAAATAAAAGGTGTTTTATATGTAAAAGACATATTAAAAAATATCGGTAAAAGAAGTTTTAAAGTAAAAAACATAGTAAAAGATGCATATTTTGTATCGCAAACAAGGCTAATTAACGAAGTTTTTAAAGAGTTACAACGAAATAAAAAGCAAATAGCAATAATTGTAGACGAATATGGCGGAACAGCAGGCTTAATCACAATGGAAGACATTATTGAAGAACTGTTTGGAGAAATATATGACGAATATGACGAAGAAGAAAAAGAATTTGAAAAAATAGATGAAAACACATATATGTTAGCTGGAAATATGGCAATTTATGATGTAAATAAAATTCTAAATGCTGAAATACCAGAAGGTGACTATGACACAATATCAGGATTTTTACAAGAACAGCTAGGAAGAATTCCAGAAGATGAAGAAACACCAATTGTAGAGACAAAAAAAGTAACATACAAAATACAAGAATGTGAAGATAAAAGAATACTAAAAATAAAAGCATGTAAAAACAATATAGAAGAAGCAAAAGAAATAGAAGAATAGGGGGCTAACATATATGAAAAGAACATTTATAATAAGAAATATAATAATAGCAATAATAGTAGTGGCATTATTAATAGGAATAGGATTTTATTTTTTCAACAAATCAGATAATGATTATGAAATTGCAAAAATAGAAAATTACAATTATTTTGTATTAAAGCAAGAAGAAAAGTCAGGAGTAATAGACAGAAGCGGAAATATCATAATTAACCCAGAATATGATGACGTAAGAATACCTAACCCAGAAAAAGCAATATTTGCATGTTATAGCAATTCAGAAGTAAAAATGTTAGATGCAAATAAACAAGAACTTTATACACAATATGAAAAAGTAGAACCAATAAGATTAAGAAATATAGCAAGTGATTTGATGTATGAAAAAACAGTTTTAAAATATCAAGAAAATGGCAAGTATGGTCTTATAAATTTAGAAGGAAAGAAAATAATAAAAGCAAATTATGACGAAATAGAAAGTTTACCATATAAAGAAGGAGAACTTCTTATAAAACAAAACGATAAATATGGTGTTATAAACATAAACGGAAAAGTAGTAGTAAATGCTGAATATGATAATGTTGCAGTAGATGCATACCATACAAATGGTGTGGGGTATAAATTTGCAGGATATATAGTATCAAATAAAACAGAACAAGGACATAGATATGGATATATAGACTACAAAGGAAAGAAAATGTTACTAACAGAATACAATGAAATATCTAGAATAACAGATATAGAAGATAAAGACCAAGTATATCTAATAGTTGCAAAAAACGGACAATATGGAGTAATAAAAAACGGAGAAGAACTAATCAAAAATGAATATCAATCAATATCATATAATAAAACAAATAGATTGCTTACAATTGAAAAGAGCAAAAAATATGGAACTGCAACATTAGAAGGAAAGACAATATTACCTGAAGAATATGACCAAATAGATATAAATGGAATATATGTATATGCTAAAAAGGCTGATAACGTTACAGTATATGACAAAAATGGAACAAAAGCTGAAATAGATAAAAATACAGCTATAATTGATACTGAAAATGAAAACTATAAAATAAAATTAAATACATCAGCAGGAACTAAATATGGTGTTATTGGAAAAGACGGAGAGCAAATAATAGAGGAAAAATATAGTTATATTGAATATCTATATGGAGACTATTTTAGAGCTAGTAACGAGAAATCAAAGCTAGGAGTACTAAACAATAAAGGAGAAGAAAAAATTGCAATTGAAAATGATTCACTTCAAAAAATAGAAGAAAGTACAGTATTACAAGCAACAATTGCAAGTACAAATACAACAATATTATATGATAGCAATATGACAAAAATATGTGAAATGAAAAAAGCGAAAGTTGAAGAAAAAGATAATTATATCAAAATATATAATAATGAAGAAATGAAATACTTTAACAAAGAAGGAAAAGAGCTTAAAGTTTCAGAAATATATCCACAAAACACAATATTTGCAAAAATGGAAAATGGAAAATGGGGATTTGTAGACCAAAACAATAAAATGGTAGTTGAAGCTCAATATGATGAAGTAACAGAAGTTAATGAATTTGGATATGCAGCCGTAAAAAAAGAAGGCAAATGGGGAGTAATAAACTCTAAGGGAGAGAAAATATTAGAACCAACATATAAATTTCAAGAAGGAATAGAACCATCATTTATAAGCACATATTATCAAGTAGAATACGGTTTTGGTGAAGTTTATTATACAAATATAAAATAAAAATAGGGGTTTGATTTAAAATATATAAATTTTTTATCAGGCCCCTTTATGTGTAATTAATAATTATCAACTTTTTAGGTTTAACTTCATATAAAGAAGTAAATACTATAATATGAAGGAGGGACTTAAATTGAAATTAGGAGTAGCTTTATCAGGTGGCGGAATTAGAGGAATTGCACATGCAGGAGCGTTAAAAGCATTTGAAGATAATGGAATAAGAATAGACGTAATAGGAGGAACAAGTGCAGGAGCTTTAATATCATCTTTATATGCGTTAGGATATTCACCATATTACATTTACATATTATTTAAAAGATATTCAAAAGATATTGCGGGAATAAATTCAGCACCAATAATATCTGGAATTAAAAATTATATGATGAGTAAAAAATTAGATATTACAGGATTAAAAACAGGAAATAGTATAGAAGAAGTCTATAATAGTTTAGCAAGAAGAAAAGGCGTAAATACAATAAAAGACATAAAAAGGATGCCTTTAGTAATTCCAGCAGTAGACATAGGAGAAGCAAAAGAATATATATTTACAAATAAGATACCAAAAAATTCAGAAGACAATAGCCAATATATAACAGATATATCAATAGGAAAAGCAGTAAGAGCAAGTAGCAGTTTCCCAGCTGTATTTTGCCCATGCGAATTTGAAACTCACCAATTTTTAGATGGTGGAATGTTAGATAATGTACCTGTTATGGAAGTTAGAAAACAAGGAGCAGACAAAGTAATAGCAATCAACTTCAAAGCAGATGACATTGATAAAGAAAGTAATATAATGGATTTAGCAATGAGAACCATAGATATTATGGGAAATAAAATTTCGGAAGAGAACTTAGAAAATAGTGACTTTATATTAACAATAAAAACAGATAAAACAGGACTTTTAGATGTAGAAAAACTAGATAGTTGTTACAAATATGGTTATAGAGCAGTAATGGAAAATTTGGGGAAAATTAAATCAATATTATAGTCAAAATTGAATATAATGTAATAAATGAATATACAGCAAGAGAATTAAAAGAAGGGATGAGTTTATTTATGGATATAAAATATTTTGATAATGCAGCAACTACAAGTGTAAAGTCAGAAGTACTAGAAGAAATGATGCCATATTTAAAAGATAAATATGGAAATCCGTCATCAATGTATTCAGTAGGAAGAGAAGCAAAAAAAGCGATAGAAAAGGCAAGGGAGCAAGTTGCAAATTTAATAGGATGTAAGCCACATGAAATATATTTTACAGGGTGTGGTTCAGAAAGTGACAATATGGCAATTAAAGGAATTGCATATGCAAATGCACATAGGAAAAGACATATAATAACTTCTAAAATAGAGCATCCAGCAGTATTGCATACGTGTCAATTTTTACAAAGACAAGGATACTCAGTAACATATTTAAATGTAAATTCAGAAGGAGTAGTAAATTTAGAAGAACTAAAAAATTCTATTAGGTATGACACAATGTTAATAAGTATTATGTTTGCAAATAATGAAATAGGAACAATTCAGCCCATTACTGAAATAGCAAAAATAGCGAAAATGCATAATATAGTGTTTCATACAGATAGCGTCCAAGCTTGTGGAAATGTTCCGATAAATGTTAAGAAAATGGGAATTGATATGTTATCATTGTCAGGGCATAAAATACATGCACCAAAAGGAATAGGAGCATTATACGTAAGAGAGGGAATAGAATTTGAAAAATTTATAGATGGTGGACATCAGGAGAGAAACAAAAGAGGAGGAACAGAAAATGTAGCTGGAATTGTAGGACTAGGAAAGGCATGCGAATTGGCTAGAACGAATATGGCTAACCATATTAGATATTTACAAGAGCTTAGAAACTATTATATTTCTAGAGTTAAGGAAACAATACCAAATGTTAAACTAAACGGAAGGCTAGAAAATAGACTTCCCGGAAATGCTAACTTTTCTTTTGACAGAGTAGACGGGGAAGCCTTATTGTTAAATTTAGATGCAAAAGGAATCTGTGCATCAAGTGGTTCAGCCTGCTCAACTGGTTCACCCGAACCTTCACATGTTTTAACAGCAATAGGGTGTACAGCAAACCAAGCTTTTTCAGCACTTAGAACTACATTTGATGAAGAAAACACAAAAGCAGATATTGATTATCTAGTAGAAAACTTAAAAGAAATAGTAGAAAGGCTAAGAAAGATTAATCCGCAAGAACAGCAATAGCACACTTAATACCGTCAACAGCTGCAGACATAATTCCACCAGCATATCCAGCACCTTCTCCACAAGGATAAATTCCACCAATATTACTAACCAAATGCTCATTTCTAGGGATTTTAACAGGAGAAGAACTACGAGTTTCTAAACCAGTTAAAATACTATCAGGATTAGCAAATCCTTTAAGTTTAGTATCAAAATAACTAAATCCTTCTTTTAAAGTAGTAGCAACAAACTCAGGCAAAATCTCATTTAAGTTAGATAAAGTGACACCTGGTAAATAGCTTGGTTTTATAGAACCTATAAATTCGGATTTTTTATTGTTCATAAAATCTTCTAGCCTTTGGATAGGAGCAAAATAATTAGAACCACCTAAAACAAAAGCTTTTTCTTCTAAATCCTTTTGAAAATACACACCACTAAGAGGAGAAGAATCTTCAAAATCTTCAGGAACAACGTTAACTAAAACGGCAGAGTTAGCGTTGATTCCATCTCTTAAAAAGTAGCTCATACCATTAGTAACAATAGTATTTGGGTCGCTTGAAGAAGCCATTACAACTCCACCTGGACACATACAAAAAGTATAGCATGAACGACCATTAGGAGAGTGATAAGATAACTTATATTCAGCAGGTGGTAATTTTAACTTAGTATCTGTACCATATTGAGCTTTATTAATATCTTCTTGTAAATGCTCAATTCTAACACCAACAGAAAAGTTTTTCTTCTCCATATTAACGCCATTTTTATATAACATCTCAAAAGTATCTCTTGAACTGTGCCCAATTGCAAGAATTAAATGAGAAGTAGGTATTGTAATTGTTTTATTTTCTTTATCTACACAAACAACAGAAGATATCTTGTTATTTTTAGTATTAAAATCTGTAACTTTTGTATTAAAAAGAAACTTTCCACCTTTGGAAATTATATATTCTCTAATATTTTTTACAATATGAACTAAATTATCAGTTCCAATATGAGGTTTAGACAAATATAAAATTTGTTCAGGAGTTCCGAAATTAACAAATTCTTGTAAAACCTTTTGGCAAAAAGGACTGCTAATACCAGTAGTAAGTTTACCGTCAGAAAAAGTACCAGCACCACCTTCACCAAATTGAACATTAGAAAGAGGATTTAATTTGCCTTCTTTCAAAAACATATCAACTGTATTTTGTCTATTTTCAACACATTCTCCTTGTTCAATCACAATAGGAGCAAGTCCATTCTGAATAAGAATAAGAGCAGCAAACAAACCACTAGGTCCAGCGCCTACAATAACAGGTTTTTTATCTTTCAAATTATGCGCCTTAATTTCAGGAAGTTTAACTTCAGGAGCTTTATTAAAATGTTTATATTTATTTTCATTTTTTAATTTAAAAGAGATAGAATAAGTATAATGAACATCTTGTTTATTTCTAGCGTCAATAGACTTTTTAGTAATATGCCATTCTAAAACATCTTCTTTTCTTATTTTATTCTTCTTAATTGTCTCTTCAAAAACTTCATTAGAAGAGAGATTTTTCCTTATTTTTATATTGTTAATAATTATCATAAAAATCCTCCAAATTACATTAATATTATAGCATAATATTTTTAATTTGTCTCTTCCATTTTGGGAAGATTTAGTATATAATGATTTCAGTAAAATACATGGGGAAAAATATGGAAAAGAAAGATAATAAAATAGCAAAAATAATTAATTGGATAATTATAATATTTTGGGTATTTATGATAGGCAGTGTATTTGGATTTTTCGCAGAAATGGCATATGGTCTAATTTATACAAGAACAATAGTAATAAGACAAGGACTAGTATATGGGCCATTTGTACAAATCTATGGAATAGGGGCAGTTGCATATTATTTATTAGTAACTAAAATAAAAGAACCCAAAGAAGCATTTTTTTCAGGAATGCTTATGGGTGGACTTTTAGAATACCTATGCTCATTTTTTCAAGAAATATTTTTTGGAACAATTTCTTGGGATTACAGCAAGCAATTTATGAATTTAAATGGAAGAACAAGTTTAGAATATTGCTTTTATTGGGGAATTATAGCAGTGGCGTTCCTAAAAATAGTATATCCAGCATTGCAAGCAATACAGCCATTTATATATAAAAGATGGGTAAGAATTCTTACTGTTTTTGTTATGCTATTTATGGCATTTGATATAACAATCTCTTGTATGGCTGGTGCAAGACAAGATGAAAGACGTAAAAACATAGAACCTAAAAATCAAATTGATGTATTTTTAGATAGAGTGTATCCAGATGAATTCTTGGATAAAGTTTATAATAACAAAATAAATATGTAGTAAACTACAAATGACAAAATTTAGGCACATAGGAGACCACAGTAGATATGAATAAAAAAGAAAAAATGAAATTAAAAAAATTTGTAATAACTGTAATAATCATAATACTTTTTACTTTATTTGAATATGTCGCACAACAAAATGGCTGGATAGAAAACATTTTAAACGAAACCGAAACAACTAAAACAAGTACTAATAACAATATCAATATAGACAACATTCCACAATATTCAGGGGAGATAGTTATCAACATCAATAACGATATACCATATTTTGAAGAAAAGGATATAAGCACAGAAGATTTTGAATATTATTCAAACCTAGATGAACTAAATAGAGCAGGAGTGGCTTTTGCAAATATATGTAAATACACAATGCCACCGCAAGGAACAAAGAGGGAAAGCCTTTCATATAAACCTACTGGTTGGGTTCAATATTTATATGGAGAAAATAACAGTAAACACTTATATGAAAGATGTCATTTAATTGCATGGCAATTAGGAAACGAAAACAACAATAAGAAAAATTTAATTACAGGTACACGTGATATGAATTCTGCCATGATAGAATATGAAAATATGATTGCAAATTGGGTTAAACTAAAAAATAAAGAAGAAAAAGATTATCACGTTTTATATAGAGTGACACCTATTTATAAAGACGAAAATCAATTGGCAACAGGTGTTGAAATAGAGGCAAAATCAGTAGAGGAAGAAGGAGTTTGCTTTAATAAATTCATATATAATGTGCAAGAAAACTTTGAAATTGATTATCACACAGGAAAAGCAAAACTGATAGAAAATTGATAAGGAGGAAGAATTGGAGTTAAACTTAAACAAAATAACAGAGAAATTATCACAAAGTGAATTTATCAAAAATTTTATACAAGAGCTAAGCAAAACATTAGAAAACTCAAATAATATAGAATTAACAGATAAAGAAGAATTAGAGTTTGAGAAAAGAGAATTTGATTTTTTGCAGGGATATTTTGAAAAGGAATTATCAGACTTAAGCAAAGGTGAAGTATTTATTGTGACCAATAAATATGATAATGATGAACTTCACAGATATAAAGTAACTCAGTATAAAAATAATCTTGAATGTAAATATATTGCTTTTGAAAAAGATTTGCCAAAAAATGTGCAATTGAGAGATGTGGTTAGAAAGGTAAATGGAAGCTATATTTATGATGAACAGGCAACACAGTATTTGAAAAATGCTATAAATGAGATAAAGCAGGAAATAGTAAATAATAGAGAGAAATAAAGAACAAAGAGCAAAAAAGTCTTTGTTCTTTTATAAAACAGCTCCGAGAATTAAAATTCCAATATTATCACGATAAATTTCGTCAAATTGAGAGATAGGAAGCGGATTTACTCCAATACCAGCTTCAATAGTAAATCCAGGTCTGTTATAGTCTTGAATAAACCAATCTTTATAACCAGCAAAACTAGAATTATAAGGCGTATCAGCCAAAGTATATCCACTGGACTGAGCAAATCTAGTTCCAATATAAAGACTTTGAGGTGGCCTGAAATTTTGGAATTGCCAATAAATTTCTTTTCCTTGCGTGTGGTATGCTATGACTAATCTAAAATCATATTGTAGTGTGAAGTTGTATATTGCTAAGCTTTCAGGTTCTGTTAAAGGACCAAACCCAACAAAGTCACGCGGAGCAGGAGAAGTAAAACCCTGTTCATATTTTATTCTTTTTGCATTTTCCCAGCCGTGCAGGGAATTGTAAATTTAAATCTACACCATTAAAATTTGCTCTCCAACCGTCAGGAAAAGGAATATCAGGATATTTATCAGAAATAGTTTTAAAAGAATTATATATTGGGTTGTTAGGTTTATAAAATCCAGTTACTAAATCTACGCCATCAGGATTAACCATAGGCATAATATAAATAGAGGTACTACGAAATATACTTCTGATCTGATATCCATATAGGCTAGTATTAGTAACATATGCTTTGCAATAATCTTCAATAAATTTCATAAGAATAACAGTTGTAATCCATTCTTGAGCATGAAAAGAAGCAGAATAGAATACTTTTTTTGCTCCACGTCCTAGTCGTATTACTGGAAGTCTTTTTCCAAGCACACTGTATCCTGTGTTTTGTATTTGTAAAAATGGATATGTTAAGTTTAATTTATGTAAGTCTGAAATCATAGTTTCATATGTGTAATTAATATTTGTTTGAACAATTTCCATAAAATCACCTGATATATTATATGAAAGATATAAAAAATTGTTACAAAATCTATAGATAAATAAAGAAATTTTTCAAAATAACTTAAAGTATTGTTGAACATGCACATGTAATAAATATTAAAAATATAGATATTATGAGGTGAAAAAAATGAATTATGATTATTATACTTCAAACAATAATGGACAGGATGATTATGGTTTAAAATACATAGACCACCAAGGATATGGTAGAATATGTAAAGATTACAAGATAGAATTTCCACCACAACATCAAGACGAACAGCCAGGAATGGAATACTTAATGACACCGAGACCAATATTTAATAATCCATATTATCGAGCAGCAGGTAAATTATATAATAAGATTGCTGTTATAACAGGAGGAGATTCGGGAATTGGAAGAGCAGTTGCAGTTGGATTTGCAAAAGAAGGAGCAACAGTTGTAATTGCTTATTATGACGAACATAAAGATGCGGAAGAAACAAAAGAGTTTATTGAAAGAATGGGCGGAACATGCTTATTGCTTTCAGGAGATATAAAAGATACAAAGTTTTGTGATAAAATTGTAGAAGAAACAATGAAAAAATTTGGTAAAATTGATATATTAGTAAATAATGCAGGAGTACAATATCAACAAAAAAGTTTATTAGATATAACGGACGAACAGTTTGATTTAACAATGAAAACAAATATATACTCGATGTTTTATCTAACTAAAAGGGTATTAAAACATTTGCAACCAGGAGCAAGTATTATAAATGTAACATCAATTACAACATTTAAAGGAGAACCAGAGTTAATTGACTATGTAACAAGTAAGGGGGCGATTGTAGGATTTACTAGATCGCTTGCTACTAATTTAGCAGACAAAAATATAAGAGTAAATGCAGTTTCACCAGGTGTGTTTTGGACTCCATTACAACCAGCATGTTGGGAAGCAGCAAAAATACCAACACTTGGTTCAGATGCACCAATGGGAAGAGCTGGCCATCCTTATGAAATAGCACCATTATTTATATACTTAGCAAGTGATGATTCATCTTATGTTACAGGTCAGGTTATGCACATAAATGGTGGAGAGTACAAGGGATAATTGTGAACCAATATTTGATTGCCAATGTGTAAAAAATCTTGAAAAAAGAAAATAAAAATGATATAATCCACATTAAAGTTAACCATAATGGAAAGGATTATATTAATATGAAAAATGAAGAAAGAAATAAAAAGAAAATTTTAATAGTAACAGCATTTCCAACACATGGTGCTGGAAGTGGAGCATTAATTACAACACAGGCAAAATCATACGTAGAAAATGGAGATGAAGTTGTAATAATAACAGGAAACAATAGAACAGATTTTGACAAATTAGAAGGAGTAAAATATCACATAGTGCCATTCACAGCAGAAAGTGAAAATGCAGAAAAAATAGAAGGCCAATGTCCATTTAATTATTTAATGTTTACAACACATACAGAAAGTACAGCAAATTTTTGGAATGTAGGATTAGAAGAAATAGAGAAATATAACAAAATGTTCGAAGAAGCAATAAAAGAAGAAGTAGAACAATTTAAGCCAGATATAATACATGCACAACACAACTGGCTAACAAGTAGTATATGCAATAATTTTGGAAAACCAGTTGCACTTACAATACATGGAACAGACTTAATGGGATATAAGAAAGCAGGAGAAAAACTAACAGAAATAGAAAAAGAATTAGAAAATAAAAAGGTTAACTTGAATTCAAAAGAATTAAATAACATAAAAAATATTGAAGAAATATACGCAAAATCAACATCAAAGGCAGAAATAATGAGAGAGCTAAAAAATGCTATTCAAAATAAGAAAATAGACATATCAAAAGAGGATATTGGAAACTTAATAGATATATATGACAAAAAGAAATTATATGAGTTATATAGAAAAGAAGCTGAAAAATCAGCAAAACAATCAGAGAGAATAATAGTAATCTCAGATGCACAAGAAAAAGAGTTTAACAAATTATTTCCTGGAAACGAAAGCAGAGTGAGGCTTTTAGAAAATGGATATGATGCAAAAGTATTTCATAAAAAAGATAATGTAAATAGAGAAGAAATATTGTCAAACTTGATTGAAAAAGAAAATTGCAAATGTGACAATGTAGTATTATTTGTTGGAAAATTTGCTGATTTCAAAGGAATAGATGCATTACTTGAAGCTGCAAAGATTTATGAGAAAGAAGCTGAAGAAAAGAACAAAAAAATAGAAACCATAATAGTAGGTTCTGGAGCATTAGAGGAAACACTAAAAAATCAAGCAAACACATTAGAACTAAAACATACACATTTTGTTGGAAGAAAAAATCACGGTGAAATTTGTGACTTGCAAAATATAGCAGATGTTTCTCTAATACCATCAAGAAATGAGCCTTTTGGACTAGTTGTAATAGAAGGAACATCATGTGGACACCCAGTAATTGCAACTAATTCAGGCGGAATACCTGGAATATTAAATACAGAAAAAGAAGATTTATCAGATATAAGTAAAACATATATAACAAAATTAGGAATTCTAGTTCCACCACTTCCAGAAAGACCAAGTAAAGTGGAAGATGAAAATACGCCAGAATATTTAAAACAATATATGGCAACAGTAAATGGGATTAGCAAGTCTGTAATGGATGTTTGCGAAAAGAATGTAGAATTTGATAATGACGAAATTGCTAAATATACAGAAGAAACATATTCTCAAGATGTTATAAGAGATAAGATAATGGGAATATTTGAAGAAGCAGAAGTTGAACATAAAGAAAAATCTATGAATTATAATGATAGAGTATAATGATTTTGTGTCAATTTAGTGGAGATAAAATATTACATCTAAAAATATTGAAAGTTAGAAAAAAATATAGTATAATAAATAGGTATTTGGGGATGTAATGGTTTCGACATACTACCAGAAAAATAGATAGCAAGTAGTGGATTCTCGTTGGCCACTTAAAAAACGAGAAAACAAAATAAACGCTGATAATAACGAATTAGCATTAGCTGCCTAAGATGCGGCTACGCTTTACCTTATTGCCCCAGCTGATAAGAATAAAGTGTCATAACTAGACTGGGAAACAAAGCTGCTTTTGCTTTTGGAGCAGTGGGTATTTTAGAAAGCTATACTGCAAGTTATCCTGTTTGTCGGAGGGCTTGCAGAGAATATAAATGATAAACTAAACTTGTAGAGGTCTATTTGGAAAGTATTATGGACAGGAGTTCGACTCTCCTCATCTCCACCAATGTGCGGGTATAATTTAGTGGTAGAATGCCATGCTTCCGACCTGGTCGCGCGAGTTCGATTCTCGCTACCCGCTCCATAAATTTTAATTTTATTATGTTTTATTAAATTTTATTATTTCTCATTATTTCTTAAAAAGGCTTGATTTCAAGTCTTTTTTGATTTCTTGATTTTTTTATTTTTTATTATTTCTTATTATTTTTCAATAGTTATTTATAAAATCGCATTAAAATTGCATTAAAATAGAAAAAATAATTGCATTAAAAAAATAAATTGCATTAAAAAATTTTTGAGGTATAAAAAAATACCAGTAAAATACTGGCTTTTAAGATATTTCAAAAGGTAAACTGCGGGTAGTCGGAAACAACTATCTGCATAAATAATCCGATGCATTGATATTACTATAATACATCGGATTATAATTTTTGTGAAATTATATTTTAATGCAATTTTAATGCATTTTATGCACACAATTTCATTTTTAGTTTTTGTTTTCCATAATAAGAACGACAATCTTTTAGCTGTCTATTTCTATATCTTGCAAGTATATGTCCATAAGTTTCTTTGATTTGGCGGTCATCTACATGTCCAAGAATAGCTGCAATAACAAGTAAATCCATTCCTGCTTCAATCATTCTAGTAACAGCAGTATGTCTACACATATGGGTATGGCATCCTTTTGGAAGTTCTAATTTTACACCTGCTTCTCTACAAATTCGTTTAAATATGTTATTTAAACAACGATGGTCTATATAACTACCATCTAATTGGCAAAACAAAAGATTTTCTTTATTATTTGGATTACTTTTTGCATTTTTGATTTGGTCTTTTACAATACTAACCATAAGTTCTTCATCAAATATGTCAAAAGGTACAAATCTCTCATCTAATAAGCCTTGTTCTATCTTTTTATGACCTGTTTTAGTAGTATCTCCCATGATAACCTTACCATCATCACAAGATAGAGTTCTGCTTATAACAAATCCATTAGCTTTAAAATCAATATGTTTAGTAATATCAATAGCACCAAGCTCTCCAATTCTAGCTGCAGATAATAATGCACATATAAATAAATTTCTTAATGTTCTTTCATCATAATTACACCTAGAACTTTTTACCAAAGGTTTAGTTAGTAGGTATTCCATAAGTTTTCTCTGTTCTTCTACTTCAAATGCTTGTACAGGTTCTTTTTTCTGTAAAGAAACAGGGGTAAAGGTTCGTAACATAGGATTATCCGGATATGATATTATTTTATCCATTACACATTGCATGAATCCTGCTTTTAGTTTAGCAACAATTTTATCTATTTCTCCTTGTGATAGATGTCTTATAGAATTAAGAAAATTCTGTATTTCTTCATAAGTAACCTTTTGGACTGGTTTCTTAAAATCCTCCCAATTTTCAATGTAATTATAATGGTATTTATCTTTATCCTTAGTATTCTTTATGATTTTTCCTGCTTCAAATTTAACATTACCTATTTTCTTAACTACTTCTATAATAGTGATTCCATTTTTCTTTACATATGTTTTAGTTTGGATTTGAGCTTCTACATCTTTTTTCTTTTCAACAGATGCAGTTCTAGTAGACTCATTAGACACAGTAGTTCTAGAACCATCATCAAGAGTGATTTGTGCAGGATACCTATTATAACAATAGAAGCGGTCGCAGTAATTCCTTTTTAGACAAGCAGTACATTCCAAACATTTTTGGCATTTATTTGTTCCACTTCTGTTATTGCATATAGACCAATCATCACAATTTTTACAAATATCACATACAAAATTCAATCGCTTTTCTTTTCTATCTATCTTTTGAATGGTATTATAAACAGAGCCTTCTCCATTACCATTCCTTCCAAGCTTTTTTGCCATAAAAAAACCTCCATTTTTCACATAATTTTTATATAAAACTATTGAAAAATGGGGGAGTTTTGTATATAATACAAAAGTAAGCACTTTCAATAGTGTTTATACTTTGGGATAATGTGTTGAGCGGCAAACTACACCACATTATCCTCTTTTATTTTTTTATTATCAATTTAATTTTTAAGTAATAAACTTTTTTATTTTTTTCATTAACGAATGTGTTTATATCAGCAACATTTACATTCATAATCCTATTATCAGATATTTTGTTATATATTTCAAAAGTATTTTCTGCAGGAATATTACCAAGGATTTTATTGTCTAATGTTTTTACATATACTGCATCTTGATTTTTATATTTATATGGTACAAGTTTTAATTCTTGTCCAACAGATAATTTGGAAATAAGATTTTGTCTATCTGTTCCATCCTCATTTTTAAATGTTACACCAGATATCTTTAAAACCCAAGTTCTAATATTATTAGATGTAGTATTTGTTGTTTCTTTTGAATATGTTGACTTAAGACAAAAATATACAATTATCCATATTCCATAAGTGATAAACATTAGAAGTATATTTATCCATAAATATTTTTTATTCATAATAAAATTCTTCATTTAATTACTCCTTTCATAGCCAATATAACCAATTACTGTACCTAATATTTTAACATTTTCTTTTGGACATGCTTGTGTTTTATATTTAGTAGTATTAGATGACAAAGGTTCTAATAATAATAAATCTCCTTGTAGAGTAATTTTTCTAATAAGAGTAATATTATCTAAAATAATAAGAGCAATAGTGTCATTTTTTATATTTGAGCTTTTTTTCATTAAGATGTAATCGCCTTCTTGATATTTTTTATTCATACTATCATCAGCAATTTTTACATAAAAGAAATTTTGTGGAGAATCTATATTATATAGTTTCGTATCTATTGTTATATATTCATCTATATATTTATCTACTAATTTGAATCCTTTTTCATTTATTCTACTATAAACAGGAATAGGGGATAGAGATTCAATATTATATTTATTCATATAATCTAACATTTTTTTCTTTTTCTCTTCTAAAGTCAATGCATTAGATTTGTTTCTAACTGTATCATAATCTTTATAATTTATATGAGATTTATTAGGAACATCAGAAACATCATATCCCATTAGCCATGCTTCATTAGTATTTAATGCCATTGCAATTAAGGTAAGTCTCTTTTGAGATGCTTTCCAATCGCCAGACAAATATCTACTAATGGATGATTTATCAATATGTGTTTTATTTGCTAAATCGATAGGTCTCATATTATTTCTTTTTAAAGCCAAATCTAATCTGTTGGCAAAGCTATCTATTAACATATTACACCTCCATATCCGTATTATATAGAAAAGTTGAGAAAAAATCAAGCATTTTTGAGATAATAATAAAAAAAGTTGAGAAAAAATCAAAAAAAGTATTGACATCTATTTTTTGTTTTGATAATATAATCACAGTTGAGAAAACATCAACAAAAGAAAGGAGGAATTTAGATGGAAGAAAAAGTGGTATATGACTATAGCAAATTAAGGGGAAGAATAAAGGAATATTTTGATACAATAGATAATTTTGCAGAGAAAATGAATCTATCTCCAACTGCAGTAATAAATAAGTTGTGCAATCGTAGCCCTTTTAAACAACCAGAAATTACACTTGCATGTAGTTTATTAGAAATATCAGATGAAGAAATGCACATATATTTTTTTACATTAAAAGTTGATAAAATATCAACTGATAAAATAATTTAATGCCGCTCAACACAAAAATAAAAGGAGGGAGGAAATTGAAAAAGAAGATAGAACCTTCGATGTCCTGGGATGAAGCACCAGACACTATTGGTCCAGATGAACTTGCAAAGATTTTAGGAGTAGGAGAACCAAATGCTAGAAGCAAGTTTGATGAAAAAGGCTTCCCACGAATACCAGGACTAGGGAATTTAAGAAAAGCAGACAAAGAAGCTGCAAGACTCTATCTACAAGGTATAAACATTAAAACGAATCAAAAAGAAGCAATTACAGGATTATTGCTATTTGAACTAAAAAAGCTAAACACAAAATTAGATGAAAGAATGAAGGAGGAAGTAGAAAGTGCGAATTGTTAATAAAAGAAAATTCACAAAAAGTATTTTGATTTTAATATTCATTATAGTAATTACTACCATTTGTATTAGTCAAATTTCTAATAAACCAAAATATAACATAGAAACAATAGATTATATCGTTTCAAAAAACGAAACATTATGGAGTATAGCAGAGCAATATAAAAATCCTAATCAAGACATTAGGGATTACATAGATAAAATAAAAGAGCTTAATAATATGAAAACAGCTACTATATATGAAGGACAAGCAATAACGATAATAATTTATGAGGAGGTAAAGTAAGATGCCACTAAATGATGAAATTTTAGATAAAATTAGATATTTGTATGAGATAGCAAGTCATGTAAAGGAATACTGGGTAAAAATACACTTATGGCAATGTGAAAAATACCAAAAAAGCACATTAGAGATAGATATGTATACATTTTCAGATGATGACAAACAAAAAACTTTATATGAAACAATAATTGAATTAAATGAGCCAAAAGCGGAGAAAAAGATACAACAGACTATAGACAATATAAAAGAGCTAATCACTCCAAGTTCAAATGAAAATGATTAACTCTAAACAGAAATATTTTTGCAAACACTTCTATTGCTTATTATAGCACAATGGCAGTAGAAGTCAAGCGGAAAGGAGAAAAAAGTGCATGATATAAAGCAAATCAATTACATTAAGCAGCTCAATGAGTTCTATTCTATTTTGGACTATAAGCCTTTATCATCGAATGCTATATCTTTATATGGATTTTTATTGCATGTAGCAAATAAGACTGGTTGGCTTAATGAGTTCAGAGTGGCAAATACTACGATTATGAGCAAATGTAAATTGAATACATCTGCATTGCAAAGAGCTAGGATGGAGCTAATAAATAATGGGTATATCAAATACAAAAAAGGAAGTAACCAAAACGAAATGCCTAGATATAGCTTGGTTATATTGTATTTTGAACAAGCAAATGCACAAGCGAACACACAAGCAAATGAACAAGCAGACAATCAAGCAGAAGATATACCGAACACTACACCGAACACACAACCAGGCGAACACAATAATAAACAAAACAATACATTACAAAACGAAACTAATAAACTAAACCAAACTAAACTAAACATGTTTTTTAATTATATTTCTAATGGAGAAGCGGAGTTCGATGGGATAAGCTCATCGCAAAAGCAGGGCATCATTGTAGCTCTACAAAGGCTAGAAATATATATAAATCCATCGGTAGATTTGTCTTGTTTACCATCAGATTATGTTACAGATGCAAAAATACAATATTGGGTAGTTAAAGAGTTATATTTTAGCGAATACAAAGTATTTTTGAATGATTTGACTAGAGAAGATTTTATGTTCCGATATTTAAAAACTAAAAAATATATGGAGATGGCAACAAGAGGATACGATGTAGAGGAATTTGTAAGCTATTTCATTACATGTCTACATGATGAAATGAAAGGAGAAAAAAATGTGGATAAAACAAGAAATAGGAAGATGGTGTAGTAGGGAAACCATACCAAAATATGTGAAATACAAAAAGAAGCCAGATGGAAGTCATCTAGTGAATTATAAACAACAAAAAGACTATGAATATTACAAATGTGATTATTGTGGAGAAGAGATTATTATAAAAGATAAATCAGAGGAGCAAGATGGAGGAATTGCAATATTACCAAACACAATAACAAACAGAGGAAATATAAAAATTGCACTACATAACAGATGCTTGAATCCTTTACTAAAAGTGATAGAGAAGGGGGAAGAGTAATGGCAAATAAAGTATATTTTGCAGAAACAGATGCGGATTATGGAGGAATCTATATAGCAGCTAAAACAGCAAAAGCAGCTAAAACTTTTGCACAAGGTACTTGGATAATGGACCATGCATATAGTTGGATAGATTTAAGAGTAACTAGATGTTGGAGTGTAAAAGAAACAGAATATGAGGGAATATTGGATATATTCCAAATAAATGAATTAGGCTTAACTTGGTGGTGTTGTGAAAAGTGCGATGATGATAAATTTGAAATTATAAATGAACATGAGTATATGTGTACTAACTGTGGAACTAGACTAAAAATACCATATGTTTAAAGGAGGGATAAGCTAGTGAAAGAAAAAATCATAGAGAAGATAAAAAAAGCATTGGCTCTTGCAAATAACAACAAGAATCCTAACGAAGCACAAGCAGCAATGTTGATGGCTCAAAAAATGATGGCAAAATATCACATAGAGATGCAAGAAGTAGAAGAGATTGAAGAAGCGGAAGTACAAGAGAATGAAGTGAATGTCAAAAAAGGTAGTTGGAGAAAATCGCTAATGAAGGTAGTTTGCAACAATTATAGATGTGATTGCTTTTTAAGAGGTAATACAGGAAAAAGGATAATAATTGTTGGAGCTAAAGAGGATATAGAAATAGCAAAAACAATATATGAATTTGCAGAAAATCAGTTGCTAGATGGATTTAATAACTATTTTAAAAATAATTATGAAGAATACACAGAAATACAAATAAAAAATGCTGTAAGAAAAGACTATGCAGATGGATTCATTAGAGGTCTAAAAGAAAAGTTTGCAAGGCAGAAAGAAGAGGAAACAAAGAAGAATCAACAATATGCATTAGTAGTAACAAACAAAAAAGTAGAGGAATATATGGAGAATCTAAATATTAGAGGTCATTATAGACCAAGAGAAAATAGTTCTTTTACAGACCCGTATGCATTTGTAAATGGCAGAGACAAAGGATTAAATATGCGAGATTTACATTCTTGCATCGAGGAGGGAAATTAACATGGATGAAAAAAGAGTTTATGAATTGGAAATTCAAGAGTCTATAACAGGTAAGCAAAGACCTAGAATGAATACATACACAGGAAGAGCCTATACACCAACTAAAACAAAAAATTATGAGTATCTAGTAAGACAAATATTTGTATATAAATATCCACAATTTGTTCCCATAGAGGGGAGAGTTAGGATGACTATTACTGCTTATTATGAGTTACCAAATAAGAGAAGTAAATTACAAGAAGCGGAAATGTTGGCAAATATCATAAGTCCAACTAAAAAGCCAGATTGGGATAATATAGGAAAAATTGTTAGTGATGCCTTAAATAAATTTGCATTTAAGGATGATGCACAAATAACAGAAGCTACAATCATAAAGAAGTATGCTAGAACTCCAAGAGTTTTAGTAAAAATTGAAGAGTATTAAAGGAGGCAACAATGAAACATATTGTGAGCTTCAGCGGAGGCAAAGACTCAACAGCAATGTTATTAAGAATGTTAGAAGAGTATATGACTGTAGATGAAATTTTGTTTTGCGATACTGGCAAAGACTTTCCGGATATGATTGTACATATTGAGCAAGTAAAAAAGCATATAAAAGAGCAATATAACAAAGAGATAATAACATTAAAAGCGGACAAGTCATTTGATTATTATATGTTCGAACATGAGAAATCTCGTGGTAAAAATAAGGGTAAGAAGCGGTTATGGATGGGCAACAATGTTTTGCAGATGGTGTACAAGCAATCTAAAAAATAGAGTGATAGATACTTACCTAAAAAGATACAAAGATGAAGGCTATGTGGAGTATATTGGAATTGCAGCAGATGAACCTAAAAGAATTAAGGAAAAATGTTATCCATTAGTAAATTGGGGAATGACAGAGGAGGATTGTTTAAAATTCTGTTATGATAGAGGCTTTACTTGGAATGGATTATATAAGCATTTTGATAGGCTAAGTTGTTGGTGTTGTCCATTAAAAAATCTTAAGGAACTAAAAATATTGTACAAATATTATCCAGAATTATGGGAGCAATTAAAACAAATGGATAATAGAGCATACAACAAATTTAGAGCAGATTACTCTGTAGAAGAATTAGAAAAAAAGTTTCAAAAGGAGGAAAATAAAAAATGTTAGATTTAATTATGAAATTATTAGGATATGAGAATATTAACAAAATAAAAATACCAGATGATTATAAAAAGCCAAGAGAAATTAAGTTACAGGCTAAAAGACACTTTTATAGGAAATATGGAGTGTTACCAGAGATAATACTAGATAGAAGCGGAATGTTATTAGATGGATTCTGCAGCTATTACATAGCAAAAGTATGGAATCTAAAATATGTAAAAGTTAGGAGGGCAAAATGCTAGAGAATAAAGAAGAAACATGCCTACATTGTGGAAGTAATAAACCAAATTATTGTGAAGAATGTTATCAAAAGCTACTAACAACGAATATAGCTCTACAATGTGCATTACCAAAGGAAATAACTATAGGAGTGGATATGGGAAGCGGAGTAAGTAGACAAATAGAAAGCCATATACCACATATAGATTAGAAAGGAAAGTAAAAATGCAAAAAATAAAATATTATATATTTTGCATCAAATGGTTATACAAAAATAGAAATTGGGATAATACGAGACAGAAATTCAAAAGGATGGAAAAAGATTTTAGAGAAAGTAGGTGTAATAAAGATGGAACAAGAAGAAAAACAAAATAAATCTATAGGAGAGATAATCGATGAATTATTAAATAATCCAGAAGTAATGATACAACAATGTGGGAAAGTTCTAAAAGAAGCAAAAGAAGAAGCGGAAAAGATAATAGATAAAAATAAACAACTAGAAGAGCAAATAATTGAGAAAGACAAAGGGATGGAATATCTTAACGGAAGAATAGATGGAATGGAATATATTATAGAACATCTAAATTTAAAAATGGAGGATAAATAGTTATGAGAAAGTTTGATATAGTAAAAAGATTTGAAGAGGAAATAGAAAACAATAAGGATAAAACAATAGTATTTAATATGCCAGAAAGAAGCACACAAAATAGTGCAGGATATGATTTTTATAATCCTACTGCAGTAATATGTAAGTCAAAAGAAATTACCATGATTCCTACAGGAATAAAGGCACAATTCCCAGAGGATGAAGCATTGCTAATCTTTAATAGAAGCAGCAATCCTAAAAAGAAAGGCTTAATTATACCAAATGGAGTTGGAGTAATAGATGCAGATTATTATAATAATCCAGACAATGAAGGGGAAATTGCTTTTCTATTCTATAACATGTTAGAAGAGGATGTTGTAATAAAGGCAGGAGAAAAGCTAGGACAAGGTATATTTGTAAAATTCGCCAAAGTTGATAATGATAGAACATATGGAGTAAGACAAGGCGGATTTGGAAGTACAGGAGAGTAAAAAAGTATAGAGATATTTGGAAAAGTAGAGGAGGGATAAAACCATGAGTGATGGTGTAATAATAACATTGATAATATGTGCAACCATTATATTATGTGCATATTTTGGAAATAACGATGATGATAAAAACAATAAAAAGTAATTAAATAGTGGATAATCCACAAAAGAGAAGGAGGGAAGCGGATGGATATACTATCAAAGTGCGAAGATGTCAAAAGAGAGATAAAAGACCTAGAGCAGAGAATACAAAAACTAAAAGAAGCGGAAAGTAGCCAAGTAGTAATAGATAGTGTAAGAGGTTCATCTAATGCTTTTCCTTATATATCAAGAAATATTGTAATTGAAGGGATTGAGGAAAAAAAGGAAAGCAAAAAATTAGCAAAGTATAAAAGACTACTAGAGGAAAAGAAGGATGAGCTTTTAGATATAACAATAGACATAGAAGAATATCTAAAGGGAATTGATAATTCGAGAATAAGGCAAATAATTAGATATAAATACATAGATGGTAAGAATTGGGTACAAATAGGGCATTTAATGAATACATCTGCAGATGCAGCAAGAATGGAATTAAAAAGATTTTTTAAAAAAAATTAAATATGTTCGTTTTGTTCGTTTTAAAAGTGATATATTTGTATTGTGAAAAAGTGTAAAATGTAATACCAAAAAAATTCCCCTAAAGACTTGTCGAGAATGGCAAGTCTTTTTCTGTAGGAGGAAAAACCAATGAAAACAGAAATATGTATGAAATGGCAATGTAAGAATTGCAAAAAGTATAATCAATGTTTTAAAAATGAAATTGAAGTAGAAAAGCAGGTGGTTATGTGGCAAAGAGCAAATACAATGAAAAGCAGCTCAAAGAGAAAAAAGAAGATATAGAGAAGTGGGCAAAACGAGGCTGTACAAAAAAAGAGATTGCCACTAATCTTGGAATAAGTAAGACTACATTTGAGGCATATGAGAAAAAATATTCTTGGCTTTCTGGTCTTATAAAAAAGGCACAACTTGAAGCTGTGGAAGAGGTAGAAAATTCTTTATATAAAGCAGCAACTGGATATTACTATACAGAGCAACAAGCAGTAAAAGTAAAGGTGGACCAATATCAAGAAGAGGTAAAAATAATTGAGGTACAAAAATTTAAACCACCAGATACAGGAGCAATGTGCTTTTACCTAAAGAATAGAGCGAAAGATAGATGGGCAGAGAATCCACAAAATGTAGCAATACAACAAGAACGATTAAAACTAGATAAAGAGACTGCTAAATTTAAGGAATGGTAAATATGTGGAAAAGTCTAAAAGCATTTTATAATTGTGATGAATGGCAATTAGTAAGAGAGCAAGTATTAAGTGATGCAGACAATACTTGTGGAGATTGTGGAGCATTAGCAGAAGAGGTACATCACATTATATTCTTAACACTAGAAAATGTAAATGATTATACTATATCTTTGAATAAAAAGAATCTAATTCCTTTATGTCATCAATGCCATAACAAAAGACATGGCAGATGGCTACCAAACACAAAGCCAGAAGAACAAAAGGTATTTCTAATTTGGGGAAGTCCTTTATCTGGAAAAACAACATATGTAAAGGAACATATGTTGAAAGGCGACTTGGTATTAGATGTGGATAATATATGGGAATGTATAAGCCTACAGCCTAGATATGTGCATCCAGATAGCTTATTAAAGAACATGTTTGCTATTAGAGAAATCATATTAGACAACATAAAAGTGCGAAAAGGAGACTGGCTCAATGCTTGGGTAATAGGAGGTTTTGCAGATAAATATACGAGAGATAAGACCATACAAGACCTAGGAGCAGAGCCAATATATATAGATGCAACAAAGGAAGAATGTATAGAAAGAATAGGAGAGAGACCTATAGAGTTTATGAACTATATCAATAAATGGTGGGAAGATGTAGAAAGAGGAATAATCGTAGAAAAATAAATCCCCCCATAAAATCATATATGCTAATACCCCCAAGGACCGAGGGGGGACTACGGAAAAATGCAACCGAAAAATTTTCATTTTTGGAAAGGAAATTTGAAAAATGGATAAAAAAGAGGTAATCCAGAAAGAAAAGGATAAATTATGTAAAATATTTCAAAATGTCGATGAAGATAAAAGAAGTTTAGCAGAAACACTAATACAACAAGCTGCAAATTTAACAGGAGAGCTATTTGAGCTATATCAGAACATAGAAAAGAACAAATCAGTAGTAATTAGTAAAAATAACCCATCACATCAGCTAATAACAGAGAGTGCGAAGCTATATAACAAGTATCTTAATACCTATGCAGTATTAGTAAAGACTCTAAATGGAATTTTAGAGAAAAATGTAATTGAGGCAGATGATGATTTTGATGAGTTTGAAAAAATGTTTGAATGAGGAATGTAAATGTGGTTAGAAGAATATTACAATAAAATCCAAAGTGGAGAAATCATTGCAGGAATAGAAATAAAAATAGCACTTAATAGGCTAATGCAGGATTTAAAAAATCCTAAATATGCTTACGAAACAAAGGATGCAGACAAAAGGATATATTTTATAGAACATTATTGTAGGCATACAAAGTCTCCATTCTATGGAAAGCCATTTATATTAGAACTTTGGGAAAAAGCAATGATAGAAGCTGCATACTCTTTTAAATACACAGAGACAGGTTTTAGAAGATTCAAGGAAGTATTTTTGCTAATTGCAAGAAAGAATGGAAAAACAACACTTATTGCAGCAATTCTGTTAGCAGAGTTCTTTTGCGGTAAAGGTGGTACAGATGTTGTATGTGCTTCAAACACAACAGACCAAGCATCTATAGTATTTGAGGAAATGCAAAATATGATTTCACAGAATCCAAAGCTAGAGAAGCGAGTCTATATGAGCATGAGGAGAATACAACACAAGAAAAACAAAAATAAAGTCAAAAAATTAAGTGGGCAAACCAAAAACAAGGATGGATACAATATAGAAGTTGGCTGTATAGATGAAGAACACGAAATGAAAACAGATGATGTAGAAGATGCTATCAAAAGAAGCCAATCTACAAAGGATGAACCATTATTATTTGGAATTAGTACAGAAGGATTTATTACAGATGGATTCCTGGATAAAAAGCTAAAATATATTAGACAAGTAAATAATGGAGAAATTGAAGATGACAGCATCCTAGCATTATTATTTACACAAGATAATGAAACAGAGATATGGAGGGATAAGAAAACATGGCAAAAATCAAATCCAAGTTTAGGAACAATTAAAAAAGTAGATTACATAGAAAAAGAAATATTAAAATCTCAAAACGATAGAGGAAATAGAATAAAAATGCTGTGCAAAGACTTTAATATTAAACAAAATCATAGTAATGCATGGCTAGAAGAAGCAGAAATAATAAATCCTGCTACATTTGATATGAAATTACTTGAAAATAGTATTGCACTTGGAGGAGTTGACTTATCAGATACAACAGACTTAACATGTGCAACATTGTTGATAATGAAAAAAGGCGATAGGAAAAAATATATCATACAAAAATACTTTATGCCAAAAGAACAGCTAGAAAAAAGAGTAAGAGAAGACCAAGTAGAATATAAAGAATGGGCAAAAATGGGATTTATGGAAATTAGCGAAGGATGGGAAAATGATTATAAGAAAGTTACAAAGTGGTTTGTTGATATGTTTAAAATATATCACATAAAACCAATGTACATAGGATATGATAGATGGTCTGCTAAATACTGGGTAGATGAGATGAAAGATGTGGGATTTGATATGGAAACAATCTTACAGAAAAAAGAAGTCCTATCTAATCCAATGAAAATTTTAGAGGCAGATTTAAGAGCAAAATTAGTAAATTACAACAATTCGCCAATTCTAAAATGGTGTCTAGGCAACACAGAGATAAAAGTTGATGACAATGGACTAATAGCACCAGTCAAATTAAATTCACAAAAATATATAAGGATAGATGGGGCAGTTAGTCTAATCATTGTTTATGCTGTATTATATGCCCACAGAAATGAATATATGGAGGTAGTAAAGTGAAAAGGACTATAAACATAAGAGACATGTTCCATTCTGTATTTGGAAAGAATACAGAAGAAGTAAAACAAGAAAAGAAGGAAATTAAATATTATAAGATGCTAAATGGGGAAATGCCAATATTTTCTAGCTTTGGAAATAATATATATGCCTCCGATTTAGTAAAGATATGCATTGATAGAGTGGCAACACATTGTTCAAAGCTACAACCAAAGCATATTAGAGTAGATAATGAGACAGGAAAGCAGACAGTAGTTAAAAGTGCATTAGAGAAGCTGCTAAAATGTATGCCAAATCCATTTATGACTACCTCAGAATTTATATACAAAGTAGTAACATTGCTTTTATTAGATAGCAATGTTTTTATTTATCCTTTATATGAAGATGGAGTTATAAAAGGCTTATATCCATTAAGACCTATGCAAGTAGATTTATTGGAAAACCAATATGGGGATATGTATATAAAATTTTACTTTGCAAACGGATATACTGCAGAAATGCCATATTATAAAGTGATTCATTTAAGACAATTCTTTGGAGTAAATGAATTTATGGGAGATGATGATAACAAGGACTTACTAAAAACTCTACAGACTAATCAAACAATGATAGAAGGTATTGCCAAAGGAATAGAATCTAGTTTTCAAATTAGAGGAATCTTAAAAATCAATACAGTATTAGCAGAAGATGACCAAAAGGAACAAATAAAAGAGTTTGAAGAGAAAATGATAAAAAGTAAATCTGGAATACTACCAATGGACTTAAAAGGCGAGTATATAGATTTAAAAATAGACCCAAAGATAATTGATAAGGATACATTAGATTTTATACAAAACAAAGTTTTAAACAAATATGGTGTGTCTATACCAATTTTTAATAACAAGTATACCGAGGAGGAATTTAATAGCTTTTATGAAAGCAGAATAGAGCCTATTTCAATTATGGCAAGTCAAGGCTTTACAGCTAGATTATTTACAGAACGAGAGCGAGATATGGGAAACCAAGTAGAATTTTATTCTAGTAGGCTACAGTATGCAAGTTGGGCAACAAAAGTAAATGCAATAAAAGAGCTGATGCCTCTAATGGTATTTAGATTAGATGATGCATTAAATCTATTAGGTATGCCACCTGCAGAAGAGGGTGGAGATACTAGAATATTAAGTTTAAATCACATCGACGCTAGAATTGCAAACGAATATCAATTAAATAAATCTAAAAGTATGGTTAAGGAGGAAAATGGAAATGGACAAACAAAAATATGTTAAGGAAAAAGTTGAAAGAAGGCAAGTGCAAAATTTAGAGAATATAGACAATGAACAACAAAATAATAGTTCAGAAGCTATATTGGAAGGATATGCAGCAATTTATAATTCAGAAACAATTATTGCAGGAATGTTCAAAGAAATAATAGAACCAGGGGCATTTGAGGGAACGGACTTTGATGATGTGGCATTGTACTATAATCACGATACCAATAGAATACCACTTGCAAGAAGTAGAAGAAATAATGCAAATAATACACTATTCTTACAACCAGATACATTGGGGTTAAAAATTAGAGCTAGTATTGATATAGAAAATAACACAGAAGCAAAAGCTCTTAATTCTGCTATAAGAAGAGGAGATATATCTGGAATGAGTTATATGTTTGAGGTGGCAGATGAAGAGTGGAAAGATGTGGACCAAGAAATGCCTACAAGAATAATTAAAAAAGTTAGTAAGGTTATCGAAGTAAGTGCGGTAAATTATCCTGCTTACGAAGATACTACTATATATGCTCGAGCTTTATTATCGTTGGATAACGAGAAAAAGGCATTGGATAATGCTAGAGCAAAAAAACAATTAGAAATTCGTAAAAGGCGAATTTCAATAAAAACAAAAATAAATTTAGGAGGAAATTAACATGGAAGAATTAGAAAACAAAGTAAAAGAATTAGAGGAAGAGATTGCTAAAATAAATGAGCAATTAAAAGAAAAGAGCGATGAAGCTACAAAAGAAGAAAAAGAAGAAAGACTAAAAGAAATTGAGGCAGAAGTAGACAAGCTAAATGAGGAAAAAGCAAAATTAGAAGAATCTAGAAAATCAATAATTAAGCAAATGGAAATTAGAAGCAAAGCAGCTTTTAATCCAGTTGCATCATACTTACCAGGAAGAAATGCAGGACTAGAAGCAAGAAAAATTGATAACACAGAACTAGAAAAAAGAACAGCCTTTATGGAATACATATTAACTGGTAAAGTTCCAGAAAAAAGAGCAGATGCAATAACTCTTACAACAGATGCATCAGCAGTAGTTCCAAATACTATTATGAAAAGAGTAATTAAGGAACTAAAAGAATATGGACAAATCTGGGCAAGAGTAACAAAATCTAATGTAAAAGGTGGAATCTCTATACCAGTTGCTACATTAAAACCAAAAGCAACATGGGTAGGGGAAAATGCAGTTGCAGACAAACAAAAATATCCTGTAAATGCAAATGTATCATTCTTATATCATAAGTTACAATGTAGAGTTGCTATTAGCCTTGAAGTTGATACAACAACACTAGAAGTTTTTGAAGATAGCCTAGTAGATGCAATGAAAGAAGCTATGATTGTTGCATTAGAACAAGCAATTTTAAATGGAACAGGAAATAAACAACCTTTAGGAATTACAAAACATGAAAATGTAAAAGTTGTTGAATTGACAGAAGAAGAAATAAGAACATATAGAGGATGGATTAAAGCTAAAAAAGCTGTTCCTGCAAGTTATAAGAAAAGAATTTCATTCATATTAAATGATTCAGACTTTACCAACTACATTGAAGGAATGGTAGATTCTAATGGACAACCTGTAGGAAGAGTAAACTATGGTTTAAATGGAGAAGAAACAACAAAAGTTCTTGGAAAAGAAGCCATCCTAGTAGAAGATGATTATTTACCATCTTTTGATACAGCAGAAGCAGGAACAGTATTTGGAATAATCTGTGATTTATCTGATTATCTATTTAATTCAAATATGGAAATAGTAATCAAGAGATACTTTGATGAGGATTTAGACCAATGGATTACAAAAGCTACTTTAATTGGCGATGGTAAAATGTCAAGTACACAAAGTGTAGTATTATTAAAGAAAAAAGCTACAGCAGCTAAAGAAAATGAAACAGTAAAAGACCCACAAGAAGTATAAGAAGAGCAGCCGAAAGGCTGCTAAATATTTTATAAATGGAGGAATAGGATATGATTAAATATAAATTTAAAGTAGAAGTACCTTTTTTGGACAAAACAAATAACTTAAAAGCAGTTAAAGAAGATACTATTTTAGAAGTAACAGAGGAAAGACTAAAACAACTAAATGATGCAAAAGTAGGAAGAGTTATATCTGCAGAGTATGTAGAAGATAAAACACCTACTAAACCAACAAGAGGGAAAAATAAAAAAGAGGAAGTTGTTGAGACAGAAGAAACAGCCAAAGAAGAAAAAACTACAGAAACAGCAGAAGTAGTAGAACCAAAAGCAGATGAAACTGTAGAAACAGAATCAAAAGTAGAAGAATAAAAAGGAGGAAGCTACTAAAATGATGGATGTAGGAGAATTAAGAAAAAGAGTAGGATTGAGTAATACAAATTTTGATGAGGAATTAAAAGAAGTAGAACTTGCTGCAATCGAAGATTTAAAAATGTCTGGAATACATGAAAGCAAAATAGTAGCTTCCGATTCTGTAGTTTGCCAAGCTATTACAGCCTATGTAAGAGCCAATTTTAGAAATAATAAACAAAGCGATAAATGCCAAAAAACATATGAAAGATTAAGATATAAGATGAGTGTATCATCTAAATATAAAAATCCACCAAAAGAGGTATAAATATGAATGAGGAAATTATTTTAATAGGCAAAGAAAAAGTAGAAGGCAATACTATAGGAGATATGATTAGAAAGCCTGTAGAAAGAAATATATTTGGAGAAGAAAAGCAAGTTTATTCAAGCACATTTTTTCAAGCAGCTGCAGTTGGTATGAAAGCAGAAAAGATATTAGTAATATGGAAATTTGATTATAACGAAGAGAAATATCTAATATACAAAGGAATCAAATATGAAATATTAAAAACATATGAGACAGAAGAAGAAAAACTAGAGCTTACTTGTACAAGTGATATAAAAAAGAAAGAGGTAAATGCTTATGGCAATTCCTAGTGCTATAAAAATGAACAAAAATGGAGTTCAATATATAAATCAAGTAGATAGAACAAAGTATTTACTAAAAGAATTGGTACATGCCGCAAATAAGGATGTAGGAAAATTTGTTACAAGAGAGGCTAAAAAAAGTATTGAAAAAAATACAGGAAGAGGAAGAAAAAACACACAATATTGGGCAAGAAGAGATGGTAGCTTACAAGTTGGATATAAACCAGGAGGCTTTTATGTTGGATTCCAAGAAACAGGAACATCAAAACAAGTCAAAAAAGAACATTTAAGAGGAGCTGTACTTAATAATAAAAATGAAATAAGAAAGATACAGGGTACTTATATTAAAAGTATTGAGGATGAAAACAAAGCTAAAGGAATAATCGATGAAAGTGAGGAAATGGGTAGTGGATAAAGAAACAACTAGAATAAAATTAAGAAAACATATAAAAGAAATTCTGGATAAAATTGTTCCAAATTGTTTTATGACTGCAGATGACACTATGAATTTTCCATATACTGTACTAGATGTAAAAGAAAGCGAAGATGAGGTTTATATACCATTTTATTTAGAAGCGGAAACTTGGGATTCTGGCGATGATACAACTAAAATAGAAAATATATGTGATTTAATAAAAGAAAAATTAGATGAATACCAAGAGTTCTTGGATGACTTTGCAATAAAAATATATTTTAGTGGCTGTAACACTATTTACGATGAGGATAAGACTATAAAAAGAAGAATACAGACATTTGAAATACATATGTATGAATTTTAAAATAAGGAGGGAAACAAATTGAAAACAAGACAAAGAAAAGTAGATGTTGAAAACATCCAAATAGACCATGGAATTGTTTTTAGAAACTATGGACTAGAAACACAAAAATTATTAGCTCCTATTCGTGGAGGTTCTACTTTTAAAGTAGAAAGAACTATTAGACAAATTGAATTTGATGGACAAGGTGGTAAAACTAAAGGAACAGAGGTAATTGATGATGAAAATGCAACAATCTCTGCAAAGACTCTAAATGCTAGTTTAGAAACATTATCTTTAGCATTACCAGGAGCATCATTAACAAAAGATTCAACTTCAGGGGAAATTACTAAAATAGAAAGCTCAAATTTAGGGCTAATATCAGATGACAACTATGATGATAACATAACAATGTTCTGTAAAACATTAAAAGGAGACTATCTAAAAATTACAATATATGATGCAATGGCAGATAATGGATTAGAATTTGCTGCAGTACAAAAAGCAGAAGGAGAAATACAATTAGATTTTGCTGCACATCATTCTTACGAGAATGAAACAAAGACTATCTATTCAATCGAAAAAATCCAAAGCATTACATATGAAGAAAGTCTAAAAACAGTTTAATATATGAGCAACTACAAATGTTGCTCTATTTTTTTATTTAGGAGGAATTTATCATGAAAATTAACATTGATATGATGTGTGTTATAAGCTCTATTATGGAAAAAATGGATATAGATGCAGGACTAATGCAAAAGTTCTTTAAGATGGGTGATGAAGCAAGGGGAAAGAGTAAAAGCGAAGTGGAAAGGTTGCAAAAACAAATTGGTGCGGAGCTGCTTTTGACATTAGGAAAGAAATTGCATTTAGTAAAAGATGAATTAGTACAATTTATCTCTTTATATAAAGAAATATCAGAAGAAGAGGCAAAACAAGTTGATGTTATAGAGTTTTTGAAGGAAATAGCAAAGGATAAGGGCTTAAAAAGTTTTTTACAACAAAAGGATATGCCAGAATCGAAGAAAAAATAATATTACTTGAAAAATATTATGGCATATCTAATATTAAAAACTTTCCGATAGAACGATTAAATAATCTACTAGAAACTGCCTATGAAAAAGAATTATATACAAGATGGTTAACTCTATATCCTTATATGGAAATAGGGTTTTTTGACTTTGTTTCTTTTGAAGAATATAAGAAAAAAGCCTTTGGAAATTTACATAGTAATTCATCAAAAGAAAAACAAATGTCTAATGATGAAATAGAAAAAGAAATGATGGGAGTAGTTAGATATTATGAGCAAAAGCAAAAGGCAGGTGTTAAAATAAATGGAAATATTTAAGCTATTTGGTAGTATCTTCGTTGATACTACAGAAGCGGATGAGAAGATAGAAAAAACTGGAAAAAAGAGCGAAGGATTAGGAAGTAAGTTAGGAAATGTTGCTAAAACTGCAGGAAAATGGGCATTAGGATTAGGAGCAGCTGCAGCAACAGCAGCAACAGTTATTGGCGGTATGGCGGTAAATACTGCAAAAGATGTAGACAAGGCTATGAATAGCTATATTGCAGCGACTGGAACAGCTAAAGAGGCAACGGGGCAATATGAGGAAGTCTTAAAAAATATCTATAAAAACAATTATGGAGAGGACTTTCAAGATATTGCAGATAGCATGGCACAAGTTAAAACACAATTAGGAGAAATTGGGGAAACAGAGCTACAAAATGTAACAGAGGATGCACTTGCATTAAGAGATACATTTGGTTTTGAGGTAAACGAGAGTGTAAGAGCAGCAAAAATGTTGATGGACCAATTTGGTATTTCATCAGAAGAGGCATATAACTTAATAGCACAAGGTGCACAGTCTGGATTAGATAAAAATGGAGATTTGCTAGATTCTATCAATGAATATTCAGTACACTTCAAGCAGAATGGATTAAGTGCTACAGACATGTTTAATACATTCAAGCAAGGAGCAGATAGTGGGGCTTTTTCAATAGATAAAGTGGGAGATGCTATAAAAGAAATGGGCATCAGAATGAAGGATGGTTCTGCTGTAGATTCATTAAAAGCAATGAAGCTAAATGCAAATGATATTACACAAGCATTTGGAGAAGGCGGAGAAAAAGCTTCTTGGGCATTTGGGGAAGTAGTTGAAGGACTAAAGAATATTGAGGACCCAATAGAACAAAATGCTGCAGGTGTAGCAATCTTTGGAACTATGTGGGAAGATTTAGGAAAAGATGCTGTTTTTGCTATGACAGAATATGGAGACAAATTTGATGAAACAGTAAACACAATGGACCAATTAAAAGAGGTAAAATATGACAATTTAACAGATTTATTTGAAGGATTAAAAAGAAATGTAGAAATGTTACTGTTACCACTTGGAAATGCACTTATGCCAATCTTAAAACAAGTTATCCAAATAATAAGTGATAATATGCCTATGATTCAAGGAATGATAGAGCAAATTTCTCCGATAATATCAGAAATGTTTTCACAATTACTACCACCCCTTATGGAACTAGTACAAGCTATTATGCCAGTATTTATGGATATAATGCAACAACTAATTCCATTTTTTACACAAATTATACAGGCTATTTTACCAGTTTTAGTACAATTAGTACAAATGCTATTACCACCAATAATGCAAATTGTACAAGCAGTATTGCCAATACTAATACAACTAATACAGCCATTACTAGATTTGTTACAACCAATAATAAATCTACTACAGCCAATTATAGATTTGTTTATGACACTACTAGAACCATTACTATCATTGATAAATTTAATACTACCTCCTTTAATTCAGCTATTTACGAATGTAATTCAGCTAATACTACCACCATTACAAGCAGGATTAGAGCTTATTGCTAATGTAATATCCGGTGTTTTCAAAGGAGCTTTTGAGTTAATTTCTAATATTGTTCAAAATACAATAAATGTATTTAAAGGAATAATTGATTTTGTTAAAAATATTTTTGTTGGTGCATGGGAAGGGGCTTTTAATACAGTAAAAAATGTATTCTCAAGTGTTTTTAATACAATACAGAATGTTATAAATACAATTAAAAATGTATTTTCCAATATAATTAACTTTGTGAAAAATGTTTTCGCAGGAAATTGGAGTGCAGCTTGGCAAAATGTTAAAAATATTTTTAGTAATATAATTAGTGGTATTTCAAATATATTCAAGACACCTATAAACTGGATTATAAATGGTATTAACACATTTATTAGAGGATTAAACAAAATTAAAATACCAGATTGGGTTCCAGGTGTTGGAGGTATGGGCTTCCATATCAATGAATTACCAAAATTAAAAGTAGGTATTGATTATGTACCAGAGGACAATTATCCTGCAGTATTACACAAAGGCGAAAGAGTATTAACCAAAGAGGAAAATGCAGAGTATATGAAAAATAGAGTTAAAAAGCAACAAGATTCACAAAATGAAAGCATAGAAAATAACGATAATAGCTCTAATTTAATAGTAAATATAACAAACTTCTATAATAATAGAAAGCAAGATATACAAGCACTATCAGAAGAAATGGCTTTTTATGCAACAAGTAAAAGAAAAGCGAAAGGAGCAACAACATGATACCATATTTTATTTGGAATAATATAAGCTCTATAGATAGAAATATTATAGTAAATGAATTACCTCCAATCACTATACCTAAAAAGAGAATAGAAGAAAAACAAATACCAGGAAGAAACGGAAAACTTTATATAGATGAGGGAGTGTATGATACATTTGTATATCAAATAAAATGTACTCTAGGACCAAATGCAAATGTAAGAGAAATTTCTCGATGGTTGAGTGGAACAGGTAGATTAGTAATATCTTTAGAGGAAGATAAATATTACGAAGGAATAATAAAAAATAATATTGATTTTTCAAAAGTTCTTCATGTTTTTTATGAGTTCCCAATAGAAATTGAATTGCAACCTTTTGCTTATTCTTTAAGGGAATATGAACACAACTTCTCAAAAGCATCGGTTATATATATTACACAGTCTACAGCAGAGATATGTCCTTACATAAAGATAGAAGGAAGCGGAGCAGTAACACTTACAATAGGTAATAAATCACAAAGAATAAAAAAAGTAGAAGGATACATAGAGCTAGATTCTAAAATAGAAGAGGCTTACAAAGGAAATAAAAATGAAAACAGCAATGTCCTTGGGGAATTTTTAAAGCTAAAACCAGGAGAAAATAAAATTGAGTGGATAGGCTCAATAACTAATTTAAAAATAAAATATAGGGAGACTTATTTATGATTATATTGCATGATTCAAATTGTAAAGATTTTAATAATAATGGCATAGGAATATTAAAAGATGCTCTAAAATGTGAAGTATCAGAGGCTTTAAATGGGGAATTAGTATTAGATATGGAATATCCTATTACTTCTAAATATATTGAATCTATTGTAAATGAAAATATTATAAAATGTGATGCAGGATTAGGAGAGGACCAACTATTCAGAATAAAACATGTAAAACCTAACTTTGACACTATAACAATATACGGAGAACATATAACATATGATTTGGCAGACAATTTTTTAGAAGATGTTTTTCCACAAAATCTAAATGGAGCTGCATGTTTGGATTGGATATTATCACACACTCTAGATGAACACAATTTTAATAGTTTTTCAGATATTCAAGTAGTAGCAAGTGCAAGGTATGTTAGAAAGAATCCTATTGAAGCTATTGTTGGAGATTTGGAAAATAGCTTTGTAAACTTATGGGGTGGAGAACTAGAAAGAAATAACTATACAATCAAAATGCTAAATAGAAGAGGAAATGATAAAGGATATAAAATAAAATATAGAAAAAATCTTACAGGATTAGATTTTACTATAGATAATTCTAATATAGTAACAAAAGTTATGCCACAAGGATATAATGGATTATTTCTTCCAGAAAAATATATAGATAGTCCTCTTATTAACAATTATCCACACAAAAGAGTAAAAGTAATAGAATTCTCAAATGTTAAAGTAAAAGAAAATGCAGATGACAAAGAGGGATATTCTACTAAAGAAGAGGCTTACGAAGAATTAAGAAGATTGTGTGATTTAAAATATTCAGAGGAAAATATAGACAAGCCTACAGTAAATTTAAAAGTAGATTTTGTTGATTTATCACAGACAACAGAATATCAAAATTATACATTCTTGGAAAGTGTCTCAATGGGCGATACAGTTACAGTAGAACTCGATTATACGCAAGTAGAAGTAAGAGTAATAAAAACAACATATGATTCATTATTACATAGATATACAAAGTTAGAATTAGGAGAATTTAAAGCTAATTATATTACAGATTCTCAAAAAGATATAACAAATACTATAAGAAAAGAAGCGGACACTATTGAAACAAGTGTATTAGAACAAGCAAAGCAAAATGCTACAGAACAGTTAACAGCAGCATTAGGTGGATATGTTTATAAAACACAAAACGAGCTATTTATCATGGATACAGACAATCCTAATACTGCTAAAAAGGTGTGGAGATGGAATCTTAATGGACTAGGCTATTCAAAAAATGGAATAAATGGACCATATGAATTAGCAATGACGCAAGATGGAAAAATTGTTGCAGATTTTATTACTACTGGTGTTTTAGATGCAGATTTAATAACAGCAGGAACGATTAAATCTGCAAATTATAAATCAAATGTTTCTGGAACAAGTATAAGTCTTGCAACAGGAGTGATAGATAGTGCAAATTTTAAAGTTAATGCAGAGGGAAATGTAACAGCAACTGGTGGAGATATAGGAGGTTTTGAATTGAATGAGTCATCTTTAATAAAAGATATAAGTGGATTATATAATTATACAAATTTTGATAAAGTTTTAATTGCTATGCACATTATGGAGAAAATATCTGTAGATAGTAACTTACTAAATATTTTAGATACAGATAATAGTGGAAGTATAAGTGCAGCAGATTACACAAGGATGGCAAATATAATAAAAGGGACAACAACTAATACAAAAAAAGTTGCAGGAACATTTGAAATCAATGCAAATAATACAAAAGACTGCTTAGTTATCAAAGATAATAAAGGTAATGTAGTATTAAGTTTAGGATTAGGTGGAATAAATTCGAGTTTTATAGCTGCGAATCAATGTGTAATTGGGAAAGCAGGTAATACATATAATGATTCTACATATGTTGCAATAAATGGAACTACTGGAAATATATCGGCAACAGGAACTATAACGCAATCATCATTAAATGAAAGGAAAAAGAATTTTGAAAAACTAAACAATGCATTAGATATTATAAAAAGAGTAGATATATATAAATACAATTTAAAAAATGAAAATGATGAAGATAAAAAACATATAGGAATAGTTATAGGAAAAAATTACAAGTATGCAGAAGAGTTAACAAATAAAGATAATGATTGTATAGAATTGTATAGTTTAGCAAGTGTATGTATACAAGCGATAAAAGAACAACAATTAGTTATAGAGAATTTAGAAAAAAGAGTAAAAAGTCTAGAGGAGGAAAGCGATGAAAAGAATAGTTGAATTAGTTGTAGATTTGCAGAATAAGATATATAATACTATCTTTTTGAAACAAATGGATACAACTATAATAAAAGTTAAGATATTAAATGATAATACTATAGTAGATTTAACATCTCAAACCATAGATATTATATTCACAAAGCCAAATGGTACAATCATTCAACAATTAGCTTCTAATATAGACATACTAAATGGAGTAGCAACAATACCATTGCTAGAGGATTGTGTAAGGCAGTCTGGAAAAGCAAAAATGGAAATAGAGGTAAAAAACACCAATAGTGAAGTAACATCATCTTTCTATATTCCTGTACAAATAGAGCAAACAAGTAAAGCTATTGTAAGTCCAGAAAATACAGAAAACTATTTTGAAGAGTTTTCAAAAGCAATAGATGATTTTGTTGCCGAATCTTCACAAATGTTAGAGGATATTTCATCTGCAGAAGCAACAAGAGTATCGAATGAGAATAAAAGAATATCTGCAGAAAATACAAGAAAAACAAATGAAGCTAATAGGGTAAATGCAGAAACGGCAAGAGAAGAAGAAGAAGAAGCAAGAGCTACTGCAGAGGCAACGAGAGCAACAAATGAAAATAAAAGAGTATCTGCAGAAAATACAAGAAAAACAAATGAAACTAATAGGGTAAATGCAGAAACAGCAAGAGTAGAAGCAGAAGAGGCAAGAGCTACTGCAGAACAAAACAGAGTAACATCATTTAATCAAATGATACAAAATGTAAATGTACAAGCAGTACAGAAAAATACTGCAGATATTGCAGAAATAAAAGAAAAGATGAAAGTACATGTATATGGTGTTAGAAGAAGGTTAGCCAATAACTCATCATCAGCCTGGGAGAGAATAGAGGATGCAGTAGGATTAGTTGCAAATGCTCAAAAGGGTTCTACTGCTGTACAAAATAGTTTTGATAGTTTATATCCTTGGAGTGATATTGTAAGTTATAATTATGATACTACATCTAAAAGGATAACAGCATACTATGGAGAGCCTACATTCAAATTTGATGGTAGCAATGGAGAAGTTTTAACTAGAATACCAGAATTTTGGTATAAAAGAACTAGAGATGCTACATATGAGTATGTATATATTGCAGATGGTAAAAAAGAAGGATACATAAAATCAGAACAATTTAGTGTTGGTAGATATACATATAGTGGTAGTGCAAGTGGTGTTCACAGTAGAAGTGGACAAGCTCCATTTGTAAACTATAATATTACAAATTCTAGAACATATGCAAAGGCATTAGGAGATGGATTCGGACAATTAGATTGGCATTATTTCTTAATACAAATACTATATTTGGTGGAATATGCAGACTATAATTCGCAAGCTAAATTAGGGAAAGGTGTATCTAGTGCTACTGCAGCAGTAAATTCTGGTGGATGTAACAATTTGGGTATGAAGTCTGGAACACTAAATGATGATGGATTACATTCTATGATTTATCGTGGAATAGAAGATATATACGGAAATATATGGCAGTTTGTTGATGGTATAAATATAAAAGACTATAAAGCATATGTTAGTCAAAATTCGATGGACTATGCAGTAGATAAGTTTGATGGTTCTTATAAAGCATTAGGATATACAAATTTTTCTACATCTGGGCAATATCAAAGTGCAGTAGGATATGATGCAAATAATCCGTTAATAAATTTTCCAACAGCAGGAGGAGGAGCTTCTAATACTTATATGACAGACTATTACTGGTGTGCAGAAGGAAACAGAATTGCTCGTGTTCGGTGGTACTTGGGACCATGGTTTGCGCTGTGGCTTTTGGTACTGGTATTTGAACAGCGCTTCTTCGGGTGCCTGGACTGCCTTTGGGGCTCGACTTCTTAAAAACCAGTAAACGGGGGTGTGGGGGCGGTCAGCCCCTGCATAAAGACAACTTAAATCAAGCCGAGTTATTTTGTTTTGAAATAAATTGTATAATTATGGCGAAAAACAAAAAAGGGATTTGATGTGTCTGCAGCCCTTCCTTTGCTTTTGGGTTTGAGTTTTTTGCTCTTGTTCGGTGGTTCTTGGGTCGTTGGTTTGAGCTGTGGCTTTTGGTGCTGGTCTTTGAACTGCACTTCTTCGGGTGCCTGGACTAACATTGGGGCTCGACTACTTATTATAGAATAAATATGAAAATTGCACATCATCTTCCTTGCCTCTTGGCAAAAATTAGTCGAAACTGGATTGGTCTAGTAGCTCCTTTTGAGCGAAAAATCGGTAGACAAAAATAAGAATAGGATGTGCAAAATGAAAAGAAAAGGAAATATATATCCTAAAATATGTGAACCAGAAAATATACGAAGAGCTATACTTAATGCAGCAAAAGGTAAAAAGAATAGAGTCAATGTACAAAAAGTAATAATAAATTTAGATGTTGCTGTAGAGAAAATGCAAAAAATACTTGTAAATAATCAGTATATGCCAAGTCCATACCAAGAAAAGAAAATACAAGATGGAGTAAGGAAAAAAGAGCGAATAATATATAAACCTAGATTTTTTCCAGACCAAGTTGTACATTGGTGCTTAATGCAACAAATAGAGGAAATATTAAAAAAAGGTATGTATTACTATTGCTGTGCTTCTGTGAAAAATAGAGGCATTTTATATGGTGCAAAATACATAAAAAGAATATTAGTAGATGATAGAAAAAATACTAAATATTGTTTAAAATTAGATATAAAAAAGTTCTATCCCTCAATAGATAAAGAAATCTTAAAAAGAAAATTTAGAAAGAAAATAAAATGTAGAGATACATTAAACCTAATTGATATTATAATAGATAGTTCGGATAAAGGGTTACCTATTCGGAAACTATACAAGTCAATGGTTTGCTAACTTTTATTTGCAAGATTTAGACCATTACATAAAAGAAAAATTACATATAAAACATTATATTAGATATATGGATGACAGTGCGCCACGCACGTACATTCAAGTAGCATGAGCTACTTGGA
>CASSLW010000016.1 GCA_949443285.1 uncultured Clostridia bacterium
TTTCCATATAATACCAAATTTTTTTCTCTTTTGCAATAATTTTACAAAAATTTGCGGAAAAACTCATCGCAAAATATGACAAATTTCGACATTGCTCTTCTCTCCTTTTTTTGTTAGTATTTGCGTTTTTTGTATTGTCATACACTTAATTATATTTTATTTTCTTACTTTGTTACATTTTTTATCGCATAAACAAAGAGCTTACCTATTTTATTATTGGTAAACTCTTTATTTTATAATTTTATGGGCAAAGTACTACACGTATTGGTCCGTTGGGCCTAGAAACAGCAGCATAATGGAATATTCCTGCACCACTCCCACTACTATAAGATCCTCCATGGGTACAAAAAGGAAGGCTTGTAGAAACATTACTAGGAGAATTATGAAACCAGCTCCAATATAGGTCAGTAGAACTTCCTGGTAACATTCCTCCTTGATTTACTTCTTTTGTATTATCACCTATTTTTCCTGTCTTATGTATTGTTACATTTCCTACAAATGAATCTTCATCATTACTATATACTGTTATATATTTTGTACTTACATAATTTCCACTTGCGTTTTTAGCAGCCTCTGTCATATAAATATTATCGGCAGATGTTATAATGCTTGGTGAACCAAATTTATTAAATGCTGCTCCTGGTTCAGTAGAAGCTCCAGACATATCATATATACCATATACATTTCCTGTTGTACTCGCTTTTGCACCTATTACTGTATTATATGCATTTCTTATATCTGAACTTGGTGTTGCTTTTGAGCCAACCACACCACCACCATTTCCAGTTATAGAATTTCTATTATTGTTTGAATCTAGTTCATATCCGTTTCTTCCATATTGGCTATGTGCTAAATATGCTGCTGCTCCCCATTCACTATTTTTTATTAAATGACTTTCTTTTGTTCTATCATAATTATATGCATTTGCGTAACAATTTCCTATTTGTAGATTGAACCAAGATATTACATTAGGTTTACTTACTGCCCTTACTGAGTTCTTATTTGCATCTGTAATTTGAGTATTTTCACTACCACTATTTACAGCTGTCCAAGTAACTCCATTATTACTACTATTTTCTCTACTCATCTCATATTTTGCAAACCAAAATCCTGTTAAATCTTTATCCCATCCACCATTATCTAAATTAGTTTCAAATGCCGGATGCACTATATACTTTGTATTATTATACACAACTGTTTCTACACCTTCATCTAGCTTATATTTCACTGTACCGTCTGATGCTTTCCACATTCCCCATCCGTCATAATATCCTATTGGTTCTGTATTTGTCGCACTTTCGCAATATGTTATTCTATATGCATATCGTGGTATCCATACAAAATAACTTCCGTCTTTTGTATTTTTGGCATTTGCCCACCTACTAGATAAATTATCTTCTGTTCCAGTAGCTGGTACATATCCATACCAAGAAGATTTTGCATCTGTATCTTCAGTCCATGATATAATTTTTCCTTCGCTATCTGTTGTTTCTGTCCAAGTTACAGGTTCCATTGAATCTCCTAATATTGGTGGTTCAGGTGTTTCTCTTACATTATTATCTTTATCCAACCATATAACATCAATTCTACCATAATCTGTTTCAAACAATGTCGTATCAGAATTTGCAGCAGTATCCTCTTTCGGCATTTTAAAACCTGGCGCATCATCCTTCAAATACAACGCAACTCTAAAACCAGTATTTGCATTAGTATAATCCAAAGTACCACCTGCACGACTAGCCAAAGTCTTATAATTTGAGTCTGTCTTTGAAAAATCTCCACCTCTTATAACATAATTATTTTGGTTATAATTCTCCATAGTCCACTCACCAACATTACCAGCCAAATCATAAATATTTTTTACTTGGAAACTATCATTTGAACCAGTTTTTGCTGGTGAAGTACTATTAGAATAATTTCCAATCTGACTACTATCTGTTAAATATTTAGACAAATTATTATCTTTGCTAACCCAGTTCATAATAGCATCCCATTGAACACCATAACATAAAGTAGAAATCACATCTTTATTAGCACTTTTTGGATATACATTTCTTGCTAGTGCTACTGCTCCACCACTTTCGTCAGCATTTCCCCATTTTACTGAGTTATAAACATTTTCTCCTTTTTTACTTACAACTTGTCCACTTGATGACCTTCCTGCTTCAAATCTTGAAATAAAAAATCCTTTATTTTGTTTCACACTTCTATATATTTGCTCAACTTCACTTCCTGCTGATACTCCATCTCCTACTGCCTCATAGTACTTTGATGCTGTCTTTCCTGTATTTACAAAATTTGCATCTGCTATATTTTGTCTTCCAAAATCTTTTCTAACAAACTCTTCAAAATTTTCAACTGGAACCCATACATATTGATTTCCCTTTTTACTGTTGTTTATGTCATCACCCTCAACATCAGATATAATTATTCCAGTATCTTTCTTTCCGTCCACATAGTAAAAATTATTTGGTATTCTTACATTATCTATATATTTCAAATTTATTGGTGCTAAATCTATATCTTCTGCAAGATAGTCTGTATAGTACAAGTCATTATCAATTTTTACACCTTTTACATAGAATATATTATGGCTTGAAGCATTTATTATATATAAATCTGTATAACCATTCACCTGTGATGCTGTTGAAGATGATGTGATTTTCCCATAATCTCTTCCGTAATTTAGTGTCAAGTTTTCTAATTTATCTAAATCTATTGGATAAAATCTTCCGCTATCATTTACTTCATTTATCAAGCCTGCTGCTTTAATATGATTAATATTTTTATATTCGATGTCAACAATAGGTATAGTTCCAAACCTTGCATAATAGTTCGAAACTTTATCTCTCAAATTTGCTACATCAGTTTGCAATGCCTTTAACTTTTCAATTTTCAAATTGTCTCTTACATTAAAAATTATAACATTTGTTAATATCAATATTACCATCACTGCTACTGTCAGCGAAATTAGGTTTATTCCTTTTTGACCTTTCAAAAATTTTTTTATCATTTGCTATTTCTCCTTTTTTATCTTTAGTATTAGTTTACTATTAATTGCTATCAATTTCAATAGTTTTTTGAATTAAATTTTGGATTTTATTTCTTCTTTTTTCTACAATATCTTGCTTAATATATAGCCCCCAAAGAAAAATTATAATAATAAAAATTGAAATATTCTCCATATAAAAAACTGCAATACTACTAATAGCTGTCATTATAATTAATACCACAAAAGAAATATTATTTGTATACTTTATTGCCTTTCTTTTTCCATAAAAAATATGTAAAATACCTTTTAAAATTCTTCCACCATCTAGTGGATATATTGGAATTAAATTAAATATTATTAGCAAAATATTTGCATAAATAATCATCAAATTAGAAAATAACCCCAGTTCTATATGGCTAAAAATAAAAATCATAAGTAAATTTGTTAATGGTCCTGCTGTTGCCACAATTATCTTCTTTAATTCTAACTTGTTTCCGCTTGCTATCTTTTTATTGTAATCACTTGGACTTAGCTTAAAAGAAATACTAACCCCATATGGTTTAAGCTCTAATTTTTCCGGTCTCATTCCCATTAGTAATCCAGCTATAAGGTGCCCTAATTCATGTATTATTGCAAATATAATTATCAGTACATATGTCTCAATTTGTTTTGTAAAATAAAACAAAAGCAAAAATAAAAATATTTTTAAATCTATTCTAAAACGCATACAACTCTCCTTAATTTCTATTTAAAACTTTTTGGCCTGTCCCAAAAAATCTAAATTATAACTCTAAAATACTTTGTGGATTTATTGGCTTTTCTGAAAGTCTGACCTCAAAATGCAGATGCGGTCCGAGTTGAATTTCCTGTACTTCCTACCTCTGCAATTTCTTGTCCTTGTGTAAGTTTATCTCCTTGCTTTACATATATAGCATTGCAATGTGCATAAATAATGCTCACTTCACCAATTTGTACCTTTATATGTTTTCCATAAGCTCCCTCTTCAGATACTAAGACCACTTCTCCGTCAGTAGCTGATTTTATTTTAGTTCCTAAATTTGCAGCAATGTCTGTTCCAGTATGATTTTTAGAAATCATTTCATTTGTACTTTCTCTTTGTCCAAATCCTGAGCTTATAGTTCCTTCTAGTGGTTTAATAAAATTTGCTGTGCTTTTTATTTTTTCTATTTCTTGCTCTTCTGGCGTTAACTCTTTTTTCCCTTCCCCTTCAGTAATTTCAATATTTTGTGCCGCTTCATCTGAGCCACCTATTGCAACTTGGCTGTTAACTTCTGCATTTGAATTTTCTTGTCCTTCGCTGTTATTTTGTTCATTTTGTGTTTGTTCTTGATTTTGATTTTCTTCATTATTTGGAATTATTCCTTGCAAATTACTTTTTACATTATTATATATCTCTACAAAATTAGTATCATATGAAAGCACTTCATTTAGCTTATTTGTAAAATCTTTTGAAAATACATATTCATTATTTTGAATTGCATATATTATTAAATAAATTGCAACACAAATTAAAACTTGAATAATCATCTTCTTTAGTAATTTTATATCTTTCTTTTCACTATCATTTACATTCACCATTGCTATTGGCCTTGTGGAACCTTGTCTTCTTTTTGCATAAATCTCTTCAGCTCGTCTTATTCTTTCTTCTGTTGATATAATTCTTTCCATAAAAAAAGCACCTCTTCCTTAGTTTCTTTGTAAACTATATGTCTGGAAAAAGTGTTTTATAACTTATTTTATCAATAAATATATACTTTCTATTAGTAATATAAAACTTGTAATATATGCGTAACTTTTCAATCTCCTATACTTTATTTCGCTTTTTTTATTATTCTCTTTCTTTGCTTGTTTCTCTTCTTCAATTCCTGTAATATAATTTGATACCAACATTTCTGCTTCTTTTAATATATAATCACTTTGCTTTGGTTTTTTCTCTTGTTCATTTGCCTTTTTTCTTCTCTCTATTTTTTGAACTCTCTTTGCCTTTTTATTTGTTTTCAATATCACTATCGCTTCTTCTACTATATTTGACGGTAAATCCTTCAATACTATTATATTTTTTAAGTTATTTTGCTCCATCTCTACCTCCTACATCTATTCTTTATTATATTTTTTCCAAATTTTCCTTTTTTATACATCCTGCCACTGGGGACGGTTCTTTTTGGCAGATTCCTGCCACTGAGAACCGTCCCCAATGGCACTGAGAACCGTCCCCAATGGCAGGATTCAATAAGAATTTGTAAATAGTACTTGATTTTTGCAACTAATTATGTTATTATTGAGTAGTTGCACTATTAGTGTACTATATTAACTAAATTTTTAAGAGGTGATATGATATGAACAAAACAGCAAAAAAAGATATACTTAATTTAATGAAGAAAGATATACTCGACAATTTTAAAAATATTAGCCCTGAGGAAATATATCATTTTTCTAACAATTTGTTTTTGTTATGTTATTTAAAGGCTGAGCATGTTGATAATCAAACTATTATTAATAAGTTAATGACTAGAAATTCTTTATTTATGTCTGACATGCAAACTAAAGGATTAAGTATAAGTGACGAAAATTATAATGTTGATATAGAACTTTATACAAAGTTGAAAAATAAGTATATTAAAATTATAAAAAACAGTATGCAATTAAGCGATTTTTAATTGTATTTTTATTTCCTTAATTTGTTCCTACTAGGAGTTATATTTTGTAACTGCTAGACAATAATAAATTTACTGTAATTATGAAATAATACTATTAGGAATTTTGGTAAATCCTAATGGTATCGGAGGAATAATTATGAATGGTAAAGAATATACTGATTGGAAGGGTTTTGGAGATAGATTAAAATATTCGAGAAAGAGTATTGGTATGACGGTTGAGAAGTTGGCTGATAAGGTTGATAGAACTGAGAATTTTATTAATAGAATTGAAAATGGCCAGAAGAGTTGCAGTATTCATACTTTGTTTCAGTTTTGCAAGGCTTTGAATGTTTCTGCTGATTTCTTGCTTTTTGGCGATGATGTTAAGTCTGATGATTTTTCTGATTTGCAGATTGTTCAGAATATTTTTGAGAAGTGTGATGAAGATCAACTTTCTGTTCTTAAGGATATTGTTTTGGCTGTTTATCACAAATTTGATAAATTGACTAAATAGCTTTTATTATTTAAAGTGAAAAAACACTAGATTTATTAGTTCTAGTGTTTTATATATATTACTTAACTTATGCACTCTTTAATTCAAGGCGTAGCTTATCAGCAATCATCGCTATAAATTCGCTATTTGTTGGTTTACCCTTAGAAGCCGAAATAGTATATCCAAATATACTCTCAACAGCCTCTTGTTGTCCACGGCCCCAAGCAACCTCAATTGCGTGGCGGATAGCACGTTCAACACGAGACGGAGTAGTATTATACTTATAAGCAATCTTTGGATACAAGCTCTTAGTAATTTGATTAATAACATCAATATCATTAATAACCATCATAATAGCTTCTCTCAAATATTGATAGCCCTTAATATGAGCAGGAACGCCAACCTCGTGAATAACATTAGTAACTAGCGCTTCCAAATTTTCTTCCTTCTTAGTATTATCTTTTGATATTTCTATGTACTTGCCTCTTGTTTGACTTGTGATGAAATTATTTGTTACTTGAGCTGGCTTAAAGAACTTAATTTCCCTAATTCTCTTTATCACCAATTCTATATCAAAAGGTTTTATAACATAATAGTCTGCACCTAGCATTACTGCCTTTTGAGTTATTTTGTCTTGACCAACTGCTGATAGCATAATAGATATTGGTTTTTTAATATTCATTCCATTAATTTTCTCTAGTACACCCAATCCGTCAAGATGTGGCATAATTACATCCAATAAAACTACATCTGGCGACATATTTACAATCATATCTACCGCTTCATTTCCGTCCTTTGCCATACCCACTACTTCCATATCATCTTGCATATTGATATAACTTGATAATGTATGACTAAAATCTTGATTATCGTCTGCTATTAAAACAGAAACTTTTTCACTCATTTGTTTCTCCCTCCTAAAATTATCTACTGTAAATATTTTACAATTTTGATTATAATACTTTATTCGTGGAGACGCAATATGTTTTTGGAAATTTTTTCCATATTTTTACAAAAGTCCTATTTTTCTTTACTTTTCGTTATATATTTTTTAGATAATTCACAAATATCAATTAATTTTATATTTTTTGACTGAAAATCTCCCAGCAATCTCTGTTTTTGAGCTTCTTGTGCTTCTATTTTACAAACAATATTCTCTGAATATTGCGAGTCGACAATATTTATACCGTTATTTTTACAATAATATTTAAAATTTTCAAACTCACCATATTCCAAAGTGACCTGCAACTCTTGCCCTATACACTTTTCAACCACTTCACTATTTTCAATAGCATTAAGTAGACTATTAGAATAAGCTCTCACCAAACCTCCTGTACCTAGTAATATTCCACCAAAATATCTAGTTACAATCACTAGAACATTTGCTAAATTATTTTTCTGTAAAATACTTAACATCGGCGCACCAGCAGTACCAGAAGGCTCTCCATTATCACTTGACTTTTCTACAATTTGTTCATTTTCTACAATTCGATATGCAATACAATTATGTCTTGCATCAAAATATTTCTTGTTAGTCTGTTTTATTATCTCTTCCGCTTCTCTTACGCTTTCAACATAAAACAAATTTGCTATAAACTTTGACTTCTTCTCAACAATTTCACTACTTACATTTTCTTTTATTGTTATAAAATCTTTCATTTTGTCCCTTTCTAGCCTAATTCCTTCCAGCTACATAACCAGTAGAATACGCTATTTGCAAATTAAAACCGCCTGTATAACTATCTACATCTATAATTTCACCCGCAAAATACAAGCCTTCAACTAGCTTAGATTCCATAGTTTTAGGATTTATCTCTTTTATAGAAATTCCACCACTAGTAACAATAGCTTCATCAATTGGCCTAAACTGCTTAATCTCTAGCTCAAACTGCTTTAATAATTTTACTAAATTTTTTCTCTCCTCTTTAGTAATCTCATTTACCTTTTTATTAGGATTTATTTTACTTTTTTCCACAACTATTGGAATTAACTTTTGTGGCAATAACTCATCCAAACTATTCTTATATTGCTTATTTTTTTGCTTGTCAAAATCCCTTAATACCCTTGCATCTAGCTTCTCTTCTGACAATGCTGGCTTAAAATCTATTAATAAAACAATCTTTTTGCTTGCAAATTTCTCTTCAATATTTTTATATCTAACCAAATGAGCAGAAGAACTCAATATCGTCGGACCTGAAACGCCAAAATGAGTAAATATCATTTCACCTTGCTCTTCATAAATAACCTTATTTTTCTCTACATCTTTCAATTCAATCTTAACATTTCTCAAGCTCAACCCTTGCATCTCTTGGCACACCTTTTTATTATGTGTCTCCAATGGCACAAGAGACGGCTTTATAGCTGTTATTGTATGCCCCAACTTCTTAGCTAACACATATCCATCACCAGTAGAACCAGTTAACGGATAACTCTTCCCACCTGTCGCCAAAACAACCTTATCAGCATTTATCACTTCGCCATTAGCCTTCACACCAATAACCTTGCTATCCTTTACTAAAATATCCTCTACTGACATATTGTACTCTACTTTAACATTCAACTCTTTTAATCTCTTAGTAAAAGCCTTTAAAACATCAACAGACTTATCAGTTACAGGAAAAATCCTATTTCCCCTTTCTTCCTTTACCTCTAGCCCTTGGCTCCTTAGAAAATCAATTATATCCTGATTAGTAAACTCTTGATAACAACTAAACAAAAACCTACCATTTCCAGGCGTATTCTTAATAAACTCATCCATGTCCAAAGAAGACGTAATATTACACCTTCCCTTACCCGTAATCAGCAACTTTCTCCCTAACGAGCCCATTTTCTCAATTAAAACCACGTGATTTCCCTGCTCAGCAGACGCTATCGCAGCCATCATACCAGCTGGGCCACCACCTATCACAACAACTCTCATCTTCTCACCTTCCTAAAAAATTGCCTGCCACTGGGGACGGACCTTTTTGGCAGATTCCTGCCACTTAGAACCGTCCCCGTTGGCAGGCCCACCAAATTCCCCTATTTTGACATAAATTCTATTGCTTTCATTATTCCTAATTTTCCATATTGATATGTAAGTCCACCTTGCATATATGCAATATATGGCTCTCTTAATGGTCCGTCACAGCTAAGCTCAATTGTTGAACCTTGTGTGAATGTTCCTGCTGCCATTATTACTTTGTCTTCATATCCTCCCATATCTCCTGGATATGGCAATACATTTGAGTCTATTGGTGACCCCATTTGTATTCCTTGACAGAATTTTACTAATTTTTCTTCTGTTCCTAAGTGGATTGTTTGTACAATGTCTGCTCTTTTTTCATCATATTTTGGTTCTACATTGTAACCTAATTTTTTTAACATTCTGCTTGCAAATACCATTGTTTTTACTGCACTTGCCACTACTGAAGGCGCGAAGAATAGTCCTTTTAATAGTAATGGATTTTGATTTAATGAAGGTCCTATTTCTTTTCCTACTCCAGGTGATGTTAGTCTTTCTGCACATAATTCTATCAAGTGTTTTTTACCAACTATGTATGAACCTGTATTTGCAATTCCTGCTCCTAAATTTTTCATTAAAGAGCCTACTGCAATGTCTGCACCAATTTCAATTGGCTCTTTTTCTTCTACAAATTCTCCATAGCAATTGTCTACCATTATTATTACATCTTTGTTTACTTCCCTTATCGCCTGTATTGCCTTTTCAATTTTTTCAATTGTAAGACTTTTTCTAGTTGAATATCCTCTAGACCTTTGTATTTCTACTAGTTTGACATCTTGCTTTGATAGTCTTTCCTTTATAGCATTTACATCGAATTCATTGTTTACTAACTCTATTTGTTCATATTTTATACCAAATGATTTTAGCGAACTTTTGCTATTTCCAGAGTTTCCTATAACAGTTTGTAACGTATCATATGGCGCTCCTGTTAAACTTACCATTGTGTCGCCTGGTCTTAATAATGCAAATAATGTTACTGCCAACGCATGCGTTCCTGATATCATTTGAGTTCTTACTAAAGCATCTTCTGCTTTAAACACATGACTATAAATTTCTTCTATTTTGTTTCTTCCTGGCTCGTCTATTCCATATCCTGTTGATGAATTTAGATGTGTTTCTTGTAAGTCACATTTTTGAAATGCCTCTAATACCTTTTGGCTGTTCACTTCACAAACTCTATCTATTTCTTCAAATATTGGTTTTATCTCTTGCTCTACTTCTCTTGCTAATTCTTTCATTAAATTTCTCCTTATTAATATTTTCATTTTTGATGCATTTTAGGTCTGTCCCAAAAATGTTCCTCAAAGATGTGTCCCAAATTGGACAAAATGTCCAAAAGGAAACGTCCCCAATGGACATTTCCTAATGAATTATATTACGTATTTCTTAATTAATGTTACTCCAGAAGCCATTATTACTAATATTCCTAATCCTAATCCGATGTAAGTTACTGCTTTACCAGTTTTCACTGATAGCATTACTGGTGCATCGTCGATATCGTCTTCACCTGGCTTTTTGTTGTCTGGTGTTGAGTCTTCGTCTGGTACGTCGTAGTCGTTATAGTCTTCTGATATTTCTGCTGTGTTTACTTTTAGTCCCATATTGTTTGAGTTGTTTATCCATGTAAGTAATACTTCTACATCAGCATATTCTCCTGGTTTTAATAGTTTGTTTTCTAGTAATCTTGTTGATATTACATTGTTTCCTTCGTCTGTCCAACCTGGGTTGTCTGCTGCTACAAATTTTAGTCCTTGTGGGATATAGTCTGTTACTTCTTTTGCGTATCCTTCTATATCTCCTTCATTTATTACCCTAATTGAATATCTGAATTTAACTGTTACTTGGCTTAAGTTCTTTTTGTCTAGTTCTACTTTTACTATTCCTTCTGGGTCGTCATATGGTTGATGTCCTGTGTTTGTTACTGTTGTTCCTTTTTTGTCTGTTACTATTGCTTGTGTTACCCATTTTCTTAATGCTAAGTCGAATTTTTTTACTATTACTTTTTCGAAGTCGTCGTCATCTTGTTGTCCAGGTACATAGTCTCCTTTTTCGTCGTCTTTGTATCCTGGTAAGTCTTTCTCATCTGGTAAATCTACATTGTTTTCTTGAGAGTCTCTGTCTTCTACTGGATTTATCTAAAGTTGTTCTATCTATTGATGGAACTCTAGTATCTGCACCAGTTAATTCTTTTTCTCCTGCTTTTGTTATATATTTTCTTAAAGCTAAGTCAAATGTTTTTTCTCTATTTGGAACAGTTACTTTTATTGTATTTCCTTCAACAGAATGTGTTGTACCTGTTGGTACTGCTGAACCGTCGGCTTTTGTTAGCGCTTCTACTGTTCCCTTATATTCTCCGTTTACTATTTGCTTTTTAACTTTTAAAATAATAGTATCTATTATTTTAGAATATCCCTTTGGTGCTACTGTTTCTTTTATTGTTATATTTTCTGTTCCAGCTGCTGTAATATTGATATTATCAATTTTTAATGAACCATTTGCATCTGTTGTATATGTATTTGTTGTCCCATTTGCTAATGTTATTTCAAATTGTGCACCTTGCAATTTCTTTGTAGCATCGTTTTCAGCAATTTTAATAAGCTCTATATTATAACTTCCTGTTGCTGGTTCTATTACTACTTTTTCGAAATCGTCATCGTCTTGTTGCCCCTCAAAATAACTTTCTTGGTCTTGTATATCTTGACCTGCATTTGAAGTATTTCCTGTATATCCAATATCTGATGTTACTAATTCAACTTTATTATATTTTGTTATTGTTGCAGGTTCAGAGTCTCTATCTATTCTTCTTTGAGTTGTTATTGTCACACCCGCTTCAGCATCAAATTCTTCTGATATCCAAGCTAAGTTTGTTAATACTTGTCTATTTGCTGCTGCATAAGCTGTTACTGTACACTCAATTTGTATTGTTTCTGAATCTAGCTCAGTTCTATCAGTAAATGCTGCTAAATTTGCACTATTTCCAGCTGCTCTTTTTAAGTTTAATGTATTTGTTGTTTCATTATATGTGTCTAAAACGAAATTTCCACTTACTACTCTATCAAATCTTAAACCTTCTGGTAATTGGTCTACTATTTTTGTTGCTCTTCCTGCTTTTTCTCCTTCGTTGTAAATTGTGATATTGTAAATTACTTTTTCATTTGTTCTTACAACTATTGGATCTTTCTTATGACAATATATTGCTGTTGTAGCCAACATCATTGACCTAGCTGAACGTTCTTCCATTGGTGGTTTTATTGGGTCTACATTAATTACTGGTACTCTTGATTCTGCACCTTGTAAAACTCTATCTCCAACTTTCGTTATATATTTTCTTAAAGATAAGTCAAATTCTTTAGCACTTGGCATTACATCTAAGCTTAATGTCATGCTCTCTGCATTTTTTGAAGGAACTAATACTGGCTGAGTACTTTCTCCAACTATCCCATCTGCTGTCCATAATGTTTGGTTTCTATTTGTATACCTAACATTTGCTTCTAATTCTACATATCCTGTTGTTGCTACTGGCATAGAAATATAGAAATCTTGACCAACTAAGCTTTTTACTGTTGTTCCTGCAGCTACTGGTTGTTTACTACTGTTTAGTAATTGATATCCTGTTGTTGCAGTTCCATTATTTTTTACAATAAAGTCCATTTCATATCCTACTGGATTTTTTGCATTTAATGACATATGAATTGGTCCCATTATATAATTAGTTCCTGATTCCTCATAATCCAAAGTCTCTGTATCTAAAGAAACTGGTGCTTCTTGGTCTATTTTACCTTCTGCATATTGACCTGCCCTTGATTTTGCTGTTTGTATTAAGTATCTATATAGAATCTCTGCTTGTTGTTGTCTTTGAGAGCCATAAGAAGAATTTATGTCTACACTAGTTGGATTATATTGTGCAAAATTCTTGTAAGTGCTTCCGTCCTCTGTAAACCATAGCCAACCTGTTGTATCGTCACCTGTTTTATCAAAAGTAGTTTTTCCTGCTTCATAGTTTGTAAAATACCAAATTGCAGTTTGTTGTACTGCTGATATTTCATCTCTTGTAAGAACTGAATCATAATAATCAGAATAAATGCCTGCTGCATTTAAATATTTTTCTTTCTCTTGTTCAGAATCTTCCATTAAATATAGCATATCACCTAATGCTAGTAATGCATCATATCTACTAACTTGAACTACTGATGCTGTTGAAGATGCTTTATATGGCACTGTTCCACCTACTAATTCTTCTAAAACACTGTTTTGAGTTTCAATTTGGCCCCTTTCAGTTTTCATATTGAAGAAAATATCATATGTTGCACGTTTGTTAGTATTATTGAAATCAACTCCAGCTTTTAAACAATAAATGTTTTTATTTCCATTTGCTTTTAAACTGTCGCTTTCACTTGGCCCTGTAAATTCAACCAAACTCCATATTTTATTATTTTCGTTAGTTTCTCCATTTGTATTTGGATCACCTATCGCATATCCTAAATTTGGCGTATCATTTCTTCTTAATTCTTCTATGCCTATATACATTTTCTTACTGTTATCTGTTACAAGAGTAGCATAAGCTACTGTCTGCATAAAATTCAGTAATATTAAGGTTACACAAATAATCATAAAAATTATTTTATTTTTTATTTTCATTTGAATCCTCCTTCTGTCCATTGGGGACGTTTCCTTTTGGACATTTTGTCCATTTTGGGACACATCTATAAAACTTTTTTAATGTGTCCCAAAAGTCTATAATACATATTTTTTAATTAGTACTATTCCACCTGCTATTGTAATTAATATTGTAAATCCTAAAGTAAAATAAATTCTTACTTGACCTGTTTTTATTGATAACATTACTGGTGCATCATCTATATCGTCTTCACCTGGCTTTTTGTTATCTGGTGTTGAATCCTTATCTGGAACATCATATTCATTATAATCTTCTGATATTTCTGCTGTGTTTACTTTTAGTCCCATATTATTTTGATTGTTTACCCATGTAAGTAGTACTTCTACATCAGCATACTCTCCTGGTTTTAGTAATTTGTTTTCTAGTAATCTTGTTGATATTACATTGTTTCCTTCGTCTGTCCAACCTGGGTTATCTGATGCTACAAATTTTAATCCTTCTGGAATATAATCTGTTACTTCTTTTGCATAACCTTCTAGGTCACCTTCGTTTATTACTCTTATTGAATATCTAAACTTAACTGTTACTTCATTTAATTTCTTTTTGTCTAACTCTACTTTAACTATATCTTCTGGGTCATCATATGGTTGATGTCCTGTATTTGTTATTACTGTTCCTTTTTTATCTGTTACTATTGCTTGTGTTACCCATTTTCTTAACGCTAAGTCAAACTCTTTTACTATTACTTTTTCAAAATCGTCATCATCTTGTTGACCAGGAACATAGTCTCCTTTTTCATTATCTTTATATGTTGGTAAGTTTTCATCTTTTGGTAAATCTACATTGTTTTCTTGAGAATCTCTATCTGCTACTGGTTCTTTGTTGTAATCTTCATATTTTGTTATATCAGCAATATTTGTGATATTTTGATTTGTTGGTGCTGTTCCAACTACTTTACACATAATTGGTACTTCTTTATATGCTAATACATATTCGTCTTGGTCATTTTTTACAGCTTTCTTTATTAAGCTATCTTTTGAACTTAAATATTTTGTAGTTACTGTTCTTCCATCTTCAGATATTTCCCAACCATATTGTTCATTAAATTTGCTATCCACAAATTCTAAATGTGGTGGTAAGTGATCTTTTATTTCTGCTGCATATCCGTCTATATCACCTTCGTTGTAGACTCTTAACATATATACTACTATATCGTTTCTTTGTACTAGAACTGGTTCTTTTGTATGGTTATATGTAGCTGTTGTAATTCTCTTTCCGTCTTCACCCATTGTATTTAGTTTTGATGTGTCTACTATTGGTGCTCTTTTATATGAACCGTCTTCGTTTCTTAAGTATTCACTATTTTCTATTGTTTCATCTTTGCTTACTGCTATTATGAATTTTCTTAATGCTAGGTCAAATACTTCTAATGTGATGTTATCGTAATCTTCATCATCTTCGTATTTTTTCCATATGTCTGTATGTGAATCTCTATCATCTACTGGTTCACCTTCACTGTCTGTGTCTTCTGTTATTGCTGCTTCGTTTCTTATTATTGTACCAGTTGTATTTTCTGAAACAACTTTCATTTTAACATATACTTCTTTATATGAAATATCTTCTTCGGTTTTTGTTCCGTCATTTTCTCCAAATGCTTTTATTAGGTTTCCTTTTGTTGTTGTTTCATTTTCTTGTGATAGATAGTCTGTTGAAATTTGAACTATTCTATTTTTTGTTTCTTCATCATATACGAATTTTCCCCATAAATATTTTTGGTTAAATTCAATTGCTTCTTTCTCAGCTGTTGTTAATGTTGTATCTTTTTCAAGATCTTCCGGAGCCATCCATAAAAATTCTAATCCTTCTGGAATATCTTCTGTTATTTCTGAAGCATATCCATCTATTGTTCCTTCGTTGTAAACTCTAAGTGCATATGTTACTATATCACCTTTTTTTACTCCATATGGTTTCTTGTTTAATATATAATCACCTGTTGTTATTTTTTTGCCATTTTCGTCTGTTGTGTTTAATTTGCTAACATCAACTTTTTCTATTCTTTCTGGTACTTTCTTACCATTTACTTCAAAAATTCTTTTTATTAATTTTAAGTCAAATGATTCTTGAACTTTTATTTCTACTGATATTTCTGCTGGTACTTCTTCTGGATTCTCTTCTGGTATTAATACTGGTTGTGTTGTATTTCCTGGTGCTGTATATAAGTTTAATACTGAATTTGAATATTTTATTTTTGTTGATACTGCAAATGATTTTCCTTTAGTTTTTGGAACTGAAATGTAGAAGTTTTCTCCTACTAAATCTTTTATTGTTGTTCCTTCTGCTACTGGTTGCTCACTTTTGTTTAATATTGTATATTCTTCTTTATCTAATTCACTTCCATTTGCTTTAAATGCAAAATCTATATCATATGGTATTGTATTTCCTTCTGTTTCTGTTATATTTATTGGTCCTAATACATAGTTATTTCCAACTTCTTTATATCCTAAGCTCTTTGTTGTAAGTGCTGCTGGCACTTTTTCAGTTTCTGGATTTGCATAGTTTGCTGAATTTTTCTTTGCTGTTTGTATTAAATATCTATATAGCATTTCTGCTTGTTGTTGTCTTTGAGCTCCATAAGAATCATTTATTGCAACATTTGTTGGGTTATATTGTATTAAATTTTTGTAAGTAGTTCCGTCTTCTGTGAACCATAACCAACCTGTTGTGTCTGCTCCTGTTTTGTCAAAAGTTGTTTTTCCTTCTTCATAGTTTGTAAAATACCAAAGTGCTGCTTGTTGAACTGCTGCTATTTCATCTCTTGTTAAAACTGTGTCCCAATCTTCTGCATTAATTCCTGCTGCTTTTAAGTATTCTAATTTTTTCTCTTCTGAATTTTCAATTAAATATAACATATCTCCTAATGCTAATATTGAATTATATTTACCAACTTGAACTTCTGTTGCAGTTGAAGATGCTTTGTATGGTACAGTTCCTTCCACTATTGATTTTAATACATCACTTGTCCCTTTAATATCATCCCTTTGAGTTTTCATGTTAAATGACATTGTATATTCATCACGTTTATGTGTATTTGTAAAACCTACACCTGCTTTAAGACAATATATATTTTTTGCTCCATTTGCCTTTAAGCTAGCATCTGATTCTAGACCTGTATACTCCACAATACTCCAAAGTTTATTACTTTCTCCGTCTGTTCCATTTGTATTTGGATCTCCAATTGCATATCCTAAATTTGGTGTGTCATTTGTTCTTATTTCTGTTATTCCTAGATACATTGGTAATGTTACAGCTGTTACTGTATTTGGCATTGCCATTATTAGCACTGCTAACATTGCTACAATCATAATTCCTGTTACTGTTATTCTTCTTAGTTTTGAGCTCATTATTTTTTCTCCCTTACTTTTATATTATCTCCTATTACAATTTTACTCTCTTTTTAACAATAGTCAAGAGGCTTTTTTTTCAATATTTTTCCCTTTGTTTTTATGCCTCTTTTATGCTTACGGAGATTGGTTCGTGGTAGTCTATTTAAAAATAACCCCACTTATTACAATTATATTACATTTTTGTAATAAAATCAATATTTTTGAGGTGTTTTGATGCTTTTTTGCTTATTTCCGTAGCATTTTTACCATTTTAATATTCTGCATATTTATTCTATTATTTTCATATATTTTATTGGTGATATTATGAATTTAAAAAATATTTATTTTAAAATAATTTGCTTGTGCATAATTTTTTTAGCACTCTTAAATGTTAGCTATTCTTTTGCAGATAATATAGAAGAAGATGAAGAAACATTATCTGCAATATCTGAAGCAATTGCAACATCAAGTAATAGTACATCTCCACTAGAATTAAATGCACGTTCTTGCATTGTTTTAGACAGACTAAGTAAAACAATAATTTATGGAAAAAACGAAGACTCAAAAGTAAAAATGGCATCAACCACAAAAATCATGACAGCAACAGTAATAATAGAAAATTGTGATTTAAACCAAACCGTTGAAGTATCAAAAAAAGCAGCTGGTACAGGTGGCTCAAGATTAGGATTAAAAACTGGTGACAAAATAACAATTAGAGATTTACTTTATGGACTAATGTTATGCTCTGGAAATGACGCTGCCGTAGCATTAGCTGAAACAGCTGGCGGTTCTGTTTCTGGTTTTTCAGAAATGATGAACAACAAAGCAAAAGAACTCGGACTTTATAATAGTCACTTCGAATCTCCACATGGATTAGACTCTGACGGCCACTACACAACAGCATATGAACTTGCAATACTCACGGACTACGCTCTGAAAAACAAAACATTTGCCAACATAGTAGGAACAAAAAGCTACACAATTACACTTAACGGTTATCCCAAAAACTTAACCAATACAAACGAACTACTTGGCGTACTAAACGGCGTATATGGCGTAAAAACAGGATTCACAAATGGAGCTAACCGTTGTTTAGTAACAGCCTGCAAACGTGGAGATATGGATATAATCTGCATCGTACTTGGATGTGACACAAAAAAATTCAGAACATCTGATAGTGTTAAACTTATTGAATATGCTTTTAAAAACTTTGAATATGTAAATATAGAAAAACTTGTGAATCAGAAATTTCAAGAATGGAAGGCAGAAAATCATAACCAAAACAAAAATTACTTTGAAATATACAAAGCAAGCAACTCTGCAAAATTGGAAATAAACTATTCTGCTTTATCTCAGCCCGTTATACCTGTTTTAAAAAGTGAAATTCCTTCTATAAAAATCGACATTGAAGTAGCTAAAACCTTTGAAGCCCCTGTCTTACCTGATAATGTTATTGGTGGTATTTCTGTTTCTTCTAATAGCGGTTTTATTGATTATTGTAACATTTTCACAACTAATGAAGTACATAAAAAAAGTGCTTATGAATATTTTGTTGATTTATTTTGCCATTGGGGACGGACCTTTTATAGTGCAAAAATAAACAAAAAAAGAATACCATTTCTGGCATTCTTTTTTTGTTCAAGAAAGTTTAGGTGGGGTGGTACTCCCACATCTCCTACATCTTTCGATGGGCTACGGCTACCAGTTCCGTCCTCAGAAACTTTCTTTTATTATTATATGTTATAATTTATTTTAACATACATTTTATTTTTTTTCAAGTTAAAATTTATAAAAATAATTATGTTCAAAGTATTTCTTTACTTTTTCATCTGCCATAATATACATTGTTCTTGCAAAATGAACATTATTGTTACTTACTCTTACTGCAACTAAAACATATTCATTATCTATTTTATACTCTTTTATGAACTCAATAGATTTCTTCTTTTCATTCCTTGCTAAATATGTAGGGTTTCTTATAATGTCTCCTATTTCTGCTCCATATTTAGAAAAATCCACTGGATGTTCTTCTTTCATATGCTTTATATTAGCATCACCAATAAATATTGGCTGTTCTTTTTCGTATCCTAATTTCAATATATCTATAATCTTTTTACTTATCTTTCCTATTTGTCTATTCATACTACTTCCTTTCTTGAACATATTTATTATACAACATTCATTGCTATTTTTCAACATTTTACATTATTTAATTTGTATCAACTGAAAGAATAGAAAATTATAGATACCTAAAATATTGAGCGGACACAAGGCCCGCTCGTCGTTAAGTTCTTTACTTCTTTATTCTATTATCCATTTATTGTATTTAATATTCTCCTAAACCCCCTAAAAGACGTTTCATTCAGATACTAGCACAAGATCCTCGCCTTGCGACTTAAGTTTGAGCCCTGTCTTTAGCCTTACCACCGGTCTAACCGCGAAAGAGTCATTCGGCCCGCGATCTCCGTCGAACAACGGCATATTCTCCAACCTATACCCGTAGTACGCTATCGCTTCGTTCGAAAAGGCTGGATTAGCTAGCCAATAACCAGGGAGACCCGTAAAGGGCGGAGGGTAGGAGAACAAAAACTCACCGTCGTCAGAGACATCGATACATATATTGTATCCATGGGCATTATAGAAGCCTTCACCGTTACGGGTGTAGCACTTCTCCGGCTCGGGCAACTGGTACCTCACTTGTAAGTTCTTAAAAAACATCTCTACGGTAGGTGAGCTGATCACATTTCCCTGGTCTGCCCACTGAGGATCCCTGAACGCGTCCCAACGACGAGTGTCCAACAAGAACGCCGTCAACTTGTAACTCGCCTCATCAATCTTATCGGACGGTAGTACATCACTCAGCATAAACCTTCTCGCTACCTCTGGGTCGATAGGGTCCACAGAGGGCGGCGTCGCCTCCTCCCAAATCACACCGGCACGTATCTCTCTTTAAGAAATCAAAGTCCTCGCCTAGTTCCAACAGTTGGTATCCAATGACGTGGTCAGACAGCAAATATAGATGAGCTCCATCAGAATCCTCATCTGCATAAAGCACTTTCCAATCTAAACATGTAACTTTTAATGTGTTTCCATAATTTAGTACTTTTTTCCCTACTACTTTTTTAAATGTATCTGGATTTGTCGCTATATCTCCTGCTTCTATTGGTGTCGGATTCTTAAATAACTCTTCTATCACTACATTTCCTTCTTTTGTCTCTGTCTTCCCGTCTACTGTAAAATTTACACTTACTTTATACGTTGTATTCTCTGTTACTGGTATTTTATATACTCCGCCTGTTCCTTCTATTACTGTTCCATTAAATGTTACTGAATTTATTGTTCCTTCCTCCGTCAAGATTACTTTAAAGCTTGCTTGATATCCTTCTGTTCCTTCTTCTGGTCTATTTTCATCTGTTACTTCTGTTCCCGTGCTATCTACTAGTTTTATATTTGATATCACTACTGTTGGTTTTGCAGGTTCTACATTTCCATCTTCATCTATTGTAAAGCTCTTACCCTCAAGTGTTACTGCTATTGGGAATGTATCTCCCTCTATTGTTTCTTCTGGAATATGTGCTGATATGTTAGATTTTAATATATCAACATCTAATATTCCATTTTCTCCATAACTTCCCATTACTTCTATTTGTAATTTTTCTTTTGCACTTGCTTTTTCCGTGTTTCTCTTTGCTCTTACTGCCTTCGTTAATATTCCGTTGTCTCCTGTTAATGTCGCAATTGCTACACCCGCTAAGATTAGTAATACTATAATAGTTATTACTAGGGCTATTAGCGTTATCCCCTTTTCTTTGTTTTGTTTCATCTTTTCAAATTTCCCCTTTCTTTTGTTTAACAAAATTTTATACTTTATGTACAAATTACGTCAACAAGTAACTCTTTATTTCATAGTTTTTACATTTTCTATTTTGTTATTCATTACTCATTACATTTATATTGTATACAAACTGTCGTATAACGTCAATATGTTAGTTACAAGATTTGAAAAAAATAGAAGAAGCTTTATGATGTAATCATTACTTCTTCTTTATATATTCAAAAAGAACGAAGTTATTATTCTTCGCTCTTTCTTATTTATTCAACATTTTCTTTTATGTATTCAACTACATCTCCTACTGTTACAACTTTTTCTGCATCAGCATCTGGAATTTCGATATTAAATTCTTCTTCTAATGCCATTACTAATTCTACTATATCTAATGAATCAGCTCCTAAATCATCTATAAAAGATGCTTCTAGTGTAACTGAGTTTTCTGCTACTCCTAATTGTTCTACAATTATTCCTTTTACTTTTTCTAATACTTCTTCTGAACTCATAACTTCGAGTCCACCTCCTCTCAAGTTTACTAATATATTTATATTCCATTTATATTATATGTTTTTATATTTGTCAAGTAAAATCGATATATTTTTTAAATTTATACTACTGGGTCAGTAGAATACTTGCACCCACTGATTTTCTTGCCTTGCAAACATTGTTATTCCTGTGTGTTTTCTTCTTTTTTTATCTCAAATTGTTCTTTCATTTTGTCTACTGCTTTGTTTTCCACAAATTTTTCAGCTTGAATTATCGTGTATTCAAATAATATTTCGTCACTACTTCCATGTGCTTTTACAACTGGTTTCTTTACTCCTAAGAATAATGCTCCACCATATGATTTGTAGTCCATTGCTTTTGAAAGTCTTTTTATTGGTTTGTGTGCTATTAGATATGATATTTTTGATAGCAAGTTTGATGTAAAGCTTTCTGTTAATGTTCTTTTTACGAATTTTCCTAATCCCTCTGTTGTTTTCAAAAATACATTTCCTGTAAATCCATCTGTTACTATTGCATCTATTTTACCTGAAAATGCGTCTCTTCCTTCTACATTTCCTACAAAGTTTATTCCTAGTTCTTCTGATTTTTCTTTTAGTAGCTTGTAGCTTTCACGCACCAATTCATTTCCTTTTGTCTCTTCTGTTCCTATATTCAATAGCCCTATTGCTGGTTTTTCAATTCCAAATGTGTTTCTTAGGTATATCGTTGACATTTGTGCGAATTGTAAAAGGTTGATTGGTTTGCAGTTTGTGTTTGACCCTGCGTCTATTAATAGTAGTTGGCTTTTATATGCTGGTAGTATTCCTGCTAGTGCTGGTCTGTCTATTCCTTTTATTCTTCCTACTATCAGTGTTGCACCTGTTAATAGCGCTCCTGAGTTTCCTGCTGATATAAAAACATCGCCTTCATCTTCTTTTAACATTCTAAATCCCACTACCATTGATGAGTCCTTTTTATGTTTTATTGCAAGTGTTGGTGTGTCTTCCATTTCTATTGTTTCAGTGGCGTTTTTTATTTTTAGTCTATCTGATATTTCTTCCATTTCTTTTCCATAGAATTCTTTTATTTTGCTTCTGATTACGTCTTCTTTTCCTACTAATATTACTTCTGCTTTTACTTTGTTTATTGCGTTTACTGCTCCTTTTATGTTGGCGTCTGGTGCGTTGTCTCCACCCATTGCGTCTAATATGATTTTCATTTTGTTTCCTCCAATTGAAGATTTTTAGGATTTGTTTTTCCTTTTCTTCCACTTTTATTTGATTATATTTTTAACATATATATTTTATTATTGTTTATCGAAAAAATCAAGCAATTATTGATTTTTTTTGGAATTTTTGACTTTACCTTCATTATATGATATAATATTGCCCAACAGGAGGTACTAGTAATGAAAAGTACGAAAACTAATACTCTGAAAGAACTTGATCGTGTATGCAACTCGCTTAACTTTTTGGACCATCATCCAGATTTTGACACAGACCCCGAAAAGCGCAAGGAACTTATTGCCAAACGGGACAGTCTTCAAAAAGAAATGAGAAAGGATTTTTACCTTCAAAATCCTCATCCTAGATAATTCGTCATTCATTACAAAAAGAGACATTTTATTAAATGTCTCTTTTTTGGTTTAACTATGCTAATATATCAGCAACAACACCTGAACCTACTGTTCTACCACCTTCACGAATAGCGAATCTTAATCCTTTTTCGATAGCGATAGGTGTGATTAATTCGATTGTCATTGATACGTTATCACCTGGCATAACCATTTCTGTTCCAGCAGGTAATTCGATAACACCTGTAACGTCTGTTGTTCTGAAATAGAATTGTGGTCTGTATCCATTGAAGAATGGTGTATGTCTTCCACCTTCTTCTTTTGTTAGAACGTATACTTCTGATGTGAATTTTGTATGTGGATTGATTGATCCTGGTTTACTTAAAACTTGACCTCTTTCGATATCTTTTCTATCAATACCTCTTAATAGAACACCGATGTTATCTCCAGCTTCTGCTTGGTCTAATAGTTTTCTGAACATTTCTACACCTGTTACAACTGTTTTTCTTCTTTCAGCTGATAATCCAACGATTTCGATTTCGTCTTGTAGTTTTACTTGTCCTCTTTCTACTCTACCTGTAGCAACTGTTCCACGTCCTGTGATTGTGAATACGTCTTCTACTGGCATTAAGAATGGTTGGTCGATTGGTCTTTCTGGTGTTGGGATGTAGCTGTCGATTGCATCCATTAATTCTTTCATTGGTTTGTATACTTCGTCTTCTGGATTTGTTGAAGAACTTTCTAATACTTGTAATGAAGATCCTTTTACGATTGGAATATCATCTCCTGGAAAACCATATTCTGATAATAGGTCTCTAACTTCCATTTCAACTAATTCTAATAGTTCTGGATCGTCAACCATATCACATTTGTTTAGGTATACAACGATGTATTTAACACCAACTTGTCTTGCAAGTAGGATGTGCTCTCTTGTTTGAGGCATTGGTCCATCAGCTGCTGAAACTACTAATACAGCTCCGTCCATTTGTGCAGCACCTGTAATCATGTTTTTAACATAGTCAGCGTGTCCTGGACAGTCAACGTGTGCATAGTGTCTGTTGTCTGTTTCATATTCTACGTGAGCTGTGTTGATTGTGATTCCTCTTGCTTTTTCTTCTGGAGCTCCGTCGATTTGATCATATGCTTCGTATTGAGCTTTTCCTAATAATGATAAATATTTTGTAATAGCTGCTGTTGTTGTTGTTTTACCGTGGTCAACGTGACCGATTGTTCCGATGTTAACGTGTGGTTTTGTTCTTTCAAATTTAGCTTTTGCCATTTTAAAATTCCTCCTTAATTTTTGGGATTTCTCCCTTTTTTATTTTTCAAATTTAATAACTTTTTATTGTTACCCGCATTTTATAACATTTTTGTTAAAATTGCAAGTACTTATTTAATTTAATATAAAATTGCTGTATTGTGCATTTTGGATATTTTTTTCAAGCTGTTGGTGTACGTGTGTACATCGAAGTTTGAAAAAAATAACAAAATGTGCAAGATAGTGATTTTAGATTAAATTTTAATCTTTCTTAGCTCTTGAAGAAACTATCGCCTCAAAAACTGATTTTGGAACTTCTTCATAATGAGAAGGTTCCATAGAGTAAGTACCTCTACCTTGTGTTCTAGAACGAAGTTCAGTTGCATAACCAAACATTTCTGAAAGTGGGATAAATGAGTGAATTTCTTGCATTCCATCTGCACCATCCATACCTTCCATTCTTCCACGTCTAGAGTTAACGTCTCCAATAACATCTCCCATGTATTCTTCTGGAACTGTTATATCAACTTTCATAATTGGTTCTAAGATAACTGATTTAGCTTGTCTCATACCTTCTTTGAAAGCCATAGAAGCAGCGATTTTGAACGCCATTTCTGAAGAGTCAACTTCGTGGTATGAACCGTCAACTAAAGTTGCTTTAAAGTCTGTAACTGGGTAACCAGCTAAGATACCGCTTTCAGCTGCTTCTCTCATACCTTGTTCAATTGGTTTAATATATTCTTTTGGAACTGCTCCACCAACAATTTTGCTTTCGAATTCAATTCCTTTTCCTGGTTCAAGTGGTTCCATTTCAAACCATACATCACCGTATTGTCCTTTACCACCTGATTGACGAATAAATTTACCTTGAACTTTTACTTTATTTCTAATTGTTTCTTTGTAAGCAACTTGTGGTTTACCTACATTACATTCAACTTTGAATTCTCTTTTTAAACGGTCAACGATGATATCTAAGTGTAATTCACCCATACCAGCGATAATTGTTTGACCTGTTTCTTGGTTTGTATATGCTTTGAATGTTGGATCTTCTTCAGCTAGTTTTGATAATGCAATTCCCATTTTTTCTTGAGCTGCTTTATCTTTTGGCTCGATAGCTATATCGATAACTGGCTCTGGGAATTCCATTGATTCTAGGATGATTGGATGGTCTGGATCACATAGTGTGTTTCCTGTTGTAACATCTTTCATTCCTACTGCTGCAGCGATATCTCCTGCATATACTTTATCAATGTCTTCTCTATGATTAGAGTGCATTTGAAGAATTCTTCCGATTCTTTCTTTTTTGTCCTTGCTAGAGTTTAATACTGTTGAACCTGATTCTAGTGTTCCTGAGTATACTCTAAAGAAACATAATTTTCCAACAAATGGGTCTGTTGCAATTTTAAATGCTAATGCTGCAAATGGTTCTGAATCTGAAGTTTTAGCTTCTGTTTCTTCTCCATCTAATGTTTCACCTTTGATATGGTCTATATCTAATGGTGATGGCATGTATGCGATTATTGCATCTAATAATTCTTGAACACCTTTGTTTTTGTATGAAGAACCACATGTAACTGGAACTATTTTGTTTGCTATTGTTCCTGTTCTTAAACCTTTTTTGATTTCTTCTTCTGTTAGTTCTTCACCTTCTAAATATTTCATCATTAATTCTTCATCTTGGTCAGCAACTGCTTCAATCATTGCATTTCTGAATTTTTCAGCATCTGCTTTCATATCTTCTGGAATATCTGTTTCTTCAATTTCTTTTCCAAGGTCATCTTTGTGAATGAACGCTCTCATTTTAATTAAATCAACTATTCCTTTGAATTGGTCTTCAGCACCAATTGGTAATTGGATTGGAACTGCATTTGCTTTTAATCTATTTTTTAATTGATCAACGCAAAGCATAAAGTTAGCTCCTGTTATATCCATTTTATTTACATATACCATTCTTGGTACACTGTATTTGTCAGCTTGTCTCCAAACTGTTTCTGTTTGTGGTTGAACTCCACCTTTTGCTGCTAAAACTGTTACAGCTCCGTCAAGTACTTTTAGAGATCTTTGAACTTCTACTGTAAAGTCAACATGACCTGGTGTATCAATAATGTTAATTCTATTGTTATCCCAGAAACATGTTGTACAAGCAGATGTAATTGTTATACCTCTTTCTTGCTCTTGCTCCATCCAGTCCATAGTAGCTCCACCATCGTGAACTTCTCCTATTTTATGTGTTTTACCTGTATAGAATAAGATTCTTTCTGTGGTTGTTGTTTTTCCGGCATCAATGTGTGCCATTATTCCTATATTTCTTGTTCTTTCTAGTGGGTATGCTCTTCCTGCCATTTCTTATTCTTCCCCCTTTCAAATTCTACCATTTGTAATGTGCAAATGCCTTATTAGCTTCTGCCATTCTATGTGTATCTTCTTTTTTCTTGAATGCTCCACCGTTTCCAGCTACTGCATCCATAATTTCTCCGGCTAACTTTTGAGCCATTGTTTTTTCATGTCTATTTCTAGCATATGTTACTAGCCATCTTAAACCTAAAGTTTGTCTTCTTTCTGGTCTAATTTCTAGTGGAACTTGGTAAGTTGCTCCACCTACTCTTCTTGCTTTAACTTCAAGAACTGGCATAATATTTTCTAAAGCAGCTTCAAAAACTTCTAAAGGATTTTTTCCTTCTTTTTCTTTTATAATGTCAAATGCATCATATACTATTTTTTGAGCTACTGATTTTTTACCGTCTAGCATAATATTGTTGATTAATTTTGTTACAACTTTGCTATTATACATTGGATCTGGTAATACTTCTCTTTTTGCTACATATCCTTTTCTTGGCACTATTCTTCCCTCCTTATATTTTTTGTAAGACTTTACATTTTTATGTTGTCTTTTAGATACTTTATTTTTTGAAAGTATCTTCGGTACTCTCAAGAAATTTCTTTCTTGCGCATAATGCTTATTTATCTATTTTAAATTTAAGTACCTTAAATTTTCGATAAAATAACAAGCACTACTGTTTTTTTATTTCTTTGGGCGTTTAGCTCCATACTTAGAACGCGCTTGCATTCTATCTTTAACACCTGCTGTATCTAATGTTCCTCTGATGATGTGGTATCTAACACCTGGAAGGTCTTTTACCCTACCACCTCTAATTAATACAACACTGTGTTCTTGTAAGTTATGTCCTATACCTGGGATATAAGATGTAACTTCATAACCATTAGAAAGTCTAACTCTGGCAACTTTTCTCAATGCTGAGTTTGGCTTTTTAGGTGTAACTGTTTTAACAACTGTACAAACACCTCTTTTTTGTGGAGCTCTATTGTTAGTTAATTTTTTGTTTTTTGAGTTCCATCCATGTTGAAGAGCTGGCGCTGTTGATTTTGTTACTCCTGTTTGTCTTCCTTTTCTTACTAATTGATTAATTGTTGGCACTTAAATTTCACCTCCTGTTTTTTGTTTTGCTACGGATTTGCCCATTGCAGGCAATTTACAATAACGTTAATATTTTATCACGTTCCTCCTTTAAAGTCAAGAAAAACTTGGAATTTTCTCCAAGTTTTCTTAATTCTACTTTATCTTTCTTCTTCACTATCTTTTTCTTTACTCATTTTAAATTTTTCCATTTTCTCTTCAAGTGCTTTAGTATCAAATTGTTCTAATATTTTATCTACGCTGTCTGAATTATCTACACGTAAATTTTCTTTAAAATTATTCTTAGCACTAGTAGATTTAGTAATAGGTTTATCTTTTGGCTCTGATGATTTATTGATATTACTTCTTGCTATAGCTTCAGCTTCTTTTGTCGCCTTTTTGTCTGCTGTTTCTCCTACAGCTTTTGCATCTTCTCTAATAACAGGGTTAAATGTATTTTCCGTTTTTGTTGTTTTAATTTCAACATTTTCTGTTACTTCATATTCTTCTACCTTGTCTAAAACATGGTTTTGTAATTCATTAGACATTACCCAGCCTAAATCGCTATTTTTATCTACATCTAAATCAAGATTTTCATTTCCATTTGGATTTAGTGAAATATGTATTGGTGCTGTGTTCCCTGGCATAGTATATGTGATGATAACATCTAAATTGTCTCCATTTTCTGTTCTATTTCCTGTAATTCCTACTGGTTGAACCATATCAGATGTATGATAATATGTTAAATCTCCGTCTACTGTTAGAGTATCACCTACTTGTAGCTCTTCAACATTAACTGGTACTGTTCTTGTTTCTTTATGTGTTACAGCTTTTTCTTCTGTTTTGTCCATTTCTGTTTTATTTTCTATCACAGCTGGACCAACTGCAGATGATGCAACTCCTAATGCTAATGCAACTTTTGTAAAATTCTTTTTTACTTTGTTCCATGCATTTTTACAACCTTCTTTGAATTTGTCCCATCTTGATATTTTCTTTAGAGCTTTATCATTAGATTCCGACATTTCTTCTTTATTATTAATTATTTTTGGCTCTGCTTCAAGTTTCTTTTCTTTTTCAGGCTCTTTTTGTTCTATCTCAGGTTTCTCTTCTTTTTCAGGTTCTTTTTGTTCTATCTCAGCCTTTTCTTCCTCTTGTGATACTTTTTCTTCTTTTTTAGTCTGAGAACCTTTTAAATTAACCTTCAAGTCTTTATATTTACTTAACTGTTCATATAGTTCTTCTATTTGTTTTTCTGTCTTTTCTATTTCTTCTTGTTTCTCTTCTGCTAGCTCTGGTTGATTGTAGCTATATACTTCAAGTGTCTTCTTTTCACCTTTTAATTTTCCCAATTCATCTTCAAACATTTCAATTTCTGCTAAAATTTCAGTGATTTCTGCTTCTGGTCCTTCAAGAGATTCTAATTCAGATTTTTTTAGCTCATCTTCTTTTTCTTTCTCTTTATATAGCTCTTTTAGCATCTCTTCTGTCTTTTCTATTTCTTCTTGCTTTTCTTCTGCTAGTTCTGGTTGATTGTAGCTATATACTTCAAGTGTCTTCTTTTCACCCTCTAATTTTCCCAATTCATCTTCAAACATTTCAATTTCTGCATTTTTACCACCTATAGAATCTCTCATTTGCTCTACATCACTTAAGAATTGTTCCATTTTATTTTTTAACTCTTTTCTTTCTTCCATATATACCTCCCATTACGTTATGTACCGTAACACTATCTTTTTATATTATACCATTTTTTGCTAACATCCACAATGCTTTTATGTAAATTTGTTGCATTTTTAATATAATTGTAATATTTTTGTAAAATTTGTAAAATAAAAAGTCAACACTATGTTGACCTTTAATTTTTCTATTCAAACTCTCTTAAGCTTCTATCCGCAAGTTTTTGATATCTTTGTTTCTTGTCTTTTATCTTACTTCCTTCCAAAGGTGGCAAAATTCCAAAATTAGCATTCATAGGCTGAAATTTTTCATTTGGTGTAGAAATATACTTAGCCAACGCACCAATGACTGTATTTTCTGAAAAGTGATGCATTTGGGGTCTGTCCCTAAATTCATCAATTGCATTCAAAGCTGCAACCATTCCTGAAGATATAGACTCCACATATCCTTCTACACCTGTAATTTGACCAGCAAAATAAATATTGTTATTTGTTTTCAAGTTATATGTCTCGTCTAACAATTTGGTTGAATTAATATATGTATTTCTGTGCATAACACCATATTTAACAAACTCCGCATTTTGAAGTCCTGGTATCATACTAAACACCCTTTTTTGCTCACTAAATTTCAAGTTCGTCTGAAAACCTACTAAATTATAAATTGTTGCTTGTTTATCATCTTGTCTAAGTTGCACTAAAGCATAAGGTCTTTTTGCTGTTCTAGGATCATCAAAACCAACTGGTTTTAAAGGTCCAAATCTCAATGTGTCAATTCCACGTTTTGCCATTATTTCAACAGGCATACAGCCTTCAAAAATTTCTTTCTTCTCAAATTCATGAAGTGTTATAACTTCCGCTTCTACTAATTCCTTCCAAAAAGCTTCATATTCTTCTTTATTCATAGGTAAATTGATGTAACTCTGCTCATTTGTCTCTGTATTTGCTAATCTAGTCTTCCACTCTTCAACAGTTTCGTCCTTTTTCTTCTCTTGGCTATATCTATCGCCATAAAACGCTATATCAAAATCAATACTATCCTTATTTACAATAGGCGCTGCTGCATCATAAAAATACAACTTATCTTCGCCTGTAAGCTTTCCGATTTGTTCAGCCATTCCTTCAGAAGTAAGCGGTCCTGTTGCAATTATAACTATGCCATTTTTAGCCATCTCTTGAATATCAGTCACTTCTTCATTTATAATTTCTATTAGCGGATTGCTAGTTAACTCTTGCGTAACTTGCCTTGCAAACTCTTCTCTATCAACTGCTAGTGCTTGCCCAGCTGGCACACTTGTATTGTCTGCAATTTTTATTAGCAAAGAATTCAACTTCCTAAGTTCCTCTTTTAATAATCCGCACGCATTTGTCAACAAATTAGACTTAAACGAATTGCTACAAACAATTTCGGCTAAATCTTTATTTGAATGCGCTGGCGAAAATTTAACTGGCTTCATTTCATATAATTTTACTTTAATTCCTTTTTTTGCAATTTGGTACGCAGCTTCGCTTCCAGCTAAGCCACCACCAATTATTGTAATATAATCTACCATGTTTTCTCCTTAAATCGTGCCACTGGGGACGGACCTTTTTGGCACATTTTTACCATTAAAATTTGTTCCAAGTAACACTAAATTTTCATAGATGTGTCCCAAAGTGGACAAAATGTCCAAAAGGAAACGTCCCCAAATGTCC
>CASSLW010000017.1 GCA_949443285.1 uncultured Clostridia bacterium
TTGTATATCCAAGTAGCTCATGCTACTTGAATGTACGTGCGTGGCGCACTGTCGTTTAGTATCTATATTGATACTATTAACTTTATAACAATTCTCAAAAACATAAAAATCATCATTTTTAACTCGATAACTATCTATCAAAAGAAATATCTTGTTTTTCCAATAATATATTCCATGTATTCCTAGTGCTGGATTTGCAAAAATAACTGTTGTATCATCTTTCTCTACTTTTTTTTCAAAAATTGCTATATCGAACATATTTTTATCTCCTTAAAATTGTAAAAGGGAGATACAATATCTCCCTCAAAAAAGTCTAAATATCATTAATCCAAGAATCATCTTCAAGAGCTTGTTCTGCCGTTTGAGAATATCCATAAGAACTGCTGTGCACATTCGCTTTACTAAAAAAGTTTTCCCCCAATGGTTTCAAGCTCATTGACTGCTCTTTGCAAGATTTAGAAAGTTCTACTCCTAAAAAATTAGTAACTATGCTACGGTCTACTACATCTATCGTAGAACTAAATCCTAATCTTTTTCCAAAGTCAGATGTAATAGCGTCACCGAATGCAATAAATACTGTAGTTGCACCAGAACAATTTAATTGTTCGATTGCCTTTCTGCCTTCTGATTCAGAACACCTATCATTTTCTGGAAATCCATCTGAAAAAAGTATAAAAGTCACTTTAGGAATAACTCCTGTTTTTTTTGTTATTTTTTTTACATAATCGCGAAGATGTTTTGAAGCTTCAACAATAGAATAATGCAATGCTGTGAATCCTTCCACTTTGTAGGATGTATCAAACTCTATAATAGGTTGAAATTCACCTAAGTGAACCTCGCTATTGAAAGTAGACTTTGATATTGCAATAGAATTTGCTTCTGGAAAATCTTCAAAGCTTTTTTTAAAAAGCTCTAAGCCTTTCTTAACATCTTTTTTTTGATACCTCATAGATCCAGAGTTGTCAATAAGCAACATAAAAATGTCAATTTTATCTGAAGAAAAATCTGTATAATTTGTCATATAATATCTCCTTGTTATTTCCTTTCTTAGTGTGAAAAATAAGAATATTGTATAAACTATTCAATTAAAAGTATTTTAAACATCATCAAATTTTCCAATTGTAATATCATCATAAAAACTAGTTTTCTGATTATCAATTCTCATTTTAATAAGAACTTGATGTTCTTTAAAAATATCTATTTCTCCTATATCGCCTTTCACTATTGGCATAATACCATCTGTTGCAATTGCAATTTTAGGAAATATTTTTTTATCAAAAATAAAAGTTTTGAATTTATAATCTTTAAAACTAACATCTTTGAAGTTACAATATTTGTATGCAAAGTATGGTGGACATTTGCCATATGAATATTTCATATAACTTATTAAATCCCGATTGTTTTGTGTAATTACATATCCATCTCCAAAAAGTTTTACTATGTATTTGTCTTCTGTTTCAAAACATGCTATGATTGTAAACAAAAGGTTTTCCATAATAAATTCTTCTTCCAAATCTTTACGTACAGGGTAATACCTTCCCATTGTTTTAATAATGTCATCGAAAATGTTTTTAACATTTTCTTCAAAGGTTTCTACTCTATCCCATTCCTCCCTTCTTGAAAAGAGCTGTGCAAATAATCTTGTTCCAACTTCTGAATATTTAGCTCCACTACACCCATCTAAAAGAATAAGCGCCCGTGAACTTTCAATTCCGAAATCTTGATTATTTATACCTCGTGTAAAATGACCAAATCCCTGAGAACTTATAATCATAAATTTCTCGTTTCTCCTTTCTACATTATCATTTGTCTTTACAAATAACACATATATAATACCATGTTTTACATAAAATTGCAATAAAATCCCCAACTTTATGTAGATTTTTGCTTTTATAGTTATACTGTAAGTAAAAAAGACTTCGATTATGAAGTCTTTTTACAGTCATTTTTACATTTATATTGACTTTTAGTATTCTGTAATAAACTTTTATATACATTTTTTAAATTGTTAAAATAGAATGAATTTATAAATAATTTATTATCTACAATTTTATAGTCAATATATAGTTTTTTCAAAATTTTAATAACATCATTTTTGAAATTATCGTCTAGAATAAAAGCAAATAAATATTCTTTTTTATTAGAATTAATTAAATCCTTTTTTCTTTTAACAATATTGCGCGTGTCATATGGATATTTTACTATGTATTTTTCTATATTGCTAAAAAGTTCATTAGAATTATTTCTCATTATTTCAATTACATCAAACAATAGTGATAAATAGTAAATCTCTTTATAACTAATGTTTTCAGACATATTTTCAATCAATTTTTCTAATACATATATCCTCATATCCTGTGTTTTGGAAAATAACTTTATTAAAGATATTTGTGTTTTCTTTAATGGAACTATAAGAATTTCACTATTTTTTACATTTATCTCCATTTTGTCAATAATTTTAACTTTTGTTTTATTTCCCTCTACTCCACTAAATTTCAGTATTTCAATTAAAGTTGATTCAAAATTCAAAAATTTTTCCCATAAGCCGATATCTAAAATCGGATTTTCTCCTTCTTTAAAATATGTAAATTTTTCAAGAATTTCTACTAATTCTGTTTTAAAAATCTTTTTCTTCTTTTTATCACTAATTAAGTTTACTAATTCCTTCTGGTCATTAATCTCAGCTTTTATAAAAGTTATAAAAGCACTGGTATAATCAAATTCATTGAAATTTTCCAAAAAAACCAATTCACTAATTAGTGTTTTGGGATGTTCATCTGAATTGCGAATTTCCAATTTTAGTGTTTCATAATCAACATATGATAAAAGTTCTATAATCCTTTCTTTCATCTGTGTATCAGATAAAATGTAACATGCGGATTTAAATTCTTCAACTAACTTTATTTCCAATTTTTTAGCTTTTGATACTTGGGATAAAACTTTTTCCATATCACGTTTTTGATGATGTGCAATAGAAACATTGTATAAAATATTCAATTTTTTTATCAAATGTTGCAAACGATTAGAAATACTATAATATCTTACATCTTTATCAATAAATTTTTTTACGTCTTTTTCAAGTTGAGCCACTTTACCTATTTTATAAGTATCAGTTTCTGGATCAATTTCAAAAGTCAATGGCTTTCGCATTTCTTCCAAACTATAATTGTATGCTTGTTTCAATTTTGTAATTCTTTTTTCAAAGTCTTTGTATTCATTTGGAAACGTATCCTCAAATATACGAATTTCTTGTTCTACCGAATAGAGCCTTGTTAACAGTGTTCTTTTAGCAATATTCAATTTTTCTTCCATTTTTCTCTCCTCGCCTAATATTCCTTAGAAATTGCACCTATTGAAGCAAATCCAATTTCCGCTGCATTCAGAAAATAGTCATCTGTAAGGCAAAAATATTTTGTTATAGCTTGATATTTTTTAATTACATTGCAAAAACTGTCTATTCCTTCTTCCTTTGAAGCTTTTGAACAGCTGTCTTTACATGTTCCAATTCCTATAATTGTTATATCTTTTGCTATAATTCTTTGAGTTGGATTTTCTGTTATATACCTTTTAGAAAGTAATACTTCTAATTCAACCAAAGCATCAAATAAACAAGTTTCATTACTCATTTCTTCATCAATAAAACAGGTTTTGTTTTCAAAATTACTAGGTTCGAAATCTTTACTAATTTTAATTTGTTTTCCATAACTAATAATATATATTAATCCTCTTGCTCCAAAAGCATTTACAATTTTTAGCAAATTTTCTCTTTCTTTAATTGTATTAGCGCTGTTTTCTATTAATAATATAGTAACATCTCTTTTCACCCTTTGCTTATATACAATTTTGGGTACATTGTCAGTTTTTCTAATTATTATATTCTTATATTCGTTTATTACTGATTGCTTATTAGTACCCTCCCGTCCTTTTTTGCTCGTTTTTACTTCTTTAACTTTCTTTGACAATTTATTCATAGCTGTCTTTACTTCTTCTTTCATTTTCTGCCTCCATAAATTTGATATCTTTCTATGTATTTCTATTATTCAAAAAATTTAATTATGCTACTATTCCATTTCTCCTTTCTTGTATAAAATGACTAAATGTTTGAAAAATTATAATTATAATTCCCCATCTCATCATTCTGTTTTGTATTTGCATTTACAAATAGCATATACATAATATCATATTTTATGTAAAATCGCAAGAAAAAAGAGCAAATTTATATGAATTCGCTCTTTTTTCATTTAATTAAAAATTAAGTTTTGCAGTTTCATTTGAATACTGCTTTGGTCTTTCTTCGTTTAATGTGTTTTCCGTTACACCAATGCATGGCTCTAACTCTTTGATAAGAGTATTAAGTTCTGTCACATCTGCCTTCATTTTTGGCAACATTTCTTCTGCCATATCCTTAATGGCATTGCAACTGTTGATAACACACTCTACCGCCTGTTTCGCCATTTCTACATCATAGAAACCTGCATAAAGCAACTCCTCGGTTTCTTGAGCAGTTAAGCCAATAGATTTTGAAACATCTTTAACCACCGCATCATTCAGTCTGTTAATAGCCTTTTGGCCTTCTAAAACTTCATGTGTTTTTGCATCCAAAATAGCATTTCTCATCTGTTGACCAAGCAACGCGATACTATTGTTTACCTGAGTACGAATAGAAATTTGGACATTTCTATTGCTTCGTCCAATAAGTTTGAGTTGTGCCATACTAAGATAGTACATAACCCTTGACTTTTCAAGATTATTCATTGTTATGCTAAAAATCTCATAACCTTCTTTAATCTTGCTATAATCTTGGTCATACTTTTGCAGACCAGTTTCAGTGTACTTATTTTTTAAACCATCTAATTCTCCTTCAATCCGCTTTTCAGCGATCTTTCCAGCAATGATATACTTTTCAAGTAAACCAATAGTCTCTCCGTCATTGAGCATTGATTTTTCGATTTCTCCCATTGCGCTTCTAAGCGTATCAATCCACGAGTCACACGATTGTTTAAGTTCAACTAAAAGTTTATAGTTTGTAATTGCACTATGCTGAATCTTTTCTCTATGTGATTTCGCTCCAGTAGACATTTTTAAGAGTAATCTCTGAAAGAAATTAGGCTCTCGAAGTACTATATTAAAATCATCATAGCTATCAGAAGCTTTTTTAGCAAGTTCAACTACTCTATTAATAACTTCTTGGTCTGCTAATGAACCTCTCTCATCTTCGAGAAAACTTCCACATTGCTCAAATGTTTTACGCAGTGGCAGTGAACCATAGTTCATAACATTTTCCAATCTTGTGACATCAATTTGATCTGCCAAAGCTAAAATTTCTTTTTTTTCAGCTTTACTAAAACTTCTCATTGCTGCTTCACAGTTAATAGGAACTACCTGCGTAACTTTTGTAGCTACTTCTGTCTGCATAGTTTCTTCAAAGTCATTAGTCCGCATTGTGTTGTTGTTTTCCATATGTCTTCTCCTCCATTAAACATTAAACCTTATATATTTTAATGTCATTACCTATTATAGCTTATTTTACGTTGATTGTCAACATAAAATCTCCAATTATAACTCGTTTTATGTTCGTTGTCAATACAACTAGTTCTTTCACACTTTACTCTGTCCTTAGCGCTTCAACTGGGTCTTTCTTACTAGCCATTTTAGAAGGAACTAGCCCTGCAATTATAGTAAGGAACATACTAATTAAAACTAGAACAACCCCAGCAACTGGTGGAACCATAGTTTTAACAGATACCCCAGTTATCGCGTAAATTCCACTATTAATAGGTATTGTAAGCAACATTGTAATTCCAATTCCAAGCAATCCAGATATAAATCCTATTATAAATGTTTCTGCATTAAATACTCTCGAAATATCCTTTTTAGAAGCACCAATTGCTCTTAAAATTCCTATTTCCTTAGTTCTTTCTAAAACTGATATATAAGTTATAATTCCAATCATAATAGATGAAACAATAAGTGATATTGCAACAAATGCAATTAACACATAGCTTATTATATCTACAATTTGACTTACAGATTTCACCATAATTCCTACCATGTCAGTATAATTTATAACATTTTCTTCTTTGCCTTCATCTCTTTGTTTTTGATTATACTCTTCAATTGCTGTTGATATTTTTTCTTTTGCTTCAAAGTTTTTCGGATATATACTAATTGAAGATGGTTTATCTAAATCTATTGCTCCTAATTTTTCTAAATTTTTCTCATAGCTTGCATTCTTGTTTTCCGTATATGCTTCCATCATTTGAGCTATTTGTTCACTACTTAACCTACTCATTGCCATTTTTTGTTCATTTGATAGTGAATTATAATCAAAGTTTGCATTTCTTTCTTCTTCTGTTGGGAATTTTAACCCTGAAAATACATTTATTTCTTGGTTTTCTTTTTGTTCTTTCACTATTTCTGCATCATTTGATTTGTTAATAACGTATTCTTCTAATTCTTTTAGATATCCTATTCCACCTGCCATTGATGACGCAACTGTTTCTTCATTTTGTCTTATAATTCCTACAACTTTGATTTCTTCTGCCTCATCAATTTTGTTTTTCATATAAGTTTCATCTTCACTTTTATCTAGCCATACACCATTTTCTTTTTGATAACAGTCAGAATTTAGAATTAGTTTAAATGATAAATCCAATAATTCTTCATATGTATAGCTTGTTTGCTCTTCTTCAGAAATTTCTTCTCCTTTTTGAACTGCATTCCATTTTTTCTCTAATTCTTTTTGGTCTTTTAGTCCTAATGCATATAAAGTATAGTCACTTATTTCATTATCTTCTGTTGCAATTAAAACTACCTCATTATAATTTTTTGGCCAGCTTCCTGCTAATAAATCATATTGCGAATGTAACAAGTTTTCATTATCTAACATCTTCGTAAATACATCTGTATTACTTGCCATTTGCATTGTAGAATTTCCAGACATCATTGAATACACTGAAGAATTGTTCCTTGCTTCTAGCATTTCTCCCATTCCAAGTGCATTCATTACAGTACTTGGGTTAACTCTAACAATGCCATTTTCTGTGTCCTTTTTATATAAATTCATATTTAAGTTATAATTGTATTGAATTGCATTACTGTTTTCTGTTATTCCATTATTTCCTTCTTTAATATAATTTCTAAGTTCTGTCAAATTATTATTCTCTACCTTATTTGATAAAGTTGTAATCATCTCTCCCATTATGTCTGAAGAATATATTTTCCCTTCTTCATAATTTGATGTATCACTGTTTGTTTGCCCCATCATAGCTTCCATCATACTTGACATATCTATTGTTGATTCTTCTATACTAATTGGATATGATGATAATGTGTCTTCTTCTACTTTATCTATGTAATTTTGTACTCCTGTTGATATTGCTAGTATTAAAGCTATTCCGATAATTCCGATTGATCCAGCAAATGATGTTAATAATGTTCTTCCTTTTTTAGTCATTAAGTTATTTAAACTTAACCTTAGTGCTGTAAAAAATTTCATTGATGTAAATCTTACTTTTTCTTTATTTGACTCCCTTTTATCTGTATCATATGGATTAGAATCATCTGTTATTTTACCGTCTAATATTTTTATAATTCTGCTAGAATATTTCTCTGCTAAATCTGGATTGTGTGTTACCATTATAATTAATTTATCTTTAGAAATTCTCTTCAAAATTTCCATTACTTGCACACTTGTTTTTGTGTCTAATGCACCTGTTGGTTCATCTGCCAAAATTATATCCGGATTATTTACCAAAGCCCTTGCTATTGCAACCCTTTGCATTTGTCCTCCTGATAATTGATTTGGCTTTTTGTTAATTTGCTCCTTTAATCCCACATCTTCTAAAGCCTTTATAGCTCTTGCTTTTCTCTCTTTTTTTGACACTCCTGAAATTGTTAGTGCTAATTCTACATTTGATAGTATTGTTTGGTGTGGTATTAGGTTGTAACTTTGGAATACAAATCCTATACTGTGGTTTCTGTATGTATCCCAATCTCTATCTTTAAAATCTTTTGTTGACTTACCATTTATTATTAAGTCTCCACTTGTATATCTGTCTAGTCCTCCTATTATGTTTAATAGTGTTGTCTTCCCACATCCGCTTTGCCCTAAAATAGATACAAATTCTGATTCTCTAAATTGTATGTTTATGCCTTTTAGTGCTTCTACTTTTTCGTCTCCACTTATATATGTTTTGGTTATATTTTTTAGTTGTAACATTGTGTTTCCTCCTTATCCTATATTTTATATCATATATTCTAAAAAAAGAATAGCTTTTTGTTGCTATTCTTTGTGATTTTTTTGTGAACTTTTTATTGTTTCATTTTTCTTTTTTGCAAACTTTTGTTCAAAAATTATTGACTTTTATCCCTGTAAATTATATAATACGAATGAATAGGAAGTGATACACATATATGAAAATTAATACAAATATTATAAATTTAATAAAAAGAAATGAATCCAAATTTAAAAATATATCTTTTATGCAAGATGAAAAATTGAAAAAAGAGTTTTTTACTTCTTTGAAAAATTATGAATATAAACTTACTGAAAGCTCAGCATACGAAATAGCCTTGTGGATTGAGTCAAATGAAAAGCACTTATCCGCATTAAATCAAAATAATTTTACTAATTACAAGCTTGGAGAAATTCTTTTAGTAGATCTAGGTTGGAATAATTATGATAGAGAATTTGCGTATATTCATCCTGCAATTGTTATTAAAGAAACGGCTACCAAAATATTTATAGTTCCTTGCTCAAGCAGTACTCCTAGAAAAGATAAAAATGGTAATATTTATCCAGAGTTTGAAGTTGGAACTAAATTAGATGGCTTTCAAAAAGATACCGTAGTTATGTTGTACGAAGCTAAATATATCGATAAAAATAGAGTTATTTCTAGACTGGGTAAAACTTCTAGTAAATTTTTTAATAAATTATATAACAAGTTATTTGAGCAAATATTCGAACCTATACATTATAAGATGAAAAAACTAGAAAATAATAGTTAATATTATTCTTAATTTTACATATACTACTTATATAAAAGATTTTTGTCTTTTGATTGACTTATTGCATCAAAGATGTTATACTAAGTATATATATTTGAGGCGGTATGCCAATGCCTAGACATTATAGTCTAGATGAAAAGTTAAATAGCTTAATACTTGATGACAAGTGTTAAGCTATTGTTATTTATAGTTATAATATATAATTTTAACATTGTGTGTTGTATTGATTGTTTGAGTTATTTATTGAAATTTTGTAATATCGCTAATTTTCCCTGCAAAATATGGCACATCTTTTCCTTCTTCAACTAGGAATATCGCAAAAGTATTATCAACTGAAAACTCTCTAACATCTTCTTTCATTATTGCTGATGTATTTTTTAGCATCATTCCAGCCTCACTCTTTATTTTTCCGCCTTTTCTATCCAATTCAAATTCTATTGTCTGAATAGCTTTTTCTATTACATACGGGTCACCATTTGAGAAATAGAACTCCTTGTTCTCAATTTCTGTAAGCTCATTTTTTTCTTTCACTTTTATATTAGGAAGCTTTACTCTTTCTCCTTCATACAAATATTTGGGTCCTTTATATTTTTCTTCTTGGTCTTTTATTGTTTTATAAATTTCATTAAATGTTTGTCCTTTTGGATTTTTACAAAAAACTACTTCATCATCCTGTTTTGTTTTTAGTTTAATTGCGAAATCTTCTTTTGAATTGTAGTATAACACTTTAACTTGATTTCTTAATTCTTCAGACTCTTTTGTTTTTATTCCAAAATATTTTATGTTTTCGTAGTTCCCAAATTTGCCATTTTCTAATTCTTCAAATGCTTTCTCAAATTGAAATTCTTTTTTCAGCATTGTATATAGAAAATAATCTTTTGGATTATTACTTCCCCAACTGAAATCATCTAATATATCACTTGTTTCATTGAATTTTTCTTTTATTGCTTTTTCTATTTCCTTTTTTAATTCTAAAGTTGGTGTTCCTACTTTTTTGTAATATGATTTTTCTGATATGTCATCTGTTGTAAATGTTTCTTTATTCAGATTTTCAACTACTTTTAGTTGTGGGGAAAACTTTATGTCTTGTTTTGCTAAGTCATTTTTTAAATCATTCCATATTAATTGAAATGTTCCACACCATATTGTGTCGTTTTGTATTTCGTCTTCTAATGATAGAGCTGTTTTTATGTCGCCGCTTGAACTACTAGTTATATTTGGAGTTGTAATTGTGTTGCCTTTTTCTTTGCTTGTATTGGTTGATTTTACATATATTACTCCTGTAAATATTATTATTGCTATAATTAAAATTACTACTAAAAATTTTTTCATTTAATTTTTCTCCTTTTTTCTTATTTATATCATATTAAAAGAATATTTACAATGCTTACGACACACTTTGTATTTCTCATTTTCAGTTACTTTGAATTTATTTTTATCATTAAGATAATTCCTGCAATAAACATTGGAATAAATAAAAGCCCCATAAATAGCCATCCATTCCAGTAATCAATAGTATTAGCAGGTATGAACAATAATCCCCCTATAATCAATACACCTAAAATAAATTTTATAATTGCTTGAAAAAATAATTTTATATCCATAAATTTTATTCCTCTCTACTTATTGACTATCTAATTTTTGTCAAGTCATTTTTTATAAATTTATTATATTATTTTTTTCTACATTTTTTAGAAAAACAGGTCTGCTTCTAACTCTTTATCTACTTATATCATCCATAGAACTACTTTTTATATAAGTATGTAATTATGCTTTTCAAATTCGATAAACTTTACTAAATTATCATAAGTAATTGAAATCGTTTTGGTATTTATATTGGGATGAAACAACAATTTTTTATCTTTAAAATCCACATCTATTGCTAATACTACTTTGTTATCAACATCATTTATAATTCCAAACGGTGTTACACTAGTACATATTTACCTTTTTTGTCTGTTAGAAACAAGTTTTTACAACCTATACCTTCTATTTTTTCCTTTACTGTTTGTGCTTGTTTGACAGCAAAAACAGGCTCATGTTCAATTTCATTAAATTCAATATTTAATTTCTTCAAAATCTCGTATAAATTCATATTGTATCTCCTAATTGATTCATTATATTATCTATATTCATTACAAATTATTAAATTTGTTATACTATAAAATTATTATCATTTTCTATTTTTTCTATAGTTTCTTTTATTGTTAAATTAGTAGTATTCAAAAAATATCTTTTTTCAAAGTGATAATTTTTAAATTTATTTAACAATATAATGCATCTTTCTCCCATTCTACAATCTTCTGTTCTTTCATTATCTCTTTTTAAAATAGTTTCTTCATTAGTTACAAGAACTATAAACTTCACATTATAATTTTGAAATTTCTTCTTTATTTTATCAAAAATCTCTGGTGTAACAATATGATTAAATACTACATCGTATCCTGCTTTTAAATATGTTTCAATATTATTTAAACATATTTGCCAAAATATTTCTAAGTGATTTCCTTCTTTCCATGCAGGAATATATCCACCAATAACTTGAGCATATATTTGATCACCTTCTATAAGAACTGATTTATTTTTATTTTTAGCTATTTCTTTTGATATTGTACTTTTTCCAACTCCTGCTGGTCCAGTAATTACATATAATTGTTTCATTTTACTCTCCATTATACTTTGTATTTTCATCTATTATCACTAATATAGCATATGATATTTCTATTTTTTTGAGCTGTCTCATCATTAGATTCTCCATCTTCTTGATTGTTATTACTTTCTAAATCCTTTATTTAATTCCTTTTCCTCTTCTAAATTTCTTTTTTCTTCGTCAACATATTCTAAATAAATTTTATTCTCGAAAGCACCTTTCTTTTCTTCTTTTGCCTTCATAATTTTATATACTTCTTCCATTTTATAACCTTTTAATTTCATTATTGCATTTATAACTTCCATTAAATCGCCAAGTTCTTCAATACTATTTTCTTCTATAAATTCATTAGCTTCTTCTAAAACTTTTTTATTTAATTCAGTTAAATATTCCTTATCATTAAGAATTCTATATTTACTTTTTCTCCCTGGCTCACTATCTATATTTTCTGGAATCTTATCTCTTACTAGTTTATTATAAGTATATCTAAATCCATTGCTAATTAATGATATTTTTATTCCAACAACACCATATTCTTTCTCTTTTTCAGGAGAATAGTATTGATACATTAATTTAGTTTTTTTATTTATTTCTTTTTCATCGGTATATAGTTTTCTGAATAAATTATCAAAAGTATCTTCTCTGTATAATTCAATAACATCTACTAGCAACTTTTCCTGTAAATCTGGCAATTTTGAAAATTCTATTTGGTCTCCAATTTTTATTTGCTGTCTTTTTTCATCATATAATCTAAATTCTATTGTTTTTGTTCCATTCTTTATTCTTTCAAATGGGCTTTCATTTAATTTCATTTTATGTAACATCTGCTTTTTCCCCTTCTTATTTTATTAAAATTTTTAAATCTAATCTCAGTGAGAATTTACTGTTTTATTTTTACATATATTATCATAAAAGCAGATAACTATCAACTAATTATCTGCTCGAAAACTTAGAGTTGATTTTTCCTTTTTTGTTCATATTATAATTCATGAAAATGATTATATAATTTTATCCAACTGTATGAACATTTTCTTTTTTTGTACTCACAAATTCCCAATTATTTAATAAATCTCTTGTTCTAAATATTAGTTTTAAAGTCCCTGAATCACCTTGCCCTAACTGAATATAATATTCTCCTTTTTCAAAAGTTATTTTATCGATATCTGTTATATATGTAATTTCATCTGGCAAATTAAAATATGTAAAATCAACTTTTTTCCAGCTTTCTCCACCATTAGTTGTTGCATATATATTAGGCATATTTATGTCTTGACTATTATTTAAAATAATTACTCCTTTGTCTTTATCATACATATATAAATCTATTAGGGTCTTTGAACTATAATCTTCTACTGGTGAATTTATTTCATTCCACGTTTCTGCTCCATCACAAGTATAATATATTTTTTTCATTTCTCCACTACCCATAGAATAATCTGTACCAAGTGCTACATACCCAAAATTCTGTGATGTAAATCCAACTACTCTCTCTGTAATGTCCTTATAGAAATCTTCTTGATTTGGAAGCTTCATGTCACTCCAAGTCTTTCCATTATCCTTTGAAATTTTCAATGTAGCTTCTTTTCCATAAAAATATGCTATTGGCATTAAGTCATTAGTTGATACAAACCAACTATTAGGTTTTAAAGAATTACTTTTATAATATTCTAATGTTTCATCTAACTGCTCTTTTGTTAAATCAGACTCAATCCAAGTTTTTCCATAATCTTTTGTAAATTTTAATGTAGTATCATTTATATAATAATCTGTTTCCATCATATGCTCTGGATTATTTGGTACATTCTCTTGAATTGCATCAAAAACATATAAATATTGTTCTTCTGCAATTATGCTACTTCCATCATATAATCTAATTACATTTCTTGTATCTCCATCACTTATGCCACCCAAACCTTTTTTGTAGTCTTCTTTAGAGAGAGCTTTTACTTCTTTGCTGTCTCTACAATCAAAGATAGGAATTCCTTTATCTATTTTTGTTCCTGGATTGTATCGCACAACGTAATATTTTAGTTCACTTGCTTTAATTTGTTCTTTTATAGGAAGCTTCTTTATTTGCTCACTAATATATGAAAGGTTACTGTTTTTTGAATAAGTTGTTACTAAATCTAAATGATCATTTTTAAGTGGGCTATAATTAAGAATATTGTTTTGATATGTAAATCCTATACGTCCTATATACTCTTCATCTTCATTAAAGGCATCAAGTGATAAAGTAAATTGTTTTACTATTCCGCTCTTTATCTAATCTAGCATCAAAATATGAAATATTGTATTTTGATGGCATATTCTCTGATTTTTCTATAATTTTTTTCATTTTATCTAGTCCGCTATCTTCTAAACAATATCTTTCTAATTTATAATTATTTTCTCCAGATATTATCTTGTTAGGATTATACTTCATATAATTTTTTGTTGCGACAAATATAATTAAGGAAATGAATACTACTATAACTATCCCTTTTGCTATATTCTTCTTTATTTTATCATTTCTTTCTTTTATTTTTTTATTAATATTTTCTATTGCTTCATCTACAGATTTTCGGACATCTATACTTTTATCTTTACCAAATTCCCCTTTTAAAATTTCTGATACATCAACTTCTAAGACTTCTGCTAAAGAATTAAGTAATGTGATATCAGGAAAGCTCAAGCCTCTTTCCCATTTACTAACAGCTTTATCTGTAACTGATAATTTTAATGCTAATTCTTTTTGTGTTAATTCTTTATTTTTTCTAAGTGTTGCTATAAAATTTCCAAACTTTTCATTGTCCATTAGTTAGTTTCCTCCTTTAAAATTTAACTAAAAAAATTATAGCATTTCTTTACAATTTTAGCAATCTACTGTTAGTTTACAAGACCGATATTTTCAATCTGCTATATAGAATAAAATAACAGGTTTTAGTTACCTGTTATTTATTTCATTGTTTAGCTTTGCATTATTGTTTTGGTTCTCTTCACTAAAAGTAAACTCATAATTTCCAAAATGTTCATATATTAAATCTCTTTGTTTTAAGTATAACACCGTTATTGCAGAAAGTGCAATAACTAAAATTATGATAATTCCTAAAAAAATTTTATTTAATTTATTCATACGTTCCCCCCTTTGGATACTTTATTCTTTTTCTTTCATTTTATATTGGCTTATATCTGGTTCTATAAAAATAGAATCTTCTACTTTATCAAATTCATATTCTCTTTCACTGACTATGTCATCTTCTGTTATTTTTACAAATAACCCAGTTTCCTTATCTATATAAGTTTCTGCACCTTCAAAGGTTAGTGAAGTTGACGATAGAAATCCTTTTATAATATAACATTCTTTTCCGTTATAATTTGCTGATTTTACTTTCGAAGATATACTTCCTAAAAAAGTTTGCCATTTGTTGTCTGTTTCTAAATTATTATAAATACCGACTGCCATAAATGCTCCACTATCTATTTGGGCTGTTTTATTTTCTTTGTTATCCCAAAATACGTCTGTTCTTTCTCCATTATCATACATAGATATCTTATTTATTTCTCCATTTAGATTTCTTTCCAAAAAAACTGCTTGTCTATTATCTTTTTTATAATATTCCAAAGTTACAACAGTTCCATTATTTTCAGTAGAAACTGATTTAATATAGTAATTTGTACTATCTTTGTATGGTGAAATTTTGTTTTGCAAATCTGTAATAATCACATAATTTCTAATTGTATGTATAATAAACAACAAAATCAATATAGCTAGAATAATAAAAACTGCTTTTAATACATTTTTTAACATTTTTTTGTTTTTCATATATATTACCTCCTCTTTAGTGTAGCCTAGCTATCTTGAGTTTAAAAAACTTTTAGACCTTGGGCTTTGCGTCATAAACTTTCGTTTACTTTGCTCTTTTACAATATCTACCTATAGTATAGCATATTTTGGTATTTTTCGCAAATAAAAGGTACTGACGAATTACTGGTCCTGTAATTATGTATAATTTACTCATATCCCTTCCTCCTTGTTGTAAATAACTTTAAGTATACAGTATTAAGATTTCTCTTTTTAGCTTCATCTAATATCGCCTCATTTAACAGTCTTGAGTATCCTCGATTTCTATATTCTTTCTTTACCATACAAACGGAATTACTTTATATTTGACTCGTTCTTTATACTCTGCATAGCCTAGCAATTCTTTTTCTAACACTTTTTCTTCGTTCTTAATTCTTTTGCTAATTATAATAGGATATACTAAAAAGATTAGAAATGACACAAAAGAGCCTAAGATTAAAGGCATTGTTAGAAACAGTAAAATAGTTGCGGCATACATTGGATGTCTTACAATTCCATATAGTCCTGTATCAATTACTTTTTGATTTTCTTGTACCTCAATTGTACGAGATAAATAAGTATTTTCTCTTAATACTTCTGCATAAAAACATTAAGCCGCTAAATGCAATTACTTGTCTTTGCTCATTTTCTGTTTCTTTTGCATTTAATCTTTTTCTTAATAATTTTGGTTTTTTTATCATTAAGATAATTCCTGTAATAAACATTGGAATAAATAAAAGCCCTATAAATAGCCGTCCATTCCAGTAATCAATAGTATTAGCAGGTACAAACAATAGTCCCCCTATAATCAATACACCTAGAATAAATTTTATAATTGCTTCAAAAAACAATTTTATATCCAGAAATTTTATTCCTCTCTACTTATTGCAATTTTTAGTTACAACAGATTCATTATTCCATAAGTTATAAATGGACTTGCATATATTGTTATATATATTAAAGTTATCCAAGGTTGATACTCAATATAAAACTCCTTAAATGTTAAAGACCAAGGATGCTTTATTAAACCCCCTCCAATTACATCAAACACTACTGTTGTCGTTCCCCAAATAATTGATGTTGCTATAACATTTGATAAATTTATTGTTTCTAATCCATTGAAATAACAATATGCAAATATAGGAAATACAATAATATTATATAAAGGATGCCAAGGTTTTGTCTTTTCATATCCTTCTCCCATACCTGGACTATCCTTCATTGATTTCATGTGCAATACTACAATATTAAAAATTGTATGTACTATTCCTATACTTGTAACTATAAAATATGCTATCCAATACCATAGCATTAAAAATCCAAAATTCTCCATTTTTTCTTTCTCCAATCTTCCCTACCTATTGTAATTTAGCGAACTAATCTCTTTATTCTCTCAACATAATCATCTGCATGATTTATGCTAATATCCCCATGATAATATCCTTGTAGTACATCAAGTTCACTATTTGGTATTAAATTAGCAATTTTAGTTGCCGATTTTTTCATAATAGGTCTTTCTTTGCTTCCTACCAATACAAGCACTTTTGCTCTAGTATGTGATAAAGTATCTTTTACTTCATAACTAGAATTTGACTTCATAAAAGCAATTAAATTATCTTTTGTAATTTTACAAGTATCTTCATAATACATATCAAACAAACTGTTTTTAAGTTTTAAACTTTTAAACTGTAGTTTTGAAAACCATTTTTTACTTATTAAACAATATGATAAATTAAATGTTGGCTCTATCATTTTATAAGTAAAATTCATAGGAATTGCCAAAGCACTTTCAACAATAGCATATTCACATATATTGGGATTTTTAGATAGTATTTCTAACAATATTTGTCCTCCTAATGATAATCCTCCAATTAGTTTTACTTTTCCATTATAATTATCATTTATAAAATTTATTATTTCTAAAGCATTACTTTCAATGGAAGTAAAATTTGTATCACTATTCGAATGTCCGTCTAGTATAGGGATAACTATGTGAAATTCATCTTCAAGCAATCCTATTTCATCTATATAATTCCACCAAGAAAGACCGCCACCATGCAATAAAATTATAGTATCATTATTCTTTGATCCATATTCTTTATATTCCATCTTACACCTCTAGATTGTAATTTAGTGAATAGTATGTGCTGTAATAATCGTATAACTGTATGAGTTAATAGTTATCTTTATATTATCAATTTCACAATACCAATTCTTGCCTTGTTTATATATATTACATTTTTTATCTAAAACTTTATTTTTGCAATAATCAACTACATCATTTGTATCTAGTTTAAGATTTTTCTTAATTCTATCTATACCCATTTTTGTAGTATGAACTTTATCTATATTTAATAACAATATCTCTTTATTCATAAACTATCAACTCCATAAATTGTAATTTATTTAATTAAATTTAATATTTTTTCTACATCTTTAAAAATTAAACTTTGCATACTATCTTCATATTTCAAATAATTTACTTTTAATAATCGTTCTTTTATAACTGGTATAAGTTCTTTTTTATATTTAATTATATTTTCTAATGATTTTATACATTGTCTTGCAGTAATTGGCTTTTCATCTTCAATATGCTCTAAAAACTTATCCATTATTGAATTTATTTTGTTATCAATATCCCATTTTGCATTACTTGAAATTAAAATAATACCTCTTGTCCTTATATATGAATTTTTATTATCTAACATTTCTACAAATTTATCAAAATATTCATATACTTCATTACTTGTAGAAGATATTTTTTCTAATTCTTTTAAACAACTATATGCTACTTTATTATCTAAATTATATAAATTTTGTATTAAATCTTCCATATTATATCTCACTTTCAATTTACTAATCGTAGCGACAACTTACTAGTTATCGCCACAATTATAACATTATTTTCAAAAAAAGTATATTAAAACAGACAAAAAATAAGTTAAAAATTCCAACTCCTAAGAGTTGGAATAAGGTTTTCATGGTTATCAATTTTTATCTATGGTACCGGTGGTGGGACTCGAACCCACATGGTTTCCCGCACGATTTTGAGTCGTGTGCGTCTACCAATTCCGCCACACCGGCAAATAAAATGTGTACTAATACATATTAGCACACATTTATAAAAAAGTCCACAATTTTTTAAAAATTTTAAGCATCAAACTCAAAAACGTTAACAGTTTTAACATTTACATCAGAAAAATCATCAGTTTCATCTTCAAAATCAAGAATTCTAAAAGTAGACTTACTATTTAAACTCAAATTTAACTTTGAAGTATCCACCAAAATTTTCGTAGAAATATCCTGTCCTACTGGCAAAGTTTTATTTTGGTTATCATAAAAAATGCAATTTGTAAAACTTACAGCATTTGCACCTTGTGGCAAGTTTATTTTATAGAAGTTTATTTTTTTGCTATTCTTTTTTACTGCTTCTTGCATTTCTTCTTCTGGATTTATATTAAATACATTTATTTGTCTATCATCTAATTTATCGTCTAAAACTGCTTTATATACTGGTATTTCTTCAGTAGTATTAACTTTGTTTACTGCTTCTTTTATGTTAGTTATTATTTTTTCTAATGTCATTTTAAAGCCTAATTGCTTTGTATTTTTATTTATTTCCAATATATTAAATCTATCCTTTGGCAGTTCCCTATGTTTTTTGTTTTTGATTTTTGATATTTTTGTGCTGTCTTGGAAAGTTCCTCCAAATATGTCGAATTCTTCGTCTGTTAAAGTTTTTTCTTGGATTGCTTCTTTTTTCCATTCTTTTAATTTGTTTTCTATATCTTTTGGTAAAAATTCATTGGTTTTTACTTTATTTAATAAGTCTAATATATTTGTCGATGTTATAAAAATACTATCTGTTTCATCTTTACTTAAGGCATTTCTTTGTAGTTCGTCCATATTTCTACCAAATTTTTCTAAGTCTTCTTGGTAGTCAAATGTTTTTGTTATTTTCTTTGTTATGTTTAGTTCCTCTGCTTCTCCTTCTGGCAATGTTGCTATTTCGTCTTTATTGCTATATTTCCAAAATTCAAATATACTTTTTTTATGGTTGTCTATTTCTTGTATAAAAGCTGCTGCATTTTCAATTTTCTTTTGCATATTTTTATGCTTTAATTTTAAACTATTGATATCCATAACTAGATTTTTTAATTCATGTTCTTTTGCTTCTATACTTTTATATAATTCTATTAGTTCTTCAATTGTATATTTTGATTTTCTTCTTTTCTTTGTTGGTATAACTGAGTTTGTCTCAACTTCTTCTATTTCTATTTCTGTTTCCGCTTCTTCCTTATGTTCTTGCTCTTTTTTGTTTTTGCTCTTTTTACCGCTATATTTAAAGTAATATTTAAATCTACCAAAAAATGTCTTTTTACATTCTAAGAATGTTGATATTTGTTTTTCTTTTGCCAAATATTCATATTCTTGTGCCGCAATGTCTATTTTCAATTGATTTAGTCTTTCCTTACTTGTTTCTATTAAGTCTTCTGCGTGTTTTTCTTTTTCTTCTCCCACACTATATTGTTCTTTTAGCCATTGAGCTATGTCTACGTATTCTATCTTTTTATCTTCTAAATAGAATTCGATTTCGCCATTTTTAGAGATGTTTGTTCTAAATGTAAAGTATGATGCTAATTCTGTTTGCAATATAAACATTGCTTTTAGCAATTTATAAAATTTGATTGCTTCTTCTTCGTTTTCTAATGTTATTTTATATTGACTTTTTACTTTTTGATATATTTCTGTTTCGCCTACAATTTCTATAGTCATATTGTCGTTTTTATCGTATACTTCGTATACTAGTGGCCAATTTTTTGTAAATAACCATAAGTAATTTTCTAAATCTTCCAGCTCTGATTTTTTTAGATATGTATTGCTACATTCTACGTTTTTTATTGGTACAAATATTTTTGCTGTTCTCTTTTTTTCTAATTGTTTTTTTAGTAAGAAGAAAAATGCTGAACAGTTTGTATCTTCTGTTGATACTATCATAAAATATTTGTCTGTGTTTTCAGAATAGTAAATTTGCCACAAATAGTTGCTTTCGTATTTTACTTTAAATGGTATTTTTTTATTTAAGTTTTCTTGCTCTTTTTCTATTTTTTCTACTTCTTCTATGCTAAGTTCATTTAGCATTTTCAAAAAGGTTGTATATTTAATAATGTTTTCTTCTGTTTTGTTATCTAGATATTCTGCTAAAGGACTTGATTTTTTATACTTTTCTTCAATATCGTCTAGTCTGTTTGTTGGCGATAATAATATTTGTATATCTTTAATTGGTATATATCTGTATTGTCTATGTTGATTTTGTCTATAAGTCTTAGATATTCTATATTCTAAGTCTTCATCTTTTTTAAGAATTTTTGGTATTTTGTCTAAATCTAGTCCTAGATATTCTAATTTATCTTGTATTGCATTTTCCTTTGGCAAGTTTCCTACTCCTTTCTATTTTTACATTATTTTATTATGTCATAAAAACTTTTAAATTCATATCCTTGTTCTCTTAAATATGAAATTATATATGGTAAAGTTTCTGCTGTTATACTTTTTGCAGGTGCATCATGCATTAATATTATTACACTGTTTTTGCTTCCTACTGTTTCTTGCAATCTTGCAAGTTCAAATTCAGGTGAAAGGTTATTTGTTTCTGCATCTCCATTTAATGCATTCCAGTCAACACATAAGACATCATTTTGAGATAATAGTTCTTTTGCTTGACTTTTTATTTCTGCGTATTTTCCGCCTACAAGTCCACCTGGGAACCTGAATAAATGTGCATTATATTCAGGTACTCCCAAAGTAGTTCTTATTATTTCCATACTTTGGTTATATTCGTTTAGAACCGCTTCTGGCGAAGAATATATTTGTGAGTATATATGTGAATATCCATGACTTGCTATAAAATGTCCTTTTTCATATATTGTTTTTGTCATTTCTGGCATTTCTTCCACCCTAGAACCTAGTACAAAAAATGTTGCTTTTATATTTTCTCGTTCTAGTATTTCTAATATTTTTGGTGTAACTGATGATGGTCCGTCATCAAATGTTAGAAATGCTCTTTTTGTTTCTGATTTATATATACTAGAAATATTTTGTCTTCCTTCTTCTGTTAGTTTAGGTATCTTTTCCTGTCTTTTTCTTTCTGTTTCTTCTAAAATTTTTGCTTGTTTTTGTTGCTCTTCTAATTGTAAAGCTTTTAATTCTCTTTCATATCCGTTTAAATGTTTTATATTCATTAATTGTTATAATTATATAGTGTGTAGTTATTAAAGCACATACTATTGCTATTATTGTTAATATTATAAAAAAAATCTTTTTTAAATTTATCTTTCCCTTGGTCTCGATTTTATAAATATTTACAGGATATTTACTATCATTTACCATATTTTTTACATCCCTTTTACTTCGTTTTTATTTTGCTTTCATTACTTCTTTTAAAAATTCTATTTCTTCTTCTACATTTAGTCTCATAAATATTGGTTCGCCTTTTTCTATAACTTTTGCATTTTCTATTTTATCGTATGATTGTAAACTTTCCCAAGTTTTTAGATTTTCATCTTGTATTCCTATTTGTCTTAAAATATTTTCTGATGTATGCCCCATAAATGGTTTTATCAGAATTGCAATTTTTCTTAAATTTTCAATTAAATGGTACATTGATGATTCTAGCTTTTCTTTTTCTTCTTCGTCTTTAGCTAATTGCCATGGCATTGTTTCGTCTATATATTTATTCGTTCTTGAAACTATTGCCCATATTTCTTGTAATGCATTTGATATTTCGTATTCATCCATTTTAGCTTCAAATTTACTGATTTGTTCTAATGTGAATTGTTCAAATTCTTTGTCTACATCATTTGGTGTTCCATTGTATTTTGGAACAATTCCACCAAAGTATTTGTTTACCATTGATACGGTTCTGTTTAATAAATTACTTAAATCGTTACATAAATCGCAATTATATCTTTCTACAAATTCTTCTGGTGTAAATACTCCGTCTTGTGATACTGGTACAACTTTTAATATAAAATATTTTGTTGCATCTAGTCCATATCTGTCTATTAGTGTTTCTGGATATATTACATTTCCTTTTGATTTTGACATTTTTCCGTCTTTCATCATTATCCAGTTGTGTACTAATATTGTTTTTGGAAGTGGTAAATCTAATGCCATTAAGATTATTGGCCAATATATTAAGTGAAATCTTGCTATATCTTTTCCAACTACTTGTAAGTCTGCTGGCCAATATTTTTTGAATAATGTATCATCTTCTAATAAATATCCTAATGCTGTTAAATAGTTTGTTAATGCGTCTACCCATACATAAATTACATGTTTTGGGTCTTTTAATACTTTTATTCCCCAGTCAAATGATGTTCTTGTTACACATAGGTCTTCTAATCCTGGTTTTATAAAGTTGTTTATCATTTCGTTTTTTCTATATGCTGGTTTTATAAAGTCTGGGTGTTCTTCGTAATATTTTAAAAGTCTGTCTGCATATTTTTTCATATTAAAGAAATATGATTCTTCTTTCATCAATTTTACTTCTCTGCCACAGTCTGGGCATTTTCCGTCTACTAATTGTGTTTCTGTAAAATATGTCTCACAAGGTACGCAGTACCAGCCTTCGTATTCTCCTTTGTAGATGTCGCCTTGTTCCATGAAACGGTCAAATATTTTTTGCACTGCTTTTGTGTGTCTTTCTTCAGTTGTTTGAATATAGTCATCATATTCTATTTCCATTTTTGCCCATAGTTCTTTTGCTTCTTTTGCTATTTCATCTACATATTCTTTTGGAGTTTTTCCAGCTTGCTCTGCTTTTTCTTGTATTTTTTGTCCATGTTCGTCTGAACCTGTTAACATGTAGGTGTCTTTTCCTTTTAATTTGTTGTATTTTTTTATACTATCTGTTACAACTTCTGTATAGGCTGTTCCTATGTGATATTTACCACTTGGATAGTAAATTGGTGTTGTTGTATAAAATTTATTACTCATCTGCTTTTCATCTCCTTTTTTCATACAGATATATTACCACTTTTTTAGCAAAATATCAAGAAAAAGAAACCATTTTATGTTAGTTTCTTTTTCCTTTTTTATTATTCATCTTTTGCAGTGTTTATTTTGAATAATTTAAATATTTCAACTATTACTAGTGGTGCTAAAATTAAACCTACCAACTCTAAGATATTTTGTGTTGGCAATACTGGTATGCTGAATATTGTTCTTAATCCTGGTATTGCTAAAATTACAAACATTAATGCTGCTGATGCTACCACTGCCCAAATTAATTTTGTATTATTAAATACTTTTGTTTTAAATACTGATTTTTTATTGTTTCTTATATTAAATACGTGTACTAATTCTGATAATGCTAGTGTCACAAATGCCATTGTTTGACCTACTTCTATTTTTGATTCATCTAATGTTAATCCGTCTATTGGAGTTGTTGTTGTTCCTAATCCTATTGCAAATGCTGCAAGTGTTAGAAGTCCTATCATTACACCTTGATATATTACTCTCCAAGTCATCCCTTTTGTAAATACCCCTTGATTTGGTTTTGCTGGTTTTCTTTGCATTATATCGCTATTTGCTGGGTCAAATGCTAGTGCTAATGCTGGTAATGAGTCTGTTACTAAGTTTATCCATAATATATGAATTGGCAATAATATTTCTAAATGTGTTATATCTGTTATTCCAAACCATTTTGCAAATACAGGTGTTAGTAATGTTGCTAGGAATAATACAACTATTTCTCCTACATTGCTTGATAATAAGAATTGTATTACTTTTAAGATATTGTCATATATTCTTCTTCCTTCTTCTACTGCTGATACAATTGTTGCAAAATTATCATCTGTTAAAATTACATCTGCTGCTTCTTTGGCTACATCTGTTCCTACAATTCCCATTGCACAACCTATATCTGCTGTTTTTAAAGCTGGGCTGTCATTTACTCCATCTCCTGTCATTGCTACTATTTCGCCATTTTTTTGCCATGCTTTTACTATTCTAACTTTGTGCTCTGGAGATACTCTTGCATATACAGAATATTTTCTGACATTTTTTTGTAATTCTTCATCTGTCATTTTTTCTAATTCTGCACCTGTTATTGCTTCATCTTCATTTTCTAAAATTCCTAGTTTTTTCGCTATTGCTGTTGCTGTAATTTTGTGGTCACCTGTAATCATAACTGTTTTTATTCCTGCTGTTTTACATTTTTCAACTGCCACCTTTGCTTCTTCTCTTGCTGGGTCTATCATTCCTACCATTCCAACAAATATTAAGTTACTTTCGATATTTTCCATTTCTTCTTTTGAAGGTTTATGGTCTAACTCTTTATATGCACATCCTAGTACTCTTAGTGCCTCTTTTGCCATTTGTTCATTGTGTTCTCTTATTTTGTTTATATAGCTTCCTATGTCTTCATTTATTTTTCCATTGATTTCATAAGCTGTACATCTTGATAATAGTTCGTCTATTCCACCTTTTGTGTAAACAATATATTTTCCGTCTTGCTCATTTACAGTTGTCATTAACTTTCTATCTGAATCAAATGGTACTTCTTCTATTCTAGGAATTCTATCATATATGCTTGGGTCAAAATCTAGTTTGAATGCCATATCAACCAATGCTGTTTCTGTTGGGTCTCCTGTTAAAGTTCCGTCATTTGATATTTTTGTATCATTACATAGCATATTTGCATATACTAATTTTTTTAACTGTGCGTCTATCTCGTTTTCTTTGATATTGCTTAATTCTCTTACTCCATTGTTCCAAAATACCTTTTCAACTGTCATTTTATTTTGTGTTAATGTTCCAGTTTTATCAGAACATATAACAGTTGCACTTCCTAGAGTTTCAACTGCTGGCAATTTTTTTACAATCGCATTTTTCTTGACCATTTTTTGCACACCAATTGCTAAAACTATTGTTGAAACTGCAACCAAACCTTCTGGAATTGCTGCAACTGCTAGACTTACAGCTGTCATAAACATATGAATTGGCTCTTTTCCTTGAATTAAACCAATTATAAATATAAATACACAGATTGCTAATGCTGCTATTCCCAAAGTTTTACCTAATTTATTTAACTTATCTTGAAGTGGTGTGGTTTGTTCTTCTGTATTATCAAGCATACCTGCTATTTTTCCAACCTCAGTCTCCATTCCTGTCGCAACAACTATACCTTTTCCCCTTCCATATGTTACTAAGCTAGAAGAAAATAGCATATTTACTCTATCACCAAGTCCAACTTGACTATCTTCAATTACATCTGTATTTTTCTCAACTGGCACAGATTCTCCTGTTAAAGATGCTTCTTGTGATTTTAAATTTACAGCTTCAATTACCCTTAAATCTGCTGGTATATAATCACCTGTATCTAAAACAACTACATCCCCTGGAACCAAATCTTTTGCTGGAACAACAGTTATCTCTCCATTTCTGATAACTTTTGCTGCATGGTCTGTTAATTTTTGTAAAGCTTCCAAAGACTTCTCCGCCTTAGCCTCTTGAGTTACACCTATAATCGCATTTACAATTACAACAATTAAAATAATTATAGTATCTGTAACCCCTTCTCCTTCTGCTATTCCTACTGCACCTGAAACAATTGCAGCAATTATCAAAACAATTATTGAAAAATCCTTAAACTGTTCTAGTAACTTTTGAGCAAGTGACTTTTTCTTTTTTGCTTTTAATTGATTTAAACCATATTGTTCTCTTCTTTCTTGAACATCTTCACTTGCTAATCCTTTTGCTACATCTACATTTAAGTCTTTTTCTACTTCACTTATCTTTTTGTTGAACCATTTTGCTTCTTTTTGCTTGTTTTCCAAACTTACCACTCCTTATTTCTATTTTTAACAAATTTTACTAAAATTATGCTACTCTTTTTTGGTTTTCTATTTACTTTTCATTTTCCCTTAGGGTGTTTTTGGGGACAGTCCTTAAAAACACCCTTGGCTTAAAAATCAAAAAAGACTTTTAAAAGGATTTTTTGTTTCCTTTTAAAAGTCTCGCTTACTATTTTTATAGCTTACTAACCAGATACTCTTTTGTATCGCGACTGTTGATTAGTAATTGAAAGCTACTCCCTTTTAATTTTAGTTTTTTGTTGTTCTTATTTTATATCTTTTTGGATTGTGTTGTCAAGTGTTTTAGATTTTTTCTGCGTCAAATAATTTTTACTCAAATATTTGACATTTGGTAAAAATTATAGTAATATAAATATAGATAGAATTAATTAAGTATTTTATCAATATAATAAAAAAGAGAAAAGAGCTTATAGCTCAATTCTCTGAGTTGTTTGGATTGATGTTTTCCTTGGCTGGGGCTACATCAATCTCTTTTTTTGTCATTTTAAATGTGTAACCGAACTAGTCCGACACACAAATACTAATAATGCCAAACAGAGAATAACGAACCCTATGCCTATGTATATCTCCATAGCCTTTCCCCCCTTCATTAAGTATTTTTTAACATTGCTGTATAACAATGCTAAAATATGCTAAATGAGTAATTTGGGAAAAGGTAAATCCTTACAACAACTAAAATATAACATATTATAAATACGTTGTCAATATATTATGTTGTTTCCCTATTTTTAATATATTCTCTAAAATAACCTTATTTCCTTCTAAAAAAGCTTGTAGCACAACCTTATCTCCATTATAAAGCTCTCTATAAATAAAATCTGCCATTTCATCATATGCTCGAATTAAAAGTTGTACTGGCTTAGCACTATTGCTATTACAAAATCCTTCTTCTGTTTTTAACACAAACATTGCCCTTGATATCAACTTTTTACTATTAAAAAAGAAGTTAAATTCAATATCTGAAATAATCGTTCCAGATAAATAACATATATTAATATTATCACTTTTTATCATAATTTTCTTCCATATTTAAACTATTTTAGACTACTATACATTCGAAATTTCTACTAATACCTTGTCTATGATTCATATTTACCAATTAAGGATGGAGTAAACCCCTTTAATATCTAATATTTCACTGTATGCATCCCTTAAGATACATAATCTGGATTAATACTAGAGCACAGGGCGGAAGCCAATGTTGATGTTGTACCCAGTAGTAGCATTGTTGCCGTTGCGGTTAGACACGGGGTTGTTGTTACCGTTGTTGTTGAAACTACCCCCACGAAGAACAGCTCCACAAAGCCTTTGATTTACCCCAATTCTTTTTCTTCATTTTCAAAATAGCAGTTTACAAAATTATATTTATCTGCATATTTCATATATCCAAAAAATCCACATAAATGTTTTTTGGCATCTATTGAAGTCATTTCTCCCTTTTTTATTTTACTTTTCATTGTTTTTATTACTTTTTTTATTCTCTTCTTTCCTTTAGTTCTAAGCTTCATTCTATATTCGTTTATTTTATATCCACAAAAGTTAACACCTTGATTTGATTTAAATATATTTGTTTTGGAGTTGAATTTTAACCCTAGTTCTTTATCTATATATTGTGTTAACTTTGTTTTTACTTCTTTTAGTTCTTCTTTATTTTTCATTAAAATTATGCAGTAAGTAGGCAAGAGGTACTTCCCCTCAAGCCTCTCTCAGAACTGTACGTGATA
>CASSLW010000018.1 GCA_949443285.1 uncultured Clostridia bacterium
TATGTGTGCCTTAGAGCGAAGCGAGAAAGGAATGGATTATTTTATGGAAGAAAATAAAAAAATAGAAGTAGTTACTGGCGATAGTTCAAATTTAAATATTTCTCCTGTATATGACAACATAAAAGACGCAAAACCAAAATCGGCTACCAAAAAAACAAAAAATGTTGTAGTTCCAGAAGAATCACATAAACAAAATAAAGTTTCAAAAAAGAAATAAGAATAAGGTGTTTTTTGGGACAGACCTAAAAAACACCAAAAAACATCCAAAATTAAAAAAGTTGGTTACTCACCAACTCTTTTTTCTATCTTTGTAATTATTTTTTTTGCTTTTTCTCTTTCCAAAACAACAACATGTTCACAACCCAAGCATTTCAATTTAAAATCTACTCCAACTCTAGTTATCTCCCATAATTTGCTTCCACAAGGATGTTGTTTCTTAGTTCTTACAATATCTCCTACATTATATTCCAAAGCATATCCGCTCCTTTTTACATTGACATTTCAAGTTTTTTATAATTGTTCTTTGGCTTTTTCAAATCTTTTTGCAATTCTTTCTTTTCCAAGAACTCTCATAATTTCATACATATCAGGAGTGTTAGTTCTTGCAGTTAAAGCAACTCTTAGGCATGTGCTCACATCTCCAACATGGGCTTTGTAAGCATCTGGATTTGCTTTAAATTCTTTAACTTCTTTAGCATATCCCATTTCTCCTGCAAGTTCTTTAATCTTGTCAAACCAAGTTTGTTTGTCATCGTTTTCATCATAATATTTTTCAATATATAAAGTTAATATTTTGTCAATATCTTCTTTATCATTTATAACTTGATATGGATATTCTTGTGTTTTTGCATAGAAGTTTTGGTCATACATATATTCTATATTTTCTTTTACTTCTGCCCATTTTGAAATATCTTTTCTCGGCTTTTTGTTGCCTCTTTCTATTCCAAATACTTTTAATGCATAATCTTTATCTTCTAGCATTTTTACTAATTCCTCGTCATGTTTTTTTGCCCAATTAGAAGCTTCTTCATAAACTCTTTCGGCTGTATATTTTGATATTACTGTTTTTCCAACATCTAGTAATTTTATCATATCAAATAATGCTCCACTTACACTCATTTTGTTTAATTGAAGTTCAAATTCTGACATGTCTTTATCTTGATTTGCTCTTCTCCAATTTTCAAAAGTAGAATTTGCTATATTTAATAAATATTCTTTTACCGCTTGTGCTGGAATTCCTTCTTCTTCATAATAGCTTGTTGCAGCCTCTGGGTCTTTTCTTTTACTTAACTTTCTTTTATTTCCATTATCATTTTTCATAATTGGTGCAATATGTGCATATTTAGGTGCTTTAAATCCTAATTCTTGGAATAATTGTAAATGTAATGGTATAGATGATAGCCACTCGTCTCCACGGATTACATGTGTTGTTCCCATTAAGTGGTCATCAACTGCATGTGCAAAGTGATATGTTGGTAATCCGTCTGCTTTTATTATTACTACATCTTGGTCATTTTCTGGGAATTCTACATTTCCTTTTATTACATCTTTGTGTCTTATTTTTCTGTCTTCTCTTCCTGGTGATTTTAAACGAATTATATATTTTTCTCCATTTTTAATTTTTTCCGCTGCTTCTTCAACTGTGTGGTTTCTGCATTTTGCCCATACTCCATAGTATCCTGGTCTTATTTTTGCAGCTTCTTGTTTACTTCTAATTTCGTCTAATTGCTCTGGTGTACAGAAACATGGATATGCTTTTCCTTGTTCTATTAGGTATTTTGCATATGCTTGGTAGATGTCTTTTCTTTCTGATTGTTTGTATGGTCCATAGTTTCCTTTGCTTTCTGTTGTTGATGTCATTCCTTCATCTGCTTCTATTTCAAATTCTTGTAAACTGCTTACTATTCCTTCTACTCCATTTTCGATTTCTCTTTTTTGGTCTGTGTCTTCTATTCTTAACAAAAATACGCCTTCTGTTTGTTCTGTCATTTTTTTTGCTACTAAAGCTTGGTATAGCCCTCCAATGTGCATTACTCCTGTTGGACTTGGTGCATATCTCGTTACTATTGCTCCTTCTTTTAGGTTTCTTCTTGGATATTTTTCTTCGTAATATGTTATTTCTTTTGCTTCTGGAAATATTAAATTTGCTAAGTCTTTATAATCCATTTTTATCTCTCCTTATTTTCACTTCCATTATTATACTCTAATTTTCTGACTTTTTCAAGTATTATTTGCATTTCTTAATTAACCTATTGCTTGTTCATTTATCAATATATCGATGTTTTAAGTACATAGTTAAAGACTAGAGCCACCACTCTAGTCTTTTTTGTGCCTTTATTGGCTCACGTTTATAAAATTAATTTTTACAGATTAGAAATGATAAATGCAAAATTTATTTTATTTCTTATCTATGTGTTAATTATACTAAATTTATTTCAATTTGTAAATAGTTTTTATTAAACTTCCATTATAATTGGGATAATCATTGGGTTTCTTTTTGTTTTCATAAAAATGTAATCTCTTAAAGTCTCTCTAGTTGTTGACTTAATAGTAGCCCAATCGCGAACTCCACGTTCTTCACATTTTCTAATTTCATTTCTTACAACTGATTTAACGTCATCCATTAAGTTTTCAGATTCTCTTACATAAACAAATCCCCTTGATATAACATCAGGACCTGCAACAACTTCACCTGTTTGAGAATCCATTGTTAATACAATTACAATTAAACCATCTTGAGACAAATGTTGTCTATCCCTTAAAACAATATTCCCAACATCTCCAACCCCAAGGCCGTCAACCAATATTCTACCACTTGGAACTGTAGTTGTAAACTCTGCTCCATTTTCATCAATTTCTAAAACTCTACCATTTGATAACATTATAACATTATCTTTGTCAATTCCCATACTTTGAGCCGTTTCGCTATGAGCTATAAGTTGTCTATATTCACCATGAACTGGTATAAAATATTTTGGCTTTGTAAGTGCAAGAATTAATTTTTGTTCTTCTTGGCAAGCATGTCCTGATACGTGTATGTTTTCTAATGAGCTGTATACAACCTCTGCTCCAATTTGCATTAAATCATCAATTACCTTTGATACAAATTTTTCATTTCCTGGTATTGGTGTTGCTGATATTATAACTAAGTCATTTGGTGTTATTTTTATTTTTCTGTGGTCACCTGCAGCCATTCTTGTTAATGCTGACATAGGTTCTCCTTGGCTTCCTGTTGTTATAATTACTAATTGGTCATCTGTATAATTTTTAATCATATCTATGTCTATAAATATATTTTCTGGACATTCAATATATCCTAATTCTCTAGCTGTTGTTATCATATTTATCATGCTTCTACCACATACTGCAATTTTTCTATTGTATTTCACTGCTGAATTTACTATTTGTTGAACTCTGTGTACGTTTGAAGCAAATGTTGCTACTACAATTCTTTTTGTGCAATGTAAGAATAGTTTATCAAAAACTTCTCCTACTGAACTTTCAGACATTGTAAATCCTTTTCTTTCAGCATTTGTACTATCTGACATTAATGCTAATATTCCTTGATTTCCTAGTTCTGCTATTCTTCCAAAGTCCATTAGTTTTCCGTCAATTGGTGTATAGTCTATTTTAAAATCTCCTGTGTGTAGTACAGTTCCTGCTGGTGTCGTTATCGCTAGCATTACTGAGTCTGGTATACTATGTGAGCTTCTTATAAATTCTACTTTAAAGTTTTTTCCAAGAGTTAAAGTTTGCCCTTGCATAACTTCTGTTAATTTTGTGCTTCTTAATAATTTATGTTCTTCTAATTTATTTCTGATTAATCCTGCTGCTAATCTTGGTGCATAAATTGGTATATTTATTTTCTTTAATAAATATGGCACTGAACCTATATGGTCTTCGTGTCCGTGTGTTATTATTAGTCCTTTTATTTTGTCTACGTTTTTCTCTAAATATGTTATGTCTGGTATAACTAAGTCAATTCCAAGCATATCATCTTCCGGGAATGATAGACCACAGTCTACAACTATCATTTCGTTTTCATATTCAAAAACTGTTATATTTTTCCCAATTTCGTGTAATCCACCTAATGGGATTATTTTCAATTTTGATTTTTTGAATATGTTGTTTTCTGTTACTTTTCTATTATTTCTTCTTGTTCTTGTTTTTGTACCTGATGCTTCTGTGTTTCTTTTTTCTCTTTTATTTCCTTCGTCTACATTTTTGTTTTCTCTCTTTTTATTATATCCTGTCTTTCTCTCCTTTCCTGTTGTATTTCTTTTTTCTGCACTTCTTCTTGTGCTTGTTTTTTGAGTTTTGTTTGTTTTTTGTGTATTATTTTCTTCTGTCATAAATTCTCCTTCCATTTTTTTAATTTACCGTTACTTGTTTTTTATACGCATTAATAAAGTTTATATTTTATATGGTTCTCTCACTTCATTCCATATTTTTATAAACTTTTATAATATTTAGTTTTGTTCCGTTCCTAATATTATTTCTCTCTCTTCTTTTTTTAATACATATAATTCTAAAATTATAAAAAACTCTCATTTTTAGCAATTTTTGCTAACGACTGTTTTTTATTATACTATAAATATTGAAAAAAGTCAAATTTGTTTAAATATTACAGAAATAGAAAAGTTTTCATTTACTGTTGACTTTTTATGTAGAATACTTTATAATATATATATGTTCATATAATGAACTTTAAAAGCGGAGGACAACACATGAAAAAAACTTCTTACTGCGAAAATGGTTGCGAAACATTTCTGAACGATTTTGACTTTGATATCGATGCTGATGTCGATGTAACAGTTGATGATTTTGAAAGTCAGATTATCAAAGCTCGTCGTCGGAATCGTCGCAAAAAGGCTGTAGCCCATGACAAAAGACTTGAAAAGCGTGCTGAAGACGCTGTGATTAGTTTCTCAAAACGTTGGAAAGAAGCTTGTCGCCATTGCTACACAGACGACTTCAAAATTGACAATACACACCATATTGCCAAGAAGTGCAAATTTATGGGCAACAAAGTAGTTAATGATTACTTTGGTCTCTAATCCGCAAAAAACATCCCCTTAATCTGGGATGTTTTTTCTATTTCTATTGATTGCTTTCTCCTCTTCCTTCTGGAAGTGCATCTGAATAGTCTACAACTATTCTTATTTTTGTTATAGCTTTTATTGCTCTTACAACTTTGCTATTTTTAATTCTTTGCCATAAACTTGGCTTAGCTTCAAATGTTGTTTCTTCGACATATTGTTGTTGTTCTGCTTCTATTGCTTGAACTTGTTGTTCTACAACTTCTTCAATTGTCTCTTCCACTGGTGTTGGTATTGATTTTAATGCATCTGCAATTTCTATTCCTATATAACTTAATGCTTTTGAGCGGTCTTCTATTCTTTCCATATCTATTTCAATATGTAAGTTTGATTCTAAATTATTTATTCTTGCATTTAGTAATTTTATAGCATCTTGGTAATTTTCTGTTTTATCACTTTTTGATTTTCCTATTATTGTTAATGTTTCAGTTATGTCATCACCAAAGTTTTCTTCAGCTTTTTTAACTTGGTCTTTCCAGTCTTTTTCTTTGTTTATAGCTGCTTCCATTACTTCTTTTAAAGTTCCTGCTAATGCTATATTTTGTTCTCTTTGTCTAATTAATTCTTCTATTTTCTTTGTATTTTCTTCAAATTGATTCGTCGCAAATTCAACTAGCCCATAAGCAGCTTTATATACACTTGCTGGGAAGTTTTTCTTTTTTGGATATTCAATTAAATATGTTTTTATTGATTCTACCAAATCTTTAAAGTATCCATCATCCTCTAATTGTACAATTTGTTTTTTACTTTTTGGATTTATTAATTTTTGTACTTTATCTATATTTGATAATATTTTTTCTTCTGTGATAACCATTCTCACATTTACTATGCCAGATTTAGACATTGTAATGTACCTCCTTTATCTTACGCGTGTTTGCTTTTTGCTTCGTTCTTTATAATTATACATTATCTAACAAAAAACTACAAGATTATATTTTCATTTTTTCATTAAGTTTTAGTTACAAGAATGTTACAAAAATATTACAAACTCAAAAATTGTTAGGGAAATCTCACTTTTTTTAGCATTGCATATAAAAAAGACTTAAATACTGAACAATTAATTATCCATTTCAAAAGTCTTTTTTATTTATCATTTTTAATTTAATACGGTTTTAATTTCTTCAAATCTCTTTATTTTTTGTGTGGTTGTTTTTATTAATGCTTTATCTGTTATTGAAATTTCTCTAATATATTTATAGGCAGGCATAGTCTTATTTACTTTCTTAACTTCTTGCCAAATTAAATCTTTCAATTTTTCTTCATCATTTGTGCCATAAATAGCTTCAACAGTATCTTTATCATATACTATCTTAGCACAAATTTTGTAATCTCCGTCATCTTCCGGTCTTCCATAAACAAAACTCTCTGTAACTCCGTCAATTTTATTTACTATTGTCTCTAATTCCTCTGGGTAAATATTCTTTCCATTTTTTAATACTATAACAAATTTCTTTCTACCAGAAATAAATATAAATCCGTCCTTATCAATTTTAGCCAAATCTCCTGTATGTAGCCATCCATCTTCTAGCGTTTCCTTTGTAGCTTCTTCATTATTATAATATCCAAGCATTATTGTTGGTCCTTTTACTAATAACTCTCCAATGCCTTCTTCGTTTGGCTCAGCTATTTTTACATCTAAACTTGGAAATGCTTTTCCAATTGAGCCTAGTCTTTGATATTTATCATCTTCTGCTGCAATTACTGGTGAACTTTCTGTTAATCCATATCCCTGTATCATTTTTACACCTAGCTCATTAAATCCTTTCTCAGCTGCTGGATCTAACGCCGCACCACCTGCAACAAACAATCTAGCTTTTCCACCTAAATTATCAATTACTTCTTTAAATAATTTTCTTCTTATATCTATACCAAATTTTAATAAGAAATTACTTATTTTTATACCTTTTTTAACAGTTTCTAATTTACCTTTTTTCTCAATTCCCTTCATTATCTTTTTATACATTGTCTCGTATAAAATTGGAACTGATATCATTGCTGTTACTTGATATTCTTTTGCATTATCTGCTATATGTCTTATACCTTCACAAAACGCTATTGAACTTCCTTTTGATATTGGATATAAAAATCCAACTGTACATTCAAAAGTATGATGTAATGGTAAAAATGATAACATTCTGTCTTCTGGATACAATTTTATTACTGATGCTATATCCATTAAATTTGCACAGATATTTTTTTGTGATAACATTACAGCTTTTGACATTGCTGTTGTTCCAGATGTGAATAGCATTATTCCCATTTCTTCAGCATTTATTTCACTTTCTAAATATTCTGTATTCCCTTGTTCTAAAAGTTTTGCTCCTTGTTCCATTAATTCTTTTTGTGAATAAATATCATTTTCTTTTTTATTTAAATCCATAGATATAAAATATTTTACATTTGAAGTTTTCTTATCTTTTATTTCATTCATTATGTCGTCATATTTATTTGAATACACAATTGCTTCAACCTCTGAACGAATAATCAAACTTTCAATTTCATTTGCTGGTAATGCCTTATCCAATGGTACAATTACCCCTGTACCTGTTGTTACTGCTAAATATGTAACACACCATTCATATCTATTATCTGATATTACTGCTATTCTTTTATCTTTTAACCCTAAATTCACCAAAGCTGTTCCAAAATCTCTTATATCTTTTGCAAAATCTTTGTATGTAATTTCCTTAAATACTCCCGGTTTATCAGTTTTATATACATATGCCGCTCTATCTCCAAACTTCTCTTCTGATTGTTTTAGCATATCTTTTAAATCTGTGAATTTTTCAAATTTGTGTATTGGCTTTCTCATTTTTGTTCTCCTTTTATTTTACATTTGGGCATTTTTAGGTGTTTTTTGGGGCAGACCTAAAAAAACACCTTAACATTATTTCTTTAATCCTTTTATTACTGTACTCTCAAACTCTTTGTACAACTGCATTATATCTATTTCTTCTTTGCTTCTTGCTTTATATACTAAACTTGAGCATATTAATCCATATATTTCAGATGCTATGGCTTGTGGATTTCCTTGTTTAATTTCTCCTTTTTCTATCCCTGCTTTTACTATCTGCTCAATTTTTTCAATATATGTAAGTATGTGCTCTTTGCACATTTGATTTCTTGCTTCATTTCCCCAAAATTGACTTAGCAATATAGTTATTAAATTTTCATATTTAACTACGATTTTTATTTGTATTAACACAATTGCTTTTAATTTATCTATATAGTTTGGTAATTTGTCTATTTTTAAGTCTACGCTGTTATGTAGTAGTTTCATTCCTTCTTCTACTAAGAAATTGAATATTTCTTCTTTGCTTGAGAAGTGATAATATAGCGTTCCTTTTGCTACTCCTACTGTTGCTGTTATTTCTTCTATACTTGTTGCGTCATATCCTTTTTCTGCAAACAGCTTCATTGAAGCTTCAAATATTTTTCTCTTGGTTTTGTTCATTTTTCCACCCTTTCAATTAGTTCTATTATATATATTTTTATTCATTTTTGCAATACTTTTATGTCATTTTGACTACATAGTACAAAATTGCCAAAAAGGTCCGTCCCTCTTGGCAATTCTATAATTAACTTTTTGAACTTACTTTTGCATATTTTTTAAGTTTTTCATAAACAAGATAGTTTACTGTACCCGCTGGGAAATGACCGTCCTTGTCTTTTTTACCAGCTGGAACTCCTGTTAAAACTTCAATTCCTTCTTCAATTGTAGAAACAGAATAAATATGGAATTTTTGGTTTTTAACAGCTTCAATAATCTCATCTGAAAGTTGTAAATTATCAACATTTTGAACAGGTATCATAACTCCATGAGTTCCGTCTAATCCACGAGTTTTGCAAACTTGGAAATATCCTTCAATCTTCTCATTAACACCACCTATTGGTTGTATTTGACCTTTTTGATTAACAGAACCAGTAACTGCAATCGCTTGATTTATTGGTATTCCTGATAAGCTTGAAAGCAATCCATATAATTCTGTACTAGATGCGCTATCTCCGTCAACTCCGTTGTATAACTGTTCAAAGCATATGCTTGCTGTTAAGCATAGCGGAATGTCTTGTGCAAACATTTCTCCTAAATATCCTGTTAGGATTAATACTCCTTTAGAGTGTGAAGGTCCAGAGATTTCAACTTCTCTTTCTATATTTACTATACCGCTTTTCCCTGTATATGTGTTTACAGTTATTTTTGCTGGTTTTCCAAATGTATAATCTCCAATTGTCATAACTGTTAATCCATTTAATTCTCCAACTTCATATCCACTAGTATTTATTAACAGTGAGTTTTGTTTTATCATTTCTAGGTATCTTTCGTCATATTTTTTTACTCTTTCTACTCTTTCTGCTAATGCTTTTTCGATGAATTTTGCAGTTACTACTTTTGATTTTGACATCTTTGCCCATGTTGCTGCTTCTGCTACTACTTGCATTAAATCGTTAAATCTTGTAGAAACTTTACTATGACTTCCTGCTAACCTAGATGCGTATTCGACTAATTTTGCCATTGCTTCTTTATCTAAGTGTGGCAATTCTTCTGCTTCACAAAAGCTATATATAATTCTTGCTAATTTGTTTACATTATCTTTGCTGATTTCAGCACTTTCTTCAAATTCAACTTTTATTTTGAATAGTTTTCTAAAGTCTGAATCCATTGCTAATAGTGTTTGATAAATATTAGCATTACCAATCAATATAACTTTTAAGTCTAATGGTATTGGCTCAGGTTTTAAAGAAACCATAACCATTGAAGAACGTTGGTCTGTTGTATTTTCTATTGCTATTTGTTTTACTCTTAGCGCTTTTTTCAAAGCTTCATAACAAGCTCCATTTGTTAGTAAATCTTTTGCTTGGAAAACTATATATCCACCATTTGCTTGTTGCATAAGCCCTGGTTTTAACATTGTATGGTCTGTTTTTAGTGCTCCATAGTAATTTTCGTATTCCAAACTTCCGAAAATGTTGTGATATGAATAATTTGAATCCATTATAACTGGAGCGCCTTCGCGATTTGAGTTATCGACAAATAAGTTTACTCGATAATTTTCGCTTGGGTCTGGTTTTCTTTGTACAGGTCCTTGAACTTGTTGCTGTTGTGGTTGTTTTGAATTATCTTCTAAAAATGCTGGTATATTTCTTAATACGTCTTGTTTAACATCATTAAAGAATTTTGTTATTTTTTTATTTCTTTTATATTGTGATTTTAAATAGTTTATATGTGCATTTACTGTAAGAAGTGCAACATTTGACTGCCATTCTGATATTTTTTTATCTGATAGTCTTTCTATTTCTTTTATTTGAGTTATTGTTGCCATAATTTGTTCTTGAACAATTACAGCTCTCTCTTCGTATGCTTTTTTAACTTCTTCTGCCAACTTTTCAAACTCTTCTTCTTCAATCGCTCTTCCATCAACAATTGGCATCATATAAATTCCATTTTGCGCTGTTTTTACTTGGAAATTGTGCTTTGACGCATCTTTGTTTAATTTATCTAATAACTCTGTACGTTTTGTTTCAAATTCTTGTTTTATTAATGTCTTTTCCTTTTCAAAATCATCATTATTAAAAGTTTTTCTAATATCTTTTCTAATTTCTTTTATAAAACCTTCCATTGAGTCTTTAAATTGTCTACCTTGTCCAGCAGGCAACTCAATTGCGACAGGTTGATTAGGATTGTCGAAATTATATACATAGCACCAATCTGAAGGCACTTTTTTCTTCGCTGCAATTGTATCTAAATAATTTTTAGTATACATTGTTTTTCCTACACCACTTGGTCCTTCCAAGTATAGGTTATATCCTTTTACATCTACTTTTAATCCAAATTCTAGTGCTTTTATTCCACGTTCTTGACCTATTCCCTCTATTATTGGGTCTAACTCCTCTGTTGTATCGAAATTAAAAACAGCTGGATTACAGGTCATTTTTAAATCTTTATAACTTAATTCGTTTTTTCTTTTCATTTGTTTCCTCCATATTTTTTCTTAGTATGTCCAATTCATGTTTATTTTATATTAGTTCTTTCTAAAAGTAAAGAATAATTCCAATTTTTTTCGGATTTTTGATGTTTTTGGGGACGGAGCAAAAAAACATCGTTTAAATTTTATATCAGTTTGTAATCTGTTTTAAAATATGTTTTCTAATGAAAATGCATATTTATCTTCAATATGTCGCAAAATAAATTTACTTTCATCAATTTTGCTAAGAATTTGTTCATAATCATTAGTATCAATACTACTATTTATACCCACAATATCTGTTTCAAGCTTTTCAAGCTCATCATGCTCAATGTAATACGCAAGTTTACTATGAACATCCTCCCAATATCTTTCAACATCTTCTATTTTAGTTTTGACACTATCTTTATCAATATCTTCATTTTCGCCTATATCAGCAATCTCATTCTCTAATGTTTTTAGTTTATTAGTTAATTCACCTACTGCTTTAGTTGTATAATTTTGGGTTACAATATTTGCTATTACAATTATTATTACTATAAATATACATATAATAATTTCTTTTTTCATACGCTAGGCCTCCTTTTTCTGACAAAAAATTTGACCTTTACCGTCCAAAGTGACAACCAAAGCTTCTTCAGGTCTTATTCCAAAGGCTTCTGTCTGTTTTTTTAGCCAATTATAATTTTTGCCAATAGCTTGTAAGTTTGCTTCCATGACTTTTCCGTCAATAACTAAATCATATGGAATTCCTTCGTATTCTGGCAAAATATTGAAATCTTCTGGTATGGTGGTTCTCTTTTCAGGCTTTTGAATAACAGTAACTTGTCCACTTGTCTCTAAAATTGCATATTCCACGTCACCTAAATTTACAACATTGTTACCTCGTAATCGCTCTTCTAATTCATTTATAGTAAATCGTTCTTTTAATAATGCTTTTTCATTTATTTTGCCCCTATATATTAAAATACTAGGTTTCCCGCAAATTATCTCTCTTGCCCTTAAACTTTTCAAATTAATAACTGAAATAACTAAATGCATAACTAGAAGTCCTAATATTGGTACTATTCCGTTGAAAATTGGAATTCCAATCTCAGTCATTGGAATAGATGCCAAATCTGCAATCATAATGGAAATTGCTAGCTCAAATGGCTGTAATTGACCAATTTCTCTTTTTCCCATTAATCTCATCACTATTAAAACTACCAAATATAAAACTATCGCTCTAAAAAAAGTAATTAACATCTAACTTCTCCTTTTGTGTCCATTGTGTCCATTGGGGACGTTTCCTTTTGGACATTTTTGTCCACTGGGGACACTTCTTCTTTTTATTAAAACTTTTTAGCCTGTCCCAAAAAGTTTTATTTTTATTTTTTACAAATTTTATCCAATTTATACTATTTGTATAAATAAATTTTTTTTGTAAATAATAAGCTTAGAACCTTTGAAAATTTTACATTAAAATAAAAAAAACTAAGGAGGTTGGACCTATGTCAGAAGCTCAAGGGAGTCGTGCAAATAGTGGTACTTCTACTGTATGGCAAATAGTTGGTAGATTAGTTGGTGCTGCTGTTGTACTTGCAATTACTGCATTCTTTACACCTGGCTTTACTATAAATAGTATTTGGACTTTAGCAATAGCCGCTATAGTTTTAACTATAATAGATTACTTAGTAGTCAAATTTACGGGCTTACACGCTAGTCCTTTTGGTAAAGGCTTTGTTGGATTTGCGTTAGCAGCAATTACATTATATGTTACTCAATTTTTCGTTGCTGGTTACTCAATTTCTTGGATGGCCGCTATTATAGGCGCTTTAATCTACGGTGTTGTTGATTACTTCATACCTGGAAATCAGTCAATGTAGTAAAAAATCAGCTTAAATTATATTGTTTTGTAACAGTATAATTTAGGCTGATTTATTTATTTTTTTTCTATTATTTCATTTTTATTTTTATAAATTGATTTTTCAGGTACAACTCCTCTTACAGAAGAAAGTGGATAAATATTAGAATTTTTCCCAACAACACTACCCGGATTTAAAACAGTTCCGCAACCAATTTCAACTTCATCTCCAAGCATCGCACCAAACTTTTTAATTCCAGTTTCAATTTGTTCTTTTCCGTTTTTTACAACTACCAATTTTTTATCAGATTTAACATTTGATGTAATTGAGCCTGCTCCCATATGAGCCTTATAGCCCAAAATTGAGTCACCAACATAATTGTAATGTGGCACTTGTACTTTATTAAATAAAATTACATTTTTAAGTTCTGTTGAATTTCCAACAACTGCACCTTCACCTACAATTGCCTTTCCTCTAATAAATGCACAATGTCTTACTTCTGCATTTTCGCAGATTATGCAAGGTGCTGCTATATAAGCTGTTGGTGCAACTTTAGCAGTTTTTGCAATCCATATATTTTCTTCTACTTCATCGTATTTTTCTTTATCCAAACTGTTTCCTAGTTCTATTATAAAATCTGCAATTTTTGGTAATGCTTCCCATGGATATGTCACTGTTTCTAGTAATTCTTTTGCTATTGTTTCTTCTAAATTATATAAATTTTTTATTTTACACTCTTCCATAACTTTTTCTTTTGATGTTTTTGGGGACGGAGCAAAAAAACATCAAAATTTCTCCTCACTATAATTTTCTACTTTATAACTTAACGATGTTTTTTTGCTCCGTCCCCAAATACATCATTTACTTTGTCTTGCCCAGTATTTTTCGTATAGTTCTTTAGCTGTTTTAGGACTATCGACTCCCTCTTTATTCTTAACTGGTGCAAAGTCGTCTTCCCTTTTGCCCCTTAAAATTGCTATATCATCAAAAAATTCAAATGCGTCAAATATAAACGACTCGAACTTATAACAATTTGGCTCTGTTGGTATAATTTCTTTACCTTCTTCGTTTATATATGAATTTTTCTTAAATGCGCTATGATATATTAATGGCTCTTTGCTGATTTTTTCAATTGCATCTATTGTGTATAGGTTGCACATGATGTGTGATTCCCCATATTTTAGCTCTCCATTTGAGTCTATTTCTTCTGCCATTTTTTCTGGAAGTTCTGTATATTCTATTACTTTTGGGCATTTGTTCATTTTGCAAAATACTCCTACTCTTTCGTGTGGATTTGCTTTTACTACTGATTTTGATGCTATTTCTACACCTTTATCTATTGCCATTCCAAGTAATGTTACATCTGCCATTTTTAATAAAGCATTGTCAACACTTCCAATAAACACCCATTTTATCCCTTTTTCTTTCATATCTGCTAGACAACCATTTTGTCTCAAAGATGCATATGTTCCGCCATTTCCGTCTGATGCTTCTTTTATTCTTAGGTTTTTGCCTATTAACATTTTGCCTTGTTTATCTATCAATGGTAATCCACCTTGTACGAACGTAGTTACTTCGTTTTTGTCGTATCCAAAATAGTTATGTTTTTCTAAGAAATCTACTGTATCTTGATTGTTTTCTTTGCTTGTCATTATGTACCATGGTATTGTTGTGTTGTATTTTTTATTTGCTTCTTTTAGGTTATCTGCTAATATTTCAAATAGATATTTTCCTTTTCCATATACATCTAATTTGAATGTTCCTTTTGGCCCGCAATGTCCAAGTCTTGTTCCTTGCCCTCCTGCCATTGTTACTACTGCGTATTTTCCGCTTCTTATTATTTGTTCTCCTAAGTTGTCAAATCTTTCTTTTTGGTCTTTTGATAGTTTTGCTTTGTCTAAATATGATGTTGCTTCTATTTTATTTTCTTTTATTTCTACTGGCTTTTTGGTATGCTCGTATAATTCTATTATCTGATCAAAGTCTATTCTTTCTATTTGTTGTATTAATTCTTGTTTTTTTGTTTCGTCTATGTTTTTTAATAATTTTATAATGTGGTCTTGGTTGTACTTTTCTAATAGCTGTATTATTTCTTGCTCTTTATCCATAGTCATCTTTCCTTCCTAATTGGTCTAATCTATTATATGCTGTCGACTGTACTTTTGTCATTTTAACATAGTTTGTTATATTTATCAACGTTTTTCGACTTTCTTTTTATTTTAAAGTTGTTGGATAGTAATTTTTGGGATTTTTTTCGGCGAGAATGGGGCTGCAAATTCTATATCTCATTCCAATCAAGCAATAAAAGCTAAAATTTGCAGCCCCATTCTCGCCGAAAAAAATCCCAAAAATTACTATCCAACAGTCTTTTAAAAAGGAATATCAAAATAGATATTCCCTTATTTCCTATAAAATTATACAAATCAAACCGCCACTACCCTCATTAACAATTCTCTCCAAAGTCTCTTGTAGCTTAATTTGAGCATCTTCCGGCATTTTAGACAATTTAGTTTGTAGCCCTTCATTAACAAGTTCATGTAAACTCTTACCAAAAATATTAGACTCCCAAATTTTCTTAGGATCGCTCTCAAACTCAGATAATAAATAATTAACCAATTCTTCTGATTGTTTTTCAGAACCAACAATTGGAGAAACCTCAGTTTCCACATTTGTTCTAATTAAGTGGATAGAAGGTGCAGTAGCTTTTAATTTAACACCAAATCTAGACCCCTGTTTTACCATTTCAGGTTCTTCCAAAATAAGTTCATCCATTGAAGGAGTAACAATTCCATAACCTTTGCGCTCAACTTCATCTAATGCATATGCAATTTTATCATATCTTTTCTTTGTAACAGATAATTCAGATATAATGCTAAACAAGTCTCCTTCATTATCAACATTAACACCTGTAATCTCTGTAAGTACATTATAGAATAAATTCTCTTTTAGAGTTATCTCTACATTGATACTACCTGTGCCTAGTTGAATGTCGCTAAGCAAGCTTCTTTCAATTATTTCAGTTTGACTAATTGAAGAAACACAATTTGATACATCTTTTAGAACTTTGACATTTTCGAAAGCTTCTCTAATTTCCTTATATAACTCTGCTTTTAAAGGATGAGTAAACTCCAATCCGTCAATCCACCTTGGGCACTTGATTTTTATTTGTTCAACTGGAAATTCATATAGTAATTTCGAAAACATATTGTTAATATCATCAATTGATAAATACTCGCAATTTGTTGGAACAACTGAAGTTTTATATTTTTCACTTAACTTGTTTGCTAGCTCTTGTGTATAATTAGAATTTGGCTCAGCAGAATTTAGCAATATAATAAAAGGTTTGTTCAAAGCTTTTAACTCAGAAACCACACGCTCTTCTGCCTTAATATAATCTTCTCTTGGAATATCTGTAACACTTCCGTCAGTTGTAACTAATATTCCTATTGTAGAATGTTCATCAATTACCTTTTTTGTTCCTATTTCCGCCGCTGTTTCAAATGGTATTTCCTCATCTGACCAAGGTGTTTTTACCATTCTTGGCATGTCGTCTTCTAAATAACCAATTGCATTATCAACTAAATAACCTACACAATCAACTAATCTAGTTTTAAATTTTAAATTGTTGTCCAAAGTAATTTCAATTGCTTCATTTGGCACAAATTTTGGCTCTGTTGTCATTATTGTCCTTCCACCAGCACTTTGTGGAAGTTCGTCTTTTGCTCTTTCTTTTTTGTATTCGTTGTCAATGTTTGGAATTACTAGTAAGTCCATAAATTTTTTGATGAATGTTGATTTTCCTGTTCTTACTGGTCCTACCACCCCAACGTAAATGTCTCCATCTGTTCTTTTTGCGATGTCTTGATACAATCTCGTATTTTCCATTATATACCTCCTAAATTTATATTCGAAATGCTTGTTTCTTAAATTCTTTAATTAATATATATTTAGGACGTTTTTAGAATATGACAAGTTTTGGTTTTATTTTGTTAGAAAGAAATATAAATTTCTTTTATTGATAATTTGAATTACTCAAAGTTGGATAATTAAAAACCTTTCCCCCTTCAGTAAATTGTCCACTAGGAGTATGGTCTTTACTCATAGTAGTAGAGCCCTTCAAAAAGTACTTATACTTAGAAGCATAAGTTGCCTTTCCACCATTTAACACAACAGGGTCATCCCAAGTAGCATCAATTGCATACCACGAACCCTTCACATTAACATAGTTCCAAGCATGATTTTCCGTTTCTCCCTTTGAATTAGTAGCTTTTCCTATAACTAGCACACATGGAATTTGCATATCATCCATAATATACTTAAAAGCTCTAGCATAACCTTCACACACACATAAACGATTTATTAAAGCTCCATAAGCATCATATATGTTAGGTTGAAAAATACTCGTATCATACTCTATACTATCTACTAAATAATCATGTACAACTCTTATATCATCATATATATCGCCAGTTCTCTTTGCAATTATAGCCTTTTTCGCACTTTCAACCTTATTTATTGCGTCATCCACTTCTGATTTTGAAGAAAATTCATTAACCAAATAATTTGGCTGTTCTCCATTATTTATAAACACATTATAACTTGTTTTAAAAAGGCTAGTAGTCTTTTCTATATTTAGGTACATTTTATTTGGACTTAAATAAAATATATCTGGGTTATCATATGTATATGCTTCAATTGCAGACTGATAATATTCTCCCAATTTAGTTTGGCCATTTTCAGCACTCAATAAATCAGAAAAAGTATCTCCAAGCTCTATCTTATGTGTCCCTGTTTTCATATTTTCTCTATTAGCTTCTAACGCTTTATATATTGTCTTTGACTCTTCAGCTAATTGATTGTAAAAAAATCTATCAACATTCACTTGGCTATAATCAACCTTTTGTGTATTATTATTGTTCATATTCTCAAGCTTATCAAATGAATTTTCCACAATATTTGGTGTCATTATATTTTGACTTTCAACATCTGACTTTGGAGTTTCTGATATAATAGTTTGAAAATCTTCAGGTTCCTTCGCAATTTCTAAATTCGAAAACTCTTTCCACAAAATAGCCCCAAAAATGCAGATTACTGCAATTATTAAAATTACTATTATACTCATTATAAAATTTGCAAATCTACTCTTCATATTATATATCTCCTTACCATTTAATTATATCATTTTTTTATTTATAAAACTAGTATATTTTTTTGTTTTTTAACAAATACTACAAAAAAACAAATTTGGAAACTTTTGTGCCAACGGGGACGGACCTTCTTGGCAGATTTCTGCCAAAGAGGACCGTCCCCACTGGCAGATTCCTGCCAAAAAGGTCCGTCCCCAGTGGCAATTTAAGGAGAAATGTATGAGTTATAAGGATTTATTTAATAAGTTTTTTGGATATATGCCAACACAGCAATATCAGTTCAATCTTCCTGATACTGATACCGTGCAGGCTTCAAAGCGTTTTAATGAAGATATTTTAAATGGCACTGATACTAACAACAATAATAATGATGCTAAAGCGAAAAGTAAAAAGGTTAATATTTATCCAAGCTTGACTGTTAATGAAGAGTATATGAAGACGAAATATAATTTGTTAATTAATAGCGATATTATCTTAAGAAATTTTACTATTAATGCTCGTGGCAAGCAGTATAATGCGTTTTTGCTTTATATTGACGGAATGGTTGATTCGCAAATTATGGATGATTTTATTTTGAAACCTTTGATGCTGCGAAACAAGAGTAATTCTTTTGAAGGGTCACAAAATAAGGTTATTTCGGAGGCTGTGACTAATAATATAACTGTACGAAAGGTAAAAAAGTTTGATTTGCCTTCATATTTAATGGGGTGTTTAATGCCTCAGAATTCTGTAAAACAAGAGACAAGTTTTGATGATGTTGTTTCTGGTATTAATTCTCGGTAACTGTGGGCTGTTTGTTGATACTTTGAATGTGGCTTTTAATATTGAAGTTAAGGGTTTTAAGCAAAGGAGTGTTGATAAGCCAAATAATGAGATTATTATAAAAGGTCCTCATGAGGCTTTTGTTGAGAATATTAGGACAAATACTTCTTTATTAAGGCGTATTATTAACAATGAAAGTTTGGTTATTGAAAATATTGAGGTCGGCAAGATAACAAAGACAAAGTGTGCGGTTTGTTATATAGATAATCTTACAAATAATGATTTAGTAAATGAAGTTAAGTTTAGATTAAACAATTTAGATATTGATTCTCTTTTGTCTGCTGGTGAGTTGGAGCAATTATTGGCAGATTCTGATACTTTAGGAATTCCGCAAGTATTACTTACTGAAAGACCTGACAAGGCAAGTAAGTATTTGTTAGATGGTAGGGTTGTTGTAATTGTAAATGGTACTCCATATGCAATTATTATGCCTGGTTTATTATTTGATTTTTTAACCTCTCCTGAAGATACAAATTTGAAAACAAGTTTTGGAAATTTTCTTAGATTCTTAAGGATTATAGCTGCTTTCATTACTTTGTTACTACCAGGATTATATGTTGCGGTAACTAGTTTTCACCAAGAGATTTTGCCTACTGGCCTGCTCTTTTCTATGTTATCAGCAAGAGAAAATGTTCCGTTCCCAATTATTGTAGAGCTTTTACTTATGGAAATTTCGTTTGAACTTATTCGTGAAGCAGGCTTAAGAGTTCCTTCTCCTATTGGTCCTACTATACGGAATTGTTGGTGCCTTGGTTTTAGGGCAAGCTGCTGTTAGTGCGGGTATTGTAAGTCCAATTTTGATTATCATAGTTGCAATTACAGGTATATCTTCATTTGCAATTCCTGATTATTCATTTGGATTTCATTTAAGATATTATAGATTTTTATTTGTATTGCTTGGATTTATGGCTGGATTTTTAGGAATTTCTCTTGGATTATTTATATACATTTCTATTTTATGCAGTCTAAAGTCTTTCGGAGTACATTATACAACACCATTTGCACCTGTAAATAAATCAAAAGGAAATGGATATTTTATGCCACCTATTTGGAACAGGGAATATTACCCACCTTATATGGGAACTAAAAAAGAAAGAGAGCAACCTAAATTTGTTATGAAATGGAGACAATCTCAAAATACAAATAAATAGAAAGGAACATCAAATATGTCAAAATCAAAAATAGGAACTATTGAAGCAATTACGCTCATACTAACAATAACCGTAATTCACACTATGCTTTCATTACCACATGATATACTATCATCTCAAAAATCTGCTAGTATACTTAATTTAATATATGTTGGATTTATTGCAATAACAATTGCATACCTTATTTTTAAACTATTTAAAAAATTCCCTGGCCTAGATATTATAGACATTTCTGAACTAGTTGGTGGGAAAATATTTAAAAATATTGTAGGTAGTATATTTATTATATTTTTCATAATATCTTCTAGCATGTTACTACGTAATTTTTGTGAAAGTTTGAAAATTATTTATTATCCTATGACTGACATCATCTTTATAATTGCATTTTTTGTTATAGCTGTTTACATTGGAAATGGCTTAGACTTTAGCGCAACTTTAAAAACGAATTTAATAATATTACCAATTGTTCTAGTTAGTATAATTTTTCTATTTTTAGCAAATATGAAGATTTTTGAGCCTGAAAAAATTTTTCCAATTTTAGGTGATGGCGTTTACAATACATTTGTTGCTGGACTTGTTAATATAGCATCATTTGGCGGAATTGCATATTTGTACTTTATTCCACCACTTCTTAAAGAACCGGAGAAATTCAAAAAAATAGCAATAAGTTCTATCGGAACATCAGTTATATATCTTATTCTTAGTATTGCAACATTATTATTTATGTTTTCTTTCTTCGTTACAGTTAGTGAGATAACTCCACTGTACACTGCAGCAAGATATATTGAAATAGGTAGCTTTTTCCAAAGATTAGAATCTGTCTTCTTATTAATATGGATTTTAGCTTTTGCTTGTTATTTAAGTATAGTTTCTAAATTCTCTATGAGTATTTTTCAAAAACTTACTAATATACAAACAAAAAAGCCATTAAATTCTATATTTAGTTTATTGATTTTTGCTATTGCTCTTTTTCCAAAAAACTATGCTATATCTCAGTTTTTCGAGAGCAAAATATATCCTTGGTGTGTAATTATTATTGTTTTTGGTTTAGGAGTTAGTATTTTGATAATTGCTAATTTGTTAAAAAGAAAACAATCACTTAGCACTTTAAGAAAGGAATGAAAAAAATGAATAAATTATTTAAAAATGCTATAATTTTTATAGCTATTGTAATCTTCATTATGGGATTTTCCAGTTCATATTCTTCACTTAGTATAGACAATCTTGCTTATGTTTTGGCAATTGGCATCGATACTGCTTCTGATAACACATTAGAAGTTAGCTTTCAGTTTTCTACACCTGTATCTGCTTCTGAAGGTGGCTCTAGTGAAAAGCCCACTGCAATTATAAACACAGTTACAGCTTCATCTTTAAGTAATGCGATGAACTTAGTAAATGGATACCTTGGAAAACAAATAAATATGTCACATTGTAAAGTAATTGTATTTTCTGAAGAGATAGCAACACAGGGAATTTCTGACGAAATTTATACTTTAATTAATGATTCTCAAATTAGACCGTCTGCAAATATTGTTATAAGCAAATGCTCTGCAAAATACTATTTAGAGCAAACTCAACCTGAATTGGAAACTTTAATTTCAAAGTATTATGAAATATTTACAAATTCTAGTGAATACACAGGTTACATGCCTTGCGCGACAATTGGAAGTTTTTTCAACTCTCTAACTTGCCCAACATGTCAGCCTTATGGAATACTTGGTGGAGTTCAATTAGACACCTCTAACCAGCAAACAGGTGAACAAAATAGCCAAAAAGACTATTCTTTAAAAGCCAACAGTTCTTCAATATCTGGGCAAAATGGTGCAGAAAACATAGGTGTGGCTATTTTTAAAGCTGACAAACTTGTTGGTGAATTAGATGCATTAGAAACCATTTCTTTTCTGAATATAAGAAATCAAATTGAAAGGTTTTTGATTTCAGTTCCAGACCCTTTAAATAATGGAGATTACCTAGATATTTATATGTCTCCAGTAAAAACTACTGAAATAAAAGTTGATACCTCTACTGCAACACCTTATATAAGTGTAAAATTAAAATTTGATGGCAGAATTCATTCCATGACTGAAAATGCAAAGTATCTATCTCCTGAAATATTGAGCAAAATATCTAATAATTGTAATAGTTATTTAGAATCTACATTTAAAGATTATTTATATAGAACTTCAAAAGACTTCAAATCAGATATCAACAATTTTGGAACATCATCTTTGAAAAACTTTTTTACTGACAAGGAATATAAAGAATATAATTGGCACGAAAATTACAAAAATGCTTTTTTTGATGTAGAAGTTGATACCTCTATTAAGTCCGGAATGCTTCTTACAGAAACTTAAAATCCGGTTTATAGGTAAACCCTTATAAAAACCTAAATATATTATTTAAGGACACATTATGGCTAGTTTAATTTTTCATATTGCATTTTTATTTGTAAGTATTTATGCTTTATTTAAAGTAATAGGTTTTGCTATATATGAAATAAAGGAAATGAATAATAAATGGGGTGGCATTATTGTCATTTCCTTTTCCATACTTGTTTCAATATTTGCAAATTACGTTATATGGACAAATTGACACTTTCGAAGTCAATTTGTCTTAATAACTTACTTGCATTTTTAACTCTTATTTTGATTTTATCTCCTATTTTATAAGTTTTATTAGTTCTTTCTCCTATTAAACGTTTTCGTTCTTCATCATAAATGAAATATTCATCGCCTAAATCTTCAAACCTAATTAAGCCTTCTACTGTATTTTCTAACTCTACAAATATTCCAAATTGGGTAACAGAAGAAATAATTCCGTCATATTCATTTCCAATTTTTGATTCCATATATTCTGCTTTTTTGATTTTCTCCGCTTCTCTTTCAACAGTTGTGGCAACCTTTTCTCTTTCAGATGATTTCTTCGCCCTATCTTCTGCTTGTTCAGTGTATCTTTCAAGCCCCTCATCATCTAAAATATAATTTTCTTCTAAATATTTTGAAATAATTCTGTGTATAAATAAGTCTGGATATCTTCTTATTGGTGATGTAAAGTGACAGTAGTATTTGCTTGCAATTCCGAAGTGTCCGCTATTTTCCGCTTCATATCTTGCAACTTTTAATGTTCTTAAAACTAATGTTGAAATTACCTTTTCTTCTTCTTTACCTTTTATATCTTCTAATACTTTTGCAAATTCTTTTGGATAAATATTATCTTTATTTGCTTTTATTTTTAATCCAAAATTGAATAAAAACTTATTCAAATCTTGCACTTTCTCAAGGTCTGGCTCTTCGTGCACACGGTAAATGAAAGGTGCTTCTAACCAATAGAATTTCTCAGCAATTGTCTCATTTGCTGTTAGCATAAATTGTTCTATAATTTCATTTGCAAATGTAGTCTGATATTTTGCAATATTTGTTACCCTTCCATTTACATCTAACTCAATCTTGCTTTCAGGAATATCTAAATTCAAGTATCCATTTTCAACTCTTCTTGCCTTTAAAATTTGTGCTAACTCTTCCATATTTTTGAACTCTTGAATATATGGTTCATATCTTTTTAAAACATCTTTATCTGAAGCATCGATTATTTTTTGAACATCTTTATAACTCATTCTTTCAGTTACATTTATAACAGCTTTATACACTTGTGAAGATACAACTTTTCCTTTTTTGTCAATCTCCATTATGCAAGATAATGTAAATCTATCTTCACCTGCATTTAAACTACAAAGCCCATTCGAAAGCTCTCTTGGTAACATTGGAATTACCCTTCCTAGCATATAAATACTAGTTCCCCTTAAAAGGGCCTCTTGGTCTAATAATGAATTCTCTTTTACATAGTGACTTACATCTGCTATATGAACCTCTAATCTGTAATTCCCATTTTCTAATTTTTCTACCCTTACAGCATCATCTAAATCTTTTGCATCTTCTCCGTCAATTGTAAAAATAATTTTATCCCTTAAATCAACTCTATTTTTAATATCGCTTTTATCAATTGCTTGTCCAAATTTTTGCGCTTCTTTTACAACTGGCTTTGGAAATGTTGAAGGTAAATTGTGCTCTTTTATCAAAGATAACATATCAACACCAGCTTCATTCACATTGCCTATAACTTCAATAACCTTACCCTCTGCATTCTTTCCCTTCTCTGGAAACTTCGTTATCTTTACCAATACTTTATGATTATTTCTTGCTTTTCCAAAATCCTTTTTAGAAATAAAAATATCAGTTCCAAAGTTTTTATCATCAGGTACTACAAAACCAAAATTTTTGCTATTTTGAAAAATTCCAACAACTACATCTTTCTCATGCTTTAAAATCTCAACAACTTTTCCCTCTGCACTTTTATCTTTGTTACTTCCTGTCCCTTCCTCTTGTAATATTTTTACTAGTACTTTATCTCCATTTAGTGCATTTTTTGAATTCTCTTTAGCTATGTATATTTCGTTTTCTTCTCCTTCAACCTTAACAAATCCAAATCCTTTTTGATTTTTTCTATATATTCCTTCTTTTCTCATTCAATCTCTCCTTTGTGTCCATTGGGGACGTTTCCTTTTGGACATTTTTGTCCACTGGGGACACATCTATTAATTACGTGCCGAAAAGGTCCGTCCCCAGTGGCAGGTTTTTTTAAAGGGCTATTTTATTTGAATAAAATAGCCCCTTTTTTGTTTATTTCATCATATATATAATTCCTAATGCGATTGTTAGTATTGCAAATATTATTGCTAGAATTATTGTCCATCTTTTTTGTTTTCCTTCTTTTGTTCTTCCTTTATTTTTTTCGAAGAAGTTGTTTGTTGATGAACCTGTTATTGTTGAAGACATTCCTGCGTCTTCTTTTGTTTGTATTAGTGTTAATATTGTTAATACTAGCGCTACTATTAGGTAAATTGCTATTAATATTCCTTTTACTATTCCCATTTATTCTTCCTCCTTAAGGCTTTTCTCGTAAATACTATAGTATTTTACCATATATTTTACTAAATTGCAATAGTTTTTTCTATATTAGATAGTATTTTCTATTCCTTTTCGCGCTTTGTCCAAGAAGACCAAAGGCCTTCTTGGTTTATACTTCGGATGGTAAGTGGATTGGAAAATCCCATGTTTCTTCTGTTCTATCTGCTATTTTAGGTACTTCTTTTTCTATGATTTCAGATTTTAGAGATATTACAGGGCGCACGCCAGCACAGTCGTCATCCTCGTAGCCGTCCGAATAGAACAGATTGCCAGTACCTGCACGGGAAACGCCGCCTACCGCGCAAACCATGCCTGGACCAAAGTTAGCATAGTCTGAATTCGCACCAACACCGCGCGAAGCAAGCCAATACATAGCTCCACCCTCCCAATCAACATTATTAAATAACATATTATATGCTCTTCCGTTTTGCACCAATGCCGGCGGCGGGCCAGAACGCGCAAGTTTCACTTCCGATTTAGTTGTTGCTAGTTTTACTATTTCTTTTGCATTAAGTATTTTTGACTCATATATTTCATTTTTCAATTGTACAGTATAAACATAGGCATTTGCTGTTCCTGAAACTGTAACTCGCTTTTCGCCGTCTAGCCAACTTTCTGGTGTATACTGATTTTCAAAACTATATGTTTCTTTGTAGCTTCCCGTCCAGTCAACTTCTTTTATTTTTTCATCTGTTGTTACTCCTGTTATTTCGTCAATGTCCTTTTGATTTACACTTCTTGCTTCTCCATATTGCGTTGTATACAAACTACATAAATCTTTTAATACTATTTCTGCATTTATATATCCTTTTGCTCCATATAAGTACAAATATGGGTCATCTTCTCCATTATTACTCTTCATTGGTCTTCCTGAAATTAGTTTTATTCCTCCTGTTGTTTCGTCTTTTCCTAATACTCTCCAATTTAATTGGTTCTTTGATGCTTCATATATTTGGTCGCTTTCATATCCTGTATCCACTGCATTTGCTCTTTTACTTCCTGTTGTTGGATTTTTGTAATCCACGTAATCTCCTATATGCAAATGTTGTTCATCTGTACAATTTCCATTTTCATTTGTACAACCATCTGCCACTGCTTTGTCATACATATCAGCCAATGTTAGTCCTACGGCTGAACCCAACACTCCAAAATCTATTTCAATTCCACCAATTGTTATTACATCTATTGGATTTTCTTCATCAGTTAGTTTTGCTACTTCTTCTGGTGTTAGTTTTCTTTTGGAACTTAATTCTGCTATTACATCTGCTCTTGTTCTTTTAATTCCTTTGCCATACTCTGCTGATACATTCTCTGTTGCTGCTAAATTTACATAGTCTTGTACTTCTCCTCCTCTTGTTGCGTCTTTTGCTTGCACTGCTTTTGTTAGTATTCCATTGTCTCCTGTTAGAGTTGATATTGCTACTCCTGCTAATATTAGTAATACTATTATTGTTATTACTAGTGCTATTAACGTAATTCCGTTTGTTTTGTTTCATTTTTTCTCTTCTCCTTTGTTATTTTCTTATTTGTATTTTATAGTTTGTACTGGAATTACGTCAACAGTTATATACTTAAATAAATTTTGAAGAATAGAAAAAAATAATGCAATTACTTTATTTATTAATTGCACTATTTTTTGTATTAACCTTATTTTAAATTTTCTATTTCTTCTTTTGTTAGACCTGTAACTTTCTCTATTATTTGTATATCAACTTTCTCTTTTAACATATTTTTAGCAATCTCTAATTTTTCCAGTTTTGCACCTTCTTCTAATCCTTTTTTCACGCCTTCTTCTATCCCTTGCTTCAATCCTTCTTCGATTCCTTGCTTTAGTCCCTCTTCAATTCCTTGCCTCAATCCGTTTTCTAAGCCTTGTCTCTTTGCCTCACTGATACCTGTATTGAAGTCCCAAATCGCTCTTTGCCTTGATATGTACAAATTCCATTCTTTTTCATCCATACTCATTTGGTTTATTATAT
>CASSLW010000019.1 GCA_949443285.1 uncultured Clostridia bacterium
TTTTTCTTTACATTTGTTTTAAAATCTTCATAATTAAATTTTCCAGTATTATCAACACTTCCTATTGCCTCTAACTGCACTGCTTCTCTTGCTTCTGCTTCTGTTGTTTTCTCTTTTGCTGTTACTGCTTTTGTTAATATTCCATTATCTCCTGTTAATGTTGCTATCGCCACACCTGCAAGTATTAGCAATACAATAATTGTAATTACTAATGCTATTAATGTAATACCCTTGTTATTTGTTTTTCTATTTTTTATTTGCATAAAAAATTTCTCCTCTCTCTTTTGTTTTCTACTTATCTTTCTTCTTTTTTTATTACTTATTAAGTATTCCTTTATTGTTTCTTTATTTAAATTATTTCCACTTTTGCAAATAGTATTCCTACCTATTCACTTTTCTAACAAAGATATTAAATTTTCAAGGTACTTTTCTTTACTATTTACAAAAATAGATTTAATTTTCATTATTATTTTATCTATAATTATGTAGTTAGTCAATATGTTGTACGAAAATATTTCTTGTTTTTTGTTAGTTCTTTTTTATTTCGCTTTTGCTAACGTTTCAAACTTTTTTACTGTAATCACTTGATTTTTAGCTGTTTCTATGTTAAAATTATTATGTATTATTAAAAAAGAGAGGTGAAAACTTAAAGGAAACTTTAAGGAATAAAATGAGAACAAGAGAAAGACAAACAAATTTTATAGATTTATTTAAATCTTTTTGGATGCCTGATGAAATTGAAACTTCATTCGACGAAGAAATTCAACTAAATTCTGTCAGCCTATCTGAAGAAGATAAAAACTTATTAAAAGAAACATCATCACATATAAAAGAACTAGAAAAAGAATTATATAATCATAGTGTTGAAAAAACAAAAAGAAAATCCAGTAAAGCAAAATTAGATAAACAAGAAATGGCAAATAATAAGTCTATTCAAAATACAAAACAAGTCTATTTAAATAATAGAGAAGAAAAAGAAAGAGAATAAAATACAAGAAATTTTCAATTTCTTGTATTTTTGTCTTGACAAATGGTAAAAATACCATTATAATAAATACCGTCAGTTAAATATGGCGAAGTAGCTCAGTTGGCTAGAGCATTCGGTTCATACCCGAAGGGTCATGTGTTCGAATCACATCTTCGCTACCAAAAAAAGCTCATAAAGAGCTTTTTGTCATTTTTGAACATATACATAAAAAATAAAATTTGACATATAATAAAATATGTGCTAAACTATATTTGAGCTTAAGCAAAAAATATCTAAAAGCATAAATAAAAACCCAGTGAGTGCAGTTCACTGGGTTCTTGCTTTATTTTATAGATGTGTCCCCAATGGACATTTTTGTCCAAAAGGAAACGTCCCCAATGGACACCCAATGGACATTATAGTTTTGATTTATAATGCAAATCCCCCATTTGTTCAGTTGGAACATAACCAGGTCTAGCATTTATAACATCAGGAATTCTATTTACAATAGTCGCACAAGTAAGTTCCACTGTTGATGGTCTATTAATTATCAAAGTTGTTTCAGGTTCTCCAATTACTGTCCATTCGTTTTTATCAAAATCACTTTCAGAATATACTTTTCCAATACATTCACTTTCAATTGTAATACCTTCGTTAGTTTCAGTTGTAACAACAGCACTCATACCTGTTGCATCTCCTGCTTTTACAGTCATACCTAGTGTGCTTGAATAAATATCTTCTGTATGTGTTTGTGGTACAGTTTTTTGAGTTTGAGATTTTACTGTTAACCCTAACTTTTCACATAACCAGCCATTAACATTCCACATATATGAAGGTAAGTATTCCCCTTTTTCAATTATGGCTTGTCTTTCTTCATCTGATATTTTATCTACTGATGCAACTTGTTTGTCAAATTCTTCTAGTGTAAGTCCTGCTCCATGTGCTTGTGCTAAAGCTATTCCATAGTCTTCTACATTATAGCTTGAACTTCCTTTTATTTTCTTAATTGTTTGTGTTGAAGCTGCGATACTAGATATTAATTGTCCCCAATATATATCTTGATATCCGCTTCCTGTTATTGTACATCCTGTTTGTTTTGCCATATCGTCTATTTTCTTTGTTACTTGTGGGTTAGAGTTTGCTGGGTAAAATGCTTCTTCACAAGTTGTTATTGCATTTATTCCTAATTTTGCACATAACATTAAAGCATCTTCCACGTCTTTTATTAAACTCATAGTTGTTACTATTGCTATATCTGGCTTAGTTTCTTGCATCATTTTTTCCGCTTCTTCTAAGCCTACTACCTTTATTCCTTTATTTTCTGTACCCATTATTTCTCCAATGTCTTTACCTATAACAGCTGGGTTTACATCTATTGCCCCTACTATTTCTGCTCCTTTTTCGTATACATATCTCATTGTGTATACACTCATTTTGCCTGCTCCATATTGAACTACTTTGATTTTTCTATCCACGAAAATCACTCCTTTCACTCTTCTTAAATTATATACTTATTTCTATTTTTTATACAAGCCCTTTTTTAATTTTTGGGTGTTTTTTGGGACAGACCTTAAAAACACCAAAAAACACCCTGGTGGTCTATCCCAAAAAGTCTTCCAATAGGTTAGCACATCTTTTTGATGCTAGTTTTAAGTTTTGGTCAAATGTGTTAGCATTTTTTCCGTCAGGGGTGTCTGAGACGCTTCTAATTGCTATAAATGGAATTTTGTTTAAGTATGCAACTTGAGCTATTGCTCCACATTCCATGTCAACAACATCAGCATTGAATTTTGCTCTAATTTTGTTTTTCATTGCTATATCTTCACAGAAAATGTCTCCTGTCGCTACAATTCCTAGTTTAATTTGATATTGTCTTTCTGGTCCATTTTCTACAGTTTCTTTTAATTTTGTGACTAATTTTTCGTCACATTTTATGCTGTTTCCTACTCCTGTTATATATCCTTTGCTATGTCCAAATGCAGTGATATCAAAGTCGTGTTGTACAACGTCTTGTCCTATTACTACATCTCCTATTTGTAGCATGTCATTTACACTGCCAGCGGCTCCGACATTTACAATGTATTCTAAGTCGAATTTGTCTACCATTACTTGTGTTGTTCTTGCAGAGTGTACTTTGCCTACTCCACTTTTTACTAATATACATTCTTTTTTTCCTATTTTTCCTATTGTAAATATCAAATTATATATTTCTTTTGTTCGTATGTCTTTCATTTTATTTTTTACTGCTTCAAATTCCTCTTCCATTGCTACTACTATTCCCACTTTTTTCATATTTATCTTCCACTTACCTTTCTTTTATTTTATATCTAATAACTTGTAACTATATTATACTTTAAAAGTTTTTTTCATACAAGTACTTGTGACATTTTGCTTTTTAGTGTAATATAATAATACAAATTGAAATTTGCAAATATAAATTTAAAAGAAAGGAGTTTGTTTTAGTTTAAGCGCCTGAACATCAATTTTGATGTTGACGAGGTCTAGGGTTATCGAATTTTTCGGCGGATTCTCTAGTGGCTATGCTTGAAGTCATGAGTATTAATACAAAGACAATAGTAATATTGCAACAAAATTTAATGCGCACAAGCTTTGCACAATTTCAATTCCAAACATGTTCAAGGGACGTGTATTTAGCTTGCCTTGAAAAAGAAAGGAATAAATATTATGTGTGGAATTGTAGGATACATAGGAAACAAAAAAGCTAGTCCTATTCTTATTAATGGACTTTTAAAATTGGAATATCGTGGCTATGACTCAGCTGGTATTTCAACTATTGAAAAAACTGGTCTTTCTACTATGAAAGATAAAGGAAGAGTCAAAAATTTGTATAACCTTCCAGAAATTGATAATTTGGAAGGTACAATCGGTATTGCTCATACGAGGTGGGCAACACACGGAAAACCATCAATGGAAAACGCTCACCCACATATGGACAATTCAAAAACTTTTAGCGTTGTTCATAATGGTATAATTGAAAATTTTAATGAATTAAGAAAACTTTTAAGTGATAGCGGTTATACTTTCTATTCTCAAACAGATACAGAAATTATACCAAACTTAATTGATTACTATTATAAAAAAGAAAATAATAATGATTTGAAATTTTTAAGAGCTGTAAAAAATGCTTGTAATAGCTTAAAAGGAAGTTTTGCATTAGAAATCATTTGTAAGGACTATCCTGATAATATGATAGTTGTAAGAAAAGATAGCCCACTTGTTATAGGTAAAGGAAATGGAGAAAATTATATTTCTTCTGACATCCCTGCTATGCTTTCATATACAAAAGACTTCTACCTTCTAAATGATTTAGAATATGTAGTTTTATCAAGAGATAATGCAAAATTCTATAATAACGATTTAAAAACAATCGAAAAAGAAACAAAATCAATTGACTGGGATGCTAACAGTAGCGAAAAAGGTGATTTCGAAGACTATATGTTAAAAGAAATTTACGAACAACCAAAAGCTATTAGAGAAACAATAGGATCTAGAATAAACAAAAACTCAAAATGTGAATTTGAAGAACTAAACTTTACAAAAGAATACTTACAAGGATTAAACAAAATTTACTTTGTAGCTTGCGGTACAGCAATGCATGTTGGATTAGCAGGTAAAGATATGATAGAAAAACTTTGCAAAATACCAACAGAAGTTGACATCGCTTCTGAATTTAGATATAGAGACCCTTTAATAGACAATAAAACATTATGCATCTTTATATCTCAATCAGGAGAAACCGCAGATACATTAGCAGCATTAAAATTATCTAAACAATGCGGAGCCAAAACACTTGCAATTACTAACGTTATAGGAAGCTCCATAACTAGAGAAGCTGACTACTCAATATACACCCACGCAGGACCTGAAATTGCAGTAGCATCAACAAAAGCATACACATCTCAAGTTGTACTAGTAGCAATGCTCACAATCTATTTTGCTGAAACCTTAGAACTATCTACTCAAAAAATAGCAACTTTAAAAGAAGAAATATTACTATTACCTAAAAAAATAGAAAAAGCTTTAAAAACATCTTCCGAAATAAAAACATTTGCAAAAAGAATATATCAAGAAAAAGACATATTCTTTCTAGGAAGAGGAATTGACGAAACAGTAGCAAAAGAAGCATCATTGAAACTAAAAGAAATATCTTATATCCACTCAGACAGCTACCCTGCTGGTGAACTAAAACATGGACCAATCGCCTTAATTGAAAATGATGTTACAGTTATAAGCATAATGACTGACCCAAAACTTGTAAAGAAAACAATAAGCAATATTCAAGAAGTAATTTCAAGAGGTGCAAAAACATTGATTATCACAAACCAAGACGTTGACACTGATATGTTCGATATGGTTATATGTATCCCAGAAACCTCTACATTCATATCTCCGATTTTGTCTATAATACCATTACAATTGTTGGCATATTTCACATCAAAAGAAAAAGGCTTAGACGTTGACAAACCAAGAAACTTAGCAAAATCAGTAACAGTTGAATAATAATAAAATTGCCAAAGGGGACGGACCTTTTTGGCAATTTTTTGCCACTGGGGACGGACCTTCTTGGCAGATTAACAAACTAAAAGCTTTACTATAACTAAGCATACCGCACCAGGCAAGCCTAATAAACCGAATTATTATACTTGTAAAAAAATTCAGTCCTATATGAAATCCAAATGCACTGCCAACTAGATTAATTATATAAATAGTTACTCCACCAATTATCGAATTCAAAACCAATTTTAGTATCTTTTTTATTGGCACTATAAAAATTCTTCCAAATATAAATATAAAGCAAATACATGCCAAGTATGTAATCATATTATAATCCATTTAATCAACTCCAAACAAAAAAATGATAATAATTTCTTATTACCATTTCTATGTGAATTTTAGGACAAATATTACTATCCTTTTTCCTTTATACTTACATTTAGTCTGTTTCTGAACTGTTATTTATTCAATTTATCTAGCTTATCCTACTTCTTCCTCAGCTTCTATAAATGAAAATTTTTGGTTATTTATCATATCCACTTCGATTCCTTTTGCTTTTGCCATTTTTATTAAATAGTCCAATTTTGCTTGTGTGGCTTTTATTTGATATGAATAATAGTCTACTAATCCGTCTTTTGCATATTCGAAATTTTTGTTGTTTGCTTTTAGTTCTTCTCTTGTTTTTATTATTGTTCTTATTAACTCTATTTCTCTTCCGTGTTTCAGTGATTTCTGGAACTTTTTGTTCTCTTATATATCCGTCTTGCATAAAATTTCCCCTTTATACATTTTTTTCTTTTTATTATATTCATAAAAAAGTTTTTTTATTCAATTATTTTCGCCAAACCACTTGTTTTTTTGGCGATTTTATAGGATAATATATATGTATGATTTTATTTAGTGAAAGGATTTTTTTAATGAAATATATTGATAAATTTTTGAAGAAATTAAACACAGATAGAAATACTTTTGTAACATATGTACTAACATTAGTATCTGTATATTTAGCAGTGGATAGATTGGTAGAAATGCTATTTATGATTTTTACCGGAGTATCTCATTCATATTGGGGACCAATTGCATATACCTTTGCCCTAGCATGTCCTATTTTTGCATTTGTATTTTCAGGACCGTCAAAGTTTTCTACATCAAAAGCAAAGAAGGTTACTCTATTTTATATATATGTAATTGGCTTATATATAATAGCAATATCAATGTTCACTCAATGGCTTAATATGGGAGCTTGGTTGCTGATTTTATCAGTTCCAAATTATATAGAACTTATTACAGATTTTTCTGAATTAGTAACACCTGCTATGGTTAGTATATCTTTATACTTACCACTTGCGACAATATTCCCAATGTTTAAATGGCTATTCTTTAAAGTTAATGATAATAAAGACCATGTACGTTCTATTTGGGATTATGCTGGAATTAGTTTAGCACCTGCAAGTGAAAGCAGTGGACCATATTCTTGTGAAGTATATATCTGTTATGATTACGAAACTAGTAAAACAGTAACTATGCCAGAAGCTTCAAGATACCAATCATTATTTGTTTGTGGTGGTTCTGGTTCTGGAAAAACTTCATTGGTATATGAACCATTAATTGCAAGAGATTTTGAAAGAAAATATTTCTTCAAAGAAGCATCAAAGGAAATGGGATTTACTGCTTTAAAAACACATATTGCAGTTCTAAATGCCCCATATAATAATGAATATTTAAATAAAAACTTTAATTTAAATATGTTACAACCAGCTGAAGGTAGAGAGTCTGTTTACAAAGCATATATGAAAAAAATGATATTACATAGTATGGGTTCAGAAATAACTTATAAGAACTTAGGGTTAACACTTATGGCTCCTGATTATGAAGTAATTAGCCATATGATAGATGTATGTAATAACTACGGTATTTCTTATAATGTTATAGACCCATCTAATCCAAATTCAATTGGTTTAAACCCATTTGTTTATGAAGATACATTTAAAATAGCCATAACAATTTCTTCTGTTATAAAGGCTATGTATAATACTACTCATTCTAATCTTGACGAAGCTTATAAAGAAGATATAGTTATGCAAGCTCTTGAAAATGTTGCTATTCTTCTTAAAGAAATGTACCCAAGAATGAATGAAGGAAAACTTCCTAATATGGAAGATATGCTTAAGATGTTTACAAATTTTGAACTAGTTGAAAAAATGTGTAAAATACTAGAATTTAATGATGAATTAAGAGAAAAATATAGTGTGCTACTAGCATACTTCAAAAAGAATTTCTACCAAAATTCATCAGGAAAAGCTAACATTGAAAAATACATATCTTCTGTTGTTAGTCAATTAGACAATTTACTAAGAATTCCTGGAATTAAAGGTATTTTATGTAATAGAACTAACAATTTAGATTTTGATAAGATGCTTGCAAACTCAGAAGTTAACTTCGTTTGTACAAGACGTGGAGATTTAGGTGCTGCTGGACATAAGGCTTTTGGACTATTTTTCTTAATAGCTATGCAAAATGCAGTTCTACGTAGACCTGGAATTGAGAATTCAAGAGTTCCACATTTCTTATATATAGATGAATTTTCTGATTTTATTTGTAAAGAAACTGAAGCTATATTTACAATGTATAGAAAATATAAAGTTGGTACAGTTATATCAACACAAAACTTACAACAGTTAGAAACTCCTTCTTTAGGAGTAAGTTATAAAAATACTATTTTAGCAAACTGTGCTAGTAAAATATTTACTGGAAATGGTGCATTTGATGAGCTAGAATGGTGGTCTGGAGAATTCGGACAAAAAAGAGAATGGTCATATTCAAATTCTATTGATATGAGTAAAATGGAATATGATTCAAAACATGGTAGTGTTGAATGGAAATTCGTTCCGCACTTTAAAGCAGGAAAACTTCAAGCTTTAGGTACAAAAGATTGTGCTTACAAAATAAGAGGTTCTAATGGAAAGCCTATGGCTGGCCTTGGTAGATTATGCTACTTAGAGTCTAAATATAAAGAACCACACAAATCTAAAACTTATAATTTTGAAAGATATTTGAATGGATTTAATTCATCAAGTAATTCTGATGATAGTAAGAGTTCTTCAAATAAGTTTGATTTTAGACATGTAGATTTTACTGATGATAGAAATGAAATTAACCCTATTCAAATTGATAATACGGATTCTAAGTATTCTTTTGATAATGATGATGCTGTTGTTGTTAATTTGAAGAAAAAACCTAAATTTGATTAAAAGTATAGAAAGACTAGGTGTACGAAACGAAGACCTGGTCTTTTTTATATAAAAAATAAATTGTTAAAAAATGTCGAAATAAAATTAAAAATTTTGAGAATAATATTATTATAAAACTTTAATTAAAGTTTTATGAAAAACACAGCTTTATAAAAGCAAGGAGGATATTATGTCTCGAAATAGCAAATTAATATCTGAAAATTTAAGAGAAGAAATAGCAAAAGAATTAGGTGTATATGACACTGTAAAACAAGACGGTGGTAGTTGGGCAAATGTTTCTGCTAAGGATTGTGGTAATATTGTAAAAAAAGCAATTGAGATAGCAAACAGATCAGTTGAAAATCAATAGTTATTTTTTCAAAAAATAATAGAGTAGATATTTATTTATCTACTCTTAATTATGTTACTTTTACATGTTATGCCGTTTTTAATTTTTGTAATTCTTTTTCGTCTATTTTTGTTATATCCATTATATCTTCGTCACTCATTTGCTTTTGTAACATTTCTTTTACCATTTGTTTTATTGCTTTTGCTATTCCTATTTTCTCGCCACGTTTTTCTCCTTGTTTTCTTTCTTCTCTTTTTTCATCTTCTAACCATTCAATAAAATATTTTTCAAATCTCATATCTTCGTTTACTCCTCCTTTTAATTTTTCAATATATTCTTTTCTTTCTTCTGGCATTATCTTTCTGATTTTATTAGAATATTTAAGCATTGCTGTTATATATTCTTTTTCTTCTTTTGTTAAATGCTTTTTCAATATTTTGTTCATTGCTTCTTTTAGTTTTTCTTTTGAATTTATTTTTTCAAATAGTAATGCTTTTGACATTCCTGTTTCTTCTTTTACTAGAATTTCTTCTTTTTCATCATTTATATCTACTAAATTATATTTTGTACATTGAAATGTTTTTATTCCAAATTTCCCTATTTCTTTTTCATTAGCTATATCCCATTTTCTATGCCCAGTATACAATACTATTGGACAAATAACTGGTTCAATCCATTTTTGACTTGATTTCCTTATGTCTCTTCTTAATTCTATACAATATTTTGTCATTCTTTCAGGCATATTATAATCTACTTTGCTTTGGTGTTCTATTATTATATATAAGTTCTCTTTTGGTATTTGGTATACTATATCTGCTTCTTGCCTTTCAAATTTAGATGTTATAAATTCTTTATTGTATTTTTCTATGTCTTTTTCAGTTAATTTTTCAAATATTTCGTCTTTGAAATATTTTTTCATGAAGTTTATAACTTCTTTTTTGTTACTTAATATTTCCTTAAAAATTTTGTCTTTATATTGATGTGTCTTTTCTTGTTTAATATTTAAGTTGTATTCTGCACTTTCTTCTCTTAATTCGTATATTCCCCTTGGCTCTGTGCATCTTAAATATTCATCGTATGTAAATAAATACATTATTTATCTCCTCACTTTCATTTTAATATATTTTTATTTCTTTGTCAATGTTTCTTCATTAGTAAAACAGTGTAGGTTTTCTTTATTTTTCTTTTTTTATTACCTTTTTTCTCTTTTTTATATCTTTTTTGAATTTTAATTTCGATTAAAAAATATTCGAATTTAATTTTGAATAAATACAGATTTTAGCATTTATAAAAATATTATAATACTTTAAAAAAAGTATATATCATCTGCACGTTTATTACTATAACAGATTTTATATACCTTTTCAATATTTTTATTTAAATTTCTTCAAATTTATTTGGTTTTATCTTTCAACTTTTATATTTACAGAACATCAAAATGGGACAAATGGGAAATACTCCCAAATGTCCCAATATTGTTATTTTAAATAAATACTTGGATCAAGTTGAATTGAATCCTTCAATAATTCAAAATGAAGATGTGCCTCATCTCCGCTCTCAAAAGCAGCTGTATTTCCAACAGTACCAATAGTTTGTCCCTTATCAACCTTTTCTCCTTCAACCACAAACTCAGCAGTCAAAAGATTAGAATATACTGTTTGATATCCATTATCATGTTCAATCACAACAGTCAAGCCATATCTAGGGTCATTTTTAATTGATTTAACCTTACCTGCTTCTGCTGATTTTACAACAGTTGTTTTTTCTGCTTTTATATCAATTCCTAAATGTGTAACCCATTCTTCCAATGTATTAGAATAAACTAAATTCTCCTTTGCAAATTCTTTCATAATTTCTCCATCAACTGGCTTTGCAAAGCTCAATTCCTTTTTAGGCTCTTCTTTCTTAGCAGTTGCTGTATTTGCCGAAGTATTGCTTTTGGCTGAATTAGTATTTGTCTTAGTTGTATTAGATGATGTATTTGTATTTTTAGTTGTTGTATTTGTTGTTGTATTGTTTGAAGTTGTGTTATTTGTTGTATTTGTTTCTTCCTTTGCTTCTTCTACACTTTTCCCTATTTCTGTACTTGCACTTTGTGTATTTTCTGTTTCATTATTTTTATTAATATTTGCCATTTGTTCTAATGTCATAGTTCCTTCTTTTACATCATCGCTTAAAGATTTACTATATAAAAGTAGTCCTATTAAGATTGCTGCAAGTATTGCTACTGCTATGCAAGAATAAATAATAATTTTATCACTAAGTGATTTTGTTTGACGGTTTGGTTTTCTTGAATTTCTTCTCATATAATCCTCCTTAAATACTTTGTTAATACAAGTATTTCCTTTTTTTAGAAGAATATACATTTATAACGAATTTATATCTTTAATTTCTACTCCAACATAAAAATGATTTATAATATCATTACATGTACTCCCTTGTTTTGCCATTGCATCAGCACCAGTTTGGCTCATTCCAACACCATGACCATAACCAACTACTGAAAATTTAATATTTTCATTTTCCCTTTCAATTCTAAAATTAGTAGACCTTAGCCCTAATAAAGTTCTTGTTTCAACACCTGAAAGCTCATGATTTCCAAACTTAACAGTCTTTACCCTTTTGCCGTCTGTATAATCTAAAACTTTTATATCTTCACCACTGTCAAAATTAATTTGAATATCTTGATATTTTGCTTTTAGTTTTGCAATTAAATCGTCTGGACTTAATACTACTTGTGACGCATATTGATTATATCCTTCTTCCCCAGCTGTCTCTACTACTTGCAAATATGGGAAATTCGAACCTCCCCAAACATTTACTGGCATTTCTGTTGTTCCACCACTATTAGCATGAAAAAATGCATTTATCGGTTTATTTTCATATGTGACAATTTTTCCTTTTGTTTCATTTACACATTGTTCTATTTTTGCCCAATTGCTTTCCCTTGCATTTTCTTCCCACCTAGATAATCTAACTTCTTTTGAAACCCATGCTTGGCAACAAGTAGAATCGTCACATATATCTGCATTTTCATGTTTTGGGTTTTGAGCTTTATATATTGTATAAGTCCTTGCAACTATCGCTTGTGCTTTTAATGCTTCCAATTCATATGTTGCTGGCATCTCTGCTGATACAACATTATACAAATATGTATCAATTGGTATTTCTTCTATTTCTCCTGTTTTACTGTGCAATAATTTTATTGTTCCATATTTTGCATAATTATATTCTGTTTGTTTCGTACCATTCGTATTTTCTTCTTGTTTAGCTTCAACTTTTGTATTTTCTGCAATATTTGAGTTTGCTGGCTTCTCTTTTTTTGTTAATAATGCTGGCAAAATAAAACAGATAAATACGAATAAGAAAAAATATGTTAAAAATTTTTTCATTACAAATTCCCTTCTAATTGATTATAATTTAAACTTATACTGCTTGTTTTCTATCTCGTACCTTGATTTTTATGAACTCAATTTCATTTTCATTTGTTCTAAAACCCTTCGTTCAATTCTTGAAACTTGTACCTGCGAAACTCCTAATATTTTGGCTACTTGAGCTTGAGTTTTATCTTTAAAAAATCTAAGCATTATAACTTGCTGTTCATTTTGCTTTAATCCATTTATAAGTTCTTTTATTGCTATTTTATTTGTAATAATTTCTTCTTCGTTTTTATCTGTTGAAATTTTATCTATTAAATTAATTTGATTTCCGTCTTTATTATTTATGTAAGTTGCGCTCTCAATTGACTCTACACCTTTTGAGACTTCTAGTGCAAGACTTATATCTTCTTTTGTAACTTTTAATTCTTCCTGTATTTCTTCAATTTTTATTTCTCTTCCTTTTCTTATTAAATAACTCTTTTGTAACTCTTTTATTTTTATACCTAACTCTCTTATACTTCTACTAACTTTTATAGGTCCGTCATCTCTAATAAATCTTTTAATCTCACCTATCATATATGGAACAGCATATGTTGAAAGTTTAACCTCAAAATTGGTATCAAATCTTTTTATCGACTTTATAAATCCAATACAACCAATTTGATATAAATCATCTAACTCATAACCTCTGCCATTAAATCTTCTAACAATGCTCCAAATCAATCCATTATTATGTTTAATTAATTTCTCTAGTTCACACTTATCACCTTGCTGGGCTTTTTTTATAGATTCCATATCATTTTCGTACATAATTACCCCACTTTTCCTTTAATCTTTTGTTTATGAATTTGTTACAGCCGTTTCCGTCACTCCAAAATCATCTTCTGTATCCTGCTTAGGCTTAATCTTTTTGCTCATTGTAACCTTTGTACCTAAACCAACAATAGACTGCACTTCAAGCTTGTCCATAAAACTTTCCATAATAGTAAAGCCCATACCTGACCTTTCTAAATTAGGCTTAGTCGTATATAGCGGTTCCTTAGCAGCCTCAACATTTTCAATTCCCTTACCTTTATCTGAAATCTCTATAAAAATTTCATTATCTTTTAATTTAGCCACAATCTTTACAATCCCTTGGCTCTTATCATATCCATGAACAATGCAATTTGTAACAGCCTCTGAAACAGCTGTCTTTATATCTGCTAACTCTTCCAAACTAGGATCTAATTGCGAAGCAAACGCAGCCACTGTAATCCTTGCAAAAGCTTCGTTTGCTGACTTGCTAATAAACTCTAATTTCATCTCATTTTTAAACTCTTCTTTCATATTTATCCTTTCCTTTCTGTCCATTTGTCCATTGGGGACGTTTCCTTTTGGACATTTTTGTCCATTGGGGACACATCTATATTTTATGTTTCTGCTATTGGAATTAATTTCAAAATCCCGCTCATTTCAAAAATTCTTTTTACACTCTGCCCTAGATTTTTGATTTCTAGTTTTGCTCCTATCATATTTGCAAATTTGTATCTTCCTATTATTAGTCCGATTCCGGCACTATCCATGAAAGTGACACTATCAAAATCAAATATAACTTTTCTAGGCATATATCTCTCCATTTCATAATCTGCTTTCCTCCTTATCTCTTGTACCTTATGGTCATCAATTTCTTCCGTTATTTTTAAAACTAGAAGCTTGTCTTCTTCATAAAATTTTGATTCCATTTTTATTTCCTCCTTAGTTTTTCTTATTATAATTTACTTTCCATATTTTTCCAAGAGCGAAATTACAGAAGTTTTGTCGTTTATTGAAAAGTTTTCGACAAATAAACCGATGTAATTGGGGACGGAGCAAAAAAACATCACTTTAAAAAATGATGTTTTTTTGCTCCGTCCCCAATTACATCGGTTTATTTCAAACTTTCTACTACTTTTGCAAGCATTTCTTTATATTTTTCTAGTTTAGCCTTTTCCTCATCAATTTTAGCTTGTGGCGCTTTATTCACAAAACCTGGATTAGAAAGCATTTTTTCACATCTTGCAACTTCTGCTTCCAATTTTGTCTTTTCTGTTTCTAATCTTTTACGTTCTTCTTCTAAATCGATTAGCCCTTCTAAAGGCATATATAATTCTATTCCATCTTTTATTATATTTATTGCGTTTTCTGAAATATTAGTTTTATTAGTTTGAAGTGTTAATTTTTCTCCAAATCCTAATTTTAATAATATTTGTTCTAATTCTTTTACTTCGTTTGCATATTCTGTTGTTACAAATATTAATTCTGATTTTTTGCTTGGATGAATATTTTTTGTGCTTCTTACATTTCTAATTTCTACTATGATGTCTTTTATTTTTTCGATTGTTTGCTCTTCTTTTTCAAATGCAAATTGTCTTTCTGTTGGCCATTCAGATACAATCAAATCAATTTCATCAGCTTTTACTAAATTTTCATAAATTTCTGATGTTACAAATGGCATAAATGGGTGTAATAATTTTAGTGAAACTGATAATACGTAGTTTAGTACACTACTTACAATCAACTTAGTTTCTTCGTTTTCGCTATATATTCTAGGTTTTACCATTTCTATGTACCAATCGCAAAATTCATTCCATATAAAGTTATATGTTTTGTCTAAGGCTACACCTAAATCATAATTTTCTAAGTTTCTAGTTATATCAACAACTAATTTGTTTAACTTATTTAGCATCCATTTATCTTCTATTGCAAGCTCTACCTTATCAATTGAATTCAAGACCTCTTTTACTTTTTCTTTATCAGGTGTGTTCATTATAATAAATTTCGCTGCATTCCATATTTTGTTTGCAAAGTTTGATGCTTGTTCTAACTTTTCAGGAATATACCTTATGTCATTTCCCATAGTAGTTCCTGACAATAAAGAAAATCTTAAGCTGTCTGCTCCATATTGATCAATTATTTCTAATGGGTCGATTCCATTTCCTAATGTTTTTGACATTTTTCTTCCTTGGCTGTCACGTACCATTCCATGTATTAAGATATCTTTGAATGGTGCTATTCCTGTGAATTCTAATCCTTGTGACATCATTCTTGATACCCAGAAAGTTATGATATCAAATCCTGTTACTAATACGTTTGTTGGATAGAACATTTTGTAGTCTTCTGTTTCTGTATTTGGCCAACCTAATGTTGAAAATGGCCATAATGCTGAGCTGAACCATGTGTCTAGTGTATCTTCATCTTGATGTAATTTAGTACTTCCACATTTCTCGCATTTTTCAGGTTGTGTTTTTGCTACATTTATATGTCCACATTCTTCACAGTAATATGCTGGTATTTGATGTCCCCACCATAATTGTCTTGATATACACCAGTCTTGAGTGTTATCTAACCAATTAAAGTAATTTTTTTCATATTTTTTAGGAACAAACTTTGCTTCATTATTTCTAACACTGTCTGCTGCTCTTTTTGCTAAGTCTTTCATTGAAACAAACCATTGCTCTGAAACTTTAGGTTCTATTGTATTTTTACATCTTTCACATTTTGCTACATTGTGAACATGTTCTTCTTCTTTTACCAATGCTCCTATTTCTTTTAATTTGTTTACAATTTCTTTTCTAGCTTGCAACAAATCCATTCCCTTATATTCTGGAACTAAATCACCCATTTTGTTGTTTTCGTCAAATACTTCTATAATTTCTAAGTTATGTCTTAATCCAGCTTGATAGTCGTTCATATCGTGCGCGGGCGTAATTTTTACACATGCTGTCCCGAAGTCTCTATCTACAAAATCATCTGCAATTATTGGAATTTCTTTGTTCATAATTGGTAAAATACAAGTTTTTCCAACTAAATCTTTATATCTGTCATCTTCAGGATGAACTGCAACTGCTGTATCCCCAAGCATTGTCTCTGGCCTTGTTGTTGCTACTATTATGTACTTATCTGTATCTTTTATTTGATAACGAATATGCCACAAATGCCCTGCTTCTTCTTTGTATTCTACTTCTGCATCAGAAATTGAAGTTTTACAACTTGGGCAATAATTAATCATTCTTGTACCTTTGTAGATTAGACCTTTTTCATATAAGCTGACAAATTGCTCTAAAACGGCTTGTGACAAACCTTCGTCCAAAGTAAATCTACGTCTTTCCCAATCGCAAGAACATCCTAATTTCTTTTGTTGTGTTTGTATAGTTCCACCATATAATTCTGTCCAATCCCAAGCCTCTTTCAAAAATTCTTCTCTTCCAATTTGTTGCTTAGTTTTTCCTTCTTTTTTTAATTTCTCTACAACTTTCATTTCTGTTGATATTGACGCATGGTCTGAACCAGGAAGCCATAGTGTGTTATAGCCTTGCATTCTTTTAAAACGAATTAAAATGTCTTGTATTGTATCGTCTAAAGCATGTCCCATATGTAACTTTCCTGTTACATTTGGTGGTGGCATCATTATACAATAGCTTTCTTTGTTTTTATCCATACTTGGTTTGAAGTATCCATTCTTTTCCCATTTTTCATACAGGCTATCTTCAAACTCTTTTGGATTATACTTCTCTTTTAACATAATCATTTCTCCTTTTGGATTTTTTGGGAGAGGCCAAAAAAAGTTTTCTCCTGCTCCCAAAATAAAATCTATCTTTCTTGGTAGTTAGCTGGTATTTCAAACAAATTGCTATCTACTTTGTCTGAAATTTCAACCTTTAGTAATTCTTCCTTTTCTCCTACAATTGTCTTAATATAAACCAATTTATCTCCTGAAAAATAAAATCTAGTTTTCACATCTTGGCTTGATGCGATTTGTGCTGAAGACATCATAGTAAATTCAGTAGGTTGATTATATTCCATATATTGATATTTCTTATTGTTTACGTTTTCTTTTCCTGTTGTAAATTCTACACCAGCAAGATTTCCTAGTATTTTTTCAACTTTGTTCAAATCTGTTTGATTATTACTATAAGTATAATACTCTTCACTTTCGTCCCTAATCAAATATGAATTTCCGTCTTTAATTACATATTTAGAAAGTTTTCCGTCATATACACTCTCTGTATATGCTGCATTATTGCCTTTTGCATAAAGCTCTTTATTTTTGTCATCTAGTGTAGTTGTAAAGCTATATGTTTCCTTTGTTTTTAGGGCTTCATATAAATCACTTACTTTATTTGCCATTTGTTCTTGATTATTATTATCATCTTTGCCATTTTTCGCAAAAGCTAAGAAGCAGACAATTCCTACAATTAGTGCTATGATAGCAACTGTTACTACTGAAATTATTATTACTTTTTTCTTTTCCATTTCAAAATATTCCTTTCTTTTCTTAGAGATTGGGGGACAAGGTGTTTTTTTGCTCCGTCCCCAAAAACATCATTAATCTCCTAAGTTTATTCCTATGTTTCTTGCTGTTTTTATCAAATCGTCATCCATTTCTATTTTTCTTAAATTACTTTCTGCTGTATTTCCTGAAGCTGCTCCGATTTTTGTATTATTTCCAACTACATCGTCTAATGTTGCACTGTCTAGTTTTCCATTTTTTATTACTACTAGTCTTCCGAATTTTTCTTCTAATGCTAGTTCCATTGCTTTTGTTCCATATTTTGTTGATAGTACTCTATCAAATGCTGTTGGTGTTCCACCTCTTTGCATATATCCTAATGTTGTATTTCTTGCTTCTAGTCCTGTTAGTTCTTGTAGTTGTTTTGCTACTACTTCTCCAATTCCACCAAGTTTTGTATTGTCTACTCCTGCTCCGTTGTCTCTTGTATTCATTATTGTAAGTTCTCCGCCTATTGGTGTTGCTCCTTCTGCTACTACTACTACACTGAAGCTTTTTCCTCTTTTTCTTCTATTTTCAATTTTTGTTGCTACTCTGTTTATATCATATGGTATTTCTGGTATTAATGCTACGTCTGCACCACCTGCTATTGCTGCTTCTAGGGCTATCCAACCAGCATATCTTCCCATTACTTCTAGTACCATTATTCTGTGATGTGTTGCTCCTGTTGTGTGTAATCTGTCTAATGCTTCCATTGCAACAGATACGGCTGTATTGTATCCAAATGTAATTTCTGTACAAGCTACATCGTTGTCTATTGTTTTTGGTACTCCTATTACATTTACTCCTTTTGTTGAGAAGTCTCTTGCTGATTTTTGCGTTCCGTCTCCACCTAATGTAAATATACAGTCAAATCCAAATTCTTTTATGTTTGCTATCGCTTGGTCTGATACGTCTTTGAATTCTACACTTCCGTCTTCATTTACAACTTTGTAGTTGAATAAGTTTGCATTTGTTGATGAGCCTATTATTGATCCACCTTGTGGTAATATTCCTATTGCATTTCCGTCAGCTGCTGTACTTAGTCTTTCAAAGTCTTTTTTTAATAATCCATTATATCCGTCTATTATTCCATAGCATTCTACGTTGTGATTTTCTGCTGTTTTTACAATTGCTCTTATAACTGCATTAAATCCTGATACGTCTCCACCATTTGCTAATATTCCTACTTTTTTTATCAATTTTCTTCCCCCTTGTATGTTTTTTTATATTATAACACTTATTTATAAATTTTACACAACTTCTACATCAATATTTAATTTTTCTTCATTGATATTTGTTTCTGTGTATGTTTCTCTATCTGCACCATAAACTACTTCTACTGCTAATGTGTCATGTTTGATTACTTCTTCGTTTTGTTTTACAACTTTTTCTAGCATTTCGTTTCCTGATACATATAGTTTGATATTGTCTAACACTTCAAATTCTTTGTCTTTTCTCATATTTTGAACTTTTGAAAGTATTTCTCTTACATATCCTTCTTCTTTTAGCTCAGGAGTTATGTTTGTATCTAATACAACACCAATTTCACCTTCTCCACTAAATGCAAATCCTTCTTTTCCTTGCATTGTTATTAGTAAGTTTTCTGCATTTAATTCAATTTGAGTATCATCTATTTCGATGTATTCTACTCCGCCATTTTTTACAGTGTTTGCTAAGTCCATTTGATTTTTGTTAGCAATTTCTTGTCTAATTTTTGGTATTAATTTTCCATATTCCTTTCCAAGTACTGGCAAGTTTGGCTTAATTTCAAAGTTTACGTATTCTGACATTTCTGCACCTAGTTTGATTGATTTTACGTTTAGTTCTTCTTTTACTATGTCTGAATAATAATCTGGCAATGTATCTACTGAAATTAGCATTTCTGATAATGGTTGTCTGTTTTTAATATTTGCAGAATTTCTTGCGCTTCTTCCTAATTTTACTATTTTATATGCTAAGTCCATTTCTTTTTCTAATTCTGGATTTATAGCTGTTTTATCAACTTCTGGCCATAGACATAAGTGTACACTTTCAGGTGCGTTTTTGTCTAATCCAACTACTAAATTTTGATAGATTTCTTCTGTTACAAATGGTACAAATGGTGCTGATATTTTTACTAATGTTGTTAATACTTTGTATAATGTTACATATGCTCCTATTTTTTCGTCATTTAATTCTTGTGCCCAGAATCTTTCTCTGTTTCTACGTACATACCAGTTTGAAAGTTCGTCTGTAAAGTCTTCAATTGCTAGCGCTGCTGATATAATATCATATTCTTCTAGTTTTTTGTCAACTTCTTCAACTAATGTATTTAACTTAGAAATTATCCATTTATCCATAATATTTGTAAGTTTAAAATCACTGTAATTTAATGGATTAAATTTGTCTATTTCTGCATATAGAACATAGAATGAGTATACGTTCCATAATGTTGATATAAATCCTCTTTGTGTTTCTTGTACATTGTTTATACCAAGTCTTGTTGGAAGCCATGGTGCTGAACAAGTATAGAAATGCCATCTTGTTGCATCTGCTCCTATTGTGTCTAATAATGTCATTGGGTCTACACCGTTTTTCTTTGACTTAGACATTTTTTGTCCTTTTTCATCTAATACATGTCCTAAAACTATACAGTTTTCAAATGGAGTTCTTCCAAATAATGCTGTTCCTATTGCTGTTAATGTATAGAACCATCCCCTTGTTTGGTCAATTGCTTCTGATATAAATCCTGCTGGGAAGTTTTTATCAAACATTTCTTTATTTTCAAATGGATAATGCCATTGTGCAAAAGGCATTGAACCAGAATCAAACCAACAATCTATAACTTCTTTTGCTCTGTGCATTTCTTTGCCACATTTTGGACATTTTAAATGTACATTGTCTATATATGGTTTATGTAATTCTATATCATCTGGACATTCAATTGCTTTTTGTTTTAATTCTTCAATTGAACCGATACATTCTTTGTGTCCACATTCTTCATCTTCACAAGTCCATACAGGTAATGGTGTTCCCCAATATCTATCTCTTGAAATTCCCCAGTCAATTACGTTTTCTAAGAATTTTCCGAATCTTCCTGTTCTTATTGTATCAGGATACCAGTTAACTTTATTATTGTTTGCAACTAATTCGTCTCTTAGTTTGCTCATTGCTACAAACCAACTTTCCTTTGGATAGTAAAGTAGTGGTGTGTCACATCTCCAACAATGTGGATATGAGTGTAAGTGTTTTTCTTTGCTAAACAGCTTGTTTTCTTCTTTTAACCATTTGCAAATATCTTCGTTACAGTCTCTTACAAATCTTCCTGCCCAAGGCTCTACTTCTTTTACAAAATTTCCAGATTTGTCAACCAAATTGATAAATGTAATTCCATTTAATTTTGCAACTAAACTGTCATCTTCTCCATATGCTGGTGCAATATGAACAATTCCTGTACCGTCTGTTAGTGTTACATAGTCCCCATGAATTACTTCAAATGCTTTTCCTTCAACTTCTCCAAAAGGCATTAATCTTTCATATTTTGTACCTAATAACTCTTCACCTTTGAATGTTTTTACCATTTCATATGGTGTTTCTTTTAGTACTGTATCAATTAAATCTTTGGCTAATATATAGTTTTCGTATACTGGCTCATCATCTGTTCCAATATTTGCTTTAACTTCTGCATATTCATAAGCTTTATTTACACAAAGAGCTAAGTTTGAAGGCAATGTCCAAGGTGTTGTTGTCCAAGCTAGAATATATTTGTCTTCACCAACAACTTTGAATTTTGCAATACAAGTTAAATCTTTTACATCTTTATAACCTTGTGCAACTTCGTGTGAAGATAGCGCTGTTCCACATCTAGGGCAATATGGCATAACTTTGTGACCTTCATATAATAATCCTTTTTCCCACATTTGTTTTAAAGCCCACCATACAGACTCTATATAGTCATTGTGATATGTAACATATGGGTTTTCCATATCAACCCAATATCCAACTTTTTCTGTCATCTCTTCCCATTTGTGAACATATGTAAACACACTTTCTTTACATTGTTTAACAAAATCTTCTACTCCATATTCTTCTATTTGTTCTTTTCCAGAAATACCTAGTTTTTTCTCAATTTCAAGCTCAACAGGTAGTCCATGTGTATCCCATCCAGCTTTACGTATTACATGATATCCTTTCATTACTTTGTATCTTGGGATAATATCTTTTATAACTCTTGTTTCAATATGCCCAACATGTGGCATTCCATTTGCTGTTGGAGGGCCATCATAAAATGTAAAATATCTTTTCCCTTCATTCATAGCAAAGTTCTTTTTAATTATGTCTTTCTCTTTCCATTGTTTCGCAACTTCTCTCTCGATTCCCACAAAACCTTCTTGTGGTAGTTCTACTTTTTTGTACATAAAAAATCCTCCTCTTTGGGTGTTTTTGGGGACAGACCTTAAAAACACCCTAAATTTTGTTACTTATCTATTTGTTTTTTATTTTTTCTTAGGGTGTTTTTAAGGTCTGTCCCCAAAAACACCCAAATCTGGTAAACAAAAAAATCTTTTCATCCTGCTTGTTTAGGACGAAAAGATTTTGTTTTCCGCGGTACCACCTAAGTTAGTAAATAATTTGTTTTATTTACTCTCTTTGTTATCTTTAACGCAGATTTACGGCTAATTTACTGTTATTTCAATTTAGCGACGAACTAAGGTGATAACAAATAATTTTTACCTGCCAAAATTCCACCATTCTTTGACTCTCTCTTAGTTATTGTATTATTTGTGTTGTCCTTGTTATTGTTTTTTCAATATTGCTTTATATTATATCACAATTTTTGCGTTTTGCAAGAGGTTTTTGGAAAAAAGACAGAACAAAATGTTCTGCCTTTTTTTAGAATTAGGAGTCATAATTTTATTGCACTCCATTTTCTTATTAAGAGATTTGTCATAATAATCATCATACTGAGAGCTTATCTACATACGTTATACCATATGTACTTTTATATTGAGCTTTAAGTTCTGGAACAATACTTCTTCTAGTATCACCTTCAAAAGTATTTAAGAATACATCTAGCAATTCCTTGTTCATCCAATTCCAATTCTCTGCTATTGTAGGTGGCTTCACTCTATGTTTTCCAAGAAGAGATATTTTACTTTCCATTTTTTCGACAATATTCAAATTTTGATAAATCCCATTAAACGGATGCGTGAATGTTAAATAATAGAAAGCTTGAATTGCAAATGAATACCAATCATCTTTCATAGTAATATTTTTGTTTTTTTGCGATATAGGATCAATATAGCCTTCTGTATAAAATACTGGCTTTAAATCATCAACTCCCATTCCGTCAAAATCTAAAAAATATACATTTTTGTCTTCGTCAAAAAGAATATTCCTTCCATTTAAATCACCTATATAGATGTTAGCTTTTTCATGCAAAGTCTCAATTCCCTCACCAACAGTGATTAGTATCTCTAATACATCTTTTTTGCTAAAACCAAGTTCCTTTACTACTTTCTTATCCCTTAAAATGGATAATGGTTTTCCCTCTACTCTTGTCATAATATACCCATAAAAAATCTTATGTTTGTTTTCAAAAAGAATTTTCTCTGGGAAAATGTATTTGTATTTAAGGTTTTGATTATTTATGTCTTTTAGTATTTCTTTCTTGGATAAAATTCTTTCAATAACTTTTCGCTTAAATACATAATCAGTTTTACTTTGTTTAAATACTTTTGCCACTAATTTTTTCTTATATGGATATATAATTGCTTCTCCACCTTCATTAAGTGGTGATTGATTTGTAACTATACTTTTTGCAGTTTTTTGAATATCCTTTTCATTGAATTCACGGAATAATTCTACACATTTAGGGCATTCCATACTATCATAACATACATTATGATTAGAACAATAATTCAAATTTTGAAGCTTATTCTTTATTTCATCAAGTGATAGTTGGCTCTCATTATAGGCAGGTATATTCACTTTGATATCATCATTAGAATTTACAATCTTACGAACATATTCATAAACATATGATTCCATATGATCGGGGTTAAGCATCAACAGTTCTATATTTAATATTTGAACTTTATGCTTATATTTTTTACTTATAAATACATGAGTTAATGGATATATCGAAGAAGTACAAATCCCACGTGCTTTTGACATTTGTGTAATTAACCTAATTAATCCTTTTACTTTAGCCAAATTGTTTAATCTTTTATCTGCTAAATCTATGCCGTCTTTACTGAATTCAAAATTATCATATATATATCCTATAAGTTTGCCATTAATATCTACTGCTTTCCGAAATGGAAAAAAATCTTCTTGATCTATATAAGCATTGTACCCAAGTGCATCTATATTTTTTTCAATCTCATCAATGCATTTATAAACCTCACTATTCTGTTTATAAACTTTCAGATTACCCAAAAGACCATATCTATAATGCCATGCATAGTCATCTTCAAATATTGGCTTATTGTTATCGAAAAAACTTTCTTTTATTATTATTGATAAGTGGTTTTCGTCCCAAATCTCAATTTCATCCAAAATTTCTTTTTCAAATATTTTTTCTATACCCATTATACAAGTTATTACTAAATTTCTTAATTCGCTTTTGTCTAACTCTTCTATTTTTTTATGTTTATTTTTAATTATTTTTAAGCAAATTAGATAATGTAGTAAGTAGGCAAGAGGTACTTCCCCTCAAGCCTCTCTCAGAACTGTACGTGATA
>CASSLW010000020.1 GCA_949443285.1 uncultured Clostridia bacterium
TGCCCTTTTTCTATTATTTTGGTTTTGTTTTTATAAATTTTTCTTTCAAACTATCCTCCTTCGTGTTTTTTTGTAGTATATCACTATCTAATTTATTTTTCCACTATTTTTATAATTTATTCCAAAAAATTGGTTATACTAAATTTAAGATGTGTCCCAAATGGACAAAAATGTCCAAAAAGAAACGTCCCTATTGGACATAGAAAGGAATGATTTTATGAATTCTTTATGGCTAACAAATCAAAAAATTTTTGAAAACAACTTTGAAAATAATAGTGATATTGAGACTGATGTTTGTATTATTGGTGCTGGTATTTTTGGTATTACTTGCGCTTATTATTTAACTAATTTAGGTTTTAAGGTTACTGTTTTAGAGAAAGATTTTGTTGGAAGTAAGACAACTGGTCATACTACTGGAAAAATAACAAGTCAACATGGCTTATTTTACAAATATTTATCTGATGCTTATGATGAAAAATTTGCAAAAGATTATTTAACTGCTAATGAAAATGCTATTAAAAATATAAAAGATATTATAGATGCCGAAAATATAAAATGTGATTTTGAATATCAAAATAATTATGTTTACGCTACTACACAAAAAGAGTACGATGCTTTAAAGTTAGAGCAAGAGGCCTTAGATAAGCTTGATTTTAATTGCGATTTTGTTACTAAAACAGGATTGCCTTTTGATGCAAAAGGTGCAATTTGTTTTAAAAATCAGGCTCAGTTTAATTCTATTAAATATTTAGATGGATTGTGCAAGGCAATTGTTTCCAAAGGTGGAGATATTTTTACTCGGAACTCCTGCCTTTGACGTGCAAAAAGTTGATGATGTTTATACTACCTTTTGTAGTGATTTTACGGTAAGGTCTAAATATGTAATAGTTGCAACTCATTATCCTTTTATAAATTTTCCTGGATTTTATTTTACTAAGATGTATCAGTCTAGTTCTTACTTAATTGCTATTGACCCTAAAAAAACTTTATTTAATGGTATGTATATTTCTGCTGCCGAACCTTCTTTTTCTTTTAGAACTGCGAATTATCAAGGTAAAAAACTGCTTTTAATTGGTGGCGGTGAACACAAGACTGGTGAGCCTCCTTCTTACCAATATACTTATGGTGCTTTAGAAGATGTTGCAAAAAAATATTATCCTGACTGTGATATTTTATTTCGTTGGGATACAAGGGATTGTATTTCCTTAGATAAGATTCCTTATGTTGGTCACTATTCTTCACTTATGCCACATGTTTTTGTAGGTACTGGTTTTAAAAAATGGGGTATGACTTTGTCAAATGTTGCTGCAAATATTGTTGTAGATGAAATTTTGCAAAAAGAGAATAGGTTTGCTTATTTGTTTAACCCTTCTCGTTTATCTGCTTTTAAGAACAAAGATGAGTTTAAAAATATTTTAGTGCAGTCTGCAAATTCCTTGGTTTTTGATAAGTTTCGTCCTGCTCAAATGAGTTTTGATGAAATTGCTAATAATTCAGGAAGCATTATTGAAATCAATAATCAAAAGGTTGGTATTTATAAAGACCCTAATGGTAAGATATTTGCTGTTAAACCTATTTGTACTCATCTTGGCTGTCAACTTTCTTGGAATGATGTTGATAAAACTTGGGATTGTCCCTGCCATGGTTCTCGTTTTGATTTTTCTGGTAAAAATTTGTATGACCCTGCTATTAAAGATTTGGAAATATATGATTTGGATTAAATTTGAGGTGTTTTTTGGGACTGTCCCTAAAAACATCTTAAATTTTTTTGGACTTTTTGTTTATTTTTGTTGACTTGTAGCTTTTTTTTTGCTACAATTCTTTTATAATAATCATATATTTATATGTTTATTTTTTGTTTATTGAACTAGATTTCTCCGTTTTATAGAGTCTAGTTCTTTTTTGTTTGACATTATGTTAAATACGTTGTATAATTGATATATGAAACTTTTTAAGTTTTTCACGTATGCGAAAGGAGAATTCTTTATGACTAAGAAAACCGCACGTGATTTTTCTCGGGTTCAGATAAAACGTATTGCTGAACAATATGCTTCAACTGCACTTGACTATTCTGCTGAATATTTTGCAAGAGAATATAAAATTAGTGAAAATACTTTTTATACTCTTTTGGAAAAAGCTGTTGTGGAAAGTGTTGTTGATTTAAAAACAGTGGACTATATGGAACGTAAAGCTAGTGGTAATTCTGCTGGTCATGCTGGTGCTGCTGGTTCTATTCGTTCTTTGAATCATTACAGACACTTGAAGAAAAAGCGGAAGATTTATCTTCCTTCTAACAAGGAGTGTGCAAGGATTTCTACTGAATTCGCCAAAAGTGATTTGGCAATGTCTCAATACTCAAAGAAAATGTGTATTGCAAGTGATAGTGATTTGTTGAAACGAATTATTTATCATAGTATTGATGAATCCCTTCTTTCTCCAGCTTTAATAAAGCTGTTGCAGGCAAAAAATGTTTTTTGAATCCAAAATGTGAACAAAAAAGAGACTAAATTAAGTCTCTTTTTTGTTATGTGATTTTTAAAATGTCTATTAGCAATATGACTGTTTACATTTTTAAGAACTATGTATAAAATAATGTTGAAAAAACTCAAAAATAGTATTTTGATATTTAAAAACAGGAAGGAGATCTTTATGAAAAAACTAAAGAAAACAATTGTTGTATTAATATTATTAATTTTTCTAATAATGTTTTTGGCAACTCAAAAAGTATTTGCAAGCAGTTCTGCAAATTTATTAAAAACTGTAGATTATTCAGATGATTTCAAAAAGTGGTTAGAATTATCTGATGAAGAAAAGAAAAATGTTATGATGCCTAGAATGTATGATGTATCATTTTCTAAACCTGAATACACTAATCCACTTTATAAGGCAAAAATGTTAAGGTCTAATATTAGTCCAAAATATGATTTAAGAGATATTATACCTACTAATTTAGCTATACGTAATCAATTGAGGACAAATTCATGCTGGGCTTTTGCTAGTCTGTCTTCATTAGAAACTAATCTTGCCTTAACTAATTATAAAAAAGGTGTAAATCTTTCAAAAGTTTATGACTTTTCAGAAAGACATATGGAATATTCTACAAGCAAAAAATTTAAAAATGATGTAGAAAATCCAATAGGATTTGATCGATTAGTTGGTGAAGGTGGCACTTATCTTACAGCCGAAACTTATCTTGCTAATGGATATGGTGCAATACCAGAAGCAGAGATGCCTTTTGAAAACAATAATGCTCTTGTAGATATTAGTCAAATACAAAATAAGACTGTTTCTAGTCAATTATATGATTTTGCTATGTATCCTAATTATAATACTGAAACAAGTGAAAATAGAGAGGAAATCATAAATCAAATTAAACAGCATATTCAAAATTATGGATCTGTTTATGCAGGATTACATGGAGCTGATATTTATGGGGACTGCTTTAATTTTGTTACTGGAGCCTTATTCTGTGGTGATTCATCTAATCACCCTGCAAATCATGCTGTTTCTATCATTGGTTGGGATGATAATTATAGTGTTGATAATTTTAATGTTGACCACAAACCAAAATCAAACGGTGCCTGGATTGTAAGGAATTCTTGGGGCGAAAAGTTTGAAAAGATGACAATACAACAATTTAGACAAAGCCTGTTTGATGAAACAAAAGAAGAATGTATTAAAAGCGGTTGGAATTCTCCTGATGACCTTTCAGATGAATTTATAGCTTATGCTACTAAAGTATATAATTATTCAATTGAAAATGATACAGTATATCAAAATTATGGAGATAATGGATTTATTTATGTATCTTATGAAGACGTTAATATTTCTTCAAACTTAAATGGAATAGTGAAGGCAACTGATACTGTTAACTATGACAATATTTATTATTACGATGAATTGGGTTTTTGTTGTGCGCTATCAGTACAAAGTCCAACTATAATGTTATGTAATTTATTTGACAAAAAAACTGCTGGACCTGAATACCTAACTCATGTTTCTTTATCCGTACCTTCTACATGTACTTGTAAAGTATATGTAAACCCTAATGGTACAAGTAAATCTAAATCTGATTTGCAATTAGTATCATTAAAAGCTGGTGAATCTGAAACAATTACTTCGGGATATCACTCATTAGAGTTTTCTAAGCCTATTGAAATAACATCAAATTCTTTTGCTGTTGTTATAGAAATTCAAAGTCTATCGAATTCAACTCCTTTTTATGTTGAATCCAAAAACACTATTCGGTATTGGTAGCCCATATTCTAAAGTGAAAACCGAAAGTGGAAAGTGTTTTTTGGCTGTTGAAAATAATTTGGAAAATTGTACATGGAGTGATTTAGGAAAAATGTCAGAAACTCGCCCATCTCTCCCAAATTGCGACAGTACTATAAAAGCATTTACAACAACAGAATTAGTGGATGAGTCATTAAAAAATATTGAAATTACAACACCTCCAACAAAGACATCTTATTTTGAAGGAGAAAGCTTTGATAAAACTGGTATGGTTGTAAAAGCAAATTATAATAGTAGAACTAAACCAACCGCTATATTAGATGCTTCAAGCTATACTATAACAAATGGAACAGATTTAAAAGCTGGTCAAACTAGTGTAACAATAACTTATGAAGATAAGAGCGTTACTCAACCAATAACTGTTCAAAAAAATACTGTAACAGATTTAAAAATTAAAACACCGCCTACAAAAGTAGAGTATAAAGAGGGACAACATTTTGATAAAGCAGGAATGGTTGTAGAAGCAACTTTCAAAGATGGTACTAAGAAAATTATAACAGATTATAAAGTTGAAAATGGAAATAATTTAAAGACAACTCAAACTGAAATTAAAATTTCCTATGGAGAGAAGACTGTAAGTCAACCTATAACTGTTATTCCTAATCCTTTAATCGAAATCAGCATAACTACTGCTCCTACAAAAACAAAATATGGAGTTGGCGAAGATTTTGATAAAACGGGTATGGTCGTTACAGGAACATATCAAGATAAATCAACACAAGAAATAACAGAATATACTGTTGAAAATGGTACAAACTTAGCTCTTGGACAAACTTCTGTAACTATTAAATATGAAGGAAAGACAGCTACTCAAACTATTTCAGTTGTTGAATTAGCTAAAAATTCTAATTTTGATAATGCAAATTGCAATGTAAAAAAAGTTCAAGCTTATTATTATACTAATGATGCAAAAAAGGATTATTCTTTGATTAGTGTTGATATTAATGGTATTGCAAAGACTGATGACAGTGTTGAATATTATTATTATTTATCTTCAAATAAAGATGAAAAAGATATTAGCAATTGGGTTAAGGTAACTGAAAGTCAAAATTCTAATGATTCGCTTCAGTTTGTAATCGATTCAAGGAAGGTTGCTAATTATAGTGATATTTCTAGTAATGATGTTTTATATGTTTATGTGAAAGAAATTGCAACAAGAGGCTCTGAAGAAAGTGTATTTTCTTCTAAGGCTATGAGTGTTGTTTATAAAGATAAAGTTGAGACTTTTGTTGATAATGTTAAAGTTGATAATATTCAAGGAAATACTAGTGGCTCTGATAGTTCTGATAAAAATGTTGATGATACTTTGGCTCATGGCAAATTGCCTTTTGCTGGAGTTAAGACTGTTTTGATTTTGGCTTTACTTGTTTTGATTTTTGGACTTTTAGGGTTTGTTAGATATAAAAATTTAAGTAAGTATGTTAAATAGTTTTAGCCTAGAATTTGCTTTTTTTGTAAAACTATGATATATTATTAACATAATTGTAGCCAATGTGCTAATTGGTTTTGTATTATCCATTTGGATAGCCTATTTATTGATGATTGTCAAAAAGGAGGGATTTTTATAAGTAATCTTGTTCAAATCTTTGTTGAATTTCGTTAAAACGTGCTAAAAGACAAAACATGGAGGTATTGTATGAAAGAAAAATTAGCAATTGCACGTAAACTTAGATCTTCTCGGAAGATTTTTAGATATAATTTTGAAACTGAAAAATTGTGTTTAAAGTGTTATCGTGCATATGTTTTCCAATGTATTTTGAAGGGAAAAGATCAGTTTAGGATTGTTTTTAATAGCAGTTATAATACAAGTTTTCTTAAAAGGGTGTCTGATTGGTATCACTATATAGTTGATAGTATTTATCGGGTATATTTGATGAATTTTGAACCAGATGCCCAAACCCTTCGAAAATATGCACTTATTCATTCGGGAGTGTCTAAACCGCTTCATTTGAAGTTTGCTACTGCTCCTGATGAGGAAGTTCTGTATGATTTCCTTATTTATAATGGGTTTAATATTGTTGATGAACATTTGGATAGCATTTCTACTGAGTATGTGGTTGCTAGAAAAGATAACTTATAATTGTTTAAAGAACTTATGGAAAACCATAAGTTCTTTTACATGGCCGAGACAAGACAAATTTAAATTTCAAAATTGTTTAATTTGTACTACTTTGAGCTTTTCTAATCTTTATATCCAAATTTCTCCATTCTTTCTTCTTCTCTTTTATATAATTCTTTCAACCATTCAGCAAAACCTGTATTATCATTATTTTTTAAAAACTCAAAATATTTTACTCTATCTTCTTTTGAGATAACAACAGGTGGTAAATTGTTTTTTAATAATTCGTAATTTATAAGTAATCTACCAGTTCTACCATTTCCATCCTCAAATGGATGTATTCTTTCAAATTCAATATGATATCTAGCAATTTTAGTAAATATATCTTGCTCATCATGATTATAATTGTATATATAATACATCATCAAATTTGGTACTTTCTCAGGTTCAGGTGGAATATGTTCACTACCTTGAATAAATACTTGTACAGTTCTATAACCTTCTGTATCTTTAATATCTCTATTTATAGTTTCATTTAATCTTTTTATAAATCTTTCATCAAATTCCTTATTGTTTTGTAAATTCTTAAAAACTAATTCTAATGCTTTTTTATGATTAATAGCTTCATATATTTCCCTTGGCTCTTTTCCTTCTATTTTAAAGCTATTGTCGTTGTAAAGAATAGCATAAGTCTCAGCATAGGTAAGTGTGTTTCCTTCAATGGCATTTGAATGATATGTACTCCTTGTTATTAAGTCTTCTAAATATTTTTCATTATTTAAAATAAATTCTAAAATTTTCATTATTTTCACCCTTTTTATTATAACACAAAAAGCTGTGCTTCTGCACAGCTTTTACTCTGGTCGAGGTGACAGGGATCGAACCTGCGACCTCATGGTCCCAAACCACGCGCGCTACCAACTGCGCTACACCTCGATATGCATTTTATTTCTAAACGCTTATATATAATATCACAAATTTAATCAGTTTGCAATATTTTTTTAAGATTTTTTAAATTTTTTTGAATTTCTCTTGAAAAATGACGTTTGAAACGTTATAATATTAAAGTATTTATATATGTGCCTGTAGTTTAGCTGGATAAAATGCGAGCCTACGAAGTTCGAGACCGGGGGTTCGAGTCCCTCCAGGCACACCATTGCTTAATTGCATAGCAATAAGACAGGTAGTTTAAACTATCTGTCTTTTATATTATAATCATCCTGAAAAATTAAAAACAGAAAAAGTGATATAAACCAAAAACACCTCATATAAATATATGGGGTGGAATACATTGATAATAAAAACACTAAAAATAAATAAAAAGTTAATTATTGGGGTTATTCTATTGTTAGCAGCATTAGCATCAATCACAATATATTTCTGTTTTTCAAATATTAAAATATTAGAAAATATTACAACCACTACAAATTCTGATATTGTATCAGAAAAAGAAGAAAATGCTGTAAAAAAAGACTTTATAAAATGGGTTGACTTTAACGTAACATCAGAAGCAATGAACTTAACAGCAAAACTTGATATAAACTCGCATACTAAAAATGAAGAAATAAAATATAATTGGATAGAATTATTAGCCTATTTGGCTTGTAAAAATGGTGGAAATTTCAAGAATTTTAAAAAAACTGATTTAGACGTTTTAGTTGCTAAAATTAAAGACGGAGAAACAATTGAGAGTCTAACTCAAAATTTGAAGTTCTATAATTATTATTACGAAAGTTATAGTGCTGTACTTTCTGGATTTATTGGAAACTATTCTATTGAAACCGAAAAACCTAAAAATCAAAATTCTGACAATGAAGAACCACAAGAAAATCTAGATAATACTTCAAATTTCGAACGTAAATATGGCGTAAAGGCTTTTCTTCCAATTGCAAAAAATTATTCATTTAGCCACTATGATGACTTTGGAAATTCTAGGTCTTATGGCTTTAAAAGAACTCATTTAGGAAATGACTTAATGGGAAGTATCGGCACACCTATTGTCGCCGTAGAGTCTGGCGTTATTGAAAATTTGGGCTGGAACCAATATGGTGGTTGGAGAATTGGCATTAGGAGTTTTGATACAAAAAGATATTATTATTATGCTCATTTGAGAAAAAATCATCCTTATGCTGAAGGTTTAGAAGAAGGCACGGTTGTTAAAGCTGGTGATGTTATTGGTTATCTTGGTATGACTGGTTACAGTACAAAGGAAAATGTGAATAATATTAATGTTCCTCATTTACATTTTGGTATGCAACTTATTTTTGATGAATCTCAGGTTGATAGCCCTAATGAGATTTGGATTGATGTTTATCAGATTATTGAGTTCTTGAAACAAAATCGCTCTGAAGTTTATATGTCTAACAAAGAAACTAAGGACTATTCTAGAAAATGATGTTTTTGGGGACGGAGCAAAAATACATCGGCCTATTTTCATAACGAATTTGATTTATGTTTTTTATTCTAACCGATGTATTTTTCCTCCGTCCCCAAAAACATCATTTCTTACCCAAAGTCAGTTTAATTTGTTTATTAATCTTCCCCCTAGTTACGTCCAAAACAACTTCATCACCAGGCTTTTTAGTATAAATGTACTGTCTCAAATCATTCATAGTATTTAAAGAAATGCCATCAATAGAATTAATAATATCCGCTTCCTTAAGTTCAGTTCCGTCGGCAGGACCATTTTTATTTATCTGAACAACATAAATCCCCTTATTAAAATTAGATTTTATACTACTATCAATATATGGTACAACTTCCTTATCATAAGCATAAATACCTATTGTTGCCTCTTCAAAACTATTAAATTGTTTCAAATTATCAATTATTGGCTTTATTATATTAATTGGTATTGCAAAACCAATTCCCTCAGCAGTAGAAATCTTGACCGTATTGACTCCTATCACTTCGCCATTAGGATATATCAGCACTCCCCCACTATTTCCCGGATTTATTGTTGCATCTGTTTGAATAAGGTCTGTCATATATGAGCTTTTGTTTTCTTCTTCTATTTTTATGGTCCTATTTTTAGCACTTATAATTCCAGAAGTCACAGTTCTTCTAAACTCAAAACCGAATTGGATTTCCTATTGCGTACACAGTCTCCCCTACTCTTATATCACTTGAATTTCCAAGGCTAACATATTCCAAGTTTTTCGCATCTATTTTAGTAATTGATAAATCTAAATCTGCATCACTCCACACAACCTTTCCGTCATATGTTGAACCATTCTCTAATGTAATATAACATTTGCTATACCTTTCGCCTGTAACATGACTATTACTTACAATGTATCCGTCTTCTGTAACAATAAACCCTGTTCCTAGACCTAACTCTGCTTCTGTGCTTTTTGACAATATACTATTTCCTGCATTTTTTAATTTTGATATTCCTACTACACTTTTGGTTGTTTTCTCTAAAACATCTGCTACTTTCGTACTATTTTCTTCAACTTCTTCCACAGTTTGTTCTTTTTGTGTGGATAGTGTTCTCGTGGCTGTATAATTTTCATTATTTATTTCTATTTTTTGGTATGTAAAATATACATAGAACCCAAAAATCCACAGCGCTATTGCTATTACTGCTAGTATTATAAACTTTACTTTGCTTTTTTTCTTTTTCATTTTCAAATCGCTCCACCACCTTAGATTTATTCTTTCCATATATTTTGTTTTTTAAACCGATGTTTTTGGGGACGGAGGAAAAAAACATCGATTTATTTTCATAACTAATTTGATTTATATCTTTATACCAAGTGATGTTTTTTTGCTCCGTCCCCAAAAACATTGTTATTTATATTGACAATTTCGGCTAAAAAACTATATAATTTGACTATAAAATATAATTGGGAGAAATAAATGAAAAAGGAAGTATATGAATTAACAAACCCACAAAAAAACATATGGGAACTTGAACAAATAAACGGAAGTGGAACACCAATAAATCATATAATGTCAGTGCTAAAGTTAAACAGCAAACTAGATGAAGATTTATTAGTAAAAACCATGAATAAGATTATAGAAAAAAATGATTCTTTTCATTTAAGGTTTATTAAAAATGGAACAAGTCTATGTCAATATGTTGAAGATTACCAGTACGTACCTATTGAGACAAAACATTTTGATACAGATGATATTTCTAGTGCAATTGAAGAGTATCAAAATTTAGAACTTTCTTTAAACAAATTGTTTAGCATTTGTCTTGTTTTCACGCCTTGTTCTTCTTATGTTTTGTATAAGTCTCATCATATTATAGCTGATGCTTGGAGTATGTCTCAAGTTGCTGAGCAAATTAAGGATTTTTACGAAAAGTTACAAAGAGATGAGCAAGAAGATGCTTTTGAAAAGCCTAGTTATCTTCCTTTTATTGATAGAGAAAAAGCTTATTATGAGAGTAATAAGTTTCATATAGATGAACAGTTTTGGAATGATTATGTAGCAAAAATTCCTTCTACAAAGTTGTTTCAAAATTCTGATTATTTAAAAAAGGACGGAAAGCGTTATATACAGCCTCTTAATGCTGGTTTGTTTAATTCTATTTCTGCTTATTGCCAAGAGAATAGAATTACAGAGTACACTTTCTTTTTAGGGGTATTGTCTATTTATTTTAGCAAGATTTATAATTTAGAAAAAGTCACATTTGGTACACCTTTTTTAAATCGTCAAAAGAGATTAAAAGAGCTTGAATGTACTGGTATGTTTGTGTCAACTTTACCTTTAATGATAGAAATTGATATTCAAGATACCTTTTTATCATTATGCAAAAAAATATCATCAACAAATATGTCATTGTTCAAACATTCTGGCTATCCATATCACAAAATACAAGAAGCCTTTTGTAATACTGCAAAAGATAATTCTGGTTTGTACGAAATTGGATTTTCTTATCAAATTAATAAACAGGAAAATGCTATGGAAAATGAAGATTTAGGTGAATGTAGTTGGCTATTTTCAGGGCAACAAAATAATCCTTTGACCATTCATTTAACGACTTTAAATAATGATAAAGTTTTGAATTATGATTATTTATTTACTTGTTTTACAGAAGATGAGATTAAAAAGATGAATTCTTTTATTTTGCATATAATCTCTCAGGTGCTCAAAGGTAAGTCAAATATAGTTGATATAAATCTTTTAACAGATGAAGATGTCTCAGCTTTAACAGCTTTTAATTTGACAGGTAATATTGAGAATTCTAGTGAAACTGCAATTTCTATTTTTGATGATGTTGTAGCAAGATATCCTGATAATATTGCTATTTTGTATGATAATACAGAAATTACTTATTCTGAGCTGAATAAAAAAATTAATAATATTGCAAAAGCTTTGCTTAATTTAGGAATTACTAAAAATGTACCAATCGCTCTATTTTTAGATAAAAGTATAGATATGATTGTTGCTATGTTTGCAGTTTTGAAGGCTGGTGGCTGTTATGTGCCTATTTTGCCAGATGAATCCGCTTCTAGGGTTGAGTATATTTTAAATGATTGTAAACCAAAATGTATTTTAACACACAAAAACTATGATACAAAAATTCCAACAAAATCTGTTGTAATCAACTTAGATACTTACGGTTTTAATGGTTTTTACGATATTTCTGCAAATAAACCATCACCAGAAGATACTGCATATATCATTTATACATCAGGTTCTACTGGTAACCCAAAAGGTACTATGGTTATGCACAAAAATATAGCTAGTTTAAAGGCTTCTATTGAAAAAGATGCTGTTCTTAAAGCGACTAGCAAAGATATATCAATTTCCCTTTTGAAATATTCTTTTGATGCTTCTGGAATTGATATTTACACCTCTTTGCTTTTTGGTGGAAAGCTTGTTTTAGTAAAAAAAGAGGATGAATTAAATCCTGAAAAAGTAATTAGAATTATGGAACAAGAAAAAGTAACAAGGTCTTTTCTAATTCCAAAGTGGCTTGAACATATTGCTGTTCAAGATAAATTGTTAAATGCAGATTTATCTTCACTTAGAATTCTTGGAACTGGAGGAGAAACTTTAAAACCTTATATTATAGAAAATCTACTTTCTAAATATAGTAATTTAAAAGTTCTAAATCTTTACGGTCCTACAGAGACAACGATGTTTACAACTTATAAACAAGTAAGTGTTTTTGAAATAAAGAACAACTATACTTCAATTGGTAAACCAATATATGGTTCTCGCCTTTTAGTTGTTAACTCAAATTTGGAAGTTATGCCTATTGATACTAAAGGTGAGCTTGTAGTTTATGAAGATGAAAATTCTATTCAAAATATTGCAAAAGGATATTTAAATTTACCAGAAATTACAAAGGCTCGTTTTGTTGAAATTTATTCTCCTATTTTAGATAAAACTGTAAAAGCTTACAGAACTGGGGATATTGTTAAGATTAACAAAGATTTAGATATTGAATTTATTGGTAGAAATGATGATGTTGTGAAAGTAAATGGTGGTTATTTAGTTGCTTTAAATGAAGTTCAAAATAAAATTCAAAAATTACTTGGAAATAATTTTGAAGTATATCCAATTGCCGTTCCTTATAAAAACACAAAAGCAATATTCTTGTTTTTAACTAAAAAAGAAAAAAATATCAATTTATACAATATAAAAAATTATATTAATAGTAATATTTCATTTTATATGAAACCTAAAAAAATCATTGAATTAGAAGAATTTCCACGTAATTCTTCTGGCAAAATAAATCGAAAAGAATTAGAGACTTTGGCACTTAACTATTTAGAAAAAAATAATAACAACCGTGTTGCGCCAAAATCTGATTTAGAAATTGAAATATATAACTATGTTAAAGAATTGATTGATTTAGATGAATTTTCTATAACTGATGATTTAATTGAAGATTTAGGAATTGACTCCCTATCTTTAACAGCTATTTACACATATCTAGAAAAATATAACATACTAATTCAAGATATATACAACAATTCAAACATAAAAGATTTAGCAAAATTTATTGAAAGCAATTCTTCTAGCCAAGCAAAACCTGACTTAACTGATATTGAAGATGTTCAGATTTTAAATAATGTTAAAAAGTTTGATTTAAGTACTGTTTTAATTACTGGTGTTACAGGATTTTTAGGTATTCACTTATTAAGAAACTTACTTTTAAATGAAAATACTGAGAAAATTTATTGTGTAATAAGAAATAAAATTAATTTGAATGGAAAAACAAGATTGCAAAAAATGATTGATTTCTATTTTGCTTCTGACGAAAATCTGTTAAAATTAATTGAGCAAAAAGTAACAGTTTTGAATGGAGATATGACAAAAAATCAATTAGGATTGGACCAAAATACATATTCAAAAATCAAGGAAACTGTAACTTGTGTTATTAACAGTGCTGCCAATGTAAAACATTTTGCAAAACCTGCGCAAATTTATAAAGATAATGTACAAAGTGTTATTAATTTAATCGATTTCTGTGGAGATAAAATATCTTTAGCCCACATTTCGACTTTATCAATTGCAGGATTTAAAGGAGATTTGACTAAAAATAAAACGTTTGATGAAAATACTTTGTTTATAAACCAAGAATTTAATAACAATCCTTATTTAGTTACTAAATTTGAAGCTGAAAAAGAAATATTAAAAGCTACTAGAAGTGGGCTAAATGCTGTTATTTTTAGGTTAGGTAATATCATGCCAAGAGTTAGTGACGGTGTTTTCCAAGAAAACGCTAATCAAAATGTATTTTTAGCTTCTCTTAAAGCTATTATAGATAGCAAGGTTGTTGCTAAGGATTTACTTGGTTTTAAATTGGAATTTAGCCCTGTTGATGAGTGTGCTGATATAATTTTAGGTTTATTAAAAAATAGTTCTTCAAATTCTATTTATCATATTTTGAGCAATAAAGAAATTACTATTGCTGAATTGAAAACTATTCTTAAATTTTTAAATTGTGATTTACTAGATGTTGATTTAAAGACTTTTATTGATGAAATTAAACAAAGTGCAGATGAATATACAAAAGAATACATTTTAGGTACTAATACAAATACATATTCTCAAGATATTACTTTATCAAAATTAGAAGAATTGAACTTAGAATGGGCTTCTGTTGATATTCAATATGTACAAAAGATTTTAAATATTATAAAAAGGTTGTGATGTTTTGAAAGAAAAATCTACAAAAGAATTAAAAAATTTTAAATTAAAGTTTATAACAATGATTTTACTTGTTGACTTAATCGCTGTTGTAGTTGTTTACTTTATTATGCCATTAGTGCAAAACTTCCCACCACTTTCTGAAAACTTTGCTTTTCAAAGGGAAGTTCAACCACTTACTCACGTCCAGCAATATACTGTTGTTTATATACTTGGTATATCTGTTCACCTAATTTCATTTAAGATATTGATGAGAAGAATTTACAAGTATTTAAACAAACATTATCGTAAAGAAAAAATTTCTTACCAAGAAATTAAACAAGTTAGAAAAGATTGTATAAATATTCCGTATAAAGTTTTCTTTGTACAAATGATAACAATTACATCTATTGGAATTATATTTAACTTTATAATGCTTGCAACTGCATTTGCAATACTGAGATTTACACTTATGATTATTGCTATTGCTTCCATAATTTCAATTATTTTGTTGATTGTATCACAGAAATTTTTATATAATGTTATTTTGACAACATATGAAATTTCTAATACATATGAGAAAAATATCGGATATAGAATTACAAATTCACAAAACTTGTTGTTCCAAATGGTTCCTTTTATTGCCGTAATATTGATCGTTATATCTTTAATTGGATACTCAAAAACTGTTCAACAAGAAGGATTTTCAACTGGTAATTATTATAAGGCTTATATGCAGTCAAAAAATATTACACCTGAACAAGTTAATATGGAAAACTTGAAACAAACTTTAAATACTATACCGCTTCAAGATCAATCTCATTATTACTTTATAATTTCGCCAGATGATAAAGATATTTATGTATCTTCTCCTGACGGTGTTGTAAGTGATTTCGTGTTAGGTTACAGAGACTTTTTCTACGATGAAACTAATGGTTTCTTATATGAGAAATTTGGTATTGATGAACAATTATATGCTATGAAATTAACAGACTTAAACGGCCAAACTTGGTATATTGGTTATAAATATCCTGTCATTGATATGGATTTACTTGTTTACTACTTTACACTTATAGTAATTTTCCTAATAATATATATAGTTTTATTATTGATATGGTCACGTAACATATCTAGTAACTTAATAAAAACTACAAACAGCTTAAAAAGTATTGTCGACACTGAAAATATCGACAAAAATATGATACTTCCAGTCGCTTCAAATGATGAATTTGGAGACTTGGCATATTATTATAATAAAATTCAAGAATTAACTATCAAAAACGTTGAACAAATTCACGATAACCAAGAAACATTAATGGAAAAAGAACGTTTAGCATCATTAGGACAATTAATTGGTGGAATTGCACACAACTTAAAAACACCTATAATGTCAATATCTGGTGCAGCAGAAGGATTGCATGACTTGGTAAAAGAATATGACACTTCAATAGACGACCCAGAAGTAAATAGCCAAGACCACCACGAAATAGCAAGCGATATGAACACTTGGATTGAAAAAATCAAAACACACACAGAATATATGTCTGACGTAATAACAGCCGTTAAAGGTCAAGCCGTTACCCTTTCAAACGAAGATGATATATCCTTCACTGTTGGTGAATTATTAAAAAGAGTTAATATTTTAATGAAACATGAATTGAAAAACTCTATTACATATTTAAATGTGGCAATGAAAACTGATGAAAATCTAGCAATTAATGGTGATGTTAATAGCTTAGTTCAGGTAATAAATAATATGATATCAAACTCTATTCAAGCCTATGGTGGAAAACCTGAACAAAATATAGATTTAATTGTTGAACGAGATAAAAATAATTTGTTAATTTCTATAAAAGACTATGGCTCTGGAATGCCTAAAAAGGTTAAGGATAAATTGTTTAAAGAAATGATTACAACAAAAGGTAAAAATGGTACAGGACTTGGTTTATATATGTCTTATTCGACTATTAGAGCTCATTTTAATGGTAATATCTCTGTTGAATCAACAGAGGGTGTAGGTACTACATTTATTATAACTTTACCATTATAATGTTTTTGAACGATGTTTTTGGGGACGGAGCAAAAATACATCGATGTAGACGTTTGGGGTAGCCCCAAAAAATTAATTTTAAAAGGAACTTAATTTGATTTTTAAGTTCCTTTTCTATTTTATATGGAATGTATACTTTATGTGCATATTTTCGTTACTTATATTTTTCTTGAATTGCCTTAATTTCGTCAAAATGATTTTCTAATATATCTAAGAATACGTCAGCTAATTTAGGATCAAATTGAGTTCCTTTACATTTTCTAAACTCAGCTATTACAACATCTATTGGCAAAGAATCACGATAAGTTCTTCTAGAAGTCATGGCATCAAAACTGTCTGCAACAGCTGCAATTCTAGCTAAATATGGAATGTTTTCTCCTTGTAATCTACCTGGATATCCTGTTCCGTCATATTTTTCGTGGTGATGTTTTACTATTGGAATTATGTCGTGAAAAATTGTTGCTGTTGACAAAATGTGTGCTCCTATTGATGGATGATTTTTTATTTCTGAATATTCATTATCTGTTAGTTTACTTTCTTTTTGTAAAATGCTATCTGGCACACCTATTTTTCCAACATCATGAAATAATCCGCCTATTCGTAAAGTATTCAAGGTTTCTTCTGGAAGATTTAGATATTTACCTAGTAGCACAGAGTATTCTGATACACGGTCTGAATGTCCACGTGTATAAAAGTCTTTTGCTTCAACTGTATATCTTAGTGTTTGAACACTCTCTAAATATGCTTTTTCTAATTTCTCGTATGTGTCTGATAGTTCTTTATTTATTTTTTTAATTTCGTTCATTTGTTTAATTGATTTTATTCCAGACTCAATTAGTAACAATAGTTGGTCAAACTTGTCACTTTTTTCGCAATATCCTTGTATATCAAGTCTTCTTATTGTGTCTAGCGGTGGTGCTAAATCTTTATGCCCTGTTAATAATAATATATATAGTTCTTTGTTGAATTTTCTTATTTCTTCTACTACTTGGTCTCCATGGATTGGCGTCATTATGAAATCTAGTATCATTAAGTCGAAGTGCTCATTTTTTACCATTTCTATTGCTTGCTTTGGGTCTGTTGCTCCAACAAATTCATATCCTGACCTTTTTAAGAATATTGATAAAGAGTCGATAATTCCTTCTTCGTCATCTACTGCTATTATTTTGTAATTTTTATTTTCACTATTTTCTATATTTTGCAATCCTTTTCTCATAGTAATACCTCTTTTTTACTATTTTTCTACATTATATTAATAAAAACGCTAAAAATCAAGTTTTTTAATAAATTTTATATTTAAATGATGTATTTGGGGACGGAGCAAAAATACATCGATTAACTTCCTTCCTATATTGATGTATTTTTGCTCCGTCCCCAAATACATTAGACTTTCATTGATAGTCCAACTTTTTGTCTTTCTGTATCAATTTTTATAACTTTAACTTTTACAACATCTCCTACTGAAACAATTTCAGATGGATTTTTTATAAACTTATCACTCATTTCTGAAATATGAACAAGTCCATCATGTTTAACACCAATATCAACAAAAGCACCAAAGTCAATTACATTTCTGACTGTTCCTGTTAATACCATGCCTTCTTTTAAATCTTCAAGTTTTAAAACATCTGAACGCAAAATTGGTTTTGGCATATCTTCACGTGGGTCTCTACCTGGTTTTGAAAGTTCGTCTATAATATCTGTTAGTGTCATCTCTCCTATCTCTAGTTCTTTCGCAGTCTTCGTAATATCTATATGTTTTAATTTGTTTCTTAAATCTTCCAACTTTTCTTTGTCTTTTAGGTCTTTAACATCAAAAGCTATTTCTTTAAGTAACTTTTCTGTTGCTTCATAACTTTCAGGGTGAACTGCAGTTATTTCTAATGGATTATCACCATCAAATATTCTTAAGAATCCTGCACATTGTTCATATGCTACTTTTCCTAGCTTTGGAACTTTTAATAATTGCTTTCTATTTTTAAGTTTTCCATTTTCGTCTCTATATTTTACAATATTTTTGGCAATTGTGTTGTTTATACCTGCTACATATGAAAGTAATGATGGTGTTGCAGTATTTACATCAACTCCGACTTTGTTAACGCTGTCCTCTACTACACCTGTAAGGCTTTCAGCTAGTCTTTTTTGGTTAACATCATGTTGATATTGTCCTACTCCAATTGCTTTTGGGTCAATTTTTACTAGCTCTGCTAATGGGTCTTGTAGCCTTCTTGCTATTGATATCGCTCCTCTTATTGATACATTTATGTCTGGATATTCTTCTGTTGCAAGCTTTGATGCAGAATAAACTGATGCTCCCGCTTCGCTTACAATTACATAGCAAACTTCTCTTTTAGTTTCTTTTAGCATATCTGCAACAAACATTTCTGACTCTCTAGAAGCTGTACCATTTCCTATTGCTATCATATCAATTTTATCTTTTTCAATTAATTTCAAAAGTTCTTTTTTTGCATTTTCAACATCATTTTGTGGCGCTGTTGGATATACAGTTGTATAATCTAAAACTTTTCCAGTATCGTCTATAACTGCTATTTTGCAACCTGTCCTATATGCAGGGTCAAATCCCATAACTGTTTTTCCTTTAATTGGAGCGCCTAATAATAGTTGTTTTGAATTTTGGCCAAAAACTTTAATAGCTTTTTCTTCAGCTTTCTCTGTTAAATCTGAACGAATTTCTCTTTCAATTGAAGGTTCAATTAATCTCTTAAAACTATCTAAAATAGTTTCTTTTAGCATATTAGTAAATTGAGTTTCTCCTTTTATGATATCTCTTTCCATATATGCTAAAATTTTATCTTCTGGCTTAGCTAATTTTACTTTTAAGAAATCCTCCTTCTCTCCACGATTTATAGCCAAAATTCTATGACTTGGTATGTATTTAATAGCTTCATTATACTCATAATACATCTCATAATTTGACTTTTCCTCTGGATTTGCAGCTTTTGTTTCTACTAACCCTTCTCTGTAACATTGTCTTTTGATTTCTTTTCTATATTTGCTATTATCAGAAATATTTTCAGCAATAATATCTAAAGCCCCTGCAATTGCATCTTCTGCAGTCGCAACAACTTTATCTTTATTCTTTTTATCCTCATCTGACAACTTATCAATATTTACATACTCTTTTGCAATTTCTTCAATTGGCTTAGACTCTTTTTGTTCCATAATAATATCTGCCAAAGGCTCTAACCCTTTAGCTTTAGCAACAGTCGCCCTTGTTTTCTTCTTTTGCTTGTAAGGTCTATAAATATCCTCTACTTCTGCTAGAGTTTTACTAAGCGCAACAGCTTTTAAAATTTCGTCTGTTAACTTACCTTGCTCAGCAATGGAATTAATAACCTCTTCTTTTCTCTTCTCTAAATTTCTTAGGTATGCTAGCCTGTCTCCTAATTCCCTAAGAGTTTCGTCACTTAATCCACCTGTTACTTCTTTTCTATATCTTGCTATAAAGGGGATTGTATTGCCTTCATCTATTAATTTAATAGTATTTTCTACTTGATTTTCTCTTATTTTTAGCTCTTCTGCTATTATTTTTATAATTTTGTCCATTGTTAATTTCCTTTCTTGATGTTTTTGGGGACGGAGCAAAAAAACATCGATTTATAGTTTTATTACATTCTCACTTTTCTATTATATCAGTTTTTATGGGTGAAAAGTCAAGTATTTTCCATATTTTTGTTAATATTTTTAGCCTTTTTTACAATGTTTTGCAAACAGCCTCTACTCATTCCAAAAAAGTCACCAATTGCAAGATACGTAATCTTCTTGTAGTCTTTCAGATATTTAACTAGCTCTGTTAAAACTTCTCTGTTATTAAAGATTTGAAATATATTATACTTATGTTTATTTATAAATTCTTGAATTCCGCTTACAATTATCTCTTTCTCTTCTTTTTCTATATCCATAAATTCAATTTCATAATTTACGTTTTCGCATATATCCTTGTACTCTTTAACACTAAAACAACTGTTATTATTATTTTCTTTCAATTTTTTGCAGAAATAATTGTATGATGAAAATTGATATTGTTCACATTTATCTACTATATGTGCTTTTACAGGATTGAAATGTATATATTTAATACATTGAACTAAATATTTTTGACTTGTTATTGGCTGACTCATAAATCTATCTCTATATACATGCCCAACTCTACCATCCTCCATATGATTATAGTAGTTTGCATACTCTGTATTTATCTTTTGCATTAATTTTGACAGATTTTTCAGTTCATCTACTTGAAATAAAAAGTGTGCATGATTACCCATAATGCAATATGCTATAATTTTGATATTTGTTCCTTTTATATGTTTTTTAATTAATTTGATATATTGATAAATATACCTTGTCTTTCGAAATATAAACTCTTTTTTATGCCCCTGTATAATTACATGAAAAAAAGAGGCTTTTAATGTTTCTCGTGATTTTCTAGAAATTTTAATCATCTCACTTTCTTGTTTTTATTATATTGCCCCTTTTTGTTATTCTTTTTATATAAATGAAAAGAAAATTCTTTCCACTATAAATCCCTATCGATGTTTTTTTGCTCCGTCCCCAAAAACATCATTCAATTCCCAAATATTCGTTATATGAAACTTCCCTATCTATTACAGCTCCATCTTCTTTAATATCAATTATTCTATTTGCAACAGTTTGAGTTAACTCGTGGTCATGTGATGTAAATAAAATATTTCCTATAAACTTTTTCATCCCTTCATTTACAGATGTTATACTTTCCATATCTAAGTGGTTTGTAGGTTCGTCAAATATTAAGAAATTTGCTCCTGATAACATCATTTTTGATAATACACATCTTACCTTTTCTCCTCCTGATAGAACCCTTACTTCTTTTAGTGCTTCGTCTCCAGAGAATAGCATTCTTCCTAAGAAACTTCTTACATATGTTTCGTCTGGGTCTTTTGAATATTTTCTTAGCCATTCTGTTACATTTTCGTCTGTTTCAAATAAGTAGTTGTTGTCTTTTGGGAAATAGTTTTGTGTTATTGTTGTTCCCCATACTAGTTCTCCTTCGTCTGGTTCAATTTCTCCTGCTATTATTTGAAATAATACTGTTTTTGCAAGTTCATTGTCTGCTAAAAATGCTATTTTGTTTCCTTCCTTTACGTCAAATGATATTTTGTTTAACATTTTTACTCCGTCAACTGTTTTTGATATATTTTTCACTTGTAAAATTTCTCTTCCTGGCTCTCTGTCTGGCTTGAAGTCTACATATGGATATTTTCTGTTTGATGGTTTTATTTCATCTAGTTCTATTTTTTCTAATGTTTTCTTTCTTGATGTTGCTTGTTTTGATTTTGAAGCATTTGCACTAAATCTTGCAATAAAGTCTTGTAATTCTTTAATTTTTTCTTCTTTCTTCTTGTTTTGTTCTCTTGCTTGTTTTAATGCTAATTGGCTTGATTCGTACCAGAAGTCATAGTTTCCTGGATATACTTTGATTTTTCCAAAGTCTACGTCTGCTATATGTGTACAAACTTTGTTTAAGAAATATCTATCGTGTGATACTACAATTACAGTATTTTCAAAATCCATTAAAAAGTCTTGTAACCAGTTAATACTCTTTAAATCCAAGTCATTTGTAGGCTCGTCTAATAAAAGTACATCTGGATTTCCAAATAAACTTTGTGCTAATAAAACTTTTACTTTATCCCTTGCTTCAATCTCTTTCATAAATTTATAATGATTTTCAGGAATAATTCCTAAATCATTTAAAAGTATTGCTGCATCTGACTCTGCATTCCATCCATCTAATTCAGCAAACCTTTCTTCTAATTTCGCAGCTTTCATTCCATCTTCTTCTGAAAAATCAGGTTTTGCATATATAGCTTCTTTTTCTTTCATAATGTCATATAACTCTTTGTTTCCCATTATTACTGTATCAATTACTGTATAATCTTCATACGCAAAGTGGTCCTGTTTTAAAACTGATAGTCTTTCCCCTCTATCTATTGAAACATCACCTTTGCTTGGCTCAATCTCTCCTGATAGAACTTTTAGGAATGTTGATTTTCCTGCTCCATTTGCTCCTATTATTCCATAGCAGTTTCCTTTTCCAAATCTTATATTTACATCTTCAAATAATACTCTTTTTCCAAATCTAACTGTAACATTGTTTGCACTTAACATTACATCTCCTCCTTAACTTTCGGTATTATACACTATTTTTCCTTATTTTTCAAGTGGTGTTTTTATCACAAAAATCTCACTTGAATTTTGTCGATTTTTATGATATTTTGTTGTTAATAAAAATGAGGTGATTTATTTTGAGAAGAAACCCTAGAAATCGAAATTCAAGAAATAAAAAGAAACAAGACATTGACCACAAAGCCGCAAGGAAAGAACTAAGTATTGTAATTATTATTTTATTCATTTTGCTGATTTTAGTTAGTACATTTTACTTTTTCAAAAACAGTAATTTGTATAAAAATCTAATTGAAACTTTTAGGCAAGAAATTGAGAATGAGAAACAATTAGAAAATGAGGCAAAAGAAAAAGAGAAGGAGGAAAATACAAAAGAAGAAACTGACACAACGTTTACTTTAGCTGCAATTGGAGATGTAATGTGTCATAATACCCAATATAGGGATGCTTATAATGCTGATACTCAAGAATATGATTTTTCTCATGTGTTTGATGATATAAAGTTTTATACTCAGACTGCTGATATAGCAGTTGGAAGTTTAGAGACTTCTTTTGCAGGCAAAGAGCGTGGTTATAGCAATTATCCTACTTTTAATACTCCTGACAATTTAGCTTATTCTTTAAAAGATATTGGTATCGATGTTCTTTCTACTGCCGGAAATCACTGTTTAGATATGGGATTTAGTGGTTTATCTAGGACTATTGATGTTTTAAATGATGCTGATATTGCTCATCTTGGAACTTATAAGACGCAAGAAGAACAAGACCAAGTTTTATTTAAATATGTAAAAGGTGTAAAAATTGCATTTATCAATTATACTTACGGCACCAATGGAATTCCCGTTCCAAAGGATAAAAGTTTTTGTGTTAATTTAATTGATAAAGATTTAATTAAAAAGCATATTGATACTGCGAAAAGTCAAAATGCCGATATGATTGTTGCTTGTATGCATTGGGGTACTGAATATAGAACAACTGCAAATAAAGAGCAAGAATCTTTGGCAGATTTTCTATTCCAAAATGGTGTTGACGTTATTTTAGGAAGTAAGTAGGCAAGAGGTACTTCCCCTCAAGCCTCTCTCAGAACTGTACGTGAT
>CASSLW010000021.1 GCA_949443285.1 uncultured Clostridia bacterium
AGAATTAATCTTGAATTAAAATTTTTAAATATATATTTTAACTTATAAAACTAAGTCCTTATATATATTTATTTGATTTTAAATAAATTTATAAAAGTATATAAATTCTGTGCTCGCACTTTTGTACTATACCAGATTTTATATACTTTTGCAATATTTTCACATGATTTTTTTCAACTTTTCATCGCAAAATACGACAAATTTCGACATCATATTTATTTCTGTTCAAAAAAAAAGACCTAAAAGGTCTTTTAATTTTTCACATAAACAGTTTTTGTATCATAAGCCAGTTCAATATTCTCTTCTTTCAAAATTCTCATAATCTTACAATTAATATTCTGTTTTTCAGCAAGATAACTAGGGTAATCGACAGACTCCGTATAGCTAGAAATCAGAACGTTCAATCCATTATCAGCAATCTCATCAAACTTAACAATAATAGACTCATCAAAAATCGCTTCACGCTGTTGAAGCATTTCCCTAACCCTTGCCATAAATTTATCTAGCCTATCTAGGGGTGTATCAATTTGTATGCAAAGATGTGTTTTAAATCTTCTTTTTTCCATTTTACTCCAATTAATAATTGAAGAATTAGAAATAACTGAGTTTGGTATATTTACCACTGAATTTTCAAAAGTTCTTACCCTTGTACTTCTAAAAGTAATGTCTTCAACAGTTCCTTCATATGGTGACATTTCAATCCAATCTCCTACAATAAAAGGCTTGTCTAAGAATATCACTAATCCGCCAAATAAGTTTTTCGCAGTATCTTGAGCTGCTAAAGTTACTATTACACCACCGTAATCCTAAACCTGCAACTAGACCATTCAAATTTATTCCTAGTAATGTAAGTATTATGAAGCCTGCAACAATATAAATTACCACTCTTACTATTTTTAACAAAAAGCTAAGCATTGAGTCTTCCACATTTTTTGTTGTCTTTTCTTTCATCTTTTTAACTAATGTTGACTTTGGCATAAAGCTTGCTGCTAAGCCTTTTGCAAACACTATTACACTACAAATTTCAAATGCTGTTGTTACAAATCCCATTATTTCATCTGAAATTTGGAATGGTTTTTTTAGTAATAGAATAGCAATGTAAATTCCTAGTACATTGAAAAACATTCTCAAAGGATTATAAAATGCACTTTCTTTAATTACTCTTTTATTCTTCACTTTTAATTTAAACATCCTAACAATTATATATGCAATGCTAGAACTAAAAATTCTAAAAAGTACAATTAAACATAAAGCTGTTATAACATCTATAATTTGTTCACTTGTTATATTACTTATATAGTTTATTATTCTACTCATTTTTCCTCCGTTTATTATCCCATATAATCTCTTAATTTTTTGCTTCTACTTGGATGTCTTAGCTTTCTTAGAGCTTTTGCTTCTATTTGTCTAATTCTTTCACGTGTTACTTCAAATTCACGACCAACTTCTTCTAGTGTCCTTGCTTTTCCATCTTCTAACCCAAATCTTAATTTTAAAACTTTTGCTTCTCTTGGTGTTAATGTGTTCATTACTTCTTCAAGTTGTTCTTTTAATAATGTATAGGCTGCTGAATCGTGTGGTGCTGGACTGTCGTCGTCTTGTATAAAGTCTCCTAAGTGGCTGTCGTCTTCTTCTCCTATTGGTGTTTCTAATGATACTGGGTCTTGTGCTATTTTTTGTATTTCCATAACTTTTTCAACTGGAATTTCCATTTCTGCTGCAATTTCTTCTGGACTTGGTTCTCTTCCTAATTGTTGTAGTAAGTGTCTTGATGTTCTTATTAATTTGTTTATTGTTTCTACCATATGAACTGGTATTCTTATTGTTCTTGCTTGGTCTGCAATTGCTCTTGTTATTGCTTGTCTTATCCACCATGTAGCATAAGTACTGAATTTAAATCCTTTTGTATAGTCGAATTTTTCAACAGCTTTTATTAATCCCATGTTTCCTTCTTGAATTAAGTCTAAGAATAACATTCCTCTTCCTACATATTTTTTAGCTATACTTACAACTAATCTTAGGTTTGATTCTGCTAGTTCTTTTTTTGCATCTTCGTCTCCTGCTAGAATTCTTTTTGCTAAGTCTAATTCTTGGTCAAATGTTAATAGTGGAATTCTTCCTATTTCTCTTAAATACATTCTTACTGGGTCATCTATATTTATTCCTTCATATGTTGTTTCTGTTACTTCGTCTAATTTTAGGTCTTCTACTTCTTTCAAATCTTCTATATCTGGCTCTTCTTCCATATCGTCATTTAGAAGGTTTACTCCTAGTTCTTCAAAAGCATCAAAAACTTGGTCTATTTGGTCTGGATTTACATCATCTAATTCTTTTGCTAAGTCCCCAATTGTTATTTTTCCTTGTTCTTTTGCTTTTTTTAATATTTTGTTGACTTTTTCTTCTTTTACTTCTTTATTTTCGCTTGTCTCTTCTTCTTTGTTTTCTTGTTTTTTAGCATTTGCTTCTTTCACTGCCTTTTTTGTTTCTTTCATTTCTTCCTTCTTTACTACTTTTGGCTCTTTAATTTCTTCTAATTCTTCTTTTTTCTTTGCCATTAAATTTTTCACCCCTATTTAATTTTAGCTAATCTAATAATAATATTACTTAGCTCTCTTTCTAATTCTTTTTTTTGCTCAGTTTCTAAATCAGTTTCTAATAATTCCAAAATTTGAAATTTTCTTTCATTGATTTTGTCTTTTTCATAACTTTGTATCACATCATCTATGGCTTTTTCTATGTCATCTATTTCATAGTCATCTGCCAATATTGATGTTATGTGATTTTGCTGAGTTTCTTCTAAGTTATCCATTATCCCATTAATATTGTTATTTCCCTTTTCAAATTCTTCATACAATTTTTTTGCAATTTCTCTATTTAATTCATCTTTGAAGTCTTCAACAATTATACTTTGTTTAATTATTTGAAAAATATTCAAATCTCCCATAAGTAGTATTGATAATAGTGTATTTTCCCTTCTTCTTACTGCTTCTGATATTTGTGTTTCTTGTGGCTTTTGGTGTGTTACTACTGGTTTTGACTTTTCTAATATTTTTTCATTTTTTCCACCTGAATATGTTAGCTTATTTACTTCTGCTGTAAGTGCTTCTTTTGATATTTGATATTCTGTTGATATTTTTTCTATGTATATTTCTTTTTCTATGGTGTTATCTACTTTTGAAATTAATTTTGCTATTTCATTTAAGAATTTGATTTTGTCGTTTGTGTTGTCTAAATTTAGTGTTTGTTTTAAAATTTTTACTTTGAACTCAATTACTGAAAGTGCCTTTTCTACTAAGTTTTGAAATCTTGCATTTCCATATTTTATTATGTATTCATCTGGGTCTTTTGCACCTTCCATTTGTAGGACTCTTATATCACATCCCATATTTTGTAAAATATCTAATGCTCTTATTTTTGCATTTAGTCCAGCTTGGTCTGAGTCAAAACTTAGCACTATTTGCTCTGAGTTTTTTCTAAGTAACCAACCTTGTTGCTGTGTTAATGCTGTTCCGAAGTGGTGCTACTACATTTGTTATTCCTCTTTGATGTAAAGATATAACATCCATATATCCTTCTACTATTAGAATTCTTTTCTTTATATTTCCCTTTTTTGCAACATTTAATCCAAATAGATGTCTTCCTTTGTTGTATGCTACTGTATCGTTGGTGTTTATATATTTAGGCTTTGAGTCGTCTAGTACTCTTCCCCCAAAGGCTATAACTCGTCCCATTGCATCACATATTGGAAACATTAGTCTGTTTCTGTATCTGTCTATGTATTTTCCGTTTTCATTTTTGTTTACTAGTCCTGATTCTAATATTTCTGGGTCTTTAAATCCTTCTTTTACTAGTGCCCTATATAATTCGTCAAATTTTCCTGAAAATCCTAGCCTAAATGCTTTTAGTGTTTCATTGCTCAGTTTTCTCTTTTTGACGTATTCTTGTGCTATTTTGGATTCTTGCTTGTACAATTTTTCGTGATAATATTGTGCTGCAAATTCGTTTACTTTCAGTACTTTGGCTTTTAACTCTTCTTTTGCTGTGTCTACATTGTTGCTTATTGTTGGTAGTTGTATGTTTGACCTTTCTGCTAGTGTTTGCACTGCTTCTACGAAGTTTATTCCTTCTATTTTGGTTAGAAATGTGAATACGTTTCCACCTACTCCACATCCAAAACAGTGAAATATTTGCTTATCTGGTGAGACGAAAAAAGATGGCGATTTCTCATTATGGAATGGGCATAACCCAGCATAGTTTCTTCCGCTTCTTTTTAAATGCACATATTGTGAGATAATGTCTACTATGTCGTTTGTTTGTCTTACTTCTTCGATGATTTCGTCACTATATCTTGGCATTCTTTTCTCTCTTCCTTTCATTTTATTTCAAATAAATGTACATAGTTATATTATTCGACGTATTTTACATAAATCCTTCCTTTGTTTTCATTTTTTTGACTATTTTTGCAAATATTTAAAGAAGTCTTTCATAGACTTCTTTCATACACTGGTATTAACTCTCTTTTATGTTTAGAGCTTTTTTCCTTTTTTTGTATTATTTTCATTGCTTTTTCTTCTGTTTTTCCTGTTTCTATATATTCTGCTATTTGTTTATATGTAACACCTAGCTTTTCTTCATCTGTAAGTTTCCCTAATCCATCATTTGGGGCTTTATTTATTATCTTATCTGGAACTCCTAAATATTTTCCTATTTGTAATACTTCTTCTACTGTAAAATCTCCTATTGGATTAAAATCACTTGCACTATCTCCCCATTTTGTTGTATATCCTACAACTGCTTCACATTTGTTCCCTGTTCCTATTACTAGATAATTTAGGTTTTGAGCTATATAATATAATGTTGTCATTCTTAATCTTGGTTTTGCATTTATTTTTGCCTCTCTATCTCTCCCCTCTTCTTTTGTGGTTATTTCTTTACTTATTTCATTTTCTAAAGTTTTATATGTTTCTGACAAATCAATTTTTAATAAAGGTACTTCAAATTTTTTTGCTACTAATTCTGCATCTTCTAAATCTGAATTTTTAGAATTACAAGGCATTGCAATAGTTACTACATTTTCTTTTCCTAAAGCTCTTTCTGCTAACGCAATTACTGTTGCACTATCTTTTCCCCCACTATTTCCAATTACTACTCCTTGCGCATTTGCTCCTTTTACGTAATTTTTTATCCATTTTGTAATTTGTTCAGTTTCTTTTTTTATATCTTTTATCATACTTTTCACTCCTTATATAAATTATTTTTTTCTATATATTCGTATATTTCGTCTGGAAGTAAATATCTAACACTTTTTCCGTTTTTTATTTGTGCCCTTACGTAGGTTGAATTGTAGTTACTTCTTATTTCTTCATTTATTTTTTTTATGTTTTCTTTATTCTTTTGTAATAGTTCATTTTGATTGATTATTTCTTCTAATTTGTCATTGTTTCTTTCCATTACTAAAATTTTATAGTCACTAGTTAGTTCTTCTGAATTTTTCCATGTGTCTATTTCTTTTAAGTTGTCGCTTCCTATTATAAAACTTACTTGTTTATCAGGAAATTGCCTTTGCACTTTCCTTAGTATTTCTATTGTATTTAGTGATTTATTTCCTTGCATATCAATATCTGATAGTAAAAATTTGTTGTTTTTATTTGTTATTATTTCTAACATATTATACCTATGTTTGTTTTTTTCTAAGCCTTTTTTTGAATAATTCTGATTTACTGGAACAAATATTACTTTCTCTACTTCTTTATATTGATTTAGTACTTGTTCCGCTATTGCAAAGTGAGAATTTAATGGTGGATTGAATGAACCACCGAATACTACTATTGTACTTTTATCTTTCAATGATATCACCTTCTTTTTGTTTTTACCTTTTTGTTAATAAGATAAAATTATTATATTACCATTGCCTATTTTTGTCAATACTATTCTTAAATTTAACACATTATTGCTATATCAATCCATATTGTTTTAGTAAGTTGTAAAAACACCACAATACGCTTCGACAAGCTATGTGGTGTTTTATCAAATCTTTTTTTACAATTTTAAGCTTTCTCTCGAGTTAATACTATACCAACAATTAATGCAATAATACTAATTGGCGCTATCCTAACAAATAACCATTCAAACGAGTGAAAAGCAACTCCTAAAACAGCAGTTTCAGGATTATTATAATCCCAATTATAATAAGGACTTTTTAATAAGAATAAAGCGATGAAAATCATCATTATAATTGCACATAATAAAATTAGTATCCAATGAATCATTTTTCTTCTTGCATTCTTCCTTTGCAATAATTGTAAGTTTATTATCTCTAATTTTTCAGAAATTGCTTTTAAATTGTCTACTTTAGACTCTGAAATATTTTCTCCAAGCAAAGTGCTTACTGGTGTTTCAAGAACCTCTGATATTGAAACTAACATTTCTGAATCAGGAACTGACAATCCTTGCTCCCATTTAGAGATTGTCTGTCTTACCACATTTAATTTGATAGCAAGTTCTTCTTGTGAAAGCCCTTTTGCTTTTCTTATTGATTTAATGTTTTCTTTTAACATTTTAAATCACTCCTTTCTTTACAAACTATTATATAAAGAATAGTCCGTTGCTACAAGCAATGCTTATTAACATTCAAGATTTATAGTCGTAAAATGGCTTTCTGAAGCAAGTAAAATAAATAACTATTCTATTTCTTCTAATTCCATTCGTAGATTGTAATCAATTGATCTACTTCTATAGTCTTTTTCTATTTTAAATAAGTTTTCCAAAACTTTTGAATTCAATCCATCTTCGATTAGTTTTTTAGAAACCGCAGATTCAATATCGTTTAGAGTCATAAACTTTACTTGCTGATAGAAACCATAAAATGAAATATGTGAATAATAATATCCACTTTCAGAAAAAGCAATATATGGAAATCTTGCTGGTATCCACATTTCTGTTATATCACAATAATTATCATTTTTTATTGCTCTAGTAATAGAAGGATATCTACTGTAACATGTTTGTGTTATCATTTTAAAACAATTATTAAAGTGATATATCAATTGTGATAAATCATCATATGAAATTCCAAATATCTTTTTAGTTAGTTCTTCTTCTATTTCTTTTGACTTTTCATAATAAATACCATATGGAGTATTATTTGTACCTGGTAATTGAATCGTTGCTAAAATTTTCTTACATTTTACTTGCTCTTTAAATACTCTCTTTTCATCAATAAATTCTTTGTCAACTAAAATCATTCCGTTTTCTAATCTGAAATAACCTCTTATGTGCTTTTTTGCCTCTGCTGGTTTTTGTTTTTTTAACCAGTATGGATATGATTCCAGTAAAAATCTACCTTTATCAAGTATTCCATAGTAACAGTATATGTTATCATATTCGTCTATGTATATTGCAGGAAAACATTCTGGTAATAGAATGTCTTTACATATTATTTCTTCTTCTTCAATTCTTTCATATAGTTCTCCCATTTTATTATTCCTTCTTTCTAAATTTTGCATTTCTTTTTCATTTATCTTATCATTTTTTGTTTTTCTTCGATATCATATTGACAAGATCTTCTTTATATTTAAATGAAACTCTTAGAAAAATGTTCCATATCTGTATCATAATATATCAAAATAAAAAAAAGTAGCTATATTGCTACTCTGTGGTGCAGATGGCCGGAATCGAACCGGCACGGTTTATTCAACCGCAGGATTTTAAGTCCTGTGCGTCTACCAGTTCCGCCACATCTGCATAAAAACGAACTGGTCATCTATTAACGACAATACATATTATAATATGCCAACAAAAATTTGTCAATACAATTTCGAAAAAAAATCAAAAAAACAACTCCACTCTCGAAGATGTGTCCCTAAATGGACAAAATGTCCAAAAGGAAACGTCCCCATTGGACATTTCCTTTAATTATTTGTTCCTGTTCCATCAAATGGAATAAACTTATTAACAACACTTTCAGGTTGAATATCATCTGCTCTAAACATCATATAAGATGTATTTATTTTATTATCAACTAATTGCTCAACTTCTTCTTGTGATGCATGTTCCGCCAATACTAGTTCACTTACTAATATTTGTTTTGCATTATTAAGCATCTTTTTCTCACCTGTTGATAGTCCTTTTTCTTTTTGTTTAAAGCTTAAGTTTCTAACAACATCTGCAATTTCATATATGTCTCCGCTTTTCATTTTGTCCATATTATCTCTATATCTTTTATTCCAGTTTTTGTCCATAACTGTTTCATCTTGTTCTAGTATTCCTATTACTTTATCTGCTGAACCTTTATCTATTATATTTCTTACCCCTATTTCTTCTGCCTTAGCTGTTGGTACCATTACCTTTACTTCTCCTGGCATTTTTAAAATATAGTAAGCTTGTTTCTCCCCTAATATATCTTTTTCTTCTATTGAATCTATAATCCCTGCTCCATGCATTGGATATACAATTTTGTCTCCTACATTAAACATGTAAGTTCACTCCTTTCAGCATTTTTTATTGGCGAAAAAAAGATAATAAAGTTATGTAACGAAAAACCTTTTAATAACTTTACTGGATTTTTTAACCATATTTATTATACTACAAAAAAAGGTAAAAGTCAAAGCCTTTACCTTCATTTTTTATGTATATTTATCCGATTTTTCTTGGGGCTCTAAGCATTAAAGTTTTTGAATTTTTTTTGCTATTTTTTTAGTCTTTTTGTACTATGTATTCTATATCTTGTTTAAAAACATTAATTCACTTCAGATTGCTCCTATTTACTTGTTGAACCAAATCCGCCAACTCTTTGTCCTTCTGCAATATCGTCATCTGTTACAAAGTATTTTTGGAATACTGCTTGCCCTATAGCCTCTCCCTTTTTTATTTCGATGTCTTCTTCTTTTATATTATAAAATGCAAACATAATATGTCCGTCATTGTCTGGATTTCCATAGTAGTCTTTATCTACTACTCCTACACTGTTTGCTAATATTAAGCCTTTTTTCTTTGGATTTGAGCTTCTGTTATATAACATTAAAACTTCATCATCTGCCATATATGCTTTTATTCCTGTTTTTACTAATGTTGGGTTCATACCTTTTTTAAAGCTTGGTATTATTATGTCTTCTGCTGCTTCTACATCATATCCTGCTGAATATTTTGTTTTTCTAATTGGTAAATTAATTTCTTTATCTTCGAATCCTTTTGCTACTTCAAATCCTCTTATTTTTTCCATTTTTATATCAATCCTTTCTTTTATAGCACTTTTATTTTCGTTTGTTGTTTTCACTTTGCTATTTTTTCATAATTTAAGAAAATTGTCAATATCAAATTTCCTAATTTCGACATTTTATACACAACAAAATGTAACATTTATTTTTCGACAAAATATAATATTATAATAAGAGTTTAGGAGGCATGCCCAATGAACAGAGATATTATTTCTTTAACTTCTTTGCCCATCAACCAAAAGGGCATTATAGAAAATCTAACTTGTGACGGAGAAATTCGTAGACGACTTTTAGATTTAGGGTTAGTTTCAGGTTCTTCAATTACACCTGTTCTAAGTAGCCCATCAGGCGGATTACGAGCTTTTGATATTCGTGGCAGTTTGATTGCTATTAGAGATGAAGATGCTTACTCTATTTTTGTAAGTTTATAATATATATCACCTTTTAATTTTTTTAACATACATTATATTAATTAAATTAGGAGGTGTTTTTATGGGCCTTACTAACTCTTCAACTGGAACACAATTATTAGAAAATGATTTTAAAAATCTAAAAAGCGAAATCGGATACACTATTGCACTAAGCCGGAAATCCAAATGTAGGAAAATCGACTATATTTAATGGGCTAACTGGTCTTCATCAACATACTGGCAACTGGCCTGGTAAAACTGTTGCAAATGCCACTGGCAATTGCAATTTTAAAGGTGAAGATTTTCTGTTTGTTGATATTCCTGGTACATATTCTATTATGTCTAATTCTGAAGAGGAAGAAATCGCACGTGATTTTATTTTATATGGTAATCCTGATGCGACTGTCATTGTTGTTGATAGTACTTGTCTAGAAAGAAACTTAAATTTAGTTTTTCAAATTATGGAAATTACTAAAAATGTAATTGTTTGTGTTAATTTGTTAGATGAAGCAAAAAAGAAAAAAATAAGTATAAACCTAAAATTATTGTCAGAAGAATTAGGTGTGCCAGTAGTTCGGAACTATTGCAAGAAAAAAGAAAACTTTGAATAACTTAATGGATACTATATCCAAAGTTTGCAAAAAAGAAATTATTCCAAATCCCAAACTAGTAGAATATCCAGAAGGTGAAAAATCCTCTGATGTTATCGTTTCAGCCATTATGAAACGTGCAGAAGAAATTTGTTCAAAAGTATGCACTTTTGAACATGAAAATCATGGTCGGAAGAGATAGAAAAATTGATAAAATTCTTACCTCTAAAACTTTTGGCTTTCCTATTATGATTTTGTTTTTAGGCATTATCTTTTGGCTTACTATTGTTGGCAGTAACTATCCTTCACAACTTTTGTTTAGTTGTTTTGCATGGTTTCAAGAAAAATTATTTCTGTTTGCAAACTGGTTACATTGCCCAACATGGATTTCAGATATGCTAATTTCTGGTGTCTATCAAACTCTTACTTGGATTGTCTCTGTAATGCTTCCACCTATGGCTATCTTTTTCCCTTTATTTACTTTTTTGGAAGATTTGGGATATTTGCCAAGAATTGCTTTCAACATGGATGGCTTTTTCAAGAAATGTTGTTGCACTGGAAAACAAATGATTACTATGTGTATGGGATTTGGCTGCAATGCTGCTGGGGTTGTAGGATGTAGAATAATTAATTCACCAAGAGAAAAATTAATTGCAATATTAACAAACAACTTTGTTCCTTGTAACGGAAGATTCCCACTATTAATATCAATAGCAACAATATTTATTGCTGGAACAATGCAAGGATTCGGAGCTTCAATAGTGTCAACAATAGCTGTAATATTTGTCATACTTCTAGGAATTTTCCTTACATTATTAGTATCAAAAATACTATCAAAAACAATTTTAAAAGGAATGCCTTCCTCATTTGCATTAGAATTACCACCTTATAGAAAACCTCAATTTGGAAGAATTGTTGTTACTTCATTCCTAGACAGAACCTTATTTGTACTAGGTAGAGCCATTGCCGTTGCAGCTCCTGCTGGCCTTATTATCTGGCTTTTTGCAAGTATATCAATTGGTGGCTCAAGTTTACTATCTATCATAGCAAACTTCTTAAATCCTTTTGCTAAACTTATGGGATTTGACGGTTATATTTTGGCTGCATTTATTTTTGGTATTCCCGCTAATGAGATTGTTCTGCCTATTATTTTAATGTGCTATCTTGGTAAAAATTCTTTGGTTAATTTGGAAGATACTTTTTCTATTGGCGAAATTTTAGTACAGAACGGTTGGACTATGCTTACTGCTATTAATGTTATGATTTTTACTTGTTTACATTTTCCTTGTACTACTACTCTTTTGACTATTAAGAAGGAAACTGGTAGCTGGAAATGGACTTTTCTTGGGTTCTTAATTCCTACTGCTTGCGGTATTTTGGTTTGTATGGGTACTACTTTGTTTTATAATACACTTATCTAACATTTTAGGTCTGTCCCAAAAAGTTCAAAAGCTAAAATAAGATTTCAAATCTTATTCTAGCTTTTTCATATAACCACAAATATCCTATTAGTGGCAACTTTATATTTTTATTATATGTATCTAATAAAAATATATTCTTAAATGATAAAAGGAAACCTATCCCAAGTTTCCCTACTTTTAAATTTTATTAATTTTACTAATATCAATTAGTAAATTATTTATAATTTAATTATACCATCAACTAACTTAATTGTCTAGATTTTTTTAAAAGTTTTCTTAATTCTTGAAAATTAGAAGTATTTGAAATATCTAATAATTCTTTAATCTGATTTTGAGCAGTGTTCCTTTCTATTTTTACTTTTTGTATATAATTTAATTTATCTTCTAAATTTTTGTTTAATTTTGCATAATACTGCATTAAATTTAATGAAATAGCAATGGCAATATCTATATTTTTCATTTCTATATTTGAAAGTGAGGTTATATAATTTTCTAGTCTTGCTTTACTTACGCATGAAATATTAGATACATTTGCATATCCGTCAAGTATTATTTCTCCATTATCATTCCACTGAGTATTAATTGCTACAATACTAGGTATATTTTTATATGTATGTGTAATTGGTGCAACTATAACATTCCCTGATTTTGCATTTCCTATGTTGTTCTGTAAAATAATACATGGTCTTAGTTTTTGTATCTCATTGCCAACCCCTATACCAAAATAGCAATTATATATTTGTCCACGCTTAACATATCTTTTAGTAGCTTGTTCAACTTTAGTATTTAAATATACTTTTGTTTTCATCCAATCTAATAATTCTTGTATTTTATTTAGTTCAATTTGCATTAGCATCAACCTTTCATTTGTTATTTTTTCTCCATTCTTTATTTAATTCTTTTTCTTCACGTTCATCTACTTGTTCTTGTTCAACATCAATTAAATAAATTTTATCTTTAAATCCACCTTTTTTATCTTTTTTATTTTTTCTAGACACTTCAACTTCTTGCATTGATATATTTTTAATTTCCATTATAGTCATAATAACTTCCATTAAATCCCCTAGTTCTTCCACACTATGCTCTTCAATAAATTCATGTGCTTCTTCAAATAATTTATTGTCTAATTCTTTCATATATTGTTCATCACTTAAAATTTTATAATTAGCCTTTCTTCCATTCTCTTTATTGATTTGATAAGGTATTTTATCTCTTACTAACTTGTTATAAATATATTTCATCCATATCCACTCCTAATTCATTATACTTATATAGTATAGAACAATTGTTTGTATTTGTCAACTTTTATTTTTATTTATCTATAATTTTTTAAGACAGGGTCAAAAGATACAAAAAAGACGTTTTGGGTCTATTCCAAAACGTCTTAAAGTTTCATTTAATTTTTACACCTAATAAATACAACAAATCAATTGCCTGAAATTGGTCAATTATTGCCCCTTTTATATCTTCAATAGAAACAGCTAATCTTTCTATTTTACAAGTAGACAAATCAATTCCTTTCAAACTCGTTTTAAAAAATTGCGCACCGTGTCAAATCAACATCTTCAAAAAATATATCCTTTAGCTTTGTTTCCTGAAAATAAGAATTTCGCATTTGCATTTCTTTGAATAAAACTTTTTCTAAACTTGCCATTGATAAGTTAATATAATTGGCATTTGTTTCTGAAAATATAACATTAAATAATCTATTCTCTGAAAAGCTAGTACCTGATAATTTACAGTTATTAAATTCACATCTTATAAATGTGCTATTTATAAAATTTGTATTAGAAAAGTCACAGTTTTTAAATATAACATCACTGAATGTAATTTTGTCTAATTCAGCATTTTGCATGACTATGTTACTAATTTTACAATGTTCAAATTGGGTATCTTGTAATAAGAGATTATTGCTTTCTTCATTTTCTATATTAGCATATTCAATTTCTTCGTCATTTCTTATATTTTCTAATTTTATTTCTTGAAATTTTTCTAAATTCATTTTTTGTGGTTTTATTATATTCATTTTATCTCCAATTTTAAAATATTCTTATTTACTTGTACCATAAAAAAGTCTAAGTGTCGTCTTATATGCTTCTAAAGCTTTTATATTTCCGTGGATATCTGAAATAATTCCTACTTTCACAGTAAAATCATCCCCTTCTGATTCTTAAGTTATATCACAAAAATCACTTTTCTACAACTATAAAAATATTCATATATTTCATGATGTTTTTTAGGTCTGTCCCAAAAAGTCTAAATTCTGGAGTTCATCAAATTAGAAGAAGAATACCTTTTCAAACCTTTGTAAAAAACCCAAAATGCCACAACAACAATTATTCCTGTAAAACCAATAATCCAAACGAAATTTACCAAATTAAAGTTTATAATTGTTTCAACTGGCAAGTAGTTTGAAAGTCCTACTGGTATAACTGTATAAAATAGAATTTTTACTCCCTCTTTAAATATATTTCCTGGATATGTTGCAAAATCTATCATTATATTGCTTAAAGCATCTGCAAAAAAATCACCTTTAACTATCCAAAATGACGCACAATTTACTATACTTGCAAAAGCAGCTGTTATAATTCCACCTGCTATTAAAAATATTGTAAATAGTACAAAGTTTTTTACTGTTACTCCATACACGAATAGACATATATATCCATAAATTAAATCGCCTATTGCAGATATCTTCGTTTCTGAAGTTATAGCACTTAAGAATACATTTTTAGGCTGTACTAAGAATGTATCTAATTTTCCTTCCATTATTAATTCTGATAGTTCAAATGCTCTACTGAACACAATTTTAGATAATCCAAATGTTCCTGATGCTATTCCCCAAAGCAGTATTATTTCTTTCATTGTATATCCGCCTATTTCCTGTTTTAAACTAAACAATACTACCCATTGAATTATGAAACTTGAATTATTTAATATCATAAAAAGTATGTTGCTTAAAAAAGTTATCTTATTTGTCATCTCTCTCATTATGTTATATTTTAATGATAAAAATATAACTTTTATTTGATTTCTAACCTCCATTAACATTTAATTTTTTCACCCCTTTATTGTATAAAACTATAATTATAAATACTGATATTACTAAATATAAAATTTGTACAATAACTATTTGTATAAAAGTATTTATATTAAAATCTATAAAAAGCTTTGCTGGTCCATATGTTACAACAAATATTGGTGTACATTTTATTATTGGTCTTAAAAATTCTGGAAACATCTCTATAGGAAATAACGTTCCCAACATTAATAATAATTTGTCATATACCCAATGAAATGGTGCTGGGTCTTCTATCCAAAACGCTATAATACTAATTGCTATTCTTAAAGTTGAATTTATAAGCACACCGAAGTAATACAGTTATTAATATAAACGGAATATTTGCAAAGTTAAAATTTTCTATTGGTCCTACAAAACACATTCCCATTATTATTCCGTACTATTATAAATAATATTAGCTTTATTGTAATTTCACCTAAGTGCTTAGCTACTATGTAAAATACATAATTGTATGGTTTATTTATGTTATATGCAATATTTCCTGTTTTTATATCTTGACTTATTTCTCTTATTAAAATCCTGTTTCTACTTCCAAACCACAAAACTTCTGTAACTAGTACATACCATATCATCTGTTTCATTGTATATCCATTTATAATTTGTGTAGCATCTGAATAAATATAATTCCACAAATTTAAGAACACAAACATCATTATAAAAAAGTTACTAAATCCTAATATTATATTTGGTATGTAGCTTAAATTCTCTATTAATGTTGATTTGTATATATAAAAGTATTTTCGCATTATTATCCCCTCCCATTGGGATATTTGGGGACGTTTCTGTTTTGTCCCAAAATATCTATTATATTGTCGCTTCTTGATAAATTTCTGTTATTATGTCTTCTAGTGGTTTATTTGACTTCAAATTCTTTATTGTATCATCCATAATTATCTTTCCTTTGTTTACTATAATTACCCTTTTACAAAGTTTTTCTATATCTCCCACATCGTGACTTGTTAAAAATATTGTTGTTCCTAATTCCTTGTTCATCTTCCTAATTAGTTTTCTTATATTTTTCTTTACCACTGGATCCAAGCCAATAGTTGGTTCATCTAAAAATAATATCTCTGGCTTATGTATCAAAGCTGCAACCATTTCACATCTTATCCTTTGACCTAAAGATAAGTTTCTTACTGGTGTATTTATAAAACTTTCTAATTCAAACGTTTTTGACAGTTCTTCTATTCTATCCTCAATTTCGTTATTTTGTATATCATATATAGCACCAAAAAACTTAAAATTGTCATAAGGTGTTAAATGTGTCCACAATTGCTCCTTTTGTCCAAAAACTGTACCTATTTTATATGCAAGCTTCTTTCTTTGTTTTGCTGGATTTATTCCATTTACCATAATTTCGCCACTTGTTGGATACAAAATACCTGTTAACATCTTTATAGTCGTAGACTTTCCTGCTCCATTTGGCCCAATAAAAGCTAACATCTCACCTTTTTCTACTGAAAAACTTATATCATTTACTGCCTTTATTGTTTTATATCTTGGCTTAACTATTGACTTGATACTTCCCTTTATACCTTTTTCCTTTTCTTTGATTTTAAACGTTTTGCTTAAGTTTTTAACTTCAATTATGTTCATCTTTATTCCCCCTTTTTCCTGCCAATGGGGACGGATCTTTTTGGCAGATTTCTGCCATTAAGAACCGTCCCCATTGGCAGATTATGCTTTTAGATATAAAAAAAGCCCTACAAAGAAATCTTTTAAGACTCCTTTGTAAGACTTTATATATCTTACTTTGTAAGTGTAGGTAATACCTCTATTATTATTACCCTTTACCGCTCAAGCTTTATTACTCTTAGATAAACTCTTAAATTTGTTATATATTTTACTATGGCTTTTTGATTTTGTCAAGATAATTTTACATAATTATATATTTAATGCCTTATAGCAGAAAAGAAAACTCTATTTAGAGTTCTCTTTTAGGAGAATTTAGTTACTAAATTCTTTGAATTCTAAATCCTAGCATCGCATAATCTTCTAGAAAATTTCTTACATCTAGCATTCGAGAAGTTTTGCTTGCAACAACTATTGCTTTTTGCCAAGAGTCATTTCGAAATTTGACTCCACCTAGTTTGTATACTACATAGTCTGAATAAGTATTATATTCCGAATTTTCAAACTGGTCAGTTTCGTGTTTCTCTGAAATGATTTCTTTTGCAATTTTCTCGTGGTCATTTCCCGAATAATATTTGTCTTTTTTAGGAAGCCAGAATCCAAGTCCTTTTACTATTGTTGTATTCATATTATGTCTCCTTATATTTTTTGCTTATATATATTATACCATTTTATGTTGATTTTCTCAAGTTTTATTATCTGTACTAGTTAATTAACAAAAAATCGCTAGAGTTTTAATTACTCTAACGATTTTTTGTAATTAATTGAAATTTTTCAATTACCAGTTGTCGTGAATTCTTCTTAGATGAATTTCATATCCGCATTCTTTGTACTTTTTTACCGTTTCTTCCACTTTTCGTGTAGAATATGGTACACAGACTTCAACAATTTTTCCTTCTGTCTTGCTTCCTACTTTGGCAGCACCTAGATATAAAACCATATACTTGATTGGATCTACACTTAACTTTTGCATGTCTCTTTTATATCCTTTTTCTTCAATATATTCTAGTGCTACATCATTGTGTCCTTTTTCAAAGTCTACATTTAATTCTTTTCCAGATTGCAATACGAAACATCTTTTTAGTTCTGTCCGAGTCATTACTAATTCACTCCTCTCTATTGTTTCCGTTAATATTATATCACTATATTATAAATTTTTCAAGGTTACCATAAAGCTTTATGCAGCTTTTTTACCTAAAAACTTTCAATATCTTTAATAAATAAATCTCTAACTTCTGTTGGTAAAAGCAAAATATCTTGCACATCTTCTTTTTTCACAATTTCAGGGATATACTTGCCACAATTAGCATACTTAGGGTCATTATTAAACTCTGCCCCAGTACCTGTACCAAACTCCCCTCCTAAATATTCACACAAGAAAAACAACTCTCGCTGATTAAATTTCTGCGAATAAATCTCATACAATTTCCTAACAACTTTTACATCTATACCAAATTCTTCTTTTATCTCTCTTATAACTCCTTGTTCTGGAGTTTCGCCATTTTCAAGCCCACCACCCGGAAATGTGTAATATTCTTGATAGTCTTTTCTTTTTATTACATCTTTCCTATGCATAAACGCAAAACCGCCCTCCATAGGGACAATTCCTGCAACTCTAGTTCTTTCTATCTTTTTATTTGAATCTTCCATAAAGCACTCTCTCCTTTCATTTTTCAAATTATATAATATTTTTTTATTTTTTTCCATATTTTTGTTTTGCTTTTTTAAATTAGTGGTATAATTTTTAATGGAGATGATTTTATATGGCAAATACAAAAAATTCTAAAGATGATGTAAATGTAGAAAAATTATATGGAAAAGAATGTACACTTTCTAAAGAAGATTTTATAAAAACTTACGATATAAGTGAAAATGGTTTATCTTCTAGTGAAGCTGAAAACAGAATACATAAATATGGATTAAATGAGATTAGTCAAGCCAAACCAAAAAAATGGTATAACTATTTATTCGAAAGCTTATTTAGTCCTTTTAATAGTATTTTAATGCGGAATTGTTTTGGTTCTTTTTTACACTGATGTGTACTTAGCAGAAGTGCCAAGCTATGCAAACATTATTGTTATTGCAATTTTAGTTATAGCAAGCACCCTTTTAGAGTTTTTCGAAGAGTATCGTTCCAATAGAGCTGCTGAAAAATTGAAAGAGTTAGTTGCAACTACTGCAACCGTTCTAAGGAGCGGAAAAGAAGTTCAAATTCCAATAAAAGAAATAACTTTAGGAGATATTGTAATTCTTTCAGCTGGAAGTATGATTCCTGCCGACTTAAGAGTTTTGGAAGCAAAAGATTTATATGTTGGACAATCTTCTTTAACTGGAGAATCTGATGCTGTAAGAAAAGTATCAAACTCTGAAATTTCTTTGGACGAACTAGATAGCATTTCTGATTTAGATACTATTTGCTTTATGGGAACTAATGTTATTAGTGGTTCTGCAAAATGTGCAGTTATTAAAACTGCTGACAGTACCTATTTTGGAAAAGTTGCACACACAATTACAACTGGAAAACCTAAATCTTCTTTCCAAAATGGAATTGAAAGTATTAGTAAATTACTTATCCGTTTTATGCTTGTTTTAACCCCAATAGTATTTATTTTAAATGCTTGGAAACATTCACCTGTAACAGCTTTTACTTTTGCAGTTGCAATTGCAATTTGTATTACACCTCTTCTACTACCTGTCATTCTATCTTCAAGCCTTTCAAAAGGCGCAGTAAAAATGTCAAAAAAGAAAACAATTGTAAAAAAACTAGATTCAATTCAAAGTTTTGGAGCTATGAATATTCTATGTACTGATAAAACTGGAACTCTAACAGAAGATAAAATCGTTTTGGAAAAATATTTGGATATAAATGGTGATGAAGATTTACGTATTTTGAAGCACGCGTTTTTGAACTCATATTTTCAAACTGGTTTAAGAGGAAATATTGACGAAGCTGTTGTCAACAGAGCTCTTCAAAATGATATGCAAGAATATACTACAAAATATAAATTAATTGACGAAATTCCTTTTGATTTCTCACGTAGACGTCTATCTGTTATAGTATCAGACGGAACAAAAAATCAGTTAATCACAAAAGGTGCAGTCGAAGAAATCCTCGAAATATGCACAATGGTTGATTATAAAGGACAAGTTTCCCCAATTACTAAACAAATTAAGGATAACATTAAACAAATTTCAAAAAATATGAACAAAGATGGCTTAAGAGTTATCGCTGTCTGCCAAAAAAATGATATAAAAGATGTTTCAGATTTTGGTGTTGGTGATGAAAAAAATATGGTTCTTCTTGGATTTATTGGCTTCTTAGACCCACCAAAAGAATCTGCAAAATCAGCTATTGAAAAGCTAAATAAAGCTGGAATTCGTGTAGTTGTTTTAACTGGTGATAACGCAGAAGTTACTAGGTGTATCTGCAACAAAGTAGGAATAAATTCAAAACAAATTGTAACAGGAAGTCAAATTGAAAAACTTTCAGACACTGCGGTTTTAAGATTGTTAAGAAAAACAAATATATTTGTTAAACTTTCCCCTATCGAAAAAGCCAGAATTGTAAGACTACTAAAAACAGCTGGAAACGTAGTTGGATATATGGGAGACGGAATAAACGATGCCCCTTCACTTACAAACTCAGACGTAGGAATCTCAGTTGATACAGCTGTTGACATCTCAAAAGAATCAGCAGATATCATATTACTTGAAAAAGATTTACACGTTTTACTTGACGGAGTTACAGAACGGAAGAAAAACATTTGGAAACTTAATGAAATATATCAAAATGGCAACAAGCTTCAACTTTGGAGAAGTTATGTCAGTAATAATTGCAAGCGTATTATTGCCATTCTTGCCAGAAACACCAATTCAATTACTTGTTGAAGGTCTGCTATATGACTTCGGACAATTAACCCTTCCATTTGATAATGTAGATAAAGAATATCTGCAAAAACCTAGACAATTCAGCCTAAAAAGCTTGAAAAACTTTATGCTATTTATGGGACCACTTAGCTCAGCATTTGACTTACTTGTATTTGCTTTACTATGGTTTGTGTTCCATTTAAGAGAAGTTGCACTATTCCAAACTGTTTGGTTCACTTACAGTATCGTATCAAACCTTTTGGGAATGCATATAATAAGAACATCAAAAATTCCATTTGTGCAAAGTAATGCAAGTAAAATGGTTTACTTCTCTTCAATTGCTCTTAGCATAATCGGAATCGCTGTACCATTTACTTGGCTTGGAAACGTTATTGGCTTAGTGCCTATTCCACTTCCTTATATGTCAATTATTTTGGTTGTACCTATTTTGTATTGCTTTGTTGCAATGTTTGCTAAAAAAATATATATTAAAAAACATGGCGAATGGATTTAAGAAATTGCCAAGAGGGACGGTGTACTGAACCCAAAAAGTTGGACAGTATAAATCAGGCTACTAATATAGAATGTTCTCTATATTGAACAGGGGACATTCCTTTTAGTTTGCTCTTAATTCTTCTGTTATTATAATATTCTATATATTCAATTATATCTTTTTCTAGCTCTTCTATATTTTTATATTCTTTTTCTTTTATATAATAGAGTTCTGATTTTAATACACCAAAAAAGTTCTCCACACATGCGTTATCTAAGCAATTACCTTTCCTTGACATACTTTGTCTAATTCCTTTTTGCTCTAAAAGATATTGATATTGTTTCATTTGATATTGCCAACCTTGATCTGAATGCAATATTAAATTTGTATTATTTGGTATTTTCTTAAAAGCTTTTTCTAACATATCTATTACTTGATTAAATACTGGATATCTTGACAAATTAAAACTGATAATTTCTCCATTAAATAAGTCTAATATTGGTGATAAATATAGTTTATCATTATTAACCTTAAATTCTGTTATATCTGTAGCCCATTTTTCATTCGGCTTATCTGCTTTAAAATCCCTCTTTAACAAATTATCTGCTATTCTTCCTATTGTTCCTTGATATGAATTGTATCTTCTTTTTGGTCTTTGAATACTTTTTAACCCCATTAATTTCATTAATCTTGCAACTGTTTTATGATTAATTATATATCCTCTATTTTTCATTTCTAATGTTATTCTTCTATATCCATAACGCCCTTTATTTTCATGGAATATTGATAATATTTCATCTTTTTCAATCTTATATTTATCTTTCTTTTTTAAACTCTTTAAATAATAATAAAATGTACTTCGTGGCATTTCTGCTAAGTTTAATAATTCTTTCAAGCTATATTTCTGCCTCAGTTCATCGACAACAATTACTTTTTCTTGTTTTCTCGCTTGATCCTTTCCTGAACTAAGGCATTTAATTTTTTTAAGTATTCATTCTCCATTTTAAGGCGTTGATTTTCTGCTATTAAATCTTCTTCAACTTGTTTATTTAACTTTTTCTTTTTTGGCTTTGAATCCATTTTTCTCGACCTACCACATCGCTCCTCATAGAGGGCTTGTGGACCTTTCTCATAATATATACGTTCCCATTTTAGTACTACACTTGTTGAACCTAATCTAAAATGTACAGCTGTTTCTGTAGCTGATAAATGGTTATTATGCATATATTCTATCACACTTTGCTTAAATTCTCCACTATATGAAGATTTTTGTTGTTTAATCAATCCTTCTACACCATGTTCTTTATATTTTTTTATCCATTCTTTTACTATTGTAGAGCTTGGAATATTAAATTCTTTAGCTGTTCCATTTCTACTATGTTTTCCTTCTATACAATATTTTACTACTTGTAATTTAAATTCATCTGAATATTTTGACATAAAAATGAACCCTCCTTGTTAAACTTTTTTGTCTAACAATTTGGGTTCACTTCACGG
>CASSLW010000022.1 GCA_949443285.1 uncultured Clostridia bacterium
TGCCCTTTTTCTATTATTTTGGTTTTGTTTTTATAAATTTTTCTTTCAAACTATCATCCTTTCTTTCGCAATCGCCCAATCAGCAATTGCTTTTATTTATTGATTTAAACTTTTTTGGTCTGTCCCCAAAAGTTCCTATTGAAATTTTTGTTAAAATGATATATATTATTTGCATAATATTTTAGGAGAAAAATAATGAAAATAAAGAGACTAACTATTTTGATACTAACTAATTTAATAATTTTATTTACTACATATAGCTCTGTTTTCGCAGTAGAACTTCTTATACAAGAACGGTGATAGAACAACTAAGATTTTAGAGAAGGTTGATGATTCAACTAATATCGAAAATGCTAATGGACTTGATATTACTGCAAATACTGTTTATTTAATGGATAATAAAACTAATGCTGTTTTATATAGTAAAAATGAAAATCAAAAAGTATATCCTGCAAGTACAACTAAAATTTTGACTGCTATTATAGTTTTGGAAAACTGTAAATTGGATGATGTTGTAACTGCTAGTTATAATTCAGTTATGAATATTCCTGAAGGTTATACTACTGCAGATATCCAAATAAATGAACAACTTACTGTTGGGCAACTTTTAGAGCTTCTATTGGTTTATTCTGCAAATGATGCTGCTAATGTTTTGGCAGAGTATGTTGGTGGTTCTATTGATAGTTTTGTTTCTATGATGAATACAAAATTAAGTGAATTAAATTTGACTGATACACATTTTACAAATCCATATGGTTTACATGATGAAAATCATTATACAACTGCACATGATATGGCTTACCTTATGAAGTATTGTTTGAAAAATGATACTTTTAGAAAAATAGCTGGGAAAGCTTCTTGTGCAATTTCTGCAACAAATTTACATGAGCCAAGGCTTTATAGTTCTACTAATGAACTTTTAATTCCTGATAATGCAAATTATTATAAATATTTAGTTGCTGGAAAGACTGGTTTTACTTCACAAGCTAAGGAATGCTTAGTGTCTTCTGCTTATAGAGATGATTTAGAATTAATTGGCGTTGTTCTTGGAAGTGATAGTCGTTTTGTAGATGCTAAAAAACTTTATCAATATGGATATTCAAATTATTCAGTTCAAAAGGTTGTTAACAAAGATGCAATAGTTACTAATTTGCAGATTTCTAATGCAAGTTATACTTCAAAAGATTTAGATTTATTAGCAAGTGATGAAATATATGCATTAATGAGTAATGTAGAAAATCCGTTGAGTATAAAACCTAAAATTACTTTAAAAGAAGGTATTTTTGCTCCAATTGAAGAAGGTACAATCTTAGGCACTGCAACATATGAAATAAATGGTGTTGAATATTCTACTGATTTAATTGCTTCTCATAGTGTAGAGCCGTCAAAATTTCTTGTATATTCTATATACACTATTCTTGGTAGTAATTTAGTTGTTTTATTGGTTTTTTGTGTGATTTTAATTATTAAGAAAAAAATAATTCTGAAGAATTAATTTCGAATTAAGAATAAACGCTTTTAGGATTAACTTACGCTGAATATAAATTTTAAAGATAAAGGCTTGATTAGAATTTTTCAAGCCTTTACGTTTTTATTCATAATCTTTTCCTATAACTATTGTTATATTTTTTTGAGTAGAAGTAGATTCACTATTTTGTGAAATTCCTGCTCCTATTATTTCTATAATATCGTCTGATATTTCTGAACTTACGTCTTTATTTTTTATAATTACTGTTTTACCAGTTTCATTTGTAGTACTTTTCTTACTAACTTTGTAGCCTTCTGCTTTTAGCTTTTTTGCTATATCTTCTAAGTTTTCTTTGTTCCCACTTCCATTTAGTAGTTCTATTTTTATTTCTGATTTTTTTGTTATCAAATTTCCTTCTTCTTCTAAGTCCTCTTCTGTTTTGTCCCTATCTAAAAATAGTTCTTGAACTAAAGCTTTTGTTTCTTTTTTGTTATATACAAATACACTTACATTGTTAGTTTGACTTAAGTCTGGCACTGTTCCTGGTAATGTTGCTGTTAGTATATTTGCTGTATCAAATTCTACAATATATGGTATATAGTCTTTTGCTACATCAAAGTCTATATTTGTTATCAAGTTATTTTTTGCAACATCAAGTATTTCACCTATTTTAAATATGTTTTCTACTTTTGCTGTTTGTTTTATAACTTGCATGATGAATTCTCTTTGTGTTCTCATTCTTCCCAAGTCGTTGTCTCCATATTCTGCTGGATATGTTGGATATGTTCTTGTTTTAGGGTCCCAATTTCCGTGCCTAAATCTAACCAATTGCTCTGCTCTGTCACCGTCTAATTTTTGTTCTCCTGCTTTTAAGTCGATATGTAAATCTTGTGTTGGGTCGTCATATTTCATGTCTATTGGTACATTGAATGTTACTCCACCTATTGCATCAACTAATTCTATTAATGCTTCTGTTTTTACTACTGCATAATATTTTATGTCTAATCCTGTGATTTCGTTTACTGCTTCTAATGTTTCGTCTGGTCTGTTTTTTCTTCCGTATAGTGCATTTATTTTTTCATATGCTGTTGCTCTTGCTGAGTTCTTTCCTGTGTATGTATCTCTTGGTATTGATAGTAGCGTTGCTTTTTGTGTGTTTGGATTATATGATGCTACCATTATTGTGTCTGTTAAGCTTGACCCTTCTAAGTCTGTACTAATTCCTAGTACTAAACATTTGAATTCTCCTAGGTTTTTTCTGGTGTTTTCGTCATGACCTACCATTGTTGCTAACATCCCTGACATTCCTCCACCATTCTTTTGTACTTTATATGCAAATACTCCACCTGCTATGGCTATTGCTATTAGTATTACTAATAATATTTTTTTCCACATTTTCATCTTTTTTTTCTTGCCTTTTTTGGCATGTTTTTCTCTATCTTTCAAATTTTCTCACTCCTAAAAATTCATATTGAGAGTATATCAAAAAACTGTCAAAATTTCAACTTTTTTAGAAAAATATATTTAAGATATTATATGTTGTCATTGTCTTGGCAATATAAGATGTACTCATAGTATTTCCTAACGTTCCTGTTGGGTTCATTGTTACAATTAAATTTATTATTATTAAAATTGCATATGTAACTAGAAATCCCCTTAAAGCTCCATATATAGCCCCACCAGCTTTGTTAAATTGGTCCAAAATTGGTAATTTTGCAACAAAATTTGCTATTGCTGTTACAAATATTAATGCTATTCTTATACCTACAAATAATATAAGCATTGTTGCTCCATATACAATATTTCTTGCAAGTTCTTTTGAAGCCTCTGGTAGCATTCCTTGTTTTGCACTTTCTACTAATTCACTAGTAATTCCATTTGTATTTTCTGTTTGTATCATTTCTCCTACATTTTCTTCTATTGTTTCTTGAATTTTTTCGTCTATTGTAGTTGTATTAATTATAATGTTTCCTATTGGTCTATAAAATACCATTACTGCTACAATTGTGATTATAAATGCTACTAAATTTATTCCTAATGATATTAGACCCTTCTTGTATCCTAAAAATATTGAAGCTAGTATAAATAAAATTATTACACCATCAATTATAAGTCCCATAACTTACCTCCTATAAATTAATTATTTCAATTTTATCTCTATATATAATTCCAGCCAAGCTGTTTGAAACCACTATATTTGTAATTTCTTGGTTAGCTACATATCTTTTTACTAACCAACCACCAGTATTAACAAATTCAACTTCTGTTCCTAGGTTTAAAGCTATTATATCTCCATATGTGTATATTTCTCTTGCAACAGAATCTGCTATATATTCCTTCTTTTCTTGATTATCTACGTTTATCAAATTTACTAATGTATCTGCTGTAAATAATCCAGATGATTTTTCTTCTATTGAACATGCATGGCTATTTAAATTTAGTGACTGAAAAATTACTTTTTTATTTTGATTGTCTACTAATGTTTTTGCTTGTCCATTTTCTAATTCCATAATCGAATCTGTGTACATACATACTAATCTGTTTTTGTCTTGATATTTTATATTTGTTATTAATTTTCCAACTTCACTTTGATATGCATTTTCTACTGAATCTGTTTTCTCTTTTTCAGCTTTGTCTATTGCAATTACTTTTATATTTGATTGAATTATCGTTCCTGATGTATCAACTTCTGCTATTGCTAAGAATTTGTTGTCATTTGATATGCTAACATCTACCACTCTAGAAGATAGATATGTTTTGAATATTGGTGTTCCGTTTGAATTGTACATTGCAATTACTGTTTTGTAACTTGTGTCTACAATTACTACTGCCACATATCCATTTTTATTTATATGTACTTGAGAAATATTCCCTTCTACCTCTGCCTCCCAGGAAATTTCTTTATCAGATATTGAATATATTTTCTGACCTTTGTTTTCTGCAATTGCTAGAAATCTGTTTTCTGAACTATATATTGGGTTTGATATTTGTATATCTAGTTCTTTTTCTTTATTTCCTGTATTTCCGTATATTGTAAATTTTGTTTTGTTTAGTATTCCTATGTATTTATTAAATGCATATATTGATGCTGCTTCACTTTCATTTATCTCTATTGTTGCTACTTTGTCTTGTAGCACTTCTTTTCTAAATATATTTATATCTATCCAATTTCTTGCTTGTCTATTTGTGTTATATACTCCTATTACTATTATTAGTAATACTGTTATTAGTATTATTGCTGTTATTATTGCGATTTTTTTGATATTTATTTTTCTCTCTTCTGGTATTATCTCTTCTTGCGTCCAGACATCTTTCATATGTTTTTTCTCCTTGGTTTTTTCTTTATTTTACTATACCAATTAATAAAAAGCAAGAAATATTTTCTTCCTGCCAATATTGAGATTTTCAGACGCAAAAACTTGACATAATTGGGGTGTAGTTGTATGATATTATGGAAACTGTATGTGACAGTTGATGTAGGAGGAACTTTTATGAAATACGATCTACTAATTAAACTCCTTTATGTTGAGTTGTCGTTAAGACGGTTAGGCTTGTTCCTAGCACTGTTCATCTTCTTGTTAACTAGCCTTTGTTGTTTTTTTTAATTAGAGTTATGGGGATTGGTCATATTATCGTGTACATTTGTTTTATATACACTTATTCTTGAAATAATTCTTGATATAGTATTAAAACTACCTATCGTCCTGATATTATTTGATATTTTTACATACATCATATATACTATACTCTTATTTTAATGTTACTCTGAAGGAACTATAAGAAGCAAAAGTCTCCTAAAAAGGTGAAAATTTTAAATTTTTCACCTTTTTTATATTTTAATAATACTTTTATTTCTTCCAGAACACTGCTCTCAACCCAAATGGGCATCCCCATGGCGCTCCTGATATTTCGTTTTCTTTTTTGTCTATTATTATTTCTCTTAAACTTCCACAATTTGAAAACGCATTTCCAGATATACTCTGTATATTTGATAAAATCTCAACTCTTGATAAATTCTCAACTTCAAATGCTCTTCCTTGAATTTCCTTTACACTATTTGGTAGTATTATTTCTTTAATTTTCTTTTTACTATATATTGAATATTCTTCTATTATTTCTACTGAATTTGGAATATTATATGTTTCTAAATCTTTTGTTAGTGCAATAAGCCTTTTCCCGTCTTTGCTTAATATTATTGTTCCATCTAATGTTTTTAGATTTGGATTATCTTCTGAAATGGTAATTTCTACATCTTGACGAAAGAATGAAATTGAGTGATTTATATTATTTACTTTAGCTGGTAAATATAATTCTTTAATTTTAGTTCCACTAAAGTTAAATCCACCTATTCCTTCTAAATTATCAGAAAGCTTTAAATCTTCTAAGTTACTAGATCCATTAAAACAGCACTCTCTAATATTTACAACTTCATTTGGCATTGTAAATGATTGTTGATTTTGTGTATATCTAATAATTTCTTTCATATTTTTTGTATACAAGTTTCCGTCAACACTTGTAAAATTCAGATTATTTTCATCTACATTTATTCTTGTTACATTGCCACTAAATTTACTATTTATTACTTTTACACTTTCAGGAATATTTACTGTAAGTTTTTGCGTAAAACTTTCAAATGAACCACTTTGAATTGTTTCTACTGTTTGCGGTATATTTACTTCTTTTACATTTGCTAAAATGAAGTATAATGTTTTCCCATCTTTTGACATTAATGAACTATTTGCAAAACTGTATGTTTTGTTGTTTTCTGATATTTCTAAATTGGTCAATTTGATTGTACCTGTAAATGCCTGTACACCAATATTCCTTACTGTAGCTGGTATTGAAACTCTTTGTAGATTTTTGTCATAAATAAAAGCACTTGGACTTATACTTTCTATACCTTCTGGAATTATTACTTCTTTTAATGAATAACAGTTTGCTAACATTTCGTTTGATATTTCTTTTAATGATTTTGGGAAGTTAATTTCAACAAGTTTTTCACACATATTAAAACATTGTTTTCCTATGCTTGATACACTGTCTGCTATTTTTATACTTTGCAATGCTGTACATTGCGCAAACGCTTGAATTCCTATCTTTTCAACTCCTTCTTCTATTATTACATTTTCAAGTGTTGCATTTTTTGAAAAAGCATTCTCTCCTATCTCTTTTACTGTCCCTGGAATTACTATGCTTCGCAATCCTTCTACATCTCTAAATGCTCCATTTCCTATTTTAGTTACGTTTTGTGGTATTATTATCGACCCTGTTGCTTCATCCATTAAATCTAGATTTTTATCAGCTGACATTAATTCTCCATTTATTATCAAATATGGACTTACTTTTATTCCTATATCTTGTGCCCATTTTTTCTCTTGGTCACTTTGAGAGAAATAAAATAATTCTCCTTTGATTATTTCGAAATTGTCTACATATTTCTTTTTTGAGTTTTTTAGTACTGTATATATATTCCCTTCTTCTTGTACTGAGTCGTATATTAGGGCGTTTTTTCCTGCATATAATGCGCCTTCTTCAAAGCTTCTATCTTTTGAAAATCTTTCTGTTAAGTATAATTCATATTCTTCTGCTACTGCTGATAATTCTGTTTTGAACTTCGCTTCTCCGTGCTTTTCCTATTGTTCCATTGTCTCCTGTTAATGTAGCTACTGTTACTCCGTGCTAAAATTAATAGAATTATTATGGTTATTACTAATGCTATTAACGTAATTCCTTTTGTTTTGTTTTGCATTGTTCATCTCTCCTTCTCTTCTGTTTTAATTATTTTATCGTCCGAAAAGGAATTACGTCAACAAGTATCTCTTTACTTCTTTTTAGCATTATTATAGTTCTTCAAAAACACAAAATTCATAAAGTATTTCTATATTGTCCTTAATATGTTTATGCCATTTTTAATTTTTGTAGTTCTTTTTTGTCTATTTTCGCTATTTTCATTATCTGTTCGTCATTTATGTTGTTTTTTATCATTTCTTTTACCATTTGTTTTATTGCTTTTGCTATTCCTTCCATTTCTTTTTCTTCTAACCATTCACTAAAATATTTCCCAAATTTCATTTCTTCATCGCCTCTTTCTTCTAATTTTTCAATATACTTTTCTCTTTCTTTTGGTATAAATTTTCTGACTTTATTTGAATATTTAAGTACCATTGCTATATATTCTTTTTCTTCTTTTGTTAACTCTTTTTTAAATATTTCATTCATTGCTTCTTTTAATTCTTCTTTTGAATTTGTCTTTTCAAATAATAATGCTTTTGACATTCCTGTATCTTCTTTTATTAATTCTTTTATCGTATAGTCATTTATATCTACTAGATTATACTTTTCATATTCAAACACTTTAAATTCAAATTTATACATTTCTTTATGTTCTTCAAATATCTTCCACTTCCTATTTCCTGTATACAGCACTATTGGTACTATAACTGCTGAACTTCCTATTCTGCCTTTATTGCTTCTGTTTATGTCTCTCATTAGTTCAACACTATATTCTGTTATTCTCTCTGGCATTTTATAATCAATTTGGCTTTGATGTTCTATAATTATATACATATTAAATTTTGGAATTTTATATATATTATCTGACTCTCTTTTCTCAAATTTTGATGTTATAAATTCTTTGTTATATTTTTCTACATCATTTTCTGTTAAGCTTTCAAATTCGTTCCCTTTTAAGTATTTCTGTATAAATCTTATGAATTCCCTTTTGTTGCTTAATATTTCTTTAAAAATTTTATCTTTGTATTGATGAATTTTTTCTTGTTCTTCATCATAAATATATGTTTCTGATTCTTCTTCTAGTCTCCATACTCTTTCTTTTGAGTATTTTAAATAATCTTGGTATGTAAATAAATACATTATCTATCCTCACTTTCATTTTAATATATCTTTACTCTTTTGTCAACATTTCTTTTTTAGTAAACATGTTCTTGTTTTTTATTTTTCTTTTTTATCACCTTTTTTCTTATTTTTACTTCTTTTTTGAGTTTCAATTTCGATTAAAAAATATTCGAATTTAATTTTGAATGAATAATACAGATTTTGACATTACAAAAAAGTATATATCATCTGCGCATTTATTAATATAACAGATTTTATATACTTTTTCAATATCTTTATTCAAATTTTTTCAACTTTTCCAGAACACTGCTCTCAACCCATAAGGGCAACTCCAAGGAGCATCTGAAATTGAGTTCTCTTTTTTATCAATTATTATTTCTCTCAAACTATTACACCTACTAAAAGCACTATTACCAATACTCTGAATGCCTGAAGAAATCTCAATCTTCTGTAAAGAAGAATTATCAAAAGCACCACTCTCTATTGTTTTCACATTTTCAGGTATTATTATTTCTTTTAAATTATCTTTAGTATAAAATGCTGTTCTGCATATAACTTCAACTGAACTTGGTATATTGTATGTTTCTAAGTTTTTAGATGTCGTTATTAATCTTTTTCCGTCTTTACTTAGCACTATTGTTCCATCTTCTGTCTTTATATTGGGATTTTCATCTGATATTGCTAAATCTATGTTTGGACCAATAAAACTTCCACCATTTATTGAATTAACTTTTGCTGGTATATCTAACTTTTTTATTGATGTTCTATAAAATGCATATACATCTATTTTTTCTAAATCTCGCGATAATGTTAATTGTGTTAATTTACCATTATCAGAAAACGCATATTGAGATATTACTTTGACTGTATCTGGCATTATAAATGAAGTTTCATTCTGAGTGTATCTTTTTATTATTGTCATATCTTTGTTATACAAATTTCCATTATCACTTTTAAAATAATCATTATCTTCTACTACATTTATTTTCGTTATACTAGGACCAAATACACTGCTTATCTTCTTTACATTTCTTGAAATATTTACTGTTGCTCTTTGTGGGGTTCTATCAAAAACGCCTGCTCCGATTGTTTCTACTGTGTTTGGTATATTGATTTCTGTTAAGTTTCCTACAATAAATAATAATGATTTACCGTCTTTTGACATTAAAAATCCATTTGAAAACTTATAGCTATTATTATTTGGTGATATTTCTATATTAGTAAGATTATAGTTTCTTACAAATGCTGAACCATCTAAACTTGTTACTGTTGACGGTATTTTTACTTTGTTTAAGTTACAATATTCAAAAGCATTTCCTTCAATTATTTCGATACCTTCAGATATATCTATTTCTGTTAATGATCCACAATTGCTTAACATTCTATATGGTACTGTCTTTAATGATTTCGGAAAATTTATTTCTGTAAGTGTTATACAACTACCAAAGCATGTGCTTCCTATATATGATACACTATCAGCTATTTTTATTGATTTTAATGCGCTACAACTTTGGAAAGCAAATGGACCTATTTTTTCCACGCCTTCTTCTATCACTACATTTTCTAATGTTGAATTTCCTGAAAAGGCGTGTTCTCCTATTTCCTTTACTGTCCCTGGAATTACTATGCTTCGCAATCCTTCTACATCTCTAAATGCTCCATTTCCTATTTTAGTTACGTTTTGTGGTATTATTATCGACCCTGTTGCTTCATCCATTAAATCTAGATTTTTATCAGCTGACATTAATTCTCCATTTATTATCAAATATGGACTTACTTTTATTCCTATATCTTGTGCCCATTTTTTCTCTTGGTCACTTTGAGAGAAATAAAATAATTCTCCTTTGATTATTTCGAAATTGTCTACATATTTCTTTTTTGAGTTTTTTAGTACTGTATATATATTCCCTTCTTCTTGTACTGAGTCATATATTAGGGCGTTTTTTCCTGCATATAACGCTCCTTCTTCAAAATTTCTATCTTTTGAAAACCTTTCTGTTAAGTATAATTCATATTCTTCTGCTACTACTGATAATTCTGTTTTGAACTTTGCTTCTCCGTGCTTTTCCTATTATTCCATTGTCTCCTGTTAATGTCGCTATTGTAACTCCGTGCTAAAATTAGCAATATTATTATTGTAATAACTAATGCTATTAACGTAATTCCTTTTGTTTTATTTTGCATTTTCTTATCTCTCCTTCTCTTCTGTTTTAATTATTTTATCGTCCGAAAAGGAATTACGTCAACAGTTATATATTTATTCTGTTTTTTGCGTTAATGTGCTTTTTTAAACATTAAAAATAAAATTTGAACAATTCCCAAATAACCAAAAATAGGATAAAAAGAATTAATCAGATTAGAAAAGCCAATTTTCGAAACAAGCACAGAAGTTATGCACATAAAAACCGCAATCTGTGTATAACTTTTCTTGTTTTTGCTCACGTTTTGCAAAAAACTTGAGCCCAAAGAAATGGCAGTAGTAAAAATAGAACCTAAAATAATAAATCCATATGCAATTCTCAATACTCTAAACATATGTGAAACCACATAAACAGCTGGCATTTCTAAATTTGATATATCAACATCAACTCTAACTAAAAGCAAAAATATGATAACAGATAGCGCTATGCTAATTACTGTTGAAATTGCAGCAATTGAGCCAATTTGCTTTTTATTTCGCAAATAATCTTTTAACGTTATTAAAACTGGTAATAACAAAATACTATTATAACTGCAATATATAATTGCACTAAGTAAATAACTTGACGAGTTTGTTCTTATTATATATTTGTCTAATTCTGGCAAATTAATTTCTACTATATTCATAAATCCTATCATTACAACAAATATTATAAGTATTGGCACAAGTATTTCACTTGCTTTTACAACACCTTTTATACTCGTCATAAATATAAAAAAGCATAAACTTGCAAGTATAATACTTCCGATTAAACTATTTATTCCTAGTTCTTGTTCAAAATAAGCTCCAAATCCTGCTATCATAATAAAAAATGTTACTAAAATAAATATATTTATTCCTATATTTACAATGTTTTTGAAATTGAAAAAATTCTCGTTTTGTCTCGGTTTTATAAATATTTCTAAAAATTCTTTATATGTTTTTATATTATATTTGTCAATCAAACATAATGATTTATATATGATTAGTCCCATTAATGTGCAAGATACAACTATTCCTATCAATCCTTCTATTCCGTAAGAAAAGAAGAACAAGTACATCTCTTGGCCTGATGCAAAACCTGCTCCTATTAATGTTCCTATTATTACAAACACAACTTTAAAAATATTTTTCATAATAAAAAACCCCATATTAGTTTATGGGATTTTATTTATTTTTATTCTATTTTTTTCTTCTTCTAACTATCCATACGACAATACCTACAATTATTATTAATGTTGGTACTCCAAATATTGCAACTTGAACCATTATATCTTGTTCTTTTGTTGGTGTATATGTTACTGTTCCTGTGCTTTTTCTAGCTGTTATATCATCTGGTCTTTCTGCTAAATATGCAATTGAATTCAATGCCATATCTTTGTTACGAGCTAATGCTATTATTGGTGATTGAGAATTTTGTGATAAAGTAAAGTCTGTTACAAATGTATTTTCTCCAATTATAACTAGTTTAGATGTTTTAGCTTTTTCTCCTGTCTCTTCATTTGCTTCTTGTAATGTTTTTTCTAACTCTGCTCCTATTACAAATTTTCCCGCTTCTTCATTTTCTTGTTTACTTGATGCTGTGATTGAATAATCTTCTCTAAAGAAAGATGTTTCTTCTGTTGTTAAAAGTTCTGTTTTTGCAACTTTTAAGTCTGATAATTTCTCTTCATTTATATTAACTTTTGTTGGATTAATTAGCAATACATCAGATGTGTTGTATAAAGTTTTTGTTAAATTAGAAGATCCAACTGTTGGGAATATTACATAAGGCATTCCTGATACAGTTTTGCTAGAATCTGTTTCAAATATCATACCTACATCAAATGGATTAACCCCATACAATTCCAAAACACTATTTACATTTGGCAAATCTTGTTTTTCTGCAATTACTCCATTTAGCCACAATATATTTCCACCAGCATTGATATAATCTTTTATTGCTGTTGTAGCAGTTTCGTCAAAATCTTTATTGGGAGTTGTTATTACTAATACTTTGCAATCTTCTGGAACTTTTCCTGTTGATAATATATTTAGTGTTTCTATTTCATTTACTTCATTAGCTAAGAACATACTTAAATATCTCATATTTGTTGATAATTTATATTCACTATATCCTTCTAAGAAATATACCTTTGGTATTTCGTTTGATGTTACTGTCAAAATTGAACTTGTCAATTTTTCTTCTGCTATACTGATTGTTTCATATGTTGTTGTATCATATGTTACTAAATCATTTGATGTTAGCACTTTTGAATTCTCTCCACATTCTACTATAATTCCTTGTGTGCCATCTTCTATACCATATTTTGAAGCTAAGTCTGGTCTTGCATTTATATCTATTGCTTCTGCCACTATTTTTTCATTAACGTTTTTATATTGTTTTGCTAGCTCTAAGTTTGAGTCTTCATCTGTTGACCCTACAAAATAGATGTGTACATCTTTTTCTATTCCTTTTACTTTGTCTTTACTTTCTTGTGTTAATGTATATAATTTTTCTTGGCTGAAATCTATTGGTGTTAATTCTAATTTTTGCATTAAAATGTTTATTCCTATAAATATTAATATTATAGAAAGTACTAATAATGTTGTTTTAGTTCCGTCAATTAACCATTTTTTCTTTAATACTTCAATAAATTTATTTGGCTTTTTCTCTTTATTTTCTTTTTTCTTTTCTTTCACTTTGCATTCCCCTTTCTACCTTACACTTTTTCTTCTTTGCATAGCAATTATTGTTAGTAATATACAAGAAATTGTAAAGGTTACAAAAGTTACTGTATCTGCTATGTCAATTTGTCCCCTTGGGAATTTTGAAAACATATTTATTAGTGAAAAATTATTAAATATGCTATTAAATTGTGGTAAAAACCATGTTAATATGAAAAATCCTATTGTAACTACACCTGCTATAATTTGATTTTCTGTTATGCTAGACGCTAGTATTCCAAATGATATGTAGCTTATTGCTAATAATAAAAATCCTAGCAATGTTACTAATGCTGTTGTAATATGTGGTACTCCAAAAAAGCTTAATATTCCGAAATACATGAATGTGCATAATTCTGTTATTACAACAATTAATGTTGCTGCAATAAATTTACCTAACACCACTTTTGTAATGCTTATTGGTGATGTTAGTAATATTTGCTCTGTCCCTGTTTTTCTCTCTTCTGCTATTGTTCTCATTGTAAGTATTGGTGTTATAAATGTTAATATTGTTGCGCCTGAGTAAAATATGTATTCAAAATTTGTACTTTTATATGCAAATACATCTATATAGAAAAATATACTAAACATAATCAAAAACAAACCTATAAATACATATCCAACTGGTGAACAAAAGTAAGTTTTGAATTCTTTTTTTATAACTGCTAACATTATTGTTTTCCTCCTTCTATCAATTTCATAAAAGCATCTTCTAAACTGAAATCAACTTTTTTCATTTCAAATATTGTAATATTTTCTTTTGCTAATTCTGAGAACAATATTTTTCTTAAATCTGCATCCTCTTTTGACGTAATTTCATATTGTTTTGTTCCATCTTCATTAGTCTTTATCAATTTTAAAGTTTTGATTTCTGCAATCTTATCCTTGATTTGTTCCATTTTATTCTCTGTATCTTCTACTGTTACATATATACTATTATTGTTAGAAACCTTACTTTCTAAGTTTTCTGGTGTATCAATTGCAACAATTTTACCTTTATTAATGATTATTACTTTATTGCATATTTGGCTTACCTCTGACAAAATGTGTGAACTTAGTATAACCGTATGTGTTTTGCCCAATTCTTTAATTAACTTTCTAATCTCTGTTATTTGTTTTGGGTCAAGTCCAACCGTTGGTTCATCCAAAATTAATATCTTTGGCTCTCCAACTAATGCACCAGCCATACTCACTCTTTGCTTATATCCTCTTGATAAATTTCTTGTCAACTTATTCTCTACATCCTTTAATCCTGTTTGCTCTATTATCTTATCAACCTTTTGTTTTCTCTCTTTTTTATCTATGCCCTTAATCTCTGCCATATACTTAACAAACTCTCTAACAGTCAAATCAGCGTAAAGTGGCACACCCTCTGGCATATAACCAATCTCTTTCTTCGCTTTCTTAGGCCTTTTTAGCATATCATAACCATCAATTATTATCTCCCCACTTGTTTGCTCAATAAAACCTGTTAGCATATTCATTGTAGTACTCTTACCAGCACCATTAGGTCCAAGTAACCCAACAATCTCCCCCTCTTTTATCTCAAAGCTAATGTCGTCTACTGCAACAAACTTACCATACTTTTTTGTAACATTTTTTACTTCTATCACAAAAACTTCCTCCTTTTCAAAATTTCTCTTAGCTTAAATCCTTATCAAGTTTATCATTATATTTTTTCAAAGTAAAGCAATTCACAAAAAATTCACATTTATTTACGGAACCCTGCCATTGGGGACGGACCTTTTTGGCAGGAATCTGCCAAGAAGGTCCGTCCCTGTTGGCATATTTTTGGATTTTTCGAATACTTTGTAATACTTATTATTTTGAAAGAAGTGTGGAGATTTATGGCTTTTGTTTATCCTTTTTTGGTTAGTTTTTTTATGGTTTTCTTGTCAGAGCTTGGCGATAAAACTCAACTTTTGGTTTTGTCTTTTTCTACGAAGTCTAGAGCAAAGAATGTGCTTTTGGGCGTTGCTATTGGTACTTTTTTTAGTCACGGCTTGGCTATTTTGTTTGGTAGCAAACTTGCTTCTTTTGAAAATGTTTCTTTTCAGTTTTATGCTGAGATTTTGACTTATTTGTCTTTTCTTTTGTTTGGTATTTGGGGATTTATTCCTAAGAAAGAAAAAGATAGTTCTTCTGGTTCTAAGTTTTCTTTGTTGCAAAAGATTTCTAGTCTTAAGTTGAATTATGTTTTTTTGATTGCTTTTAATATTGTTGTTGGGGAGTTTGGTGATAAGACTTTTTTGGCTTCTTTGGGTCTTGGATTGCAGTATCCGGAGTTTAAGCTTTCTTTGATTGCTGGTTCTATTTGTGGTATGGTTGGTAGTAATTCTATTGCTTTGTTTTTTGGTAGGTTTTTGGGGAATAGGTTTAATCCTAAGTTTGTTGAGGTTTTGTCTAATGTTATTTTTGTTGTTTTTGGCTTGGTTGGACTGTTTTGCGTGTTTTTTTGATTTTTTTGTGTTTTTTTATTGACACTTGCTTGTTTTTGTGCTATTATATTTAGTGTCATTCAGTTATGGGTCAGTAGCTCAGTTGGATAGAGCACAGGCCTTCTAAGCCTGGGGTCGGGGGTTCGAATCCCTCCTGGCTCACCATAATAAAAACCGTTATATCAGTAAATATAGCGGTTTTGTTTTTGTTCAATTTTCTTCCTATATTTTCTATTGTCTAGTGTGTCAAATATTATAAAAATTAACTGCACCCAATGTAAATTTTTTACTACATTTTACATTGCTTACATTTATACATTTCTCATCATCGAACAGTGTCGGAAATGAAAAATATGTAATTTTATGTAAAAGAAACTCTTGACTAGATAGTATGATTTTTGATATAGTAATAATAGTCGTTTTAATATCCACCGCGACAGCTTAGTTGTATTAATTAGCAACAAGCTGTTATAATGACAATTTGTTGTTAATACTCTGCAACTAAGTTTGACTTAATTGCTACAGAAAGGAAGGTGGATATCGTGGAGACAATCTTAATAATTATTGTTGGCATATTTGCTCTTTGTTTTTTATTTGAAAAGGCATCGGAATTTATGAAGCAATTAAAATCTGGCTCAGCTAAGCTTAGCAAAGGTTTTGAAGCTCAACTTTCTTTTGTTCCTATTGAAAATAAAAAAAGTGAAGTAAGCGCCGCAAACACAAACTTCACAAACGATGATTTAGATTAGTACTTCTAATCAGTAAGGAGCTTTGCTCCTTATTTTTATTATACTCATTATTTATATTTTTATCACAAGTATTTTAACTAGTCAATATCTCTTAGCGATGTAACACAACTTTAAATATTGCGTAACAGAATTGTAACATTTCTTTTGTTATCTGTCAATATTATATCATGAATTCACTTAAATTGCAAATTTGACAGCTATTACATTTCTAATAAAATTCCCAATAGTAACAAAAGATGTTTTTTACAGTTACTTTTCATTATATGAATAACAAAAATCACAATATTCAGCATTAACTTTTAGTTCACGTACATAAACTATTTTATTCTGTACAAATTATATAAGATATATTATAATTCAATAAAGTTATATAATAGAAGGAGTGTTAATTATGCAAGGTATGGATGTAAACCCAAAACTTTTAGTAACCTTTTGTAGGATCGCTAATTGTAAAAGTTATTCTGAGGCAAGTAGAATATTAAATATTTCACCTACTGCCATCAGTAAAGAAATCGCCAGTTTAGAATTACAATTAAACAAAAAGTTATTTTATCGCAGCAATAAAGGTATTCAATTAACAGAAGAAGGACGAGATTTATATGATTATATACATCCACATTTTGAACAAATAAGATATAAAGTAAATACGAATTGTAATAATAATATTAAAATAGGCTCATATTCTCACATTTTTTCTTCTTATTTAACAGAAAAAATCAAAAATATAAAAAATAATAATTCTGATTTAAAACTTTCTTTTATTAGCACAATGAGAAGAAATGAATTGGTGGAAATGCTAACTCAAAATAAAGTAAATTTTATAATAGATAATAACGAAAATGAAATTACAAATGAGAAGATAATTAAGAAAAAAATAGAAAATCTTGATAATATATTTATATCTAACAAGCCTTTAAAAATCACTAACATAAAAGATTTAGAACATTTCAAATATATATTAGATGCAAAATCAAGCACAGATAAAAGGTTGATAAAATTGTTGAAAATATACAGAGTTTCAATAAAATCTGATATTGATGCAAATGCTACTGAAACAAAGATTAGTTTTGCCAAAAAGGGATTGGGAATATCACATGTTATAAAAGTCGCAGTAGAAAAGGAATTAGAAAACCAAGAACTTTATGAAGTGGATATTCCAATTGAATTGCCAAAATCTCCTGTTGTCTTATTATACTTAAATAATAGCTTGAGAAAAATAGATAAAGACTTTATTAAAGAATATTTATCTATTTAGATGTATTAAAGATTTAAAAAAGGGCTTTCTTTTTTGAATAGCCCTTTTTATAATCATTTTTAATCATATCCTGTTAAAATATTTAATTCATTTTATTAAAATCATCTTCTGTCAAATTCTTATAATCAATACTATCACTTGACTCAAACTTAGGAGCACTAAATTTTTTTCTATACGTAAAGAAAGCACTAACTGCAATAACAGCAATAACTCCAACAATATAAAGTGCCTTAAAATCCGTAGTAGCATCCTTCAATTTAAAAGATTTCTTAATCATTGTATAATCTTCATTATCCAAATCTGATTTTGATTCTCCTACAAAGCTAACCATATAAATATATTTATTTGATGCCAAAATGTAAACATCCATATAATTGCCAGCCGCTATTAAAACTAAATGTATAGCTTTTTCCTTTCCCAGTTTAGCCTTTCTATCTGTTTCAATGATAGCTGTTCTTGAAAATGTTTGGTCAATTAAATCATCTAAATCTGATTTATCTATATCCCATACAGATTTCTTTATCCTGCTATCTTCCGTAGTATAAATTACCATGCCTTTGTTTCCTTTTCCGTTTGAAAATGCATATATACCATTATATGATATATTTGCATAATCACTTGGTAAATCAAATTCAAATAAGTCGTCAGAATATCCTATACTTGTTGTTACAGTCATAACTATTAGTAGCATAACAAAAAATAAAGTTTCTAAAATTTTATTTTTCATTTGTATCACCCCCTATATTGTCATTAAAAATTTAATAACTATCTACATTATATCATATTTCGACAAATTATTCAAATCAGCACAAACAAAAAATAATACAAAAATTGAATATTAGCTTTTTATTTAGTTATACTATTTGTGTACTATGTTTATCGTTTTGTATTTTTTGCATTTATGATTTTCCAAGCTTTTCCGGAATTCATATGAAGTTTTTCGTCATTATGTTTTCATATTATTAATGTGTTCATTATTCAAATCGCCATTGGTATACTATTACTAATACTTAAAATATTGAGGAGGTAAACAATGAGTACTCTTTCTAAATCGAATATTGATAAGAGTTTTGGTAAATTATTAAGAGATTATCGTATAAAGGCTGGGCTTACACAAGAAAAACTTTCTGAGCAATTAGGTATTTCTTTAAAATATATTTCAAGAATTGAAAATGGAAATAATGGTGTTAAAACTCAAACACAAATTAAATATATGAATATTCTAGGAATTAGTCCTAATACGTTATACAAAGAATTTATTACAAATTCTACTATCAAACAATCTGTTGAATTATCAGAAAAAATTGACAATCTATCTGAAGAAAAAAGATTGCTTGTTTCTTCTATTATAGATTTAGTAGAAAATTTTTAAACGCAAAAAACTGTAGTATCATATGATACTACAGCTTTTTCATTTATCTCTATTCTTGCCAAAATGCTTTATAAGTTTTGTAAGCAGAATAAACATCATATTTGCTTGTAACTTCATATGGAGCATGCATTGAAAGCACTGGCACACCACAGTCAATTACATCTGCCCCTTTGTTAGCTATGATGTAGGCTATTGTTCCTCCACCACCAATATCAACTTTTCCAAGTTCTGCTACTTGATAATCAATTCCATTTTTCTCTAATACATTTCTCACCCAAGCTACATATTCTGCATTTGCGTCTGATGCTTCTGATTTTCCCCTTGAACCTGTGTATTTGTTAAGGCTTATTCCTTTTCCTATAAATCCTGCATTGTATTTGTCAGATACAGATGCATAAAGTGGGTCAAATCCTGCATCAACATCTGATGATAGCATTTTTGAGAAACAAAATACTCTATCTAATAAGTTTGGTTTATTTACACCTAGTTTGTTTAGAATTTCTGATATAAAGAAATCAAACATATGTGATTCCATTCCGGTATTTCCCATGCTTCCTATTTCTTCTTTGTCAGATAAAATACATACAGCTGTATTTTTTACATTTTCTAGTTCCATCATTGCATGTAGTGACGTATATGCACATACTTTGTCATCTTGACCATATGCTGCAACCATACTTCCGTCAAATCCTAAACTTCTTGCTTTAAATGCTGGTACTAATTCGATTTCTGAACTTGTAAAGTCAATTTCTGTTATTCCATATTTTTGGTTTAATATATTTAGTATATTTAGTTTGACTTTTTCTGAGACTTTTTCATCTTTATATGGGATGCTTCCTATTAATAGGTTTAAATTCTCCCCTTCTACTCCATTTTTTAACTTTTTCTCCATTTGCTCTTGTGCTAAATGTGGCAATAAATCTGTTATAGTAAATATTGGGTCATTTTCATCTTCCCCTATATTTATTTCTACTTTTTCCCCATTTGTTTTTACAATAACTCCATGCATACTAAGAGGTATTGTTGTCCATTGATATTTCTTTATTCCGCCATAATAATGTGTTTTGAAATATGCTAATCCTGTATCTTCATATAATGGGTTTGGCTTTAAATCTAGTCTTGGAGAATCTACGTGTGAACCTATTATATGTAGTCCATCTTCTATTGGTTTTTCTCCTATTATTGCTAAATACATACTTTTGTCTCGATTTACAAAGTATACTTTATCTCCTGGTTTTAAACTTTCAAATTCTATAATATCTCTGTATCCGTTTTCATCTGCCATTTTTCTAGCTTGTTTTATAAATTCTCTTTCTGTTTTTGCTACATTTAAAAAGTTCATATATTTTTTTGATAAGTTAAAAATTGCTTCTCTTTCTCTTTCATCTGCTCTTTCCCAACCTGTTTTTGTTGGTTTGAATAATCTTTCTTTTAAATTTTCTTCCATAAAATAATCCATTCCTTTCTCGCTTCGCTCTAAGGCACACATA
>CASSLW010000023.1 GCA_949443285.1 uncultured Clostridia bacterium
AATATTCATCGTATGTAAATAAATACATTATTTATCTCCTCACTTTCATTTTAATGTATTTTTATTCCTTTGTCAATGTTTCTTCATTGGTAAATTAATGCTTGTTTTTTTATTTTTCTTTTCTTATCACCTTTTTTCTTGTTTTTATTTCTTTTTTTGAGTTTTAATTTCGATTAAAAAAGTATTCGAATTTAATTTTGAATGAATACGGATTTTAGCATTTATAAAAATATTCTAATGCTTTTAATACTAAAAAAGTATATATCATCTGTGCATTATTAATATAACAGGTTTTATATACTTTTTCAATATTTTTATTTAATTTTTTCCAATTTTTCATCAACAAAATTCGACATTTTATGTTTTACTGATTAAAAAGAGAAAACTATTCATCCTCCCTAGTTATTTACTGTATTCATATAATTATATTTTACTTCTTGTTCTGTAAGTGGCCTATTATACACTCTTGCAGCATATATCTCTCCTTTAAAAGGATATCTATTATCTTTACCATCATCATTTGTTATATAAACATCTGAGCCAATTTGAATATTCGTATTCTGCACTTCCATAATATTTTCTACATTCCCTAAATTTGTTGTCTCTGTTTTCTCACCATTTATATATAGTACACCATTATCATCTTTAGCATTTGGATTATATGTATATGATATATATATCGGCACATTCTCTTCAATAAATGTATTTGTAATAAATCTTTCTGAAACTCCTCCTATATCTATAGAAACAATTCTATACAAATTTGACATGCTTTGTTCGCTCTTACTAACATTACCCATCATAAGGAAAAATCCATTAGCTGTATTTGTTCTTTTCATCATTAATATTTGTGCCACCTGATTTTCTGTTTGTCCCCTTAGTTTCAAATACATTTCTATTGTAATCCCATTACTATAATCAGATTTATCAGGAACTTCAATTCCATCATCAACACCGTCAAAACTCAATGAATTTTCTGTCCAGCCACTATTTTCATCATCTGTATTAAAGTTATGTAGAATTGCATCTCCCCAATTATCTCCTGTTGACCTATTTTTAGCATCTATTGTATAAACTAAACCTTCTTTTATACATAGCAAATTGTTGTCTACTATTCTATGTTTTCCTTCTTCATAACTCACAACATCTCCAGTTTCATAATTTACAATATACGAATTTTTCAAAGTTATTTCTTGTGCATTTTCTGGCGTTATATAATACCAATTGCCTGCATATGTTTCTCCTGTTTCTGTATCGTATATGCTTGTTGTATCTTCTGCTGAATTAAAATATATTTGTTTTAATTCTTTTCCTATTTTCTTATCTTCTAGCACTAATAATTGTAATTGTTCTATTTCACCAGCCAGTACTGTTTCTTCTTTTGCTTGTACTGCTTTTCTTAATATCCCATTATCTCCTGTTAGTGTGCTTATTGCTACTCCTGCCAATATTAAAAGTACAATTATTGTTATTACTAGCGCTATTAATGTTATAGCTTTGTTGTTATTGCTGAATTTCATATAAATTTCATTCCTTTCTATCTTTTGTTTTATATTATTTTATCTCTCGCAAAGGAATTACGTCAACAGTTTATACTTTACTTGTTTTTTATGTATGTAGTTTTAAAAGCCAAAAAGATCAGATGTTAAACACCTAATCTTTTTCATAGTATTATTCATTAAAATACAATACCAACTAATTCAATTACAATTCCTGAAATAACCCCTATTCCATATAGCAAACCTGTAATCTTCAAATTTTCCTTTAAGCCTTTATTAGTTCTAAACAAAACAAGTAAACCAACACCTGCGCCAACTAACAAACCTGAAATCATGGTGGCCGCATTTATTACATTTTCCAAATACAATTGAGTTAAAATAACAGAAGCTGCACAATTTGGAATTAATCCTATAATTCCTGCAATCACTGGTCCTAACAAAGGTATACCACTTAAAGCTCCTGCAATTGCTTCTTCCCCTATAAAATACATTGCTATATTTATAATTAATGTAACAAGTAATATAAAAATAAATATATTTAAAGTATGTTTTAATGATGATTTTATAATGCCGTGGTCACAGTGGCAATGCTCTTTTTCGCATAAGTCTACTATTTTATTTTGTTCCTGCTTGTCCTTATTTTTTATTCTTAATACAAAATCAATTACGAAACCTGCTATCATACCAATAATTAATTTAATTCCTAATATTTTTAATATTGTAGTTATTGGCACTGCTTCTGATATAAAAATTGGTAGCATTTCATCTGATGTTGATAGATATACTGCAATTAGTGTTCCTAGCGTTATCACTCTTGCTGCATATAGGTTTGTTGCTGAAACTGAAAATCCGCATTGTGGAAATATTCCCAATATACTACCTATTAAAGGTCCGAATTTTTCCTGATTTTTTTATCATATCTTTTGATTTTTCGCTTGTTTTGTGTTCTATGTATTCCATTATTAAATATGTTATAAATAAAAATGGTAGTATTTTTATACTATCAATCACTGCTTCTTCAATTACTTCTAACATTTCTTTCTCCTTTTCCTATTTTTATATAATAACATATTTTTCCAAAAAAGTAAAGAGCCATTATAATTAATGACTCAAACTCTATCTAATTTTTATTTATCTTCTTCTATAACAACCAGAAATTTGACCACAACTATTAGTATTTGGAATTACATTCACTCTAGCTGTCACGCCATTTCTCCTATTGCAACCACAACCACAGTTCGAATTATCATTGTCATTATCGCAGTCACAATTATTATTTCTATTTGAACAATTAGAACTAATAGTCAATAAATCATTATTTACTCCATTACAGCCATTACTTGATATTGTAATCAAATCACCATTATTAGAATTTCCGCAATTGCTACTTATTGTAAGCAAGTCATTTGAATTATCTCTATCTCTTTGGCAATTACATCTTCTATTTCTTCTACAACCACAACCGCTTCTTCCACAGCCACAATTATCATTGTCATTATCGCAGAATCGCTCTATTAATCTGCAAATAAGGCATACAATTGCTGCTGTAATAAATGCAATTATTGCATATACTATTGCTGCAACTAAGAAATTTATGTTATTTATTGCAAAAGTGACAATTAAGAATATTGCAAATATAACTGCTGCTACTAATGGTGGACATTTTAAAATTTTTTGTAATGCTATTGATATTATTATTGTCGCTATAGGTAAAGCAAAAAATATAAGTAATATGTTCATATGCTTTCTCTCCTTTGTTTTTTACTATATTTTATGCTTTTTTGTTGTATTTTGTGTTAACAATATTCTACCTTTACTAAATAAAGTCCTTGTGGTGGCAATGTTTTTCCTGCATTTTCTCTTTTTTCTGATTTTATTATGTTTTCAATTTCTATTGGTTCTATTTTTCCCATTCCAACTTCAACTAAAGTTCCTGAAATTATTCTTACCATATTATATAAAAAGCCATTTCCTGTAAGTTCTATGAAAATTCTTTCATCTGGCATTTCAATTACTTTTGCATCATAAATTGTTCTTACACTGCTTTTGCTACTTGTTCCACTTGCTTTAAAAGCCTTAAAGTCATGCTCTCCAACAAAATATTTTACCGCTTCTTGCATTTTTTCTACATCAAGTTTCATAGGTATATGGGTTTCTAAATTTCTATAAATTGCTGTACCATATTGGGAATTATTTATAACATACCTATATGTTTTTCTTTTGCAACTAAGCCTACTATGAAAATTTTCCTCAACTTCTTCAGCTTGTTTTATTCTAATTGACTTCTTTAAATTGCTGTTTAACGCTATTGGAAATTTTTCAATAGGTAAATTTGAATTTGTTTTAAAATTTGCAACTTGTCCGAAAGGCATGTACTCCTCTATCAGTCCTTCCTGATGCGTTTAAGTCTACTATTTCTCCTGTAATTTGTTCTATTGCTTTCTCTATTGTTCCTTGTATATTTAACTTATCTGGTTGCTTTTGCCAACCATTAAAATCTTTTCCATCATATTCTATTGTTAATTTTATATTTCTCATATTAATCTCCATTTACCACAAATTGATGTTTTTTTGCTCCGTCCCCAAAAACATCGCTATTTAAAAAAGTTGCATTCAAGCAACTTTCTTTGGTCTATTTTTCAACTTTTTCCTTTTCTTTATTTTTACTTATTTTGTCCTTAAGCTCTTTTAATCTATTTTTTCTTTCCTTTTTCTCTGATGCAAATCTTTTAGTTACGATATTGCTTATTAATATTTTTTTCAAAACATCTTCCCTAACATCTGCAATTAATGTGCCGTCTTTTGCAACTGATATTTTTCCAGTTTCCTCTGATACTACAACTACTAAGCTATCAGATTCTTTTGAAATTCCAATTGCTGCTCTATGTCTTGTTCCTAATTCTTTAGAAATATCATTATCATCTGCTAAAGGTAATACACATGCTGCGGCTGCAATCTTATTTCCAGATATTACTACTGCACCGTCGTGCAAAGGTGTTTTAGGCTCAAATATATTTACTAATAATTGTGGAGAAACTTCAGCATTCATAGGTATTCCTGTATTTACTATATCTTGTATTTTTATATCTCTTTCTAATACAATTAATGCACCTGTTTTAGTTTTTGAAAGTTCAGTTGCTGCAATTACTACTTTGTATATATCCTCTTTAGTTCTTGTTGACAAATCTTTATCAATTCCAAAGAACTGAGTTATCTTATTTGTTCCTAATTGTTCTAATGCACGTCTTAACTCTGGTTGGAAGATTACAATAATTGCAATCACTCCCCAATTCATTATTCCTGTTAAAATCCAGTTTAATATTTTTAAGTTAAATAGTCCACTTACCCATGTTGCAACTATTAATAAGGCTATCCCCTTAATCAATTGCCATGCTCTTGAACCTTTTACAATTCTAAAAAAGCAATATACTAAAAATACAACTATTGATATGTCTATTATTAGAGTTACTAATTCAAATGGGTTAGATTGCAACGATTTAATATATGCTCCTATATTATCGTTATAAAAACTCTCCCAATTCATTCCAAAATTTGTTATCATTTATTTCTCCTTATTTTTCTTTAGATTAGTGCGAATATAAGTGTTGATATTGTTCCTACTAACATTAATAGTGCTAAAAATCCTGCCATTACTTTTACAAATATTTGTCCTTTATCATATTTTTGTTTTTTCTCTACTCTTTTCTTCATTATTCTTCTTCCTTTCTATATCCAGTGTCCAATGGGGACGTTTCTTTTTGGACAAAAATGTCCATTTGGAAACGTCCCTAATGGACATTTTTGTCCATCTGGGACACATCTATATATATCACTGTAAATATTATAGCATATTTTAAATTTTTTTCAATTATTTTGTTGTGTTTTCCATAACTTTCTAAGAAATTATTTTTAATATTGTTTTAATTGGTTCTTTTTCTTGTTTGTCTATTTTGATTGTTTCTATCATCTTCGATTTTGCTTCTTGTAATGTATTTTCATTGTTTGTATGAATATATCCTAAGCAATCGCCTTCTTCTACGTAATTTCCCACTTTTTTATTTAATATTATTCCCACTGCCATGTCTATTTTGTCTTCTTTTCTAATTCTTCCTGCCCCTAAACTACATGCTAGTTTTCCTATTGTTTCTGCATTTATTTTTTGTATATATCCTGATTTTTGGCTATATACTGGTTCTATGTATTTTGCTTTTTCAAATTTTTCTAAATCTGTTATATATGATATGTCTCCGCCTTGGTTTTGTACTAGCTCTATAAATTTGTTGAATGCTTCTCCACTTTGTAATTTTTCTATTAATAATTCTTTTGCTTCTTCAATTGTATTCACTACATTTGCTAGTTTTATCATATATGCTCCTAGCTCTAGTACTACTTGTTTTACATCTTCTGGAATATTTCCTTTTAGCGCTTCCACAGCTTCTTTTATTTCTAATGTGTTTCCCACTGCATATCCTAGTGGCTCCTCCATATTCGTTAAAACACATACTGTTTCACGGTTTGCTAATTCTCCTATTTCTATCATTGCTTTTGCAAGTTGACTTGCTTGTTCGATGTCTTTCATAAATGCCCCGCTTCCAACTGTTACATCTAATACTATTTTATTTGCACCACTTGCTATTTTTTTGCTCATTATACTTGATGCAATTAATGGTATACTTTCCACACAAGATATACTATCTCTTAGCGCATATATCTTTTTGTCTGCTGGAGCTAAGTTTAAAGTCTGCGAAATCATACTTATTCCTATGTTTTCCACATTTTGTATAAAACTGTTGATATCTATTCCTGTTTTGTACCCTGGTATTGCTTCTAGTTTGTCAACTGTACCTCCTGTGAAACCTAATCCTCTTCCTGACATTTTTGCAACTGGTACTCCACATGATGCAACTAGTGGTAGTAGTATTAATGATACTTTATCTCCAACTCCACCTGTTGAATGTTTGTCTACGATTATTTTTTGATGTTTTTTTGCTCCGTCCCCAAAAACATCAAGTATTTCTCCTGAGTTTGCCATTGATAATGTCAAGTTTGTTGTTTCTTCTTTTGTCATTCCGTTTATAAATATTGCCATTACTAGTGCTGCTGCTTGATAGTCTGCTATTGTCCCTTCTGTATATCCTTTTATAAAATATTCTATTTCCTCTTTGCTTAATTCTTGTTTGTCTCTTTTCTTTTCAATGATATCTAATATTGTCATAGGCTAGTTTCCCCTTTCATATTTTTCAGGATTATAATTGAAATATCAGCATATATTTTATACAAATTTTTTTGTAAAGCTTCTTCTATGTATTGGGCATAATCCACATTCTTTAATTGCTTCAATATGTTTTGCTGTTCCATATCCTTTATGTGCAACAAATCCATATTGTGGATATATTTCGTCCCATTGTCTCATTATTCTATCCCTTGTTACTTTTGCTAAAATTGATGCTGCTGCAATGTTATAGCATTTTGCGTCACCTTTTATTATTGGTTCATATGGAATTCCTCTTGTGTTTATTCCTGTTAATGCATCAACTACAATTAAGTCTGGCTTTACGTCTAATCCGTCAACTACTTCTGTTACTCCTGCTTTTGTTGCATTTAATATGTTGATGTCGTCTATTACGTCTTGCCCTATTATTGCTACTGAGTAGCTAATTGCTTCTTCTATTATTTGGTCATATAATTTTTCTCTCTTTTTTTCAGATACTTTTTTAGAGTCATTTACTCCTTCTATCATTGAGTCTTGTGGCATTATTACTCCTGCTATTACAACTGGCCCTGCTAGTGGCCCTCTTCCTGCTTCATCTATTCCACATATGTTTTTAAATCCTTTGTTGTACAAATCTTTTTCTATTTCCTTTAATTTTGTTAGTCTTTCTAGTTCTTTTTCTTTCATTTTTATTCCTTCTTTATTCCATTGCATCTATTTCTGTTAGAGAATATTTTCCATTTATTCCTTTTGTATTATATATTTCTACTGTTGCATTTGTGTCATCAAAATTTATTAGGTATGTGTCTTTTGTACTTGTTTGAATTTTTGTAAGTCCCCATTCTTTTAATGTTTCTTCTGTTACTTTGTACATGTTGTCTGTTATTGTTATTCCTGTTGGTACTGATGTTCCTGTAGCTTTTTGTAGTTTTGCTTCTCCTTCATATATTTCTTGTCTTACTTGTGCTTTTTTTTCTGCTGTTGGGTTTATTCCCATTTTGAAGTTTGCTAGTTCTACATATTCTTTTGCTTTTGCTTGTACCATTAACATGTTTGTTCTTAGTTCTTCTAGTTGTGCTTTTTTTAATACGTCTTTTCCTGTATATACTGTTATTCCTGCTATTATTAGTAGTACTATTACTGTTATCATTAAACTTATTAGTGTTACGCCTTTGTTTTTCTTCATTTTTATCATCCTTTTTTCTTTTTGTTTATTATACATTTTTAGCCATTTTTTTTCAATAGAATTTTTGTAAAAGTTTTTATAATTTTTTCACAAAACTTTCACAAATATATTGTATTATAATACTACATTAGGATATTATAATAATATCTGAAATATTAGGAGGTCAAAACATGGAAGAAAACGAAAACAAAAATCAAGAAAAAACAAACACATTCAAAACAGTTCAAAACCCAACAACATACAAAACAGCATACGAAATGAATAATCACCCAAAAGCAAAAACAGGATTTGGAAAAGGATTTTTCCTACCATTTGTAAGCGGTGTACTTGGTTGTTCTCTAGTGTTAGGAGTATGTTTTAGTGTACCAACAATAAAAGAAAAATTATTAAATACAAATTCTACAAGCAATTCTTCAGGCGCACAAAACTCAACAAATAATGGATATGTTACACAAATATCATTATCAAATTACTCAGACACATCTATTTACGCTGCAAATAAAGTGTTGCCATCAATTGTAGGTATAAAAGTTGAATATAATGTAAATTCACTAATTTCTATGTTTGGTAGACAAACACAAAGTTCAACAGCAACTGCAACAGGTTCGGGAATAATCATAAGTGATGACGGATATATTTTAACAAATAACCACATAGTTGCAACATCATCTTCTGAATCTTACTACGAAGTTTCAGACGCAACCAAAGTAACTGTTACTCTATTTAATGATGAAACTGAATATGAAGCTAAAATTATTGGAAAAGATGAACAAACAGATTTAGCTGTTATAAAAATTGAAAAGACTGGTCTTTCTAAGGCAGAGTTCGCAGATTCTGATAGCATAAAAGTTGGAGAATTTGCTATGGCTGTTGGAAATCCACTAGGCATGCAAAGTAGCATAACATGTGGTGTTGTAAGCGCTGTTAATAGAGAAGTAACTGATTCTGACGGTAAAACTTTCAAGTTAATCCAAACAGATGCTGCTATAAACTCTGGAAACAGTGGTGGTGCATTGGTTAATAGCCAAGGAAAAGTTATTGGTATAAATACTTTAAAATTGTCAGGAACAGGAATTGAAGGTATGGGATTTGCTATTCCAATTAACTCAACAACAGATATTACATCTCAATTAATTCAATATAGCAAAGTAAAAAGACCTTATATTGGAATTTCTGGTTTAGATTTAAATGAACAAACAGCTAAAGCTTATAATTTAGTTCTAGGTGTTTATGTAAAAACTGTTGAAGATTTTTCTGCTGCTGAAAAGGCTGGATTAAAACCTGGTGATGTTATTATTGAAGCTGAAGGTAAGAAAATTACAAAAATGGATGAATTAAATGAAATTAAAAATACTCATAAAATTGGTGAAGAGTTAAAAATTAAAGTTAATCGTGATGGCTCTGAAAAAGACTTAACTATAGTTCTAGGTGAACAACCATAATTTCACTCTTAGTTCACACAATGGACAAAATTAATTGTTAAAATACATTTAGTCAAGTAAAGAATTTGACTTACTTGAAATAAAAAACATCCCCTTTTATTTTCAAAAAGAGAAGCTCTAAAGGCTTCTCTTTTACGTATTTTATTAAAATATTATTAAGTCCATTTCACTTGTTAAATTTTCATTTCCATAAGCATATATTACATATAAAGTATCATTTGTTACGTAATATTCTTTTGAATTTTCTATATTGTATATGTTACTTGCTGGATTTCTATTATATATAGAATATCCTAAATCTTTTAAGTCTTGCGCTTTTTGATGCTCTAATTCTACTTCTTTTTTTATTGTGTCTTTAACTTCATTTCTTTCTAGTTGCTTAATTCTAAGTGTTTCGTCTAAACTGATTTCTTTGTTATTTCTTAAATCGTAGTTATATGTTTGAATTATTACTCTTTGCGCATTTGTTCCTTCTTTTATATTTGACTTTATTACAAGTGATAAAATTCCGTCATGGACATTTGATACATATTCTACCGTGTATATAATATCTCTGTTTTCTGTTTCTAGTACTTTTCTTGCTGTTTCTGCAAATATATCTTCAATTTCTTGATTATATTTATTTACTATTTCACTTCTGATGTTTATGTATGGAATTTGCACATTCATATCATAATTGCTTGGTTTTGTTTCTTTTTCATTGTATTTTGTGTATACTAATTCTCTACTTGCATCTTGCTTTTTGTTTGTATAATCTACTTCTTCGCTGTCTAAGTTGTTGTTGAAAATTTCGGTAAATCCTGCTTTTATTTCTTCTATTTGTTCTTCTGTTTTATTTCCAAATTTTCTTTCTTTTGTTGTTATTCCTATTAATGATGCGATTTCAATTCTTGCATAAAATTGTACGTAAAATGCTATTATTACAGCTATTACACATACTGATATTATTGATATATATATTGTTAAACTTTTTTTACTTATTTTGAATTGATTTGGTAATTTTACATTCATAATTAATCCTCTTTTTTCAATTTTCTATATTATAACATTTTTTACTTATTTTATCAATATTTTTGTGTTAATATTGGCTCAAAATATTGACTATTTCGCAATTTTGCGATATTATACTATGAGTTAATATTTTAATTAGAAATGAGGAATTTAAAGTATGTTATGTTCAGAATGTAATAAAAAACCAGCAATACTTTTTTATAAAAAAATAGAAAATGGAAAAGAATCAATCGAAGGATATTGTGCTGATTGTGCTCAAAAAAAAGGCATAAATCCAGCAGAAGTAATATCAGAACAACATGACGTAATGGCAAAAGAAATACCTGATATAGGCAATATGACAAAACAACTAGAAACAATGTTCAAAGATTTAGCAGAAAACATCAACTTAGAAGACATAGAAAATATCGAAGGAGCAATCACATTTGAAAATCCAGAAATCACAGATGAAAACGGTGACCCAAAAATAACAGGAGCAGCAATTCCACTTGGCTCTATCTTTTCAAATATGTTTAGTCCTAAAGCCGATGCCGAGCAAGAGGAAACTTCTAGCAGTAGAAAAAAAGTAAAAGTTGAAAAAAAGAAAAATAAAAAAACAAACAAAAAGAAAAAATTCTTAGATACTTTTGGAACAAATTTAACAGAAAAAGCAAAAAATAATCAATTAGATATGATAATTGGAAGAGAAAAAGAAATTCAAAGAATAGTACAAATTTTAAATAGACGTTCTAAAAATAATCCTTGCCTAATTGGTGAACCAGGAGTTGGAAAAACTGCAATCGCCCAAGGCTTAGCAATTAGAATTGCAAAACAAAATGTACCTGCAAAACTTTTAAATAAAGAAGTTTATTTATTAGATATGACAGCCGTTATAGCAGGAACTCAATTTAGAGGTCAATTCGAATCAAGAATGAAAGGTATAATTGATGAATGCAAAGAATTTGGAAACATCATTTTAGTTATTGACGAAATACACAACATCATCGGCGCAGGAGATGGCGAACATTCTATGAATGCAGCAAATATCCTAAAACCTGCCCTATCTAATGGCGAAATTCAGCTAATTGGTACTACAACTTTAAAAGAATATAGAAAATATATTGAAAAAGACTCTGCATTAGAAAGAAGATTTCAACAAGTTTTAGTTGAAGAACCAAATGTTGAAGATTCTATTAGTATCTTGGACGGAATTAAAAAGTATTATGAAGAATATCACAAAGTAAAAATTTCTTCTGATGTTATTCGTCAGGCAGTTATTATGTCTGAAAAATACATTCATGATAGATTTTTACCAGACAAAGCAATTGATATTTTAGATGAAGCTTGCTCTAGAATTAATTTGGAAAACAAAGAACTATTCAAATTAGAAATGTTAAAACAAGAACTAGTTCAAGTTCAAAATGAAAAAGAAGAAGTTGTTGCAGCAGACTCTACTGAAGATTATCAAAAAGCTGCAAATCTAAAAACACGTGAATGTCAACTAATAGAAGAAATTGATAAATTAAACAGCAAAATGAAGCCAAGACAACTAACAATTCAAGATATTGCAAATGTTATTGAAAGTTGGACTAAAATTCCAGTTAAAAAAATAACTGAAGCTGAAACACAAAAATTATTAAACTTAGAAACTAACCTACATAAAAGAATTGTTGGTCAAAATGAAGCTGTTAACAGTGTTGCAAGAGCAATAAGAAGAAACCGTGCAGGACTAAAAAGCACAAAAAGACCACCTTCATTTATATTTGTTGGTCCTACTGGCGTAGGTAAAACAGAGCTTGCAAAAAGTTTAGCTTATGAAATGTTTGGAAATGAAGATTCAATTATAAGAATTGATATGTCAGAATATATGGAAAGTCACTCTACATCTAAATTGATAGGCGCTCCCCCAGGTTATGTTGGTTATGATGAAGCTGGTCAATTAACAGATAAAGTTAAAAGAAAACCATATTCAATAATATTACTAGACGAAATTGAGAAAGCTCACCCTGATGTATTCAATATCTTATTGCAAGTATTAGACGACGGAAAGCTAACCGATAGCCAAGGAAATACAGTAAGCTTTTCTAACACAATTATAATAATGACATCTAACGCTGGTTCTAACACAAATACAAACTCAATCGGTTTTGGGAAACAAACTGTTGACAAAAATAAAATTATGAATAGCTTAAAAGAAGTTTTTAGACCAGAATTTTTAAATAGAATAGATGAAATTATTAGCTTTGATGCTTTAACTCGTGAGCAACTTTTAGAAATTGTTGATTTAATGTTAAATGATACATTCAAAGTATTAAGAGATAAAGATATTACAATGAATATATCTCCTAGTGCCAAAGATTATATCTTAGAAAAAGGAACTGATATCAAGTTTGGTGCAAGACCTTTAAGAAGAGCTATTCAAAGATATATTGAAGATGAATTAGCAGAAATGATTTTGAAAGGTGAACTTACAGACGGTCAAAATGTAGAAGTTGAAGTAGAAAATGATAAATTAAAATTTGAAGTAAAATAGGAGAAAATTATGTTAAAACATATACCAAATGCACTTACAATAGTAAGATTATTATTAATACCTTTTATAGTATTGCACATCTTTACTGGAAATTATATATTAGCTTTTGTGATATTCACATTGTCTGGAATTACTGATATTGCTGACGGATTTATTGCAAGAAAATTTAATTTAGTATCAAACTTTGGAAAATTGATGGATCCATTAGCTGATAAACTAACTCAAATATGTACACTTACTTCTTTAACTATTACTAATATTATTCCAATTTGGATTTTAATAATTGTTTTACTAAAAGAATTTATTATGATTGTTGGTGCTTCTTTCCTTTATGGAAAAGATGTTGTTGTTTATAGTAAATGGTATGGAAAACTTGCAACTGTATTATTTTATATAGCTATTGTTTGTTCTTTACTATTGAAACAGTTTGATTTAACTGGCGCTTGGCAACAAATTGATTTTTATTTGTATTGCTTAGCTCTTGTTACTACTGTTTTTGCTCTTGTTATGTATGTTAAAGATTTGTACCAAAAGGGCTTTATTGATAAACAAGATTTAAAGAAAGAAGTTACTGTTGATAAAAAAGAAAAGAAAAAGAAATAAAATTGTTTAAAAGACGATATATAAAATTTATTATATATCGTCTCTATTTTTACTCAAAATCTTCAATTAATTGATTTAAATTTTGTTTTCCATTAACATATATTCCTTTTTGAATATTGTTCTTATCAGTTTCTGTTAAATACTCTGTATAAATATCAGTCTCTTCATATTCTTTTTTACTTTCGTCATCTTGTATTTCATATATAACAACTTTTCCTTCTTTGTCTCTTACTATATAATGCTCTCCACAGCTACCAACCTCTTCTTTTTCTAGTACTATATCTGTATCTGTAAATTTTTGTACATCCCAACCTGTATATAATTCTTCTAATTCGTTTCGTGTTTTGTTTACTAATTCTTCTGGCACTGTTTTGTATTCGCTTGATGTGTGACCGCATTGTTGGTAATATGTTTTTAGGGTTATTGATGCCTTTGGTGAAATTTTTTCTTCGCCTGAGTTTGTTGCTGTTGCTTGTTTTTGTTCTTGTTCGTATTCGTCTGTGCATTCGTCTAGTATTTCTTCTTGGGCTATTTCTTTTATGTTGGTTTCTTCTTGTTCGTTTTCTTTTGGTTTGTATATTAGTATTCCTGTTATTATTGCTGATATTATTACTATTATTGTTATTAGGGTTATTATTGTTTTATTCATTTTTAACGCCTCCGTATATTCTTTTGTTTTATTATTTACGGATTTTGTTAAATTTATCCAATTTTTATTTTATAACAAATATTATCAATCTTATAACCTTTTTCTTTTGTTTCTCCCTTTATTCCATTTTTAGTATTTCTCTGATAAATAATTTTATATTCTATCTTTTCTTTATTTTCATTAAACCACTTTATTATATTTTCTACTGCAATTGGTTTATAATATATTTGCCAAAAATTTTTGCCTTTGCTTATGTCTGGTACAATTGCTATATACATATCTTCATAATAATGTTTATATTCTGAAACTAGACAATATTCTTTCTTAATTGTTACATCTATTTTTGACTGAATTTTTTCTATTTCTTTCGAATTATTTTCAGATAACAATCTTATATTTTGAATTTCTTTTTCATTTGCTTCAATTTGGTCAATTGCTAATCTCATAAAGTCAAATATATTTTTAGGTGTCTCTACTATTGTTTTATATCTTTTCTCAATTTCGATAAAATATTTTCTTATTTTTCTTCCCATTTCGTTATTTTCTACCATTGCTATTTCTTTTGCCATATTTATCGTCAAATAGTATTCATGCTTAATGACATTTTGACGTTCGCCAATTTTGGCGAGCGTTAAAATATAGTCTTCGTTTTGAATAAAATCATATTTTTTTATTCTATCTTTTATCCAATTTGTAAAATCTCTTCCTACTTTCATTGTACTATGTAGCTCTCTTGCATTCACTAATTTTTCTTTTTTATCGTTTTCATATATTGGTAATAATTCATTTTCTATAATTTTATAACTCATATTTTCAATCTCCTTTTTATTTTTGTTCTTTCCTATTTTTTACTAAGCTATTTCAATTTATCATTTTATTTAGCCAAATTTTTCCTTTTGTATTTAGTTTTATCGTTATCTCTCCATTTTTATCAGTCCTATAAATTGAAGATTTTCTCTTTTCTAAATTCTCTAATGTTATTTCAGCTGGATGATTAAACAAATTATTCTCTCCCACCCCAATTACCGCTATTTTCGGTTTTACTGCTTCTAGAAACTCATTTGTAGTAGAAGATTTAGAACCGATGATGTGCAACTTTTAATATAGCAGATTGCAATACATTATTCCCCTTATATTTCTCTACAATAGCCTTCTCAGCGCATTCTTCTATATCTCCAGTAAACAACATAGAAAACTTCTGATACATCATTTTGCAAACCAAAGAATTATTATTAATACCATTTTCACTAATCACTTGTTTTGAACTTGGCCACAACACAACAAAATACAAGTTATTCTCTATCTTTATTGTTTGTCCTGCCTCTACTGCATGTACTTTTATATTTCGTTCTTTTACTAATTTTAGAAATTCATTATAATTAGCAGAATTTTCAAATTGCTTACCTATTATCACATTATTCACTTTAATCTCTTGCATAATAGTTAAAATTCCGACCGCACGTGATCCTGGTCAAAATGGCTTATAAAAACATAATCAATATTTGTATATCCCCTATCCAGAACATAAGGAAGCAACGTACTCTTACCAACATCAAAATCTTTTGAGCTACTTCCCCCGCCGTCTATTAATATTGTTTTCCCATATGGGGTTTCTATAAATGTGCAATCGCCTTGCCCAACATCTACAAAATGAATTTTCAAATCTTTAGGAATAAATTTAAATATTGAAAAAATTATTATTGGAATTAACACTATTGATATATATTTCTTTCTGTTTTGTCTAAATTTATATTTAAATAACGCAATTAAATTTCTTGCTCGCCTTCCGAGTAGTGCTTATTTTCTTTGAATTATATATTTCGTAACAAATGTTCAAAATAACAATTGTTATATAATACATAATAATTTGAAGTATTGAAGGTGTTTTCATATAAATTTTAGAATATGGTAACTCTCCTATATTTGAAATAAAAATTAAACATTCAATAAAAAGTGATAAACCAACTGCTAAAATTTTTGCAATCTGTGGGATAATTATATAGGATGTAATCGTTGCCAATCCTAATATTATAATTGGACCTATAATTACACTTACTATCAAATTTGTAAGAAAAAAATACATTCCGAACACATTAAAATGATATATCATAATAGGCATTATTGCTATTTGCGCAGATATGGTAACAGCCAAAATTTCTTTTACTCTATCTGTAACTTTTGTCAACTTTGGACTAATTTTATATTTCCATTTTTTATTTCTTATCTTTATATCTTTTAAAAACTTAAGAACATTATTATGAAAAAATAAAATTCCAATTGTGCCAATATATGAAAACTGTAGCCCAATATTCATAATTAAAAATGGATTATAAATAAGAATTAAAATTAATGACAAGCTAAGTGAATTAATTGTATCATTTCTTCTGTGAATTAAACTAGCGATTAAAACTAAAATCTCCATTGTGCACGCTCTTACAACAGAAGGTGAAAATCCAGTTATAAACATATATAAAATTAAAAATATAATTATTATAACTTTGCTCTTATTTTTCCCAGCTTTACTTTTTAATAAAAAATTAATACCTATAACCAAATAAGCAACATGCATACCAGAAACAGCCAATACATGAGAAATACTGCTAATTCTAAACTGCTCCTTTATATCTTCATCTATATTCGAACTATCACCTAATAATATTCCTTTCAAAAGCTCTGATTGATTTTCTTCTAAAATACTATCAATCACTTCTTCAAATTTTAAAAGGCAACTATTTGAAAAACTAAAAACTATATTTGCTTTATTGTGCTGCGTCACTTTATAACTATCAACATTTATACTTCCAAACACCTTTATTGTCTTTAAATACTGTTTGTAATCAAAACCGCCAAAATTTCTCCTTGATGTTGGTTCGATGAAATCACCTGAAAACGTAATCTCATCACCATACTTTATCTCTTGTTTTGACTTTTTGTCCGTCTTTAAAAACAAATATGTATTTTTGTATTTCGAATTTCCATTTATATCTATAATCTTTACCTTGTACTGATTCTTATATTCTTTTTCTACCTTATTACTAACCACAATACCTTTTCCAGTCACTGTATTAACTTCTTTATATAAATTATTGTATTGTTGATTTTTGAATAGAACAATTCCATTTGAAATGCTTGAAATAATTATAATTATTAGAATAACTTTTGAATTTAAAATTAATTTTACATATCTAAAATATCTATGTCCATTGTGTCCATTGGGGACGTTTCTTTTTGGACATTTTTGTCCATTTGGAAACGTCCCTATTGGACATTTTTGTCCACTGGGGACACATCTTCCTTTTATTATTTTGTAAATTGCAATTGCTGGTATATACAAAAGGACTACACTGTATTTAAAGTATAGCCCCATTATTATCCCTATTATATATCCAACTGTTGCAATTAAAATTGGTCGTTTAATTGATTGCTTTCTCTGTGTTTCTATTTTTATCTTCCTTTCAATTGCTTGTTTATTGGATTACTCTTCTTGCTCCTACATAGTTGTTATTGTAGTAACCTGAGTTTATTGTGTCTATAGTTACTCCTCTTTGTCTATTTGCTGCGTGTACTATATTTCCACCGCCAATATATATTCCAACGTGATTTATTCCTGATTTTCCAAACATTACTAAGTCTCCTGGTTGTAGGTTACTTCTTGCAACTGCTGTTCCGTTGCTGTATTGACCTGCTGCTGTTCTGTTTAAGTTTATTCCGTGTTGTCTGTATACATATGATGTAAATCCTGAACAGTCAAAGCTATTTGGCCCTGAAGCCCCATATACATAGCTGCTTCCGATATAATTGCTTGCTGTTTGTACTACTGTTGCTCCTTTTTTTGATGTTGCTTGATTTGTTTGGCTTGTTGTATTTTGTGTTTCTGCTGGTTTATTTGTATTTGTATTATTGTTTTGTCTTGGTGTTGTTGAACTTCTTGATGTTACTTCTTGTTTTTTGTCTGATAGTAGTGATGCTGATATGTATCCAGCTTTTCCTTCTACTTTTACTCTATACCAGCCATCTAATTCTTCATATACTTCTACTGTTGTATTTAGTTTTAGTCTTGATACTATTTCTGATGTTGTATTTGCTTCTTGTCTTAAATTTACTGTTTCTGTATTTACATATAATGTTTTTAACAATTTTTCATCTGTTTGAGCTGCTGGTTTCTCTGTTGGTTTTTGTTCTGTTTGGTCTTGATTGTTTGTTGGTTGTTGTTCTTGTGCTGATTTAAGTTTATCTTCTCTTATCCAGCCTTTTACTGTTTCTACTTCTATACATACCCAACCATTTATTTTTTCTATTATAGTTACTTCTTTGTCTTTTTTTACTTCGATTGTTTCTGTTGCATTAATTGATGGTACTATTTTTAGTTTTGTGTCTTCTACTACTTTTTTTGTTTTTCCGTCTTTGTTTTGAGTTTGATTTTCTGTGTTTGTTGCTGGTGTTTCTGTTTCGTTTGTTTGATTCTCTTGATTTGTTGTTGTTTCTTCTTGTTTGTTACTTGTTGTTTGCTCTGTATTTGCTTGTTCCGTAGTGTTTTGTGTATTTCCATTTACTGTTATTACGTCTTGTCTAAGATATCCTGTTATTCCTTGTGCTTTTACTTTGTACCATTCTCCTTCTTGTTCTAGTATTGTTACTTCTTGGTTTTGTGATAGTAATTCTAGAATTTTAGAGTTTGTATCTGCTGTTTCTCTTAGGTTTGCAGTTTCTACTTTTACTTTGGCTGTGTTTGCAGCAAAACTTATATTTATAAAAAACAGTGCTACAATGCTTATACCCGCAAGCATTACAATGCTTTTTATATTCTTTTTACTTTTCATTTTGTATTACTCCTTACTATATTATATTACATCCTTTGGTTTAACGTTCCTAGTATATATTATTTTTCATTTTTTGTCAAGTTTTGCAACTTTTTCCTGTATAGCATACAAAAAAGAACTACAAACTGCTGTGTTTGTAGTTCTTCCGTAAGTATATCTGATTTGATATAATTTCTATCTTTTTGAAAATTGTGGAGCTTTTCTTGCTTTTTTAAGACCGTATTTTTTTCTTTCTTTCATACGAGAATCTCTTGTTAAGAATCCGTTTGATTTAAGAGCTGGTCTGTATTCGCTGTTTGCTTCATTTAAAGCTCTAGCTATTCCATGTCTTAAAGCTCCTGCTTGACCTGTGAATCCTCCACCTTTTACAGTAGCGATTACATCATATTTTGCTAATGTATTTGTAACTGTAAGTGGTTGTCTAACGATTACTTTTAATGTTTCTAATCCGAAGAATTCTTCGATGTCTTTTTTGTTTATTGTTATTTTTCCTGTTCCTTCTACTAATCTAACTCTTGCAATTGCATTTTTTCTTCTTCCTGTACCATAGTAAACGATATTTTCTTTTTTTGCCATTATTTTCTTACCTCCCATACTTCTGGTTTTTGTGCTTGATTTTCGTGTTCAGCTCCTGCATATACTCTTAGTTTTTTAAGCATTTGTCTTCCTAAAGAGTTATGTGGTAGCATTCCTTTTACTGCTAATGTCATAGCTTTTTCTGGATTTTTTTCAAGCATTACTTTGGCAGAAACTTCTTTCATTCCTCCAATATAACCTGAGTGATGTCTGTAAACTTTTTGGTTCATTTTGTTTCCTGTTAAGATTGCATCTTTGCAATTTAATATTATAACATGGTCTCCCATATCGATATTTGGTGTAAATGTTGGTTTGTGTTTTCCTCTTAATAATGAAGCTGCTTCTGTTGCAACTCTACCTAATGGTTTGTTAGCTGCATCTATTATATACCATTTACTTTCAACTTCACCTTTTTTTGCACTGTATGTAGTATTATTCATGGTAATAGTTACCCTCCTATATATTTTATTTTTTTATTTATATATGAAGTCTAAATTTAAAACTACCGGGGAGAAGTTATAAATTTAAATCATATTATCTCATAGTACCAAACTATTTTATTACAAAAATGGCAATTTGTCAATACTTACAGGAAAAAATTTTCAATTACTAATTTTTCATCTCAAAATTTCACAAAAACTGTGACTAGTAAATGAAAATGTCCCAAAAATTAAATTTATTTGTAAACT
>CASSLW010000024.1 GCA_949443285.1 uncultured Clostridia bacterium
CTAATTAGAATTTTATTGCAACATAAGTAGCAATATTATTACTTTCCATATAATAACAAATTTTTTTCTCTTTTGCAATAATTTTACAAAAATTTGCGAAAAAACTCATCGCAAAATATGACAATTTTCGACAAATGCAAAAGCTACCATTTTAATATCTTTATTAAATAAAAACACCATTAATACTCAAATCTACTGAATATTAATGGTTCTTTCTACTTCAAAATACACCAAGTTCCCACAGGTTCTGGTAAATCTTCAAAAGTCATTTCCTGTTTAGTAATCGGATGGACAATTGTCAAGCAATATGCCCACAAAGCAATCTGTTTTCCCTTTCCTCTTGTGCCATACTTTTGGTCTCCAAAAATACTATGCCCAAAATTAGAAAGTTGCACTCTAATTTGATGATGTCGTCCTGTATGCAAATTTACTTTTATTAAGCTTAAGTCTTTTACTTCATTATATTTTAAAACTTCATAATCTAATTTTGCAAGCTTCGCATTTTTCTTAGTGGCTTTTACCACTTTGCTTATATTATTTCTTTCATCTTTATATAAATAATCTTCTAAAGTTCCTTTTACTTTCTCAACTTTTCCGTCAACAACAGCCAAATAAATCTTTTTTAGACTTTTCGTCCTTACCTGTTCACTTAGTCTTGAGGCAGCCTTTGAAGTTTTAGCAAAAACCATAACTCCTCCAACTGGTCTGTCTAATCTATGAACTAGTCCTAAATATACATTTCCTGGTTTATTGTACTTTTCTTTAATATAATTTTTTACCAATGTTAACATATCCATATCACCTGTTTTATCAGCTTGTGATGGTATGTTTGGTGTTTTTTCTACAACTATTATATGATTATCTTCATAAATAACTTTTAAATTTTGCATTATTTCTCCCATCTTCCATAAATTCCACAAGGTAAAACTAGTTTAGAATTTTCCATTGGAATACCAATTTCGCCACATTCTAATTTTCCTTTATATTTTTTTGATACTGTTACACTTAAAATATTTTGTAAAACTGTGCTTGAAATTCCTGTTGTATATGAATTTATTAAGAAAAATAATGGGTCTTTTGATAATACTTTTGTACATAATTCAACTAAATCATATATGTTATCTTCAAATTGCCAAACTTCTCCTTTAGCACCTCTTCCATAAGATGGAGGGTCCATAATAATTGCATCATATGTATTGCCACGTCTAATCTCCCTGTTTACAAATTTAACAACATCATCAACAATAAACCTAACTGGTCTATCTTCTAAACCTGATGAAACGACGTTTTCTTTAGCCCAAGTTGTCATACCTTTTGAACTATCAACATGACAAACTGAAGCACCAGCAGATAAGCATGCAACTGTTGCTCCACCTGTATATGCAAATAGATTTAACACTTTTATTTCTCTTTTTTCAGATTTTATTTTGTTAATCATCCAATCCCAGTTAACAGCTTGCTCTGGAAATAGACCTGTATGTTTAAATCCCATTGGCTTAATATTAAATGTTAAATTTTTATAATGAACTTGCCATTGCTTAGGTATCTTTTTATTAAACTCCCATGCACCACCACCACTTTTGCTCCTGTGATATGTTGCATTAATTTCTTTCCATTTATTTGGAAAACTCTTATCTTTCCAAATTATTTGTGGGTCTGGCCTTGCTAAAACAACATCTCCCCATTTTTCTAGTTTTTGGCCTTCTGCCATATCTAAAATTTTATAATCTTTCCATTCACTTGCTAATTTCATATATTTTTAAGTAGTAAAAAAATACTACTATCCTCCTTAACTTAGAATAGTAATATTTTAACACATTTTTAAATATTTTGCAAAATTCTCATAAAACTATATATCATAACAATATTCAAGCATGAAAACATAACAAATGCGAAACTTGCTGTTGTAATTAATTTGTGTTTTCTCATTAGTCTTGAAATTTTACTTATAACTCTCTCTTTCTTTAAAACTAGCTTGTCCAATCTTGTGTCATATCTAACTTCAAAAAATTTTTCTTTTGCAATTTCCATAAAAATTTCCCCCTTAAAATTTATATCTATATATGTATATTCACAAGAATATTTTTTATGACAAAACTTTTTTAAAGTTTTGAACAAAGATGTGTCCCAAAATGGACAAAATGTCCAAAAAGAAACGTCCCCATTGGACACTCAAAACTGTTGTGAAATTTGATTTTTTCTTTATTTTGTAGTATAATATATATATGTTAGGTTATTGCCGGATGACCCCCAGGAGGAAATCGTGAACAATTTTGTAAAAAAGGTGATTAATATCGCCATTGATACTATCGTAGCATCTCTCGTTATTTACTTCGTATTTGGAGTAAACCTGCTTACCGCGTTTCTGGATGAAGGGTTTGGAAGCATCTTCCAGACAGTTGGTAGCAATATTTATTTATTGCTCTACATCGTGCTCCTTGTAGTAGTTTCTGTTCGTGCAGAAGCTATGGTTGAAGCATTTAGATCTTCTCTCAGAAACTGGAAATCCTTACTTCGGATTGTTGTAACAATCCTCGTAGTAGTACTTGTGTACTGGTTCTTACTGCCCTCTCTTGAAGTTGGCTCTCTTGCACCAGTATATGGATTAGTAGTACAATTTGTTATTGCATTACTTTTCAGATAAGAAAATTGAAGCCCGGCAGCTTCAATTTTTTTGCATTATATGAACAATTATGTTATAATAAATATGTATAGGTTTTGCTGGAAACCTCCTAGAAAGGAAATTTTATGAAAAAAGTATTGACAAATGTCTTTGAATGGAGCTGCTTTATAGTTGAATTAATTTTCCGGCTCGTTCTTGCTTTCGTTTTTTTACCCATTGCAGTATTTGCATTTTTTATAATTTCAACAATTTTGGGAATATTAGAAGAATAGAGACCAGCATCTCTATTCTTTTTTCTTTATTTCTTCTGCAATTTTCCTCGTTATCCCCTTCACTTCCATAAGTTCTTCTATTGTTGCCTCTTTCATTTTAGCAACACTTCCAAAATGCTTTAGCAATGCTTGTTTTCTTGCTTCACCAATTCCATTAATCTCGTCTAGTTCTGACTTTTTCATTTCTTTATTGTGTAGCTTTCTGTAATAAGAAATGGCTGTATCATGCACTGTGTCTTGAAATTTCGTAATAAGGTTCATTAAGTCTTGTGATATTTCTAGTTCTTCTCTATTTTCATTCATCAATGCTCTTGTTTGATGCTTATCATTTTTTACCATACCAAATACGGGAATATCTAAATTATATTTTGCAATAGCTTTTTTAGTTGCTCTAATTTGAGTTATCCCGCCATCTGCAAATATAGCATCTGGCAAAGTTCCAAATCCGCCCGTTGGATTTTCTATGGAATGCTTTAGCCTTCTTGTAATTACCTCTTCCATACACCTTGGGTCATCTTGCCCAAATACAGTTTTTATTTTGAATCTTCGTGATAAGTTCTTCTTTATCACTCCGTCTTGCATAACGCACATACCTGCGACCATATGCTCTCCAGACATATTTGAAATATCGTATGTTTCGATTTTTCTAGGTAATTTATCTAAGTTTAAAACTTCTTTAAGCTCTATAAGAATTTCCCCTTGATTTTTCTCTTTATTTTCTAGTGTAACTTTTGCATTATTTTCTGCCATTTCCACAAAACGTAGCTTTTCTCCCCTTTTTGGAGTTTTTATTTCCACTTTTCTTCCTAAACTTGTGGATAACCATTCTTCTAAAACTTCTTTATCTTCTATTTCTTCTCTTATCATTATTTTATTTGGTATGTTAGGATTGTCTAAATAATATTGTTTTATAAATCCTGACAAAATCTCTTTATCGTCCATATCTTTTAAGTCTTGATAAAAGTAGTGTTCTCTTCCTATCATTTTGCTACCACGCACAAAAAATATTTCTATACATATTTGTAATTCAGATTTTGCAATTCCAATTGCATCTATGCTGTTTTCTGATATGTTCGATACTTTTTGTTTTGCTGATGCTCTTTCTATTGCTTGTATTCTGTCTCTTAGTTCCGCCGCTTTTTCATATTCAAAATTTTCTGCAGCTATTTTCATTTGTGCTTCTAACTCTTTTATAACTTTATTTATTTTTCCATCTAATAAATCCATAATTTCGTCTATTTGTTTTCTATATTCTTCTTTTGTTACATATCCCATACATGGAGCTAAACATCTATTTATATGATAGTTTAGACATGCTCTAGTTCTGTCTTTTAGGTTTCTACATTGGCGTATTTTGTATTTCTGTTTTATAAAGTCTACCATTTCTTTTGCTGCTCCTGGATTTGCATATGGCCCAAAATATTTTGAGCCATCATTTATTAATCTCCTAGTTATGAATACTCCTGGGTAGTCTGATTTTAAATCTATTTTTATATATGGATATGTTTTGTCATCTTTTAGTAATACATTGAATTTTGGTCTATTCTTTTTTATTAAATTACATTCTAATATTAGCGCTTCTGCCTCATTGTCTACTACTATATATTCGAAATGATCTATTAAACTTACCATTTTTTCTATTCTTGCTGTTTTGTCTGTCTTTCTAAAGTATTGCCTTACTCTATTTCTTAATGATATTGCTTTTCCTACATAGATAATGTTGTCGTCTTTGTCTCTCATTACATAGACTCCTGGTTTATGTGGCAATTTTTTTAATTCTTCTTCTATGTTAAACATATTTTTTCCGCCTTTTAATAAAATTTAAGCGATAGAAATATTCTATCGCTTTTGGGGTTATATGTTATTTCATTATAACATCGAATCCATCGGATCTAACTTGAATGTAAAAAAGTTTTGCCCTTTGGTTTATTACTTTTTCTAATCTCTGAATTCTTAAAAGTTTATCACCTTTTTGAGTTACAGAAAAACTTTTTACTTCTGCTGGATTTAACCTAGTCCAGACAATTCTCTTGACAAAACGAAAATTCATTTCTTGCTCTTTTATGAAGTTTTTAACGAATCGTTCGTCCTTTTCTTCATATCCAAGTCTGTCCAAAATTCTAGTTACACTTAACATATATTATGCCCTACCTTTCTGTTGTTCTTTTAGTATACCACATTTGCACTTTTTTTGCAAGTGTTTTACATAAACCCCACATTGCGTATAATATAAAATTTATAAAAGCGATAGAATTCTCTATCGCCTTTTGGATAATCTAGCATTTTTTTGAAATTCGCATAACTTTTTTGTTTGGATACAGAGTTATCTGAATTTTTTTGGATGTTTTATTTATTTCATCTTTTAATTCGATAAGTCTCTCCATCTCTTTGGCTTCACAATTTTGCAGATATGAAGTGCAGTCTCTATCAAATATAGCTAATACTTCATCTTCAGATTTTTCAAAATCTCTTTCTGCCCAGTAAACAAACCATTCAACAAATTCTTTGTCAGACATATAGTCTTTGTAGGGCTGCTGTTTCTTTTTTTTGAATGCCATAATTATACCTACGCTTTCTATGTGTTAACTATAACATGATTACAGCAAAATTTCAAGTATTTACGTAATATTTGATTGTTTTAAATAAATAATATACTAAATGATATGGAATTAGTAATAACTTAGTAGCATAGACAAAATAAAAACCGATATACCAATTGATATAAACGGTTTCTATTTTTATGAATTCATATATTTATATATTTATACAAAACTCTTATTTTTTGTTTACTAAATCTTTTAATGCTTTACCAGCTTTGAAAACTGGAGCTTTTGATGCAGGTATTTTGATTTCTTCTTTAGTTTGTGGGTTTCTACCTTTTCTAGCTGCTCTTTTTCTTACTTCAAAAGATCCAAATCCAACTAATTGAACTTTTTCTCCTTTTTTTAGTGATTCTGTTACCACTTCTACAAAAGCGTTAACTGATGCTTCAGCTGCTTTTTTTGTTTCTCCTGTTTTTGCAGCCATTGCTGCGATTAATTCAGCTTTGTTCATTTGAATTACCTCCTATAAGATTTATAAATAGTTTATGTACTTTATTGTCTGAACTAACAATAATGTACTTCTAATTAAATAAATTCGCCAAAAACAGCTAAAATCCTTCTTTTTTTTCAAAAAAATTTAAAAATTTTAATATATTTTCAGCTTTGTAAGCACCTTACACAATTTTTCACCAGCTGGCATCATAGATAACTCCTCTTTAGAAAACACCTTCAAAGTCACTATTGCCAAGCCATACACAATTACTGCAAGTACTATTGCTAATATTGTAGCCATTTTTTTAGCAATTATTCCTGTTAAAGCTAAATAAGTATAATAAGAACAAATTCCCATCATAAATGTCGCTACAATTGGCTTTATAACAAACTTTGAAAACGTCAAATCTAATTTAATATTTCTCATCAATGATACAATTGCAATCGCAAAAGCAACTAAATGACATACAACTGAAGCAATTGCTGCGCCATTTACTCCTATCTCTGGAATTGGAACTAATATCAAATTTAAAATCAACTTCGAAATAACCCCAATTCCTAATGATATTACTGGAATTTTCAATTTTCCATAACCTTGTAAAGCTCCATTTATAGTCTGGTCTAAAATTGTAAAAATTATTGTCAATGAACTTATTTGTAAAATTGTCGCTCCACTACTTGCATTTGGAAATAATAATTGCAAAATTGGACCTGCAAAAATACACATTCCAATTGTACATGGCAAACCTATCAACATTGAAACTAATAACGAAAATGATGTCTTTTGTGATATTGTTTTCTTATCTTTTCTAGCTTTAGCTGCTGATATTGCCGGAACTAATGCAGTAGAAAAAGCCACATTTATTGATAATGGTAAACTTGTTAATGTATCTACTTTCCCACCTAAAATCCCATATTGCGTAATTGCCATATCTTCTGGCATAAACTGCTTCAAACTTCTTACAACTGTAAAAGAATCTATATTCTTATTTAAAGATGACATTATCGCAGTTAACGCAATTGGAACCGAAACAATCAAAATCTTTTTTATAATTGTTCTTACTCTTTCATATTTGTAATTTACTGTTGACCTTATCTCTGTTGCAATCTCTTTACTTCTCGTTTTATAAAACAAATACAAATATCCAAAACCAGACATTGTAGCAAGGGTCGTTGCAAGCGTTGCACCACCCGCCATCCACTCTGTTGATAAATTTGAAAGTATAGCCACAATCTCAACTAAAATAACCGTAAGCGCTGTCTTAAACACCTGCTCTATTGTTTGTGACCTCGCTGTCGCCTTTATACTTTGCCTTCCATTAAAATAACCTCTCATAACAGAAGAAATCGCAACAAAAAATATCGCTGGCGACAACGCAACCAATGTCATCTCCGCTTCTGGTATCTGTAACCAATAATTCGCTATCATATTTGCCCCTAAAAACAAAAGCAAGCTTCCTATTAACCCAATCAACGCAAACGTCGCAAAAGCGATTTTAAACACTCTGTGAGCCCCTTTATGATCTCCAATTGCAACCCTCTCCGAAACCAATTTCGAAATTGCATTCGGAACCCCAATTGACGAAACAGTAAGCAACATCGCATAAATCTGATATCCTGCCGCCACAATACCATTTCCCTTATCTCCAAAACCCTCTCTATTCGTCAAATATAATGTATATAATAAACCTAATACCTTTATCAAAACTTGTGAAAAAATAAGCGTAATAACCCCTTGCATAAAAGTCTCTTTTTTAACCGTTGTTTTCCTAACTGCTTGCTTTACCATTTAATCACTCCTCTTTATCTAATTGTACTTTCTTAGTATTGATTTAATTACTAAATTTATACAAAATTTGGGAGCTTTTTAAATTCCTACCATCGGGGACGGTCCTTTTTGGCAATTTTTTGCCATTTTCCTCCGTCCCCAGTGGCAATTTTTTGCCAACGGGGACACTCCTTGCCTGATGCATTTAGGGACAGACCTTTTTTGCATCTTCTTTTAATGATGCATTTAAGGTCTGTCCCTATTTTCATCTTTTTCGTAAATTTTAATTATATGTTTTTATCAATATTTGGCAATAATTGTTTCTTTCTTGAAACAACACCTGGTAAAAATGCTCTATTATTTTCTAATTTTACATCAAATGATTTTTCAACTATTTCTGATTTATTTCCGAAGTACTATAACCTCTGAATTGCTATTTAATATATCTGTTATTGCAAACACTAAGAAATCTAATTCTTTTTTAGCAATTTCATTATTTATTGCATCTTCTATCTCTTCTTGTCTTTTTAATAAATCCGGAATGCTTACAGTATTTACTTGTGCAATTACAAATTTAACTCCATTTTTGTCTAGATTTTTTGCGTCTAAATTTACTAATTGCTCTCCTGTGAAGTCGTCTAAATCTGTCCCAGCTTTTAACATTTCTAGTCCATATTCATTTAGATCGATTTCAGCTATTTTTGCTAATTCTTCTAATGCTTTTCTGTCATGCTCTGTTGTTGTTGGAGATTTTAATAATAGTGTATCTGATATTATTGCACTTGCCATTAATATGGCCTCTTTTTTGTCTATTTTTAGTCCGTTTTGTTTGAATTCTTCAAATAGTATTGTTGATGTACATCCATATGGTTTTGCATTGTAGTATAATGGTTCTGCTGTTTCAAAATTTGCAATTCTGTGGTGGTCTGTAACTGATAAAATTTTTGCTTTTTCTATTCCTTCTGCACTTTGACCGAATTCGTTGTGGTCTACTAATATTACTTCCTGACCTTCTTCTACTTTTTCTATTAAGTCTTGTGCTTCAATTCCTAAGTAGTCTAGTATATATTGAGTTTCTTTGTTTACGTTTCCTAAACGTACTGCCTTTCTATTTTCATGCCCCATTTTTTTGTCTAATATTTCTTTTACAAGACTTGAGCATATTGTGTCTGTGTCTGGGTTTTTGTGCCCAAATATTAAAACTTGATTTTCCATTTTTATTTCTCCTTTTTTATTTTATAGTGTATAATGTTTTTCATACTATTATATTTATGCTAAATCCTTTTATCTTCTTAATTAAATTGAATTTTTTATTTCTTCTAGTTCTTCTTTTGTAAAGTCATATTTTTTATTGCAAAAATGACAAATTATTTCTGCCTTTCCGTCTTCTTTTATGATGTTTTCTATTTCTGTTTTTCCCAATGTTGCTAATCCTTCTGCAATATGTTCTTTTGAGCAATCACATTCATATACAGGTACTTTTTCGTCTTCAATTACTTTTACCTTTTTGTCACCAGTTACCTTTTGAGCTATTTCTAATAGTGTTAAATTTTCATCTAACATTTTTGAAATTGCTCCTGCTTTAAATATTGCTTGCTCTACTTTTGAAATTTCTTCGTCAGTTGCATCTGGCATTGGTGTAATTAAATATCCACCTGCTGCCTTTACTCCGTCTTTATTCACTAAAACACCTAGCGCTACTGCTGATTGTCTTTGCTCAGAGTTTACAAAGTAGTTAGTAAAATCGTCTGCTATTTCTCCTGATGTTAATGGTGATACTCCTATATATGGGTCTTTTAGTCCAATATCTTTTATTACGTTGATATATCCTTCTTGACCGACAGCTCCGCCTACGTCTAGTTTTCCAAATTCGTTTAGCGGTAAGTCTACATATGGATTCGCTACATATCCTTTTACTTTTGGCTCATTAGTTGCTGTTGTTAGCATTGTTCCTATTTCGCCATTTCCTTTTATTTGTATTGTTATTTTGTCTGTTTTGTTTTTCATTTCTTGTGCCATTATTGCTGTTATTGTTAGTAGTCTTCCAAATGCTGCTGTTGCTAATGGACTTAAGTCGTGTGTGTTTCTTGCTTTTTCTACTAGGTCTGTTGTGTTGATACATATTATTGATATTTTGTCATTGTGTGCTAGGAATTTTGTTATTTTGTCTTGCATTCTTTTCTCTCCTTTTGCTAACTTTCTGCTGTATATTATATAGCAAAAAGTTGCTTAAGTCAATGGTTTTGTTGATTTAAGCAACTCTTACTTTTTTATTTATTTATGACTGTTTTTGAAACATGTCTTTACCTTCTCCGCAAACAGGGCAAACCCACTCATCAGGTAAATCTTCAAATTCAGTGCCAGGTTTAATACCTGCCTTTTCATTTCCATACTTAGGATTATAAATATACTTACAATCTACGCACTCAAACTTCTGCATATCAGAATGTTCTTCCTTAAAATTCTTATATCCCAAACTAATTGCAACAATTATCATTAGTAAGAATGATAATGCTTTCCAAATACCGCTATCAAGCAATATAACTGCAAAAATTCCAAATGTAGCACTTATTCCATACAGAATTAGAACTGCTTGTTTTTGCCCAAATCCTTTTGCTACAATTCTATGATGTAAATGTCCTTTATCTGCTTTGAATATTGCTTTTATTGATTTTCCTTTTATTAGTCTTCTTATTATTGCCCACAAAGTATCAAATATAGGAAGTCCTAAGACAATAAGTGGTAATACAATTACTGCTATTGTATAGGTTTTAGCCGCTCCTAGTATTGATATAATAGAAAGCGAATATCCTAAGAAATTTGAACCTGTATCTCCAATAAATGTTTTAGCTGGTGAAAAATTAAATGGCCAAAATCCAACCAATGCCCCTGCTAATGATGCAACTAATATTATTGATATTAGTGGTGAACCGTTTAATACAAAGATGACTAATAATGATACTGCTGATATTACTGATATTCCTGATGCTAGTCCATCTAGACCGTCTATTAAGTTTATCGCATTTGTTACTCCTACTATCCAAATAACTGTTATTATCATAGAAGCTATTTCATTTGCTTGTGCTGTTCCAAAAAAACTTATTTCACCAATTCTTAATCCAAATGCCACAGTTACTATTGCTGCTAATAATTGTCCTGCTAATTTTGTTATTGGTTTTATTGGTTTTATGTCATCAATTATACAAGTTATACTAAGTATAATAGTTCCTATCAACATTCCCAATAATTTCATTCCATATTTATCTGGTCCCCACAGGTTTATTGTATTTTCCATACTCATTACAATTATTAAGTATATTACTGCCACTAAAAATCCTAAAATTACTGCTGGCCCGCCAAATTTTGGCATAGCCTTTTTGTGCATTCTTCTTTCATCTTTTGGTACATCTACCGCTCCTATTTTATGTGCTATTTTTATCGTATATGGCGTTGCCATAAAAGCTACTATGAACGCTAGTAAAAATGCTATTGCTACATCTCCCCACATAGTAAGATGCCCTCCCTATTTCATATTTTTGTTTTCTAATTCTTTTATTAAATCTAATCTTTCTTGATGTCTTCCGCCTTCAAAACTTGTTGCAAGCCACATTCTTAATATCAATATCGCTTCACTTGTTGTAACATCATCTGCACCTATTGCTAAAATATTGCTGTTATTGTGTAACTTAGCATACTTTGCTGTGTATTCATTATGGCATAATGCACATCTAATTCCTTTTAATTTGTTTGCACATATTGACATTCCTATTCCTGAACGACATATTAGTATTCCAGTTTCACATTCTTTTGCTTGTACTGATTTTGCAACTTTTTCTGCTATGTTTGGATAGTCTACTCTTTCTTCATTTTCACTTCCAAAATCTTTATATTCTATTTCCTTTTCTTTTAAATATCTTTTTAATTCTTCTTTTAATTTATAACCACCATGGTCACTTCCTATTGCTATCATAAGTACCTCCATTTTTATTATATATTTTTTAGTATCCTGTCCTTTCAAATATATCACAACTTGCCTAATATTACAATAATTTTACAAAAATTTTGTATTTTACTTGCAATTCACAGAAAAATATGGTAAAATTTAATATGTTATATAATGTATTAAGACTAAGAGGAGGTGCAAACCAGAATGCCAAATATTAAATCAGCTAAAAAAAGAGTTAAAGTAATCGAGAAAAAAACTTTAAGAAATAATATGATAAAATCAGGATATAAATCAGCTGTTAAAAAATTCGAAGAAGCTGTTAACGCAGGAAACGTAGAAGAAGCAAAAGTTCTATTTTCAGCAGCTACTAAAAAAATAGACCAAGCATGTAGCAAAGGTGTATTAGTAAAAAACACAGCAGCTAGAAAAAAATCTGCTTTATCAAAAAAATTAAACGCAGCAATCGCTTAAGCAAAAAATAAAGATTATGCATAGTTTTTATTTAAGAAGAAAGAATCGTGCCATTGGGGACGGTTCTTTTTGGCATGTTTTTGTGATGCATTTTGAGACAGTCCTTTTTCTCATCTCTTCTTGATGCATTATAGGTCTGTCCCTTTTTGCATCTTCTTGCATTAATTTCCATTGTTTTTGTCCTTTTAAAATGTTAATATATTAATAGATATTATTTATGTAGAGGTGTATTATGTTTAAGAAGATATTGGAAAGCTACAAAGGCTTTGAAAAAATCACTTGTAAGATTTTAAAATCAGGCTTAACTTTTTGCTTAGCTTTGTGCATAATTTCTATTTTGATTTTACTTACATATAATTTAACTGGGCATTCGCCAGTTTTATATAACATAGGGCTTTCGTTGTTTAAGCTTAGCTTGATTTTTGGAATTGAATTTGTTATTTGCAGTTTTGTCAGTGACGGAATAAAAAAACAATTAATATAAATTTATAATTATATCTGCCAGAAAAGACCATCCCCTTTGGCAAAAATCTGCCAAGAAGGACCGTCCCTAATGGCAAAAAATTGCCAAAAAGGTCCGTCCCTTTTGGCAATTTAAAGTTTATTTATTTAATTCTTCTAAGAATAGTTTGTTTAACATTTGTGGGTTGGCTTTTCCTTTAGTTTGTTTCATAGCTTGGCCAACTAAGAAACCTAAGGCTCTATCTTTTCCAGCTTTGTAGTCTGAAATTGATTGTGGATTCGCTTCTAATATTCCCTTAACAACTTCTTTAATAGCCCCTTCGTCTGATATTTGTATCCAGCCTTTTTCTTTGATTATTTCTTCTGGGTCTCTTGGATTTTCAAATAATTCTACTAGTACTTTCTTTCCGATACTAGAACTGATAACTCCTTTGTCTATTAACATTACTAATTTTCCTAATTGATTGCTGTCAAATGGTATTTGGCTTGGTTCTAGTTCTGTTTCGTTGATTATTCTTGATATGTCTGAAATAATCCAGTTGTTTACAGCTTTTGGATTATTACATACTTCTATTGATTTTTCGAATAGGTCTGATAGATATTTTGATGATGTTATGATGTTTGCGTCTTTTTCTGATAGTTTATACTCTTCTAAATATCTTTGTTTTCTGCTTTCTGGCAATTCTGGCAATGTGTTTTTGATGTTTTCGATGTATTCTTCTGATAGTTTTATTGCTACTAGGTCTGGCTCAGGGAAATAACGGTAATCTTCTGCATCTTCTTTATCTCTCATAGAGAATGTTTTTCCTGATACTTCGTCCCATCTTCGTGTTTCTTGAATTACTTTTTCTCCGCTTTCTACAACATCTATTTGTCTTTCTATTTCATATTCTATCGCTCTTATGATACTTCTAAATGAGTTCATATTTTTCATTTCTGTACGTGTTCCAAGTTTTGGGTCACCTTTTTTTCTAACTGATACGTTTACGTCTGCTCTATATGAACCTTCTTGCATTTTACAGTCAGATACTTCGATATATTCTAAAATTGATTTTAGTTTCTTTAAGTATAATTCAACTTCTTCAACTGTTCTAAAGTCTGGCCTTGATACTATCTCTATTAAAGGCACACCTGCTCTGTTTAAATCTACTAAACTTCCGCCATTAAGGTCATCGTGGTTTAACTTTCCTGCGTCTTCTTCTATGTGAATTCTTTCTATTCCAATTGTTTTAAGACCATTACTTGTGTCAATTTCTATTTTCCCATTTTTGCATAGTGGTTTATCAAATTGTGATATTTGATAAGATTTTGGTAAGTCTGGATAATAGTAATTTTTTCTATCATTTTTACTATTTCTTTCAATTTCACAATTAGTTGCAAGTCCTGCTTTTACTGCATATTCTACTACTTTTTCATTTAGAACTGGTAATGTTCCTGGCATTGCCATACATATTGGACATACTTGTGTGTTTGGTGCTGACCCAAATTCGGTTGGGCATGAACAAAATATTTTTGTTTTTGTTGAAAGTTCTGCATGAACTTCTAATCCCATTACTACTTCGTAATCTTCTCTTGTCATTATTTTGCACCCCCTATGAATTCTGGTTTATAATTTTCTCTAAATTTGATTTTTTGTTCTAATGTATATGCTGCATTTAAAATTGTTTCTTCACAGAATTTGTTTCCGATTAATTGTACTCCAATTGGCATGCCTTGGCTATCTACGCCACATGGCACTGAAATTCCTGGTAAACCTGCAATATTTACAGAAACAGTACATATATCAGATAAGTACATCTCTAGTGGATTTGAGCTTTTTGCTCCAATATCAAATGCTACTGTTGGTGATGTTGGTGTTAATATAACATCATATTTTTCAAAAGCTTCATCAAACTTTTTCATAACTAATGTACGTACTTGTTGTGCTTTTTTGTAATATGCATCATAATATCCTGATGATAATACATATGTTCCAAGTATAATTCTTCTTTTTACTTCTGAACCAAATCCTTCACTTCTTGACTTTTTATATAGGTCTTTTAAGCTTGTAAATTCTTTTGCTCTATGTCCATAACGAATACCGTCAAATCTTCCTAAATTTGAACTTGCTTCTGCACAGGCTACTATGTAATATGTTGCTAATGAATAGTTTGCAATATCTAATGAAAATTCTTCTATTTCTGCTCCCATTTCTTTGTAAGTTTCTATTGTCTTTTCTAATGATGCTTTTACTTCTTCATTTATTCCTTCTCCAAAGAATTCTTTTGGAACTCCAATTTTTAATCCTTTTACATCATTTTTTAAAGCTTGTGTATAGTCTATTTTATCTTTTTTACTACATGTTGTATCTCTTTCATCTGGACCTGCAATCAAATTTAATAGCATTGCACCATCGTATACATCTTTTGTTATTGGTCCAATTTGGTCTAATGATGAAGCAAATGCTACTAAGCCATATCTTGAAACTAGTCCATATGTTGGTTTTAATCCAACCACACCACAAAAACTAGCAGGTTGTCTAATTGACCCACCTGTGTCTGAGCCTAATGCCCATGGTACCATTCCTGCTGCTACTGCCGCTGCTGAACCACCTGAAGAACCACCTGGTACTTTGTTTAAATTCCATGGATTTCTTGTTTTTTTGAAATATGAATATTCTGTTGAACCACCCATAGCAAATTCGTCCATATTCAATTTTCCTAAGTTTATGATGTTTTCGTTGTTTAGTTTCTCAATTACTGTTGCATCATATGGTGCAACAAAATTTTCTAACATTTTTGAACTACATGTTGTTTTTACTCCTTTTGTGCACATATTGTCCTTTATTCCTATTGGTATTCCTGCAAAATCACCTGTAACTTCTCCACTTTCTTTTTGGGCTTGGATTTCTTCTGCTTGTTTTTTTGCTTCTTCTGTAAGTGTTGTTACAAATGCTTGTACATCTTTTTCTTTATCATTTATTCTATTTGTATATGCTTCTACTATTTCTGTTATTGTTAATTCTTTATTTTCTAATTTTTCTTGTAGCTCGTGAACAGTTAAATCTATAATGTTCATTTATTTTCCTCCTTAATTTATTACTTTTGGTATTTTGAACATGTTTTGCTCTTTTTCTTCTGCATTTTGTAATAAACTTTCTGTATCTTTAAATATTTTTACTTCGTCTTTTCTGAATATGTTATGTGCTTCGTTTGAACCTATTGTGATGTCTAATCCGTCTACATCTGCTTTGTTTACTATGTTTGCGAAGTTTAATATATCTTGTAAATTTAATAGGTATTTGTCTATCTCGTTTTCTTCGATTTCTAAACATGCTAAATTAGCAATGTGTAAAAGTTCTTCTTTACTTACTTGCATTTTTAATCATCTCCTACATTCTCTGTTATAACGTAATTACGTCACTATTGTTCTATATTATATACTTTTTTTACCAAAAAAACAAGCCCTAAATGGCTTGTTTTCTCATTTTTATGGTTTTGTTATCGATTACTATTTTAATTCAACAACTGCTCCAACTTCAGCAAATTTAGCTTTTAAATCTTCAGCTTCATCTTTGCTTACTCCTTCTTTAACTGTTTTAGGAGCTCCGTCAACTAATTCTTTAGCTTCTTTTAATCCTAATCCTGTAGCATCTCTAACTACTTTGATAACTTTGATTTTTTGGTCACCAGCTGATGCTAATACAACATCAAATGATGATTTTTCTTCAGCTGCTGCTCCAGCTGCTCCAGCTGCTGCAGGTGCTGCTGCAGCTACTGCTGATACTCCATATTTTTCTTCAATTGCTTTTACTAAGTCATTTAATTCAACAACTGTTAAAGCGTCGATTTCTTCGATTAACTTTTCAATTTTTTCCATTTTATAAATCCTCCTTAAATTTTATGGTCTATATTTTAATTTAATTTTCTTGACCTTTAGTGATATAAGTTCACCACTCTTATTTTTAGCTTTTTTAGAGTTGCTTTCTCTTATTTATTATTCAGCTTCTGTTGCTGCTGGTTCTTCAGCTTTAGCTTCTTCTGCTGGTGCTGGTTCTTCAGTAGCTACTGCAACAGTAACTTTTTCTCCAGCTTCTTCTTTTTGTTTTTTAACTTCATTTAATGCAACTGCAACTTTTGAGATATTTGCAAGTAAAGCTCCAGCAAGCATAGATAGTAAAGCTTCTCTTGAAGGTAATTTTGCAAGTGTAATAATTTCTTCTGCTGTCATTACTTTTCCTTCTATAACTCCACCTTTAATTTTGTAGAATTCATTATCTTTACCAAATTTGTAGATTATTTTTGATGCTTCTAAGTAGTCTTCATCACTCATTATTACAGCTGTTGGTCCTACTAATTGTTCATCTAATCCTTCTAATCCAGCTTCTTGTAAAGCTCTTCTTGTAATGTTATTTTTTATAACGTTACATGTAGCATTTACTCCTCTTAAGTCTCTTCTTAGTTGTGTATCATCAGTTACATTGATTCCTCTGTAATCTGTTAAAAGTACTAATTTAGCATTTTTAATTTTTTCTGCTAATTTTGTTACTTCTTCTTTCTTTTGATTTAGTATTTTCTCATTTGCCATTTATTTTTCACCTCCTAGATTTGTTTATAAATAAAATAAATAACACTCTTTAGTTTCCTACCCAAGGTTACTAATAGAGTGTTAGTTCTCTTTTTTGTTACCTCGGTAGGACTTAAATTTTTGCCTACTGTCTTTGGCTATATTCAATTTTATATATTATTTTTGGTTAATAAATACGCTTGGTCCCATTGATGGTGCTATTGCAACACTTTTTACATATTGACCTTTTGCTGCTGCTGGTTTTGCTTTTATAATAGCATTCATTATTACTTCATAGTTTTCTAGTAATTTTTCAGCTCCAAATGAAACTTTTCCAAATCCTAAGTGAATAATATTATTTTTATCTAATCTGTATTCAACTTTACCAGATTTGATTTCACTTATTGCTTTTGTTACGTCCATTGTAACTGTTCCTGATTTAGGGTTTGGCATTAAACCTTTTGGTCCTAATACTTTACCTAATCTACCTACAACACCCATCATATCTGGAGTTGCAACTACTACATCATAATCAAACCATCCATCATTTTGGATTTTTGGTATTAATTCTTCTGCTCCTACAAAGTCTGCTCCTGCTTTTTCAGCTTCTTCAGCTTTTGGTCCTTTTGCAAAAACTAAAACTTTTTGTGTTTTACCTGTACCATTTGGAAGTACTACTGTACCTCTAACTTGTTGATCAGCGTGTTTTGAATCAACACCTAATTTAACGTGTAATTCAACAGTTTGATCAAATTTTGGTTGTGGCATTTTTTCAATTATTTCTAAAGCTTCTTTAGCTTCATATTCTTTTGTTCTGTCAACTAATTTTGCACTTTCTGCATATCTTTTAGACATTTTCATTTTTTTACCTCCCTTGGTTTTAACGAGCTCTATGCTCTCCCATTTTTAATTTTTATTTTAATTAGTCTACTACAACTACACCCATAGCCCTAGCAGTTCCCTCAACCATACTCATAGCTGTTTCTATTGATGCAGCGTTTAAGTCTGGCATTTTTTGTTCAGCAATTTCTTTAACTTGTGCTTTTGTTATATTAGCAACTTTTTCTTTGTTTGGTTTTCCTGAACCTTTTTGAATTTTAATTGCTTTTTTGATTAATACTGCAACTGGTGGAACTTTTGTAATAAATTCAAAAGATTTATCTTTATATACTGTTATAACAACTGGTATAATCATTCCTGGTTGGTTTGCAGTTCTATCATTAAATTCTTTAACAAATTGCATAATGTTAACACCACTTGAACCTAATGCTGGACCTACTGGTGGAGCTGGTGATGCTTTCCCTGCTTCTATTTGTAATTTAATAATATTTGAAATTTCTTTTTCTGCCATTTTGGTGGCACCTCCCTTTTTGTTTTACTATATTATTTGATTTTTTGTACTTGTGAAAATTCTAATTCTACTGGTGTTTCTCTTCCAAACATAGATACTAGAACTTTAACTTTGTGTTTTTCTGTATTTATTTCTTGTACAGTTCCTACAAAGCCTTCAAATGGACCATTCATAATATTTACTTGTTCATTTACTTCGTAGTCCACATTTATTGGAACATCATCAAATCCCATATTTCTGATTTCTTCTTCAGTTAATGGTATTGGATCTGTTCCTGATCCTACAAATCCAGTAACACCTCTTGTATTTCTTACTATGTACCAAGATTCCTCTGTTACTATCATTTTAATTAGCACATATCCTGGAAAAACTTTTTTTAGGTTTGTTTTTCTTTTTCCGTCTTTTATTTCTATTTGTTCTTCCATTGGTACTATTATGTCAAAGAAGAAGTCTTCTAGTTCTCTGTTTTTTATTGTTTTTTCTAAGTCTGTTTTTACTTTGTTTTCGTAACCTGAATATGTATGTACTACATACCATCTAGCTACCATATCATAATCTTTTTGAGACATACTTAAATAGCCTCCTCTTTTTTATTTTATTTGTTTTGCATTTTATTCAGCTGTTGTGTTTTCAGGTTCTGTTGCAGTATTTTCTGCTGATTGCTCTTCTGGTGTTGTTTCAGCGTTAGCTTCTTCTCCACTTTCTGAGTTTCCTTCAGTATTTTCTGCATTGTTTTCTTCGTTTGAAGATTCTTGCATTGTTGTTACTGCTTCTTTTATTTTGTTTACCCCGTATTTGTTTACACTTTCAAATGCTAAATCTAATACAAATACTATTGCAGCTGTTATTAATACTATTGTTACAACTGCTACTGTGTTATTTACTAGTTGTTTTGGTGTTGGCCAAATTACTTTTTTTAACTCAGCTTTAAAGTCTTTTGAAAAACTTTTTTTGTTTTTGTTAACTTCTTTTTTGTTTGCTTTTGCTTCTTTCTTAGCCATTTTATTTCCTCCTTAAAATAGCTTATTTACTATTTAGTTTCTTTGTGTGTTGTACGTTTTTTGCAGAATTTACAATACTTTACAATTTCTAATCTGTCTGTATTGTTTCTCTTGTTTTTTGAAGTCATATAATTTCTTCTTTTACATTCTGTACATTCTAATGTTATATTTTCTCTTGGTCCTTTTGCTGCCATTTGAATACACCTCCGTATTTTTTAACCTTTTACTTTTTTTGAAACGATGTGATTGTATGTCCGTAATTACATACGCTTTAATATTTTACCACTTTTTCCCTCTAATGTCAATGAATTTTTAAACTTTTTTACAGTTTTTGTGACTAGTAAATGAAAATGTCCCAAAAATTAAATTTATTTGTAAACT
>CASSLW010000025.1 GCA_949443285.1 uncultured Clostridia bacterium
GATGTGTCCCAAAGTGGACAAAATGTCCAAAAGGAAACGTCCCCAAATGTCCCTAATTAAACAATTCCATTATTTCTTCCTTTGAAAGTTTGCTAACAAACTTTGTTTTCGTATCTAGCATTTCATCAGCTAGTTTTGCTTTTCTTTCTTGCAATTTATATATCTTTTCCTCTATCGAATTTTTAGTTATCAATTTATAAACCTGTACATTATTCCTTTGGCCTATTCTATAAGCTCTGTCTGTCGCTTGATTTTCTGTTGATACATTCCACCATGGGTCATAGTGGATTACCATATCTGCTCCTGTTAAGTTAAGTCCTGTTCCTCCTGCTTTTAGTGATATTAGAAATACTTGTATTTCTGGGTTTTCGTTAAATTCGTCTACCAGCCTCATTCTTTCTTCCACTTTTGTTGAACCTGTTAGTTTGAAGTAGTTGATATTGCTTTGTTTTAGTTCTTTTTCTATTATTTCAAACATTGATGTATAGCCTGAAAATAGTAATATTTTATGTCCGCCGTTTACTGCTTCTTGCACTATTTCCATACATTGTTCTAATTTACTGCTTCCTTCGTTGTAGTCTTTTATAAATAGGCTTGGATGACAACATATTTGTCTTAGCCTTGTTAGTGCTGCAAGTATTTGCATTCTACTGCCTTCATATCCATTTAGGTCGATTTGTTCTGATATTTCTTGTTTTGCTCTTATCAAATAGTTTAAATAGATATTTCTTTGTTCTTCTCCCATTTCGTTGTCTAGTACAGTTACTGTTTTTTCAGGCAATTCTTTTAGTACTTGTTTTTTATTTCTTCTTAGCACAAATGGCTCTATCAACATTTTCAATTTTGACATTGCTGCCTCGTCTTCGCCTTTTACTATTGGTGTTTCATATGTATTTTTAAATTTTCTATATCCAAATAGATATCCTGGCATTATAAAATCAAATATTGACCACAGTTCTGCTAGCGAATTTTCTATTGGTGTTCCTGTTAGTGCATATCTTGTTTCTGATTTTATTTGTTTTACCGCTTTTGCGTTTTGGGTGTTACTGTTTTTTAGATATTGCGCTTCGTCTGCTATTACGTATTTAAATTGATAGTCTTTTTCTTTGTATAATTCGATGTCTCTTTTTAATAGGTCATATGATGTAATTACTAAATCATATTTTTCTATATTTTTTATTTTGTTTTTTCTTTCTGCCAAACTTCCGCGTATCACCAGTGTTTTTAAACCATTAGCGAATTTTTCCGCTTCGTTTTTCCAGTTCAAACTTAGTGAACTTGGAGATACTACTAAACTTGCTTTTCTCTTTTCTTTATTTTTTTGTACGTAATCTACTATAACAGATAAAATTTGAATTGTCTTTCCGAAGTCCCATATCATCTGCTAAAATCCCACCAAATCTATAATTATCTAGTGTCTTTAGCCATTTGTACCCTGTTTTTTGATAATATCTCAAAATCTTATTTAACTGTTCTGGAACTTCCATACTTTCTTCTACTTGCTCTTTATTTAACCCATTTACAATGTTTTTGTATTCTGAGTTTTTTACAATTTCCGTCCCTTTAATCCCTTTTAATAGTTGATTTAGATATAAACTTCTATAAACTGGTAAATTTATCTCTCCCTTTTGTAGCTCTTTATGGCTTATATCCATTCCTGTGACTAACTTGTCTAGAAACTCTATTTCTTTGCTATTTTCTAAATCAATAAAACTTCCGTCTTTTAGTCTATGGTATTTCTTCTTTAGTGTATATCTTTCCATTATTTGCTCTAGCTCTTCTGGGTCTATGTCTAGGTCATTCAAATTGATTTCTAACAAATTGTTCTCTACTTTAACTCCAATACTACCTATCTTTGTAGTTCTGATTTGTTTTCTTTTGAAATTATCTGTTACTAGAACATTAAATTGTTGCATATAATAATCTATTTCTTGTGTTAAAAACTCATAAATCTTATCATTGTCTGGCAATATAAATCTCAAATTTTTTACATCAAGCATAAACCCTGTCTGCCTCAATATATTTAATGCTTTTGTTTCTTTTAACATATTTCTTGGAAATTTCAATTTAGTTTTCTCATCTAGTGGATTAAACTCATTTTGTTCATAGCAAAATTTCACATCCGCAATCAAATAGTCATTTTTGTCAAAGTCCAAAAACACTTTTATTACAAGCTCTTTGGGCTGATACTTTTCTATGTCATCTTTGCTTATATTTTCAAATATAATTGCATCTTTAACCTTTGGCACAATAACTGAAAATAAATCGGTCAGCTCGTTCTCCCCAAGTTTCACCTCTGTCATATAATTTTGCCTAAATAGCTCTAACAACTTAAGTGTTGTATTTTCAAACTCTGTTGTACAACGATACAATTTCTTATCATCCAATATGTACTTATAGTTCTTACCTTTTATAATATTAACTTTGTAAATTTCGATATTTGGTTCTATTATATACTGATTATCCTCTACTCTTTTTAACTTAAATTCAATCTTCGGTTGCTCTCTTGTAAACTCAATTTTCTCCTGACTTGCATCTTTTTGAAAATCGATAACTTTTCCCTCAAGCACATCAAATAAGTCATCTATCGCACTATTTCCAACGATTATATTTGTTTCATTAAGAGCCTTTCCATAATACTTAAAATTACTATTTGAATTAGAATTTGCATATTTTATAATTTCGGCATATTTCATAATAAAACTTAGCAACTCTTGACTATCCTCTTCAAACTCACATTCATTATGCACAAACTGCAATCTTTCTCCATAACGGTAAAACTCTCGATTTACTATTCTCGTATAAAACTCTGCCAAATTCTTAATTTTATACATCTTTCTATTACCTATTTTAAACTCGATTTTCATATCACCAGCAAACTTATCATAATATATCTGTGGCTCAATCCTTATGTCCCCCAACTTTTTTATATTATCATCATTTGCCTTTATTTCATTTATCTCTTCATTATAGAAGATATTAACTATTTGCTTAAAATTTCTATATTTCTCTTGCATCTCTCTATCTCACCTGGCATAGTATTATATAACACTTTTGCCAAAATTGCAACCCTGCCACTGGGGACGGACCTTTTTGGCATTTTTTTGCCACTGGGGACGGACCTTTTTGGCATTTTTTTGCCATTTTCCCCCGTCCCTGTTGGCAATTTCTGGCCATTAGGGACGGTCCTTGGAATTTTATGTTTTTGTTAAGAAGTTCTACAAAACTATTTCAAAAATAACAAATACGTGATACAATATTGCCAGAAAAGTTTTAATTAAAACATTTCTTACTATTAATACCTAGATGGAGGTAATAAATTTGAAAAAATATAAAATTGCCGTAGTCGGCGCAACAGGGCTTGTTGGAAGAACAGTTTTAACAGTCCTTGAAGAAAAAAATTTACCAGTAGAAAAATACACATTGCTTGCAAGCAAAAATTCTGCTGGGAAGACAATCAAATTCTTTGATAGAGATTATATAGTTGAAGAATTAAACGAGACTTCTTTTGATGAAGGATTTGATTTTGCAATTTTTGCAGCTGGTGGAGATACAGCTAAAAAATATGCTCCAATTGCAGCTAATAAAGGATGCATCGTTGTAGATAACAGTAGCTATTTTCGTATGGATGATGATGTTCCATTAGTAGTTCCTGAAGTTAATTTTGAGGATGCTTATTCTAATCATGGAATTATTGCAAATCCAAATTGCTCTACAATCCAAGCAATGCTGCCATTAAAAGCTTTGGATGACAAATACAAAATCAAAAGAATTGTGTATTCAACATATCAAGCTGTTTCAGGAGCTGGAAGAGAAGGTTTATGCGATTTAGAAAACACTGACAATTCTAAACCTTTGCAAAAATTTCCTCATCCTATCTGTAACAATTGCTTACCACATATTGATGTGTTTTTAGATAATGGATATACAAAAGAAGAAATGAAAATGGTCAATGAAACTAGAAAAATTTTGCATAGGCCTGATTTAAAAATTACAGCGACCACAGTTAGAGTCCCTGTTAGAAATTCGCATTCAGAATCTATCAATGTTGAGTTTAAAAATGATTTTGAAATGAACGAGTTGTTAGAAACTTTAAAAAGTTTCCCTAATTTGATTTTAATAGATGACCCAGCATCTAACTTATACCCTATGGCTATCAATGCTAATGGACATGATGAAGTTTTCGTTGGAAGGGTTCGCCGTGATGAAAGTGTTCCTTTTGGCGTTAATCTTTGGGTTGTTGCTGACAATATTCGCAAAGGCGCTGCTAGCAACGCAGTACAAATTGTAGAAAAATTGATGTTTTTAGGGACGGAGGAAAAAAACATCAGCTAAGAATTTATTAATATAATTGATAATAGTTATTGGGGACAATAAAATAATAAGATGATGTTTTTTTGCTCCGTCCCCAAAAACATCAGAAAGGATAAATACTATGGAAAAAATTAGAATTGGAATTTATGGTTATGGAAATTTAGGAAAAGGAGTAGAAATAGCAGTTAAAAGCAATCCAGATATGGAACTAAAAGGTATTTTCACAAGACGTGACCCTTCAAGCTTAAAAACTGTATACAGTGATTCACCTGTTTTTAACGTTGTAGATGCTCCAAAGATGAAGGAAGAAATAGATGTTATGATTTTGTGTGGTGGCTCTGCAACAGACTTGCCTGTTCAAGGACCTGAAGTTTGTTCAATGTTTAACACAGTTGATAGTTTTGACACACACGCAAAAGTTCCCGAATATTTTGCTTCTATGGACGAAGCAGCAAAAAAAGCTAATACATTGGCACTTATTTCTTGTGGTTGGGACCCAGGTTTATTCTCTGTAAATCGTGCATTGTTTGACGCCATTTTACCTAATGGTGAAAATTATGTGTTTTATGGAAGAGGTTTAAGTCAAGGGCATTCAGATGCTATTAGAAGATTGAATGGAGTAAAAAATGCGGTTCAATACACAGTACCTTATGATGAAGCTGTTAGAAAAGTAAGAAATGGCGAAAATCCAGAGTTTAGTTCTGTTCGCGAAGTTATGTGGAGAGAATGTTTCGTTGTTTTAGAAGACGGCGCTGATGCTGAAAAAGTTGAAAAGGATATCAAAGAAATGCCAAATTACTTTGAACCTTATAATACAGTTGTTCACTTCATTTCAGAAGCTGAATTAAAAGAAAATCATTTTGGAATGCCACATGGCGGATTTGTTTTAAGAAGTGGTAAAACTAGTGAAAACGTAAATCAGGTTGCAGAATTCTCTCTAAAATTAGACTCTAACCCAGAATTTACTGCAAGCGTTTTAGTTGCTTATGCTCGTGCAATCGCTAAAATGAGAAAACAAGGCACTACTGGTGCTGTTACAGTTTTGGATGTTCCTGTATCTCTTCTTTCTAATAAATCAAGAGATGAATTATTGAAAAACATTTTATAATACTTTTAGATGATTTTTGGGACAGACCTAAAATGCATCATAATGATGTATTTTAAGTCTGTCCCAAAAATTCTTTCATGGTGATGCATTTTAGATTTGTCCCAAAAATCACAAAAATCACAAAAATCACCTTTTAAAACTTTTTTACATATTATTTAACTAAATTTCTCATATTATATAATCCAGATTCTTGAGCTACAATAAACTTAGCAGCATCAATCGCCCCTTTGGCAAAAACCTGTCTAGAATATGATGTATGTTTAATTTCTAAAGTTTCATTTTCGCCAAAAAACTTAACTTCATGCTCTCCTACAACATTTCCACCTCTGATAGACGAAAATCCAATTTCGTTTTTATTTCTTTTCTCTCTTTTTTGCATCCTATCAAAAGCATAATCTTTCTTATTCTCTAGTACTTCATTAATCGCATCAGCTAAAAGAATTGCAGTTCCACTTGGACTATCAACTTTTCTATTGTGATGTGTCTCCACTATTTCAATATCCGCATCTGTTAGCACTTCTGCAACTTTCTGTATCAAATTTGCCATTAAATTTATATCTAATGACATATTACTACTTCTGAAAATAGGAATTTCATTTGACATTTCTTGTATTTCATTTAATTGCTCTTTGCTAAATCCTGTTGTTGCAATAACTATTGGCGTTTTATTCTTTCTAGCATATTTTAAAATCTCAAATGTTGCAACTGGCACAGAAAAATCAATAATTACATCTACTTTTTCTTTTATGCTGTCAATTGAATTATATACTGGAAATCCATTTTGATTTGTTTCTTCTCTGTCGAATCCGCAAACAATTTCTAATTCTTTTGTCTTGCTAATGGCTTCCACTACTTCGCTTCCCATTCTGCCATTAGCACCATTTAATAATACTTTTATCATAAAAATCTTCTCCTTATTTCCTGCCATTGGGGACGGACCTTTTTGGCAGGAATCTGCCAAAAAGAACCGTCCCCGGTGGCAGCTAAATTAAATTATGTTTTTTCATAACATTTTTAAGTACTTCTTTATTCGCATCAGATAGTTCAATTAATGGCATCCTTGGTTTGCCATAATTGTATCCCATTAGGTTCAATGCATATTTTGCAGGTATTGGGTTAACTTCTGAGAATAATGCATCACATAAGTCAATAACTTCTAACTGCATTTTTGCTGCTTCGCAAGTGTTACCTTCAAAGTATTTGTAGCACATTTCATGTGTATATTTTGGCATAACGTTTGATAATACTGATATTACACCTTTTCCGCCTAATGAAAGTACTGGTATTATTTGGTCATCATTTCCTGAATAGATTGATAAGTTGTCTCCGCATAGGCTTGCTATTTTTGCTACTTGTGATATGTTTCCACTTGCTTCTTTTATTGCTACTATGTTTTCTATTTTTGATAGTTCTTTGCAAGTTTCAGGTGCAATGTTTACTCCTGTTCTGCTTGGTACGCTATACATTATTATCGGTAATTTTACTTCGTTTGCAATCGCTGTATAGTGCATTATTAAGCCTTTTTGAGTTGTTTTGTTATAATATGGTGTTACTACTAAAAGTGCGTCTGCCCCTGCTTTCTCTGCAAATTTTGACATTTCTATTGCTGATTTTGTGTTGTTGCTTCCTGTTCCTATTACTACTTTTGTTCTTTTGGCTATTTTGTCAATTGCATATTTTATTGTTTCTTTCTTTTCTTGTTCAGTCATTGTGGCAGATTCGCCTGTCGTTCCACATACTATTATTGCGTCTACATTATTTTCTATTTGATTTTCTATTAATTTTCCAAATTCTTCAAAGTTTACTCCATCTTCTGTAAATGGCGTTACTATTGCTGTTCCACAGCCTTTAAATATTATATCTTTCATTTTTACACTCCCCTATTTCATCTTTAAAAATTTGCTTTTCTTACATTAATTTTTAACAATGCTAATGCTACTATTTAATCAATTTCTTATGTAATTCTTCTACAATTTCATTTTCAACATCACTGTTTACTAAAATCTCAATTTTAGCTTGTGTTAAATTTATGTCTTCAATTTCAAGTTGATATTTCCTCAAGGTATGAATTACTTGATTTAACACTGTATTATCTTGCGTGATGCCATAGCCTACAATTGTTAATTTCACAATACTTCTTTGTTTTGTATTATATTCTGAATACTCACTTTCTAATATTTTGTGTATTTTGTTTTGTTCCACTTTTGAAATTCTAAAACTGATTGTATCGTTATTTTCCTTTTTGCAATTTTCCAAAATTATATTTTGAGCAAGTAATGTTTGATATATATTTAAAAACTCTAAACTGCTTATTTCGGTTTCTTTTGTCATTTCAATTTCGATTAATTTTTCATTTTTTACAATGCTCTTCACTTCTGCTTTTTCAATTTCTTGACATACCTTTGTTTCTCCTGTTTCTGCAAATGTTGATTTTGCTACAATATCGCAATCGAATTTCTTTCCTATTTGAATACATCTATTATGCAATACTTTTGCTCCTGCATCTGCAATTTCTTGCATTTCGTCAAATGATATTTCGTCTAGTCGTTTTGCTACTGTTATCATATTTGGGTCTGCCGAATAAATTCCGTCTACATCTGAAAATATGTAACATCTATCTGCTTTTAATGCTGCTTGCAGTGCCACTGCTGTTGTATCTGAACCTCCTCTGCCTAAAGTTGTTATGTCTTGTGTTTCATCAAGACCTTGGAAGCCAGCTATTATTACAACATTACCTTGTGCCAATTCTCTTTCGATCCTTGCTGTGTTTATCTCTTCGATTTTTGCACTTTTGTGTACATTGCTTGTTCTAATTCCTGCTTGCCAACCTGTTAGTGATACTGCTTTTTGTCCTTTTCTATTTAGTAATATACTTAATTTTGCTGCTGTTATTTGTTCTCCAGTAGATAACAGCATATCTACTTCTCTTTCTTGTGGTATTGCTGATAATTCTTGCGCTTCTTTTATTAGTCTATCTGTTGTCTTTCCTTGTGCTGATACTACCGCCACTACGTTTTTCACTTGATTTTTCAAGCTTATTATTTTTTCTGCGACAATGTTTAATCTTATATTGTCTGCTACAGAACTCCCTCCAAATTTTAATATAATTGTTTCCATTATGGTCACACCTTTTTAATTCGCAAGCTTCGTCTAATTATAAACGATGCTATTTTTATCTTTCCCATTATATTATATTTTTCCAATTCTTTCAAGTATTCAATTTAAAAAAGATTTTTTGGGACAGGTCAAAAAAGTCTAAACACGAAACTTTTTTGACCTGTCCCAAAAAATCATAAAAATTATTTATCTTGTTTTGAAATATATCGATGTTTTTTTGCTCCGTCCCCAAAAACATCGTTTCTATAATATTTTGCAATTAGTTCGTCCAATTCAACGCTTAGTTTGTATGTAATGCTATAATCGTCGCCTTGTTCTATGCTTTTATTTAATTTATCTCTTAATTTACAAATTTCATCATTTAACATTTTAATCTCTCCTTTTTTGTTGATTATCTTTTGTACATTTATAAATTAACACATAATTCCCCCGTAGTCAAGTATTTTCAAGGCTTTTTAGCAACTTTCGTACGTGTTTATTCGACTTATTTCGACATATAAAAACAGTAAAAAACGGTATTGTTTTCTTTTCCAAACATTTACCGTTTTTCTTACATTTTTTATAAATCCATTTTTATACATTTTATTTTAATTTTTCACAATAGAAATCACCATTTTATCTTCTTTAAAAACAAAATTTAACACTTGGTTCAAATATTCTACATTTATACCGTCAATTTCTTCTAAATATTCAAAACTATTTATCCCTTTGAAATAATCTGATAAAAACATTCTTGCAATATCTTGAACATCGTTATATTCTTTGACATATCTACCATAAATAGTCTTTTTTATTCTATTAAAGTCGTTTTCGTTTATCCCATTTTGTTTGAATTTTGTTACTTGTTGTTTAAATCTTTCATATAATTTTTCTGGTTCTTGAGATTGTCCAGTTATTAAAACATGTGCGTAGTTTTTCCCAAATTCATAGTCTAGGCTTGGTGCTCCAAATAAAATTCCTTCTTTATATAGTTCTTGATATAATTCCGAACTTCTTCCAAATAAAAGAGTTAATAGAATTTCCATTGCTATGCATTTTCTTACTGTTTCGTTTTTGTTTTCCATTGCATTTGCTTCTTTTACTTCCTTAATCCCTATTGTGTAAAGTGGTTGACTTACTTCTAACTTTTGTTCTATCTTTTCTTGCACAATGGTTTCCGGTTCTTGTGGGTAAATCCTTTTTATGCTTGCAGAGCTTTTTTTGTCTACTAGTCTTTTTTTAATTTCTTCTATTATTTCTTCTGGTTTGAAGTCTCCTGAGACTACTAATGCCATATTTGCTGGGTTATAAAATGTGTTATAACATTTGTATAATATTTCTTTGTCTATTTTGCTGATTGTCTCTATTGTTCCTGTTATATCAATTTTTATTGGATTATTATGATACATTGCTTGCATTGCATTTAGGTACACTCGCCAATCCGGATAATCATCATACATCATTATTTCTTGACCGATTATCCCTTTTTCCTTTTCTACGTTTTCATCTGTGAAATATGGATGTTGAACATAGTCCATAAATTCATCTAGCGCTTCATAAAAATTGTCTGTACATTCATATAAATATGCTGTGTGGTCGTTTGTTGTATATGCATTTGCATTTACTCCTAGCGCTGTTAGTGTGTCTAAGCTGTTTGTACCATTTTCTTGTTCAAATAACTTATGCTCTAAGAAATGCGCTACCCCATTCGGCACTTTCGTAACTTGCTCTTCTCCAGGTACTACAAATTCACTATCATTTGAGCCATAATTTGTTCCCCAAATGATGTATTTCTTTTGAATTCCTGACTTAGGTATAATCATTACTGTTAAGCCGTTTTCTAGCTTTTCAATATATAATTTTTCTTTAACTTTTAAATTTTCAATAACTTGCATCTTCACTTGTATGGCAGTTTTTGTTTTGAATTAACCACCATAAGCTCTCCTTTCTTTTAGTCTCTTAAAAAATAAATTGTGTTTATATTTACCTTATTTGCAACATCTATAACTCCCTGTTTTGTTACTTTTTCAACTTTCTCGTTATACTGTTCCAAAGTAACTTTCGCTTTTGTCAACTCTTGTCCAAAATAATACATTATTTGTGTATCTTGCTCGTCATATATAGTTTTTATGCTTGCTATAACTCCCTGCTTACTATTTTCCAAATTTTCATCTGTAAAATCGCCCTTTTTCATATCTTCTATTTGCTTCCTGATTAGTTCTAATGCTTGCTCATAGTTTGAAATCTCTATTCCGCAATTTACAAATATATTATTTTTATATCTTAAATAACTTGAGCTTGCAACATACGCCAAATGCGCTTTTTCTCTAACATTTTGAAACATCTTTGAATTAGCATCTCCACCCAATAAACTATTGTAAATAAGCGTTGTATACTTTTGCTCTTCATCAGCCAAATTCACATCTAAACCTAAAATTAGCTTTCCTTGTGTTACATCCATTGACTGTGTTACAACATTCTCTTGCTTAGTATCTTTTGCCTCAGCCTTTGGCACAACATAATCTGGCTCTCTTTCTTGCAAATTCTTAATATTCTCATTTTGCTCTATTATATTTTTAGTATCCCCATTAATAATTCCAGAAACAAATATATCAATTTTACAGCTATTTATCAATTGCTTATAGTAATTATATAGGTCCACCGCATTTATTTGCTCTAAATCCTCTTTATATCCAAACTTAAATAACCCAAATGGCTTATCCTTATACATCTCTTCAATACATCTATCAACAGCAAACCTTGCCTTATTATCTATCTTCCCATCAATTCTTTGTCTTATATTATTCTTCTCTTGCTCAAGATACTCTTGCTTAAAACCACCATTTTCCGTATATGGATTAAAAGCTATTTCAAGTATCTTTTCAACACTAGTTTTCAACAACTCTTCCCCTTGTTGTGGAAGAAAATTATCATTTATAGTCTCAACATAAAACTTGATAACCTGATTATCTCCCGTCTTATCCAAACCACAATCAAAACTTGCACCATACATCTCTTCCATTTGCTTACTTATCGCTTCTTGCGTATCCATAGTTTTACTTCCACGTCTCAACAACGTTGATATCAAAGCATTCTTAGTCACATCTTCTCTTGTCAACTTCGTTGTCAAAAACACAGCTATCAAATTCGTTTTAAACTTATCTGTCTCAATCGTATGCAATTTTATTCCCTTTTTTAACTCTTGTTCACTATATTGCATCATCTCTCCTCCTTCACATTTCATAGTATTTCCATTTTTCCTAATTTTATGCCAACGGGGACGGTCCTTTTTGGCAGATTCCTGCCACTGGGGACGGTTCTCTTTGGCAGATTCCTGCCAAAAAGGTCCGTCCCCGTTGGCACGAAGACATAAAAATTGGAAGTCTAAGTGGCATACTTCTCCCCTTTTACTTCCAATTTATTTGTTTTTTCTAGTTAAATTTTCTTTTTCTTGCTGCTTCTGATTTTTTCTTTCTCCTTACACTAGGTTTTTCGTAATGCTCTCTTTTACGAACTTCTTGTAGAACTCCGTTTCTTGCACATTGTCTTTTAAATCTTTTTAAAGCATCTTCTATATTACCATTATTAACTTTTATTTCTGACATTTTATTCCCCTCCTTCCGGCTCATACAAATATGTATGTGGGATTACCCTTATAACAGTGTATATTATACATTAACTTGGCATAACTTGTCAATAGTAAATTGTTAAAATGGTATTAAACTTCTTATAAAGCCACGTGTTACAGGAATAAACCATAGTATAACACCTAATGTTATAATGATAACTGCTGTTAAACCTGCTGCAATATAGTCTTCACGTTTTATGTTTTTAATATTAAATTTTTCTCTATCTCTTCTTCTAAAAAGATTTTTAACTATATTAACAATAGCACCAAAGCTACCAACTGCTGGCATTTCCTCTTCTTCTATTTGTTCTTGAGTTACTGTTCTTTTAACTTTTTGCCTTACTTGACGTTGTTTTCTTGGTCTTTCAACTTCTGATGATTGTACGTAGTTTCTTTTGTTGTTGGCTTGTTCTCTTTCTAATTCAGCATTGTATTGTTCTCTTAAGAAACTATCTGTTAATATTTTGTATGCTTCGTTTATGTCTCTCAATTTGTTTTCAGCTTCTTCTCTTTCTTCGCCTGCATATTGATTTAATTGATATTTCTTTTCTAATAGTTTATATGCATTTTCGATTATTTCATTTGAAGCTTTTGGGCTTACTTCTAATATTTCATAATAATTTTTCATTTTTTACCTCTTATTTTTATCTCTCTTCTGTTTACATTTTTATTTTATATCAAAAAGACAAGAATATCAATAGGACAGAGTTAAAAGTCTGAACTTTTTTGCCCCGTCCCCCAAAAAAACAAAAAGGTGTTTTTAAGGTCTGTCCCTAAAAACACCCAAAATTTTTAATTTCCAAAAATTGCTTCGAATTCGTCGGCTTCGATTTTCTCTTTTTCTAGCAATATTCCAGCTACTTGGTGTAATTTTTCAATATTATCTGATAATATTTGTTTTGCTCTGTTGTAGCCTGTATCTACTATTCTCTTTGTTTCTTCGTCTATAATTGCAGCTGTTTCTTCTGAGTATTCTTTAGTTTGGGCAAAGTCTCTTCCAATAAATACTTCTTCATTAGCTGAGCCTAGCATTAATGCTCCAATTCTTTCACTCATTCCGTATTTTGTTACCATGCTTCTAGCTATTTTTGTTGCTCTTTCGATATCGTTGCTTGCTCCTGTTGAAATATCGTTTAAAATTAGTGCTTCTGCAACTCTTCCGCCTAATAATGATACGATATTTTCTTCCATTTCTGTTTTTGACATAAATGATTTGTCTTCTGTTGGTCTATACATTGTGTATCCACCAGCCATTCCCCTTGGTACTATTGATATTTGATGTACTGGGTCTTGTGTTTCTAGGTAGTGGCTTACTACTGCATGGCCTGCTTCGTGGTATGCTACTAGTCTATTTTCTTTTTCGCTTCTTACTCTTGTTTTCTTTTCTGGTCCCATAGTTACTTTTACCATGGCATCTTCGATTTCTTTCATTCCAATTTCGTTCATATTTCTTCTTGCTGCTAAAAGTGCTGCTTCATTTAATACGTTTTCTAGGTCTGCTCCTGCAAATCCTGATGTATTTTTAGCTATTACTTTTAAATCAACATCGTCTGCCAATCTTTTCTTTCTTGAATGAACTTCTAAGATTTGTTCTCTTGCTTTTACATCTGGTAGTCCTACTACTATTTGTCTATCAAATCTTCCTGCTCTTAATAATGCTTTATCTAGTACATCTGGTCTGTTTGTTGCAGCTAATACGATAACTCCTTCGTTTTCTGCAAAACCGTCCATTTCTACTAATAATTGATTTAATGTTTGTTCTCTTTCGTCATGTCCTCCACCAAGTCCTGCACCTCTTTGACGTCCTACTGCGTCAATTTCGTCTATAAATATGATACATGGTGCATTTTTCTTAGCTTGGTCAAATAAATCTCTAACCCTTGATGCTCCAACACCTACGAACATTTCTACGAAGTCAGAACCACTTATTATAAAGAATGGTACTCCCGCTTCTCCTGCTACTGCTTTTGCAAGTAGAGTTTTACCTGTTCCTGGTTGTCCTACAAGTAATACTCCTTTTGGTATTCTTGCTCCCATATCTGTAAATTTCTTTGGATTTTTCAAAAATTGTACAATTTCTTCTAACTCTTCTTTTTCTTCATCAACACCTGCTACATCTTCAAATGTAATTCTATTCTTTTCTGCTGGTGTCATCATTCTTGCTTTACTCTTTCCAAACGCAACATTTTTTCCACCTGGTGCGCCATTTCCTGCTACTCCTCCCATCATAAAGAACCAGAATATGAAGAATATTATTAATAGTCCAAATGGTGTTAATAAACTAATTACTGTTACAAATATTGATTCTGACTTTTCTTCTAGCGTGAATGCTCCTTCTTTTAAGTAGTCTTCTGTGTATGCCATAAAGCTTTCAATATTTGGTATATTAACTTCCTTCTTTATTTTATCATCTTTTAATGTTACAGTTGCCATTTTTCCATTTGCCTCAACTTGTATAGCTTCTACATTTGATGAGTTTATCTCTGACACTAATTCTGAATATTTCAATTTTGAATCGCTATTTTCAACTATTGTTGTCAATACGACTAAAAATATAACTCCTATTATTAGCCACATCGCTAACGTTTTAATTCCATTTTTCAAAATAATTCCTCCTTATGCTTTCTTGTATTTCATTTGAATTTATAACATATAAGTTTCAGTTTGTAAACAATTTTTATGTGTCTTTTTTGTGACAAAAGCGTGTCCCAACAGCACTTGCTACGGCTACCTATATTTGCTTTATAAAATAAATTTTATGATTTTTAACTAGCACTTTTATTTTTTTATTCGGAGTTAAATATTTATTTCCAACGTTATTACCACAAAGTTTTATAATATCTTCTATATGTATTTTTTCGATTCCTTTTGAAGTGCCAAAAAGCCTTGTTATATTATATAACACAAGTCTTGATTTTATGACTTTTTCTTGACAATTAAATTTTTTCAAATCTAGTACAATTTGATTGCTACTTTCTTCCAAAACTAGATTGCCGTAAGCTTTATCGACCTGCTTATCTATATAATCTTCTTCCTCAAAAACAAGTTCTGACAACCTATTTAAAGTCTCAATTATATTTGGATTAAATTCCTTTTTAATATACGGAATAACTATATTTCTTATTTTATTTCTAGTATAATCATTTTCAAAATTAGTCTTATCAATTCTAGGATTTAAGTTATTTTCTTCACAATACGCCTCAATCTCATCTCTTTTGCAATCAATTAAAGGTCTAATATACCTTCCCCTTTTAGCCTCAATACCTTTCAATCCAGAAATCCCTGTACCACGCATTGCATTCATAATCATAGTCTCAATCTTATCATTCATATTGTGAGCTATCGCTATCTTATTAGCACCAGTTTTCTCTAAAACCTCATCAAAAAAATCATATCTCGCATTTCTACCTGCTTCCTCTACTCCTATTTTACTATTATTGGCAAATTTTTGAACATCTATACTTTTTGAATAAAAATCTATATTTTTTTGAGCACAAAACTCTCTAACATAATTTTCATCATCTGCCGCCTCTTCCCTAATCATATGATTTACATGAGCAACAACGATTTCTACCCCTGCCATTGGGGACGGTTCTCTTTGGCAGGTTTCTGCCACTGGGGACGGTTCTTCTTGGCAGGTTTTTAACATATTTATTAATGCATTTAACATACACATCGAATCTGGACCTCCTGAAACTCCCAAAACTATCTTGTCGTTTTGTCCTATTAAATCATTTCTTTTGATTGTTGCTAAGATTTTTTCTTCTAATTTATCCATTTAGACTAATTCCTTTCTTACTACATAATCTTCGTATTCTTTCTCTACCTATTCCTAAACATTTTTCCATTAATCTATACGACATATCATTTTCATATTTAAGAATATTAACCAGCTCTGATAAAGCTTTTTCTTCGTTGCTCAATTCTTTTATTCTTAATTCTTTTATCTGTAAAAAGTCTTCAATAATTCGTTTACAAATTTTCTCTTTAGCTTCTTTGCTATTATCATCTTCTTCAATAAATTCAAACTTTGCATCTTGATACACTTCATTATCGTTTAGTTGTTTACTTTCGCTACTTAAAATTTGTTGTAAGTATTGTTTTACTTCATTTTGATTTCCATTATATTTCTCGTTATAACTAGAAAACGCATAATCTTCCTTTCTATTGCAAATAAAAGCTTTTACAGGATTTTCGTGAATATAATCTACACACGTATATAAATGCTTCTCATTTTTTATCACTTGAGACTTATAACGATCTCTGAAAACATATCCAACTCTATCGTTACTTTTATTATAATAAATTGCATAACTTATATTAGTTTTTTTCATCCATTTTTGCAAATTTTCGATGTCATTTATTTTTACTAATATATGTGCATGGTTGTCCATAATGCAGTATGCCATAATCTCTATACCTTCGTTATTTTTGTATATTAATTTTAAGTATTTGTCCTTATTTTTATCTGTATTAAAAATACATTCCTTGTTAATTCCTTGTACCATAATATGAAAAAAAGATGAATTTTCCATATTATTTCTTGTAGTTCTACTCATAATAACTCTCTCCTTTTTGTTATAAATTTCTGTCCCTTTACTATGTTTCTCCCTACAAAAAACATATTTTTTATTCATTCTTTTATCCCCATATTTTCAAGTATGCCAGAAAGAACCGTCCCCAGTGGCAGAAATCTGCCAAGAAGAACCGTCCCCAATGGCAGGCTAATCGTCATAACGTCTTTCTAGATTGACAAATTTTGTGTAACTGCCTAGCCATAGTAGTTCTACTGTTCCTGTTGATCCTCCTCTGTGCTTTGCAAGTATTACTTCTGCGATGTCTTTTTTCTCGCTTTCTTTGTTATAGTAATCGTCTCTGTATAAGAACATTACTATGTCGGCATCTTGTTCTATTGCTCCTGATTCTCTCAAGTCTGATAGCATTGGCCTATGGTCTGGTCTTTGTTCTGCAGCTCTTGATAGCTGTGATAATGCTATTACTGGTACGTCTAGTTCTTTTGCTAGTATTTTTAGTGACCTACTTATTTCTGATATTTCTTGTTCACGGCTTCCTGATGCACGTTTACTACTTCCTTGTATTAGTTGCAAGTAGTCTATTACTACCATTCCTATGTTTTTCTCTAGTTTTAGTTTTCTGCATTTTGCTCTAATTTCTGTTATATTTATTCCTGGTGTATCGTCTATAAATATGTTTGCTTCTGATAGTGGTCCTATTGACTCTGCAAGTTTTGTCCAGTCGTTTTCTTCTAGTTTTCCTGTTCTTACTTTGTTACTGTCTACCATTGCTTCACTACACATTATTCTGTTTACTAATTGGTCTTTTGACATCTCTAAACTGAATACTGCTACTGGCGTATTTGCTCTTACAGCTGCATTTACTGCTATGTTAAGTGCAAATGCTGTTTTTCCCATTGCAGGTCTTGCTGCAATTAGTATTAATTCTGATCCATGGAAACCTGCTGTTCTGTAATCTAGTTCTGAAAATCCTGATGGAACTCCTGTAATATGTTGTTTTCTGTTATATAATTCTTCTAGTTTTGTAAAACTTTCTACTAAAACATCTTTTATAGGTGCATATCCTTTTTGATTTTTTTCTTGCATTATATTAAAAATTCTCTTCTCTGCACCTTCCATTATATCTTCTACGTCTTGTAGTGGGTCATATCCTAGTTCTATTATTTCGTTTGCTGTTTTTATTAATCTTCTTAATGTTGATTTTTCTTCAACTATTTTTATATACTTTGTTGCATTTGCTGTTGTTGGAACTTTTTCAGGTAGTTCTGCTAGATATTCTAATCCACCTACTTGCTCAAATTTTCCCATTGCTTCTAATTCTGATTTTACTGTTATGATGTCTATTGGCTCTGCTCTATTGTATAGGTTGAATATTGCTTCAAATATTGCTTTATTATCTTGTCTGTAAAAATCTTCTTCTCTTAGTACTTCTATCGCAGATATAACAGCATCTTTGTCTGTTAGCATACTTCCGATAATTGCTTGTTCTGCTTCTAAATCGTGTGGTGGTACTTTTCCTAATTCCATACTCTTCTCCTTTTGACCAATGTAAACATTATTGACTTATTACATCTATCTTTAATGTTCCAGTAACTCCTTCATATAACTTAATTGTAACTGTTCTTACTCCTAAAGTTTTTATAGTCTCTTTCAAATCTATTTTCTTTTTATCAACTTCTATCTTATAATTTGCCTTTAACTGTTCAGCTATTTCTTTTGAAGATACTCCACCAAAAACTTTTCCGTTCTCGCCAGCTTTTACTGGTATTTTTAATTGAATTTTTGATAGCTTCTCTGCAATTTTTTTGGCTTCTTCTTTTTCTTGTGATTTTTTGTATGCGTTTGCGTCTTGTTTTGATTTTAGTTTTATCATGTTATCATTGTTCGCTTCTACTGCTAAGTTTTTTGGTAGTAAGAAGTTTCTTGCGTATCCGTCTGATGCGTTTATTACTTGGTCTTTTTTTCCTACTCCTTTTATGTCTGCTTTTAGTATTACTTTCATTTTATCACTCGCCTTTCTTTTATCTGCTTTATTTTACACTATTTTTTGCTTTTTTTCAATGCTTATTCGTATTAAATTTATTTTTTGTAACTTAGTTGTAAATCTTTATAAAAGCTATAAAAATATAGCGCAAATGCCACATTATACGCAAAGTGGAC
>CASSLW010000026.1 GCA_949443285.1 uncultured Clostridia bacterium
TACCGCTTCGGTTTATTCTCTAAAGGATTTTATTGTTTACTTTTCAATGTACTTTTCTGTTCCGATATGCGGAACGATTTTTATTATACATTAACTTTAATTCTTTGTCAACACTTTTTTTAAATTTTTTCAAAAAAATTTTTTAACAATTTTTACCTAATTAAAAAAAGCCTTATTTTAAGCCAATTGCACGACATAAAATCATAAAAAAATTATCAAAATTATACAAAATTTTTAATGTTCTGTCCCAAAATGGACAAAATGTCCAAAAAGAAACGTCCCCATTGGACAAAAAATGTCCATTTGGAAATGTCCCTGTTGGACATTTACGTCACAATTTCCATTATAACATATTTAACTAGTCCTGTGTCACCATACTCTACTTTTACATTATATTGTCTTCTATCTTCTTTATCTACAAAATTTTTCAATATATTCACATATTCTTCATTATTTTTATTTCTATCAATTTCAATTTTCAATTCTGTATCTGAAACAACTTCAAGATTAATCAAATTTTCTTCAAATACTTTAATTGTTTCTAACATTTCTTGTTTATTAAGCTCTCCCATTTTTATAAATTGAAATCTCGAATTAAATCTCTTTTTCTCCGCTTCAGTCAATTCTCCGCCTTCAAGTCTAGTTTTATCTTGAATAATACCTAAAGCTCTTTCAACTTGCTCAATATCTTCAATATTAATTTCTTTTTTTACATTTTCTAGTTTTTCATCTAAATTTTCCTTAACTTTATTCAAAATATTGTCTAGTTGTTCTTGCTCAATTTCATCTAATTGAATACTATTTTTCTCAATCAATGTAATTTGCTTTTCAAATTCTTCTACTTTTTTAATTTTCTGTGCAATTTTAGCTTCAGCTTTATAGTCATCTGCTTCATATATAATTGTCGTATTTTTATCAGTATTTTCTTTTACGCTTTCTATATTAAATGTATATGGTATTCTTTGTTTTTTATCTTCTATATTAATAATAAATTCATTTCCATCATTTTTTATAGTAAGATTTTGAACTTCTGCTTCTTTTTCTTTTTTGCTAAATTCTATATATTTCCCTTCATTATCAAATACATCTATATCTATTTGATAATCTGTTGTTTGTATTGATGTTCTTACTGTTTGTTTCGCGTTTTCGTATATGATAATTTTTGTTTCTTCATTTCCTATATTGTTTTTATTGATATCTTCGATTGTATTTTCTATTTTAGCTATAAAAGTATCTTTTAAGTTGATTGGTTCAGATAAATATGAATTTAACATATTTATATATTCTTGCAAAGTTTCAATCCTTTTTAGTATTATTTCGTCGTCTTTGATAGTTTCTAACATTTTTATATATAGATTATTTAGTTGTTCTTTTGTTATAGTCAGTGTATATGTGTTTACAAATACTGGTTTTTGGTTGATTGTTATTTTCTGATTTTTTTGTTTTCCGAATTTTCCTGTTGATATATTTTCGCTTATCACTTTTGTGTATTTGTTTTTCAATGTTTCAATTTCTTCTTCACTAAATTTGACGTTTTCAGGAACGCTCTCAAACCTTCTCATTTCCATCGGTATCTCATACCAATCTTTTTGAAGCAAGTCTGTTTTTTCAAAAAAGCTTTCCATATTATTTTCTTTTAATAGTATATATTGATTAAATAAGTCTGAAAATTTTATTCCATAATTATCTTCTGACTGTATATATTCAACATTCATCGTTTGTTGGTCGTCTTTTAATAGTTTTATGTTTTTATAATCATATTTATTTTGTTTGTCTGTTTGTCCATCAATTGTTACTTTTAAATTATTTATTGCATTATCTGTATTTTCAGAGGTTGTCCCTATATTTTCAGTATAATTTACTTTAATTTCAGTATTTTCTTCATATTTATTATCAATTTGATTTTTATTTTCAAAAGTTTCTACAATAGTTTCTAAATTTTCAGCATTTTTGCCTAAATATTTCAAAAATAGAGTTTTGTTTGACTTAAACATATCTGTTAATAGGTATATTGCAACAAATGCAGCAAGAATAAGTATTACAAATATCACTACTCCAATAATAATCATTTTCTTTTTTTCCTTTTTGGTCATCATATGTTTTTCCTCCGTTTATTTTTTTCTTAGTCTTTGTTTTACTGATTCATATACTACTATCCCTGTTGATACAGATGCGTTTAGAGATGTTACTTTTCCTTGCATTGGAATTTTAACTAAAAAATCGCAATTTTTTCTAACTTTTTCACTCATTCCGCTTCCTTCATTTCCTATTACAATTCCTAAAGGACCTGTTAAATCTTGATTGTAATAATAAGTATCTGTTCTAATATCTGTACCACAAATCCATAAGCCTGCTTTTTTTAATCTTTCTAGAGCATCTGATATATTTGTTACCCTTGCTATTTTCATATGTTCTACAGCTCCTGCTGACGTTTTGTTTACTGTACTATTTACGCTTGCAGCTCTTCTTTTAGGAATTATAACTCCATGAACTCCTGCCGTTTCAGCAGTTCTTATTATTGAACCTAAATTGTGTGGATCCTCAATTCCGTCTAATATCAAAACAAATGGATCTTCGTTTTTTAATTTTGCTTCATCTAATATATCCTCTATTTCGCAATATTCAAAAGGAGGCACTATTGCAATAACACCTTGATAGTTTGGTGTACTTGCCATTTCGTCCATCTGCCTTTTATCTTTTTCTACTATTATTACTCTTTTTTCCTTTGCTATTGCAATTATTTTGTTTATTGAGCCATGTCTCTCGCCTTTGGATATAAAAATTTTGTTAATATCTTTTCCGCTTTCCAATAGCTCTAATACTGAATTTCTACCTTCTACTTGGTCATCAAAATTTCTTTCTTGTTTCATATATTTCTCTCCTTTGTCCACTGGGGACGTTTCCTTTTGGACATTTTTGTCCACTGGGGACACTTCTTCTTTAAAAATCGATGTTTTTTTGCTCCGTCCCCAAATACATCACTCGTCATCTAATTTTAGTACTGATAAAAATGCTTCTTGTGGTATTTCTACATTTCCAATTTCACGCATTTTTTTCTTTCCACGCTTTTGCTTTTCTAATAATTTTTTCTTTCTTGTTATATCTCCACCATAACATTTTGCTAATACGTCTTTTCTCATTGCTGATATTGTTTCTCTTGCAATTATTTGACCACCTATTGCTGCTTGTAATGGTATTTTGAATAGTTTTCTTGGTATTACTGTTTTTAGTTTTTCCACCATTTTCTTTCCTCTATCATATGCACTATCTTTATGAACTATAAAACTTAGCGCGTCAACTGGTTCACCGTTTATATGTATATCTAGTTTTACTAAGTTTGATTTTTTGTATTCTTTGAATTCGTAGTCTAGTGATGCATATCCTTTTGTTTTTGATTTCAAGTTATCAAAAAAGTCGTATATTATTTCATTTAGTGGCATGTCATATATTAATGTTACTCTGTTTTCGTCTAAATATTTCATATCAATATATATTCCACGTCTTCTTTGACATAGTTCCATTATGTTTCCTACATATTCTTTTGGTGTTAAAATGTTTGCTGTTACAAATGGTTCTTCTATATATGATATTTCTTGTTGTTTTGGTAAGTCTTCTGGGTTGTATAGTTCTATTACTTGTCCATCTGTTTTGTGTACTTTGTATATAACTGATGGTGCTGTTGTAATTAGTCCTAAGTCAAATTCTCTATCTAGTCTTTCTTCTATTATTTCTAAATGTAGTAATCCTAAAAATCCGCATCTAAATCCAAACCCTAATGCAACTGAAGATTCTGCTTCAAATTCTAGTGCCGCATCATTTAGTTTCAATTTTTCTAATGCTTCTTTTAAGTCTTCATATTGACTTCCGTCTATTGGGTATAGTCCGCAATATACCATTGGTGTTACTTTTTTATATCCTTTTAGTGGTTGCTCTGCTGGATTATTTTTTAATGTGATTGTGTCTCCTACATGTATGTCTGATAGATTTTTGACACTTGCTGCTATATATCCTACTTCTCCTGCTTTTATTTCATTTGTTGGCATATAGTTTCCTGGTAAGAAATATCCTACTTCTGCTACTGTATAATTTCTTCCAGTTGCCATTAACGTAATTTCATCTCCTACTTTTACAGTTCCGTCTACTACTCTTACATATGCAACTGCGCCTTTGTAGTTGTCATAGTACGAATCAAATATCAAACATTTTGCTTTTGCATTTTCATCTCCTTCTGGAGCTGGTAGGTCTGTTACTATTCTTTCTAGTACTTCTTCTACATTTAATCCTGATTTTGCTGATATACAAGGTGCGTCTTCTGCTGGAATTCCTATTATATCTTCTATTTCGTGCTTTACTTCGTCTACTCTTGCATTTGGTAAATCTATTTTATTTAGCACTGGTAATATTTCTAGGTTATTATCTATGGCAAGATATACATTTGCAAGTGTTTGAGCTTCTACACCTTGGCTTGAGTCTACTACTAATATTGCTCCGTCACAAGCTGCCAAACTTCTTGATACTTCATAGTTGAAATCCACATGCCCCGGGGTGTCAATCAAATTCAGGGTGTATTCTTGTCCATCTTTTGCTTTGTATATCATTCTTACTGCTTGGGATTTTATTGTAATCCCTCTTTCTTTTTCGATGTCCATATTGTCTAAAATTTGGCTTTCCATTTCTCTTTTTGATAATACTCCTGTCATTTCGATTAATCTATCTGCTAATGTTGATTTTCCGTGGTCTATATGTGCTATTATGCTAAAATTTCTAATGTGTTCTTGTCTATTATTCATATTTTCTTCACTTAACGCCTTTCTCTCAAATTTTGCCAAATTTATTTTAACATACTATTTTTAAAATCTCAATAGTTTTCTAAACCATTATACAAATTATATACTTGCTTATATCCCATTTTGCACAATTCTTTTTGAGCTTTCTTGCTTCTATGACCAGTTGAGCAATATACGATTATCAACTTTTCCTTATTGCAAAGCTCCTTTCTACATCTAAATCGCAATTCGTACTCTGGTATAGATATTGCATTATCAATATGCCCTTCATTATACTCTTGCGGACTTCTTACATCTACTAATGTTGCACCATTTGATGTCATCTTTTTTAACTCTTCTATATTTATATCGTTCTTATTCATCGAACGATTTGAATTTCTCGTTATTATATTTTTAAATGTTTTCCACATATCCACAGCCTCCTTTCGACATTTTATTTTAAAATTCGCCTTATTTCGCCTTATTTTAATTATATGCAAATTTATTTTTTATGATACTTATATTTCTAAATTATTTCACAAATATTTCAAGCTATTTTGTTGATTTCAATAGGTTTCGACTTATTTTTACATATTTCTATCTTTTTAGTTTAATTTTGCTTGTTTTTATTTCAATTTTATTTCAAAATTATTACACTTCTTATAGTTATGTTACTACATTTTTTCATTTTTTCACGTGTTTTGTTGTTGATAATTCACTGTGGAAACTGTGGATAACTTTGTGAATAACTTTAAATAGTCATTTTGCGTTCATGAGTTGTTCACAGTTATTCGTGTTTAAAATAATATTTTTTATGTTTATTTTTTGTTTTATCAAATTATGTGTACTGATGTATTTGGGGACGGAGCAAAAAAACATCAATAAAAACTTTTAGACATTTTGGAGAATTCCAAAAAAGTTTTAAAAGTTATAAAAAAACTGCTAAAAAGTTTATTTACTCCCTAACAGTTTTCATTATCAATCTATTTTACCATAAAATAAATGATTGTGATTATTTCTAAAATTGTGATAAATGGAAAACCAATTACAAAACCAAGCTTCTGAGTCTTATGCCTAAAAGTATACATCCCTGCAATTGTTCCAATTCCACCACCTAATGCAGTTATTATAAATAATGTTTTTTCTGGTATTCTCCATGCTCCTTTTTTGGCTTTTTGTTTATCAAGCCACATTATAAAAAATCCAATTAAATTTATCACAATAAAATATATTATTATATTTTGAATACTAAAAATTTCTTCCAAATTTATTTGATTTACTGGCATATTTGCTTTCTCCCTTCTAAAACTTTTTTGCCTGTCCCAAAAAGTTTCAATCGATGTTTTTTTGCTCCGTCCCCAAATACATTAGGCGAACAAGCTCATTTGATTGCTTTGGCTCATTCCTTTTAGGCAACCATAGTTTTTAAGCAAGTCTGTTACTGAGTTTCCTACTTTTGAACGTATTTTCAAGTCATCAATAGACATAAATTTTCCGTTCTTCTCTAGCTTTTTCTATTCCTTCTGCTGCTACTGTTCCAAGACCTGGTATGCTGTTTAGTGGTGGTCTTATTTTGCCGTCTTCTACTAGGAATTTGCTTGAGTGTGATTTATATAAATCCATTGGTAGGAATTCAAATCCTCTTTCATACATTTCTAATACTAGTTCTAGTATTGCATACATGTTTTTGTCTTTTACTGATGCATTGTTTCCTTGCAAGTCTATTTCTTTCATTTTGTTTTTTACTTTTTCTTTTCCAAATATCATACAGTCACTGTCAAATTCGTCTGCTCTTATTGAGAAGTATGCTGCATAATATGCTAATGGCTGATGTACTTTGAACCAAGCTATTCTGAATGCGTTTGTTACATATGCTGCGGCATGGGCTTTGGGGAACATGTATTTTATTTTTTCACATGATTTTATGTACCAGTCTGGTACGTTGTGTTCTTTCATCATGTTTTTGTATTCTTCCCATTTTGATGGGTCTTTTAAGGCTTTTCCTTTACGTACTGTTTCCATTATTTTGAATGCTGGGTTTGGTGGTAGCCCCATTTTTATTAAATATATCATTATGTCGTCACGACAGCATATTGCATCTTGAAGTGTTACTGTTCCAGCTTCTATTAAGCTTTGTGCATTTCCTAGCCACACGTCTGTACCGTGTGATAGTCCTGATATACGTATTAGTTCGTCAAATGTGGTTGGTCTTGTGTCTACTAACATTCCTCTTACAAATTTTGTTCCAAACTCAGGTATTCCAAAGCTTCCTACTTCTGAGTGGATTTGTTCTGGTGTTACTCCTAGTGCTTTTGTTGAACTAAATATTGACATTGTTTCTTTGTCGTCTAATTGTATTTTTGTTGGGTCTATTCCTGTTATGTCTTGCAACATTCTGATTACTGTTGGGTCGTCGTGTCCTAGTATGTCTAGTTTCAATAGGTTTGCGTCTATTGAGTGATAGTCAAAATGTGTTGTTACAATGTCAGAGTTTGGGTCATCTGCTGGATGTTGAACTGGGCAGAATTCGTATATTTCTCTTCCTTTTGGTACTACTATAATTCCACCTGGGTGCTGTCCAGTTGTTCTTTTTATTCCTGTACATCCTGCTGCTATTCTTTGTGTTTCTGCTCTGTTTATTGGTATATTTCTTTCTTCATAATATTTCTTTACATATCCAAAAGCTGTTTTATCAGCAATCGTTCCTATTGTTCCTGCTTTGAATGTTGTTCCTTTTCCAAATATTACTTCTGTATATTTGTGTGCTTTTGCTTGATATTCTCCTGAAAAGTTCAAGTCTATATCAGGTTCTTTGTCTCCGTTAAATCCTAAAAATGTTTCAAATGGAATGTCCATTCCGTCTTTTGCAAGTTGATGTCCACAGTTTGGGCATTGTTTATCAGGTAAGTCAAATCCGTTTTTGTACCCATAATCTGTAAAGTCTGAATATTTACAATTTGGGCATCTATAATGTGGTGGAAGTGAATTTACTTCTGTTATTCCTGTCATATTTGCTACAAATGATGACCCTACTGATCCTCTTGAACCTACAATGTAACCGTCTTCATTTGATTTCCACACTAGTTTTTGAGCAATTATATACATAACTGAAAATCCATTTTTTATGATAGAGTCTAGCTCTTTGTCTAGTCTTTCTTGTACTATTTGTGGCAAAGTTTCTCCATATAATTCATGTGCTTTGTCATATGCTATGTCTTTTATTGTTTGCTCACATCCAGGAATATGTGGTGGACATTTTTCAGGTGATATTGGACTTATTTGGTCACACATATCTGATATTTTATTTGTATTTGTAACTACCACTTCATATGCCTTTTCTTCTCCTAAGTAACTGAACTCTTCTAGCATTTCTTCTGTTGTTCTTAAATATAATGGAGCTTGATTGTCTGCATCTTGATATCCTTGTCCCGCTTCTAATATTCTTCTATAAATTTCGTCTTGTGGGTCCATAAAATGAACGTCACAAGTTGCAACTACTGGCTTGTTTAGTTTTTCTCCGCAATGCAACTATTTTTCTATTTATATCTCTTAGGCCTTCTTCATCTTTTACAGTTTCATTTCTTATTAAAAATTGATTGTTTCCTATTGGTTGAATTTCTAGGTAATCATAGAAGTTTGCAATTTCTTCTATTTCTTCATCTGTTTTTCCAAGCTCTATTGCTTGATACAATTCTCCTGCTTCACAGGCACTTCCTAAAATCAATCCTTCTCTGTATTTTTCTAGTAAGCTTTTCAAAATACGTGGCTTTCTATAAAAATAGTGCAAGTGTGACAATGAAACTAGTTTATATAGATTTTTTAGACCTATATAGTTCTTAGCTAATATTATTGCATGATATGTCTTTAATTTTTTGTATTCTTCTTTTTTAGCTTCTTCTGTTCTACTTACTTTGTCTATATCTTCTAAAGTTTTAGCTCCACGTTTTTTTAACATATCCAGCATTACTTTAAATACTTTTACAGTTGTATCAACATCATCTAAAGCTCTATGTGCTACTTCAACTTTAATTCCTAGATTTTCTGCAATTTTTCCCAACTTATATTTTTTATATTCTGGGAATAAATCTTTTGCTAAACTTAGCGTATCTAAATATGTATAATCAAATTTGTATCCTAAATTTTTCGCATTTTGCTTTAAAAATCCAACATCAAATCCCGCATTATGTGCAACTATTACAGAACCATCAATAAATTCTAATATTTTTGGAAATACTTTGTCTATCGTTTCTGCGTCTTTTACCATATCATCTGTTATGTTTGTTACTTCTGATACTCTCTGTGGTATATGCTTTTCAGGGTTTACAAAACAAGCAAATTCGTCTATTACTTCTCCGTCTTTTAGTTTCATAATTCCGACTTCTGTTATCTTCTCATTTTTTGCTGAAAATCCTGTTGTTTCTAAATCTAGTACACAATATGTTGTGTCAATTGATTGTTTTTTTGCATTTTCTACTACTGGATTTTTGTCAGGTGCTAAATATGCTTCAACACCGTACAATATTTTCATATCTGGATTATCATATCCAAGCATCTTATGGGCTTCTGGGAATGCTTGTACTACTCCGTGGTCTGTTATTGCAATTGATTTCATTCCCCATTTCATTGCTCTTTTAATTAAGTCTTTTGCTGATGTCATCGCATCCATTTGACTCATCTGAGTATGCATATGCAGTTCAACCCTTTTTACAGGTGCTTCATCTTTTCGTACTTCTCTCTTTATTCCTTCTGTTTCTACTATTGTATTTGCCATTACTGTAAGCTCATTTGAGAATGTATCCATACTTGCTGTTCCTGCTAATTTTATTCCTTTTGCTGATTGTATTCTTTTCATTGTTTTCTTTGCAGTTTCTTTGTTCAAAAATGCTTTACAAGTTATTGTACTTGTTCCGTCATATAAGTCAAAACTAAATAGCGTTTTCCCTGATTTTAAGGTTCTATCCTCTGAGTAAATTACTTCTCCTTGTAATGCTATTTTCCCGTCATCTACTCCTAAATCTTCTACTTTTACTAAGTTCTCTGTTATATTCACTGATGTGCCAAGTATTAATGGTGTGTCCGGTGCTTCTTCTTCCTCTGGCATTTCTGGTATTTCTGCATTTGTTTCAATTATTGTATTTGCAATTACTGTTACATCTCCTGCATATGTGTCTAATCCAGCTTTTCCTATTGTTTTTACAGCTTTTGCTTGCTTTATTTTTTCTATCATCTCTTGACCTTCTTTTAGGTCTTTTGCAAATGATTTTACTGTAATTGCTCCTGTTCCGTCATATAAATCAAAAATAAGCATACCTTTGCCTGATTTTGTTTCTCTAACTTCACTTGTTATAACTCTTCCTTCTAATGTTACTCTTCCGTCATTTGCAGTTATATCTTTTATGTTGATGTGTTTTTCCTTCGCTTTTGAAGGTTTCCCCATTATATATTCCTGTGGCTCACTCATTTCAGGGATGTACATTTCATCTTCTGGCATAGGTGGTATATATCCGTCTAAGTCTTGTGGCATAGGCGGAATATAGCCATCCATTTCTTGTGGCATTTGATAATTTGGATTACTATTTTCTTGCTCTTCTTTATTTTGATTTAACATCCTATTTTCTTCTTCAATATGTGCTACTATTTGTTCTTCTTCTCTCTTTTGCCTTTCTCTTATCGCTTTTATATCTTCTTTGTTTATCTCTTCTATCAACTCTATTTTATAGTCTTTTCCAAATAGATTTTTAAGCACTTTTGCTAGCTCTTGGTCAGTTTTTTTGGCTCTTAAAAAATCTGCTCCTTTTATGTGCATTTTTATTGTTATTTGATTTTCGTCTTCTTCTACATCACTTTTTAATAATAGCATTGGCTTTGTTAGTGGGTATTTGTGTGCCATATATGCTATTATGTTTTTCCATTCTTCTTTTATCGGCTTTTTTTCTACTGCTTCATGGTAATTTATTTTGATGTCTGTACTGCTAAATCTAAATCTTTCTTGCAAGAATTTTTCGAAAAACCATATTTCTTTTATTTCTATGTATTCGTCATAGTTTAGTATGACTTCTAGTGTATTTGTTTTTTTGATTACATTTAGTGCCCCCACTTGTGCGTGTTTTATATTCGAATTTGTATTGTAGTCACTAAATATTTCTCCTATTTTTTTTACTTTTTCTGCCATCACTGCTCTCTCCTTTTGCTAGTGGCTATTGTATCACATTTTTTTGATATATAAAAGCGAACATGAAAAATTTTTCTACTTTGTAACACATTTTTATATTTCTCATATTATATATCATACAAAGGAAAAACAAAAGAAAACATAATTGTTTCAAGCGAAAGGGGGTCTAGACTATGCCAGAAAACAGAGGATGCGGTGGATTCGGATTTGGCGGTGACTGCTGCTGGATTATAATCCTTATATTATTACTTTGCTGTTGTTGCGGTGGCGACAGAGGTTGCGGTTGCTAATCTTTAAAGCAAAAAATTGCCAGAAGGGACGGTCCTTTTTGGCAATTTTTTATTCCTGCAAACACGCATTGGCGTTCTTGGCAATTTTCTATTCCTGCAAACACGGATTGGCGTTCTTGGCAATTTTTTATTCCTACCAAAAAGCTCCGCCCCATTGGCAGTCTCTTTTTTAATTTTTAATTTTTCTTATTATTGCTATTATAATAATTAAAAGTGCTATCGCTCCTGCAATACAGCTAATTATTATGGCTATATTTTTTTGCAACTCTTGTTTTTTTGCTTGTTCTTCTTTTGCCTTTGCTTCTTCATCTACCAAGCTTTTATTTACTGTTAGTTGATATGTTGCAACATTGTCTCCATTATGTTCTGAAACTAAAATTGTAATTAGATTTTCTCCTTCTTTCAAATTGTTATTTCCTATTACTTCTGTTTCATAATAACTTTCAGTTGTTGTAGTTTCTATTGGCAAGCTTGTTTCTTCTCCTATATATTTTACTGTATATTCATATTTTTCAGTATTAAATTCAGGTGATATTTCTGCCCCTTCAATTTTTAGACTTTCTATACCTTCTGCCACGTCCTCATCTTCTATATTTCTTGTACTTTTTGATGTTGTATTTTTTGTGCTATTGCTAGAGTTCGCCTTATTCGTACTATTATTTACTTTACTTGTATTTGCTCCATATGATATATTTCCCACTGATATTATAATTATCATTAATATTGCTAGTGCTAATTTATTTACTTTCATTATTTTTCTTCCCTTCAATAAAAACTCCTATATAGAGATGTGTCCCAAAATGGACAAAATGTCCAAAAGGAAACGTCCCCAACTGTCCCTAACGGTCCCCAATATATCATTTTTTGCTTTTTTAGTCAATATTTTTTTCGACATTTGTTTACACTTTTTCCATTAAATGATATACTAAACTTAATATATAAAACGGGGTGACAAAAGATGATTGATTTACTTTCTCCTGTTGGAGATTTTGAGAGTTTAAAAGCTGCTGTGCAAAATGGTGCAGATAGTGTTTATTTTGGGGCTAATTTATTTAGTGCTAGGGCTTTTGCTCATAATTTTGATTTGGAACAACTGGAAAAGGCGATTTTATATGCAAAATTACGTGGTGTGAAAACTAATTTAACTTTAAATACTTTAATTAAGGATTCTGAGTTTGAAGATGCTATCAATTTAGCAAGTAAAGCTTATGAGTTTGGTATAGATGCTATAATTGTTCAAGATTTAGGATTAGCTAAAAAGTTAATAAAGATGTTTCCTGATTTGCCAATTCACGGTAGTACGCAAATGACTGTGCATAATTTGAATGGTGCTTTGGAGTTACAAGAACTTGGTTTTAAAAGGGTTGTTCTTTCCAGAGAGCTTTCTGCTAATGAAATTGAATATATAACTAAGAACTCTGATATTGAAATTGAGTGTTTTGCTCATGGTGCATTATGTATTTCTTATTCTGGACAATGCTTGTTTTCTAGTATGCTTGGTGGACGTTCTGGAAATCGTGGTAAATGTGCTGGCCCTTGCCGTTTGCCTTATGAATTGCTTGAAAATGATAAGAAAATAGATAGTGGTTATTTGCTTAGTACAAGGGATTTATGCAGTTTAGATTTTATTCCATTTTTTATAAAAGCTGGTGTTACTTGTTTAAAAATTGAAGGTCGAATGAAGTCTTCGGAATATGTTGCAACAGTAACTAGAATTTATAGAAAGTATATTGATTTAGCTTTATCTGATAAAGATTATGTGGTTGAAAAACAAGATAGAAAAGAGTTAATGCAAGTTTTTAACCGCGGGATGTCTTCTACTGGGCATTTGGATAATTTGGAAAATAAACATTTGGTTTTTAAAGATAAACCTAATAATATGGGATTACTTTTAGGAACTGTGTCTAAATTTAACAAAAATAAAGGATATATCACTTTAAAACTAAAAGAACCTATCTGCGTTGGAGATACTGTTTCTCTACAAAACGAAACTGGAAGTTATACTGTTTCTGAACTTATGGTTGATAATAAAAATATTACAGAGACAAAGGTTGGCCAACTTGTTACTATTGGAAGGATGAAAGGTAATATTTCTGCTGGAGATAAAATTTATAAAATGTCTTCCAAAGAATTATCAACTAGGGCTAAAGAAAGTTATAAAAAAGAAAATAGAAAAATTCCTTTAAATTGCGAAGTAACAATAAAAAAATCAAAACCTATTTCAATAGCTATTACTTCTGCCTGCAATTGTTTAGAATATAAGAATCTATCTATAACTTGCTCTTTGGATGTAATTCCAGAAGAAGCAAAAAATAGACCTTTAAATATTGATACTGTGGTAAGCCAGATTTCAAAAACTGCTTCTACCCCATATGAATTTAAAAATATTAAAGTGAATTTGGATGATAATGCTTTTTTACCAAAGCTAAGTACTTTGAATGAATTGCGAAGAACTGCTCTTGAAAATGTAGAAAGTTTTGCAACATCAAAAATTCATAGAAATCTGCCACAAGAAGCTTCGATTTCTTTGTCTGAACAGAGAAATATAGAACTTTTAAATGAGATGAGAGCTTTTAAGACTGCTTCAACTAAGCCTAATAATTACAAAATCACTGTTCTTTTGAATTTATTGAATTTGGATTTTGATTATTCTAAGTTGAAGAATATTGATGATGTTTATATTCCTTTAAAATATTTTACAAATAGAAAATATGATAATATTTTAAAAATAATTAGTCAAAAATTTGATACCTATGTGTATATGCCAACAATTGTTAAGGGCAATTATAAAAATCTTTTGTATGCAAATATTGAAATGGCTATTCAAAAATATCAAATAAAGGGATTTGTTATTTCTAATATTTGTAATGTAAAGCTATTGCATGATTTGTTTGAAGATTTGGACCAAAATTTTAAGATTGTTACAAATTATACTTTTAACGTGTTCAATTCTCACTCTGTATTAGAGCTTAAAGAGCTTGGTGTTAGTAGGTTTACATTGTCTCCTGAATTGGACAAACCAACTATTGACGCTCTTGGGAATTTTGGATATTTACAAAAAGAGTTGATTGTTTATGGCAGAACTCCTGTGCTTAATATGAATTATTGCCTTCTTGGTGGTACAAATAGGTGCTATCCTGATTGCAAGGCTAGGTGTACTTCAAATAATAGATATTTTTTAAAGGATAGGTTGAATATGAAGTTTCCTATTTTGCCTGATAATATTCAGACTGTTACTACTGTTTATAATAGTAAAGTTACTTCTATTGTTCCTTCTGATTTTAATATTGATTTTGCTAGGATTGATGTTTTGTATGAAAGTATTGATGAGATTAATGACATTATTTCTACTGTTAAGTCTGGTAAAAGATTTGAAGGTAAAGATTATACAAATGGAAATTTAAATAGAGAGATTTAAATTTGTTATAAAAGAAGTAGAGTTATATAACTCTACTTCTCTTTTATACCATATATTAGACTTGCTTACTACTCAAATCAATTATCAAATCCATATTATCATCTTTTGCAGCCTTATTTTTTCTAATAGCTCCACACTTTTTACATCTAAAAACAATAACATATCCCTTCTTTGGGCTAATCTCTAAGCTAACTGGCTCTAAATCGCCATGACATTCTTCTTGTCTGTCTCCTGGATTTTTATCAACATGCTTAGAATGCAAACAGTGTGGGCAGTGGTTTCTGCATGAGTATTCTAATTTTGGCACTTTTCTTTTGCAATTGTCACATATAAATTCTTCATCTATTTCTGTAAAATTTCTACTTTCCATTTTATTTTCCTTTTTTTAATATTTAAAATTTCCGCCACCCATAAATTCTTTTAGTAATGAATTTGTTGGTACATATTCAGGTGGTATCTCTCTTATATATTTAAGCATTTCCAAAAGTCTTTGTGCTTCGGCAAATTCAGGTTCATCTTGCTTTATTTCTTCAAGTACTGGTTTTGCTACATTTTTTAGCACTCCAAGCTCATAAATTAATGATGTATTAAATATTGCATCTGCTGATTCTTGGAATGGGAATATGTTTTCTACTTCTCCTTTTCCTACACTTGGCCAACCTTCTATGGTACGTTTTGCTGAATATCCCCTAAATTGATAATCTCTTACTATTCTTCTTATTAGTCTGATATCTGCTGCTGATATTTTTGTGTATCTGTCCATATTTAATACTTTTAACGCACTTATGTATATTTTAAATTTTTGTTCTTGTGGTATTTTGCTTGTTAGTTTGTCATTTAAACAATGTATTCCTTCTATTACTAGCACTTCGTCTTCATGAAGTTTTATTTTATTGCCATTGTATTTTTTTGTTCCTTCAATAAAGTCAAATTGTGGCATTTCAACTTCTTCTCCATTTAAAAGTCTAGTTAAATGGTCATTAAATAGTTCTAGGTCTATTGCTTCTATACATTCAAAATTGTATTTACCATTTTCATCTTTTGGGTTGTCTTTTCTTTCAACAAAATAGTTATCTACTGATATTGTTACTGGTTTTATTTTGTTTATTCTTAATTGTATTCCTAATCTTTGTGCAAATGTTGTTTTTCCAGATGATGATGGTCCTGCTATTAATATCATTTTTATTTTTCTGTCTCTTGCTATTTGGTCTGCAATATTAGCAATTTTCTTTTCGTGTAAAGCTTCGTCTAGCATTATTATGTCTTTTATTTTGTCTTCTTCCACAGCATAATTTAGTCTATATACTGTGTTAATGTGTAATATTTTGTGGATATCATTATATTCGTGAAGTGCCCATTTTATTTTCTTGTTTTGAATTACTACTGGCATTTCTTCTGGATTTTCTTTTCCTGGATATCTTAATAATATTCCACCTTTGTATTTTATTACTTCAAATAATTTAATTGCATTTGTATTTGTTGCAAGTATTCCATAACAATAATTGAAGTAATCTTCACAAAAGTTCATATGGATTTCTTGGTTTGTTTCTAATTCATATTGAACTTTTCCCCTTAATGTGTTTTCTCTTTCAAAGAATTCTGCTGCTTCTTCTCTTGTCATTATTATTTCTGTTATTGGCACACTTCTTTTTATCAAATCTTTCATTTTGTTATTTATTTTTTTAACTAATTCATCTGTTACTCTAATTTTTCCTAAGTCACAATAAATAGCATTTGTTAATTGATAGTTTACTGCTGTTTCATTGTCTGGGTACATTTCTCTTAAAACTTTTGCTAACATAAATATTAGTGTTCTTTTATATACTCTGATTCCTTCTTTTGTAGTCATATCAATTAATTTGATTTCTCCATCTACATCTATCTTTTTATCTAAACTTACATATCTATTATTATATACTGCTAACATAATTTGATATCTGCTTTTTTCAATCTCTTCCTTGAAAGCTTCTTTTATTGTTTCATTTTTATTTATCTCTAGTATTTTATCTTGATATTTTATTTTCATAAAATTCCTCCTTGTATGTTTTTTATTTAACTTATGCTGTCACCGCTTTCTTATTTTATCTTAAAAACTTGCATAAGTCAAATTTTTATGATGTTTTTAGGGACGGAGCAAAAAAACATCATTTGGTTATATATTTATTTTATCTTGGATATACTTTAACTAAGATATGTTTTTGGGAGGTATAGTTTGAAAGAAAAATTTATAAAAACAAAACCAAAATAATAGAAAAAGGGCAT
>CASSLW010000027.1 GCA_949443285.1 uncultured Clostridia bacterium
TTTCCATATAATACCAAATTTTTTTCTCTTTTGCAATAATTTTACAAAAATTTGCAAAAAAACTCATCGCAAAATACGACAAATTTCGACATTGCTTATTAATATCTTATAAATTAAAAATAATAATAGAAGTAGCCATATTAAATGCTACTTCTATATATCTTTCTATCCAAACAACCCACGCTTTTTAATAGGCGGTTGTTCATTCATTGTTTTAGCTAACTGAACTAGTAACTCACGTTGTTCCTTAGTTAATTTTTTAGGAGTTTGAACATTAACAGTAAAAATGAAGTCTCCTGCACTATTAGAATTTATAGACTTAAATCCCTTATTTCTAATAGTAAACTTAGTTCCAGTTTGTGTTGCTTCTGGTATTTTATATTTTTCCTTGCTTCCGTCAACCATTGGAATTTCAAGTTCTGAACCAAGTGTTGCTTGAGTTATAGTTATTGGCACATCACATAAAACATTATTACCTTTTCTTGTAAAAATACTATGTCTTTTAATTTTTACAGTAATATATAAATCTCCCTTAGCTCCACCTTTTTCACCAGGTTCACCTTCTCCACGAAGGACTACAGTTTGATTGTCATCTATTCCTGCTGGTATTTTAACTTTTATTTTAGGTTGTTTTCTAACTTTTCCTTTTCCATTACATACTTCACAAGGTTCGCTTATAACTTCACCAGTTCCACGGCAATTTGTACAAGTTCTTGTTGTTTGAACTTGACCTAAAATTGTGTTTTGCACTCCTGTAACTTGACCTGTTCCATGACATGTTGGACATTTTATAGGTGATGTTCCTGGTTTTGCACCAGTTCCATGACAATGATTACATTGTTCGTCCCTAGTTATTACAATTTCTTTTTGGACACCTAAAAATGATTGTTCAAATGTAATTTCCATTCTTACATTTAAATCTGCACCTTTACGTGGTCCTCTTTGTTTAGATGATGATGTTCTTCCACCAAAACCTCCACCAAAGATTGAAGAGAATATATCTCCTAGGTCGCCAAAATCGCCAAAATCGCCAAATCCGTCAAAACCAGAGCTTGAATAAGAATAGTATCCACCTTGGCCACCAAATGGTCCACCGGCTCCATTAAAGCCTTGTGGTCCATTGTGTCCAAATTGGTCGTACATTCTTCTTTTTTGTGGGTCTGATAAGTTTTCATATGCTTCATTTACTTCTTTAAATTTAGCTTCTGCTTCTTCCTTGTTATCAGGGTTTGCGTCTGGATGATATTTTTTTGCAAGTTTACGATATGCTTTTTTTAACTCATCATCTGTCGCTGTTTTATTTACTCCTAATACTTCGTAATAGTCTCTCTTTTGCGCCATTTTTACTATCTCCTAAATTTTATTCTTCTACTTTGTAGTCAGCATCATATACATTACCATTTTCATCAGTTTTAGGTCCTTCTGCTGTTGCTCCATTTGGGTCAGCTGCACCTTGTGCTGCATTTGGATTTGCATTTTTATAAAGTTGTTCTGACATTTCGTAGAATACTTTTGTTAATTTTTCTGTTGCTTCTTTTATTTTTTCAGTGTTATTAGTTTCAAGAGCTTTTTTAGTAGATTCGATTTCAGCTTCAACTTTTGCTTTTTCTTCTCCACTTATTTTGTCTCCTAAATCTGCTAATGTCTTTTCACTGTTATATACTAAACTTTCAGCATTATTTTTAACTTCAATTTCTTCTTTTTTCTTTTTATCTTCTTCAGCATGTGCTTCTGCATCTTTTACTGCTTTGTCGATATCTTCGTCTGTTAAGTTTGTAGAAGCTGTGATAGAAACATCTTGGCTGTTTCCTGTTGCCATATCTTTTGCAGATACGTGTACTATTCCGTTAGCGTCAATGTCAAATGTTACTTCTATTTGTGGTACTCCTCTTGGTGCTGCTGGAATTCCTGTTAATTGGAATCTTCCTAATGTTTTGTTATATGCAGCCATTTCTCTTTCACCTTGTAATACGTGAACTTCTACTGATGTTTGACCATCTGCTGCTGTTGAGAATACTTGTGATTTTTTTGTTGGTATTGTTGTATTTCTTTCGATTAATTTTGTAAATACTCCACCGTATGTTTCAATTCCTAGTGATAATGGTGTTACGTCTAATAATACTAAGTCTTTTACATCTCCTGATAATACACCACCTTGAATAGCTGCACCAATTGCAACACATTCATCTGGGTTTATACCTTTATCTGCATCTTTTCCTGTAATTCTTTTTACAGCTTCTTGAACAGCTGGAACTCTTGTAGAACCACCAACTAATAATACTTTGTGAATATCATTTGGTGTTAATCCTGCATCTTTTAAAGCTTGGTTAACTGGTCCAGCAGTTGCTTCTACTAAATCACGAATTAATTCTTCAAATTTAGCTCTTGTTAAAGTAATATCTAAGTGTTTTGGTCCTGTTGAATCTGCTGTAATAAATGGTAAATTAATTTGTGTTTGTTGTACACCTGATAATTCGATTTTTGCTTTTTCAGCTGCTTCTTTTAATCTTTGCATTGCCATTTTATCAGCTTTTAAATCAACTCCACTTGATTTTTTGAATTCTGCAACTAAATAATTGATAATTGCTTCATCAAAATCATCTCCACCTAGGTGTGTATTTCCATTTGTTGCTAAAACTTCGAAAACTCCATCTCCTATATCTAATATAGAAACGTCGAATGTTCCTCCACCTAAGTCATATATCATAATTTTTTGGTCTTGTTCTTTGTCCATACCATATGCTAAAGCTGCTGCTGTTGGCTCATTTATAATTCTTAGAACTTCTAGTCCTGCAATTTTTCCTGCATCTTTTGTAGCTTGTCTTTGGCTATCACTAAAATATGCTGGAACTGTAATAACTGCTTGTGTTACTTTTTGTCCTAAATAATTTTCAGCATCTGCTTTTAATTTTTGTAATGTCATTGCTGAAATTTCTTGTGGTGAAAATTTGTCACCTTCTATATCAACTTTTTCGTTTGTTCCCATTTTTCTTTTGATTGAAATAACAGTATTATCTGGATTTGTAACTGCTTGACGTTTTGCTATTTGTCCAACTAGTCTTTCTCCATTTTTAGAGAATGCAACTACTGATGGAGTTGTTCTGTTACCTTCTGCGTTTGGTATTACAACTGGTTCTCCACCTTCCATAACTGCTACACATGAGTTTGTTGTTCCTAAGTCAATTCCTATAATTTTTCCCATTTTAAAATCCTCCCTTTTGATGTTTTTGGGGACGGAGCAAAAAAACATCATTTTCCATTTTCTTTTTTATTTTTATGATACTTTTCCATCCCATTTTTTAAAGTATCTTTTAAGTTTAATAACAAATTTTGTTAAACGAATTAGAAGTAGTATATTACAAGGCAAACAAATAAAAATTTTTGAGATAGTACGTTTGTACATCGAAAAAATTTTTATGCAGTTTAACGAAGTAAGAGGCTGCTTATAATTCTGTTTAGTTCGCTACAACAACCATACTATGCCTGATAACTCTACTGCCTATTTTGTAGCCTTTTCTGTACTCTTGAGCAATTTCCTTCTCTCCTAAGTTATCATCTTGAATACTACTAACCGCTTCATGTAACTCTGGGTCAAAAGTTTCCCCTACTGCTTTTATTTCTTCAACACCTTTAGCTTTTAAGACATCCTTAAATTGTTTTAAAACAAGTTCCACACCTTGTTTGTAACTTTCGTCAGCTGTTTCTGCTTTCGCGGCATTTTCCAAATTATCTACAACTGGAAGCATAACTTCTACTACATCTGAAAGAATTGAATTATACAATCCGTCTCTTTCTTTGCTACTTCTTTTTTTGAAGTTTTCAAACTCTGCTAGTATTCTTTTATATCTGTCATCCAATTCGTCATAATCTTGTTTTGGTATCATCTCTGTATTTTGTTCTTGTGTCTCATTTTTTTCTAATTCTTCATTTTTTTCTTTCTCTGCCATTTTGTACCTTCTTTCTTTTAATTATTCCCATTTAATTTTTGGTTTATATATTTCATAACTGAAATTACTTTTGAATAATCCATCCTTTTTGGCCCTATAATTCCTATTGTTCCTAAATCTTTGCCATTTACTTTATGTTTAAAAGTAACTACACTAAAATCTTTTAATTGTTCTTTTTCATTTTCTTCTCCAATGTAGACCTTTATATCTTCTGCAAATCCTGAGTTTAGCATATCTGCAACTAGTTCTTTTGTGTCTAATATATTTACAAAGTTTTTAGCTACTTCTAAACTGTTGAATTCTGGTAAGTCAAAAGCCTTGTTTGCTCCTTCTAGATATATTTTATTGTCGTCTTCTAGTACTTTTTTTATTTGCTCTACTATTGGTTTTATTACATTTACACTATATGTCATTTCATCATATAAGTATTCTTCTAATGGCCTGTCTATTGTTTCTATTGGCTCTCCTTTTAATTTTTTGTTGAACATATAATTTATTGTTTCTACTTGTTTTTCGTTTATGTCTTCGCCAAATTTTATTATTGTTTCTTTTACAAGTCCTGTGTCCGTCAATATTACTGCCATCATCATTCTTGAGCCTAGTAGAACAAATTTAATTTCTTCTATTAATTGCGTATTTGTCTTTGGGCCAATTGATACTGTTGTATAGTGTGTTACTTCTGATATTGTATTTGCTGTTATTTTCGTTAAGTCTTCTATTTCATTTATTTTGTTTTCTAGTTTATCACTTATATATTTTATCTCTTCTAAACTGATGTCTTTGTCGTTTATCAATTCGTCTACATAGTATCTGTATCCTTTTGCTGATGGTATTCTTCCACTTGATGTATGTGTTTTATCTAAGAATCCCTTTTTTTCTAAGTCTGCCATTTCATTTCTTATTGTTGCACTGCTATAATCTAATCCATAGTTATTTGTTAGTGCATTTGAACTTACTGGCTCTGCTGTATTGATGTATTCTTCTACTATTGCTTGTAATACTTTTTTCTTTCTATTGTCTAACAATTTTTTCACCTCTTTTAGATTGTAATTGCTAGTTCTTCACTTTAGCACTCTTCTGTATTGTCTGCTAACTTTATATATATTATACCCTTTTTTAGCACTTGTCAATACTTAGTGCTAATTTTTTTGTGAATTTCTTGTGAACAGTGTTATGTTGACATGATTGGTAAAATGTGCTATTATTAATATGATGGTTAGTAACCATTGTAGAATCCCAACTATCAGGAGGTAATAGCATTATGATTTATCGGGAAACAGTTGAATTTGTGCAAGGACCTTTGGCTAAAATAGAAGCTGGAGAATATGCAAATCGTAGGTCTATTTATATAGATCCTGTAAAAGGAACTCATATAATAGTACCTGCTGGATGGACTATATCAGGTCTGTCAGAAGAAAATCGAGATGATACGATTATTATGTATAATATTCCGAAAAGAAAAGTTTTACAGTTTAATTGGAATATTTATAGTGATGTTGAGTACATCAAATCTTGCTTTTCTTCAGTTGTTTATTATGATGGACATCTTATTTCTAGATATCCTATTATACGGATTGGTCATAAATTTATGTCTATCAAACTGAAAACTCATCTACCTTTAATTTCATACTATGAAGGAAAAGGTTGGGCTGAAGAATTCTTTTTCAGCAACTATGAACGAAGCAAATTGTGCGAAGGAGAAACTTTACAATCATTCTTAGAATGGTTCAAAACTCATAATGCAGATGGTATTGAGTTATGTGAAGAACCCAGCTTGAACAATTTGACTTTTGTTTTCGCAGAAATTGTATTATAAGTTTTTGGCAAATTCAAAAAAGAAGACTTCAAAATTTTGAAGTCTTCTTTTTATTTGAACAATATATCAAAAAATCTTCTTTCTTTAGATGGCAAGCCTTGAGAATCTATAAAATAAATTTTTCCATTATTATTACCTAACAAATTATTTTTAGCAAGAACATCTTTTAAATGAATAGCCAAATTAGGTGCACCATTAAAAAATTTAATGTTCTCGCCTAGAACCTTTTTAATCTCTTTTTGTACTAGAGGATAATGTGTACATCCCAAAACCACATTTTCTATTTTTCCCTTATGCTTACCTAATGTATTTTGTAAATATTCTTCTATTTTATTATTATCTCCCGCTTCTATTATATCTGCTAACCCAACGCACTCTAGCAATTCAGTTTTGTGATTGTCATATTTATGATATAACAGATTGAACTTTTCGCTTTCTATTGTACCTTTTGTAGCCATAACTAGTGTCGGCTTTTCATAAGAATAATCATGTACCATTTTATATGCTGGCTCTATTGCAATAAATGGAATTTCCGGATATTTCTCTCTTAAAAAACTTACCGCTTTTGCACTTGCTGTATTACATGCTATAACTATCGCTTTACAGTTTTGATTTAATAGCATTTGTACTATATTATCACATATTTCTAAGATTTCTTTATCTGTTTTATCTCCATACGGATTGTTTTTAGAATCACTATAATAAATGTAATTTTCATTTGGTAGAACTTTTATTATCTCTTTTAATACTGTAACTCCACCTATGCCAGAATCAAATATTCCTATATTTTCTTTTTTCTTCATATTTTTTCTCCTCGTCTCAATCTTAGTGCATTTAAAATTACTGTGATACTACTAAATATCATTGCAAAGCTTGCAAGCATTGGGTTTATTGAAATTCCTATTGATTTAAATAGTCCAATTGCTACTGGTATCATTAAACTATTATAGAAAAATGCCCAGAATAAGTTTTGCTTTATATTTCTAATTGTTTTTTTACTAATTGTAATTAAGTTTGTTATACTAGACAAATCATTTCTAGTTAGTATAACATCTGAAGAGTCCATTGCAATGTCTGTTCCTGTGTTGACACTTACTCCTATGTTTGCACTTGCTAGCGCTGGGCTGTCATTTATTCCGTCTCCACACATCATAACATATTTGCCTTCTTGTTTTAGTTTTTTTACCATATTAGCTTTTTCTTGTGGCATTACGTTTGCAATTACTTTTGTTATTCCTATTGTTTTTGCAATTTTCTTAGCTGTTTCTTCATTATCACCTGTTAGCATAATTGTCTCTATTTTGTTTTTATTTAAATTATTTATTACTTCTTTTGCATTTTCTCTTACGATGTCGTTTACTCCAATAAGTGCTAGCACTTTGTTTTCTTTTACTGCATATATGATGCTATTTCCATTTTGAGCTAATTTGCGTTCATCTTTTAAATAATTGTTTTTTATAGAGTATTTATCAAGTATTTTTGAATTTCCTAAAATGATTTTTTCGCCTTTTACTTTTGCAGTAATTCCTAATCCAGCTATATTTTCAAACTCGTCTATTTGAATTTTTTCTATTTTATTTTCTTCTAAGTAATCTATGAAGGCTTTGCCTATTGGATGTGTAGATTTAGCTTCTATACTTCCTATCAGTTGCAACAAATCTTCATCTTTAATATTACTATAATTTATCAATTGTGAAATTTTTAATTTTCCATAAGTTAAAGTTCCTGTTTTGTCAAATACAATTGTGTTTACTTTTTGAGCGTTCTCCAAGATTTCGCTCTTTTTTACTAATATTCCTTTCGAAGCACACACTCCTTCACTTACAACTATTGCAAGTGGTGTTGCTAAACCTAAACTACAAGGGCACGCAACCACTAAAATTGTTACAAAAGTTGACAATGCTACACTAAATGTTTGTCCAACTATTAAATATGCAAAAAATGTGAATATTGCAATTCCGATAACCGCTGGAACAAAGTAGCCACTAACAATGTCTGCAACTTTTGCAATTGGAGCTTTTGTATTGCTTGCTTCTACCACTAACCTTACTATTTCTGATATTGTAGATTCTTTTCCAATCTTTTCTGCTTTATATTCTAAATATCCGTCATAATTTATGCTTCCTGCAATTACTTTACTTCCTATTTCTTTTGAAATTGGCTTACTCTCTCCTGTTATAAAAGATTCATCTAAATGAGCTTTTCCTGTAACTATCTCTCCGTCAACTGCAATTCTTTCTCCTGGTCTACTTATAACAATATCTCCTTTAATTATCTCGTCTAGTGTAACTTTTCTTTCAATTCCATTTCTTTTTATAACAGCTGTTTCTGGAGTTATTTTTACTAACTTTTGAATAGCTTCTTTTGTTTTATCTTTACTAAGTCCATCAATATATCTACCTAATTTTATAAAGTAGATAACTATTGCTGCTGACTCAAAGTATAAATCCATAGTATAGCTATGTTCACCTTTTACTATCATAAACATGCTATATAAACTGTATAAAAAACTACTTATTACACCTATTCCTACCAGCGTGTCCATATTTGGTGTTAAATGAATTAAGTTTTTATATCCGTTTCTTAATATATCAAATCCATATATTATAAATGCTATTGTTAATATTAGTAATGTATATGTATAATTTATGGGATTAATATGTGGATTTATGGCATCTATTGTTGGTAATCCTACCATATGCCCCATTGAAATATACATTAAAATAATCGCTAAAAAGGAAAAAATAACAAATGTTATTTTTTCTTTCTTGCTTTTCTTATCTAATTTTATTTCTTTGAATTGCCCTAAACTTTTAAATCCTGCTTGTTTTACAAACTCTTCAATTTTTTCTTGATATAGTATATTTTCGTCATATTCTATTGTTGCATTTGCCATTACTAGATTTACTGATGCATTTTCTACTCCTTTTTGCTTGCTTAAATATTTTTCGAGTCCGTTAGAACAAGCACTACATGTCATTCCACCAATTGCTAAAATAATCTTTTTCATTGCAAATCTTCCTCTCTGTCCATTGGGGACGTTTCTTTTTGGACATTTTTGTCCATTTGGAAACGTCCCTGTTGGACATTTTTGTCCAACAGGGACACTTCCTTTTTTATATTTCTATTTTACAACTTCAAATCCTAAGTCTTCTATTTTTTCTTCTATTATTTTTGTTTCTATTTCGTCTGCTGATGATATTGTTACTGTTGCTTTTTTATGATTTGCGTCTACCTTTTTAATTCCTTCTATATTTTCTAATGCGTTTTTTACTCTTTTTTCGCATCCGCCGCATACCATTCCATTTACTTTAATTGTTATTTTTTTCATACTTATAGCTTCCTTTCATTTTGAAATTCTTATCATTATTATTTAGCAGTTCCCATATATAGCATTCCTGCTAACTTTGATATTGGCATTGTTTGTAACCATACTATCCCAGGGCCTTCAAGTGTTGTTAAGAATAACCCTTCTCCTCCAAACACTATATTTTTCATTCCTTTTACAGTTTCAATGTTTAGTTTTACATCTTTTGTCATCGCAGCAACATACCCATTGTCTACTTTTATTTTTTCACCTGGTTTTAGTTCTTTTCTTACTACAGAACCGTCGATTTCTAAAAATACTTTTCCTGGTCCTGTTATTTTTTGCATAATAAATCCTTCTCCACCAAAAAATCCTGCTCCTAATTTTTTGCGGAATTGCATAGATATATCTACTGTATTTTCAGAGCATAAAAATGCTCTTTTTTGTGCAATTATTGTTTCTCCCTCTTTTAAATCATATTCTAAAATTTTTCCTGGGAAAGATGATGAAAATCCAATTTCTACTCCGTCTTCTTTTGCTGTGTATACATTCATAAATATAGATTCTCCTGCAAATGCTCTTCCTATTCCTTTCATAATTCCACCATTTGTTGTTGTTTTCATTTCAATTCCATTGTCCATCCAACTCATTCCGCCGTTTTCTGTTAATATTGATTCTCCTTTTTGTAGTTTACATACTACTGCTGGTAGTGTATCTCCTATTATTTTTGTTTCCATTTTTTCTTCCTCCCTTTTTTATTTTATGTGTAAATTATATTACAATTTTATAAATTTTTCAATTATATTTTTTATAAATTTTCTGTTATAAATTTGATTACATCTTCTATTTTGTCTTTATTTTTGTATTGTTTTTTGTCTTCTTCTGTTAGTTCTACTAAATATTTATTGAATTCTGGAACAATTGTGATTGAGTCTAGTGGATATCCTGGATTTCTCTTTTGGCTTGGCTTTTCAATAAAGTTGAATTTATCTTTAGCCCATGTGTATTCTTTTATTCCTTTTTCACTATATATTACCATTCCATATACCCATTTTGCTGTTAGTTTTCCTCCGTTTTCTTTGACTAGATTTGTGTAATATTCTATCATTTCTTCGTCATTTAGCTCTTTTCCGTTTATTCTTCTTACGTGTGTTCCTGGTTGCTTTTCTTCTGCTAGTTCTTCTATGAATAGGTTGTTGTCCATTCCTATTGTTGGTATTTTTGTTTTTTCGTAGTATGCTTTTGCTTTTATGTGTGCGTTTTCTATTGCATTTTTTCCGCTTTCTTCTATTTCTAGTTTGATGTCTAAGTCTTTTATTGTTATTAGTTCTATTCCTTTTGATTTTAGTGCTTCTTTGTATTTTTTTACTTTTGCTGGGTTTGTTGTTGCAAATAGTACTTTTTTCATTTTGGGTTCATCTCCTTTATTTCTTTTTTATTGGATGTCTTATAACTATTTTTAGTTTATTTACATCACATCTTCTAGGGTCGCTTAAATAAATTTCGTGATGAAAGCGAGTATCAGTAATATCTAGTTCATATCCATTTTCTATCATATATTCATGCATTAAATTTATTGTAGCTGGTTCATCATCATAAGAGCCTATGTGCATACATTGAACACAAATTCCCTCATCATAAGTTAAAAATTTCACTTTTGAAAAGTCTTGTTTCTTTTTCTTCGTAGCCTCCTGAATTGCCCACTCAAAATCTTCTTTCGTTACAAAGTCTGGTAATCTAATAATAGATATAAAGTTCATTTGGTCTTTATTATTATAGTCAATACTATCTTTCATTCCTTCTTGCCACCAAAATCCTTCAAGTGGTGGGACTACATATTCAAAATAACCATCTATTTTATGTGTGCCTTTATAACTCATTTTAATAGTAAAGGCAATTGCATATAAAAGTCCTATCGTTTGTTTATATTCTCCGTTTTCATCATTAGGATTTCCTTTTCCTCTAACTGCAATATAATTCATTTTAGGGATCTTTATAATGCTAGGTTTATTTTTTGGCATATAAAATTCCTTATATTCTTTTTTATAATCAAAAGCCATAATTTTATTCCTCCTTATTTATTCATTATATATGATTTTTATATAAAATAATAGCGAACAAGTAAAAAAATAACAGATACTTTTATTTGTATCTGCTACTTTATGGCTCCTTTGCGTATGACGTATTCGAAAATTTTAACGCAAAAAAGTTACTTATTTCCGCTTCAAATGTAGTTATAACAATAGTTTGCAAGAAATATACCCACAAATCAGTATTTTTTTGCTATTAACTATGCTTTTAATTTAACATAAAATTTTAGATTTGGCAATACATATTAACAATTTTTATTTTAATAGTCATTTTATAAATTAATTTCGTAAGTCATATTCTTAAAATTCTTTATTCTGATATATTTTGTTTGATATTAAATATGAGATACCTAATAATATTATAGAAATTATTGGAATTGCTATAAGTGAACAACTATCTAATCCATTTATCATATTTATAATAGGTGTCATATCTATAAATTGAGCAACTAAAGCGCCTATTCCAGCAGCACCAAATACTACTACAAATAATATTATTCTTCCATTTGTTGCTCCAAATTTGAACACTATTGGGTAAAGTAACGAAATTATAATAACACTTGATAATACTGTTCCCATTAATGATGATAGAATTTCTTCTATATTTATACTATTTGATTTTATATAAGCTACTCCTACCCCAAAAGCCAAAGCTACTATACTTAAAATAACTGTTAAAATGACAGATGATATATATTTAGCTTTAACAACATTTTTTCTTCCATCTGGTAAAGTTACTGCATAAGGATTCCAATTGTTAAAATCATCGTAACTAAAAGTTGATATAAATAACATTATTCCTATTAATGGAACTACAAATGTAATATCCATTGTTCCTTGAAATATTAATATTAAATATATTGCAAATATAATTAGCATTTGTTTTGAATTTGCTTTTATAATCAAAAAATCTTTTTTTATTAACCCTAGCATACCTTTTCCCCCTTAATTACTAATACCATTAAATCTTCAAGTGTAATCTTATCTATTACACATCCATTATATTTTCTACTAGCTTGCTCCTTATTGCTAACTAATATTTCATAAGCATATTTTGTTTTCTTATATGCTATAATGTCTTTTTTATCAATATTTGAAAAGTAGTCAATATTACATTTCAAAATTCCATAGTTATCAATTATTTCATCTCTTGACTTTTGAAATAACATTTTTCCTTTATCAATAAATATAATCTCATCTGCTATATGCTCTAAATCACTTGTTATATGTGTTGATAACAATATAGAATGTTCCTCATCTTCTATAAATTTTTGGAATATTTCTAATACTTCCGCTCGAACAACTGGATCTAATCCACTTGTTGGCTCATCTAATATTAGTAACTTGGGTTTATGAGAAATAGCTGTAACAATTTCTAGTTTTTTTCTCATTCCTTTAGACATTGATTTTAAAGGTTTGTTATCAGGTAAATCAAATTCTTTTAAATAAGAAAAATATAATTCACTATCCCAATTCTTGTATATATCTTTCATAGAATTATTTATATCTTTTGCATTTAATAATTCTGGAAAAAACATATTATCTAAAACTACACCAATATCTTCTTTTATCTCTTTTTCTTTCCTTTTATAGTCTTTTCCAAATATCTTTATTTCTCCACTATCAATTTTTATAATATTTAGCATTGATTTTATTAGTGTTGTTTTTCCTGCTCCGTTTTCTCCAATAAGACCTACAATAACTCCTTTTGGTATCGTTATATCTATCTCTCCTAGCTCAAATTTGTCATCATATTTCTTTTTTAAGTTTTTAATTTCAATAATGTTCTCCATTTACTTACCCTCCTCATAAATTATTTTAAACATTTCTATTACATCTTTTTTATCTATCTCGAATCTATTAGAAATAGCAACTATTTTTTCTATATATTTTTCTATATCCTTTTGTGCTTGTTCTTTTGCAAGTTCAGTGTTTTTTGGTGCTACAAAAGTCCCTTTTCCCTGTATGGATTTTAAATATCCTTTTTTTTCTAATTCGTCATAGGCTTTTTTTATAGTCATAGCACTTATTTTTATATCTCCAGCTAAAACTCTGATTGATGGTAATAGTTCATCTTCTTTCAATTCTCCATCCAGTATTTGATTTACAATAGATTTCTTTATTTGCTCATATATTGGAACAGAACTGCTATTACTAATAATCATCTTCATATTATCGCCTCCTTGTTATACAGTATATAACACTATATAACACTTGTCAATATTTTTTAATAACTTCTTGAATTTTCTCTTAAACCATAGTATAATCTATTTACTTTTCATTCAAAAAAATTTTATTTCAAAAGGAGGTTTTATTCATGAACGATTTTTTAAATTCTTTATCTGATGGATTACGTGAGCTTGATTTATCGCTTCATAGCACAAAATTAAAAGACACTTTCATAGATGACTTTATACATGAATTACGAGATTACTTAGTTAAGTCTGATGTAAATTATAGATTATCAAAATTACCACAAGATACTTTACTTGATATTAATGAAATTGAGAAAAATCATATTCAATGTTATTTTAATCATGAAGAATATAATATTCCAAAAGAAATGATTTATAGTCAAGAATTAAATGGCTTAGTTAATGATGGATTTATCAAACTTCAATTACAAGATGATGGATTATATCATGTAGTTAGAAGATCTGAATTACCTCATACTCATGACAATTAAAAAAGAAAGCTAAACGATACTTTCTTTCAAAAAATATTGCTTGCTTTCTTCCCGTTCCATCTAAGTTATATTTTAAAGGATTTATGTCGATTAACGTTCTATCTCCTTGTCCTACATCTAAATAAAATATGTTTAATCCATTTTGATTGATGTTTAGATTTACATATTCAGGACTATTGGTTTCTGTATGTACATTATTTTTTTGGTTCAGAACTGCAATTATAATTATTACAAAAAGTACTAAAAATACTAATATTTGACTTGTTATTTTTTTCTTATTCACTTTATTCCCTTTTTAGATAATTTCTGTTTATTCCGTTATTGTTATATCATATTCCGTTTTGGCTTTAAAAATTGCAACATCATGCTGCAATTTTTATTTTATTATATATTTTTGATTTCTGCTTTTTGGTTTCTCTGGTATTGTCATTGTTAATTTTTCCTGCTCTAATAGTGTATTTATATAGTTATTTTTAAATTTATATACATCTTTATATCCAAAATATCCAGCAATTTCTTTTAGTGATTTTTCTGTTTTACATATTTTTAATATTTCACTTTCACTTACTTCTAACTTACTGCTTTTCTTACTGCCTAACTTACTGCTTTTCTCTTGTTTGTCAGTATCTAAATATTCTAAAACTTCCTTATCAAAATAAAAATTAATCCTCAAAAAGTTCTGCAAGTAAATACCCATTATAATTAAATTTTCCATTATCCATTACTAATTCTAAACTTCTTATAAAATTATTTGTAATAGCATTTTCTTTTCCTTCATAATAAATTTTTAATTGCTCAAATTTTAAATTTTGTCTTGGTGATTTAATTTTATTCAATGAATTTCTTACTCTTTTTACATATAAATTGTCAATCACTTCTGTAGTCATTTGTTCTTTACTCTTATTTTTTCTACTATAATATAATGTTATCCTTTTTGAAAATTGTATGTTAGTCAATCATATGTCACACTTTTTTGAAAAAAATATACTTTGAGTACTGTATATTGCTTGTAACGATTCTTCTTGATTTTTATATTTATTTATGAATTCCCTAGGACTCAACCATCCTAATGGTATCATTGAAAATTATTATTTTCTTTTCTCCATTCTGCACCTTGTTTTCTCATCTTTTAGAAACTCCTGCCAACTTAATCTATTTGTAAATTCAAATCCATTATCTGTTTGTATTGTTTTTATTTAAAATGGAAAATATCTTACTATTTTTCTTGCGAATTCACATGATGCATATGTATCATGTGCCCTTCTTTTACTTGGTGCTTTTGTATATATTTATAATCTCTGCATCGAATGTTATAACTCTTGTACTGTTCTTCTGCATTCACAAAATTTTATTGCTGTCTTTGTTACTCCATATTTATATGAAAATTTTACTACTGATAACATGTGACATATCTATTTTAAACTTATAGAGTTATATTTATTATAAAACCTATTATTTGAATTTATATCCTATTTTACTATGTATTTCTTTATGGCAATTTGAGCAAACTAATATACATTTTAGTGCTTCTGTTTTATAATCTTTCCATGACATTGTATTACCTGAACCTAGTTTAAATTCTTTTTCATTTGGATTTTCATGATGAAATTCTAGTGCATCAACACATTTATTATAGCCACATAAAGAGCATTTGCCTCCTAATAATTTAATTGCTTGTATTTTCATGCTTCTTCTTAATATTGTTTTTTGATGTTTTCTGGTTGTATTATCGCTTCTTGTTGAGTCTCCACTACACTGATAACAATATATTCTACTAGAACTATTGGTTTCAAATTTATTTTCACATATTTCACAAGTTTTTATCATATAATTTCACATCCTTATGAAATTATTATATATAATCTTTGATAAAAAAACTAGCGAACATAAAAAAATAACAGATACTTTTATTTGTATCTGCTATTTATGGCTCCTCGTGTTGGACTCGAACCAACGACCTATCGGTTACTGCACCACACTAATTTTCATTAGCATTATGATTTAATCATAATTTGTAGTCTGGACTTTATCTTTACCATATCTTTCGACTTAGGTAGGTGGTGTAAAGTCTCTACACATAGCTTTCGCCTTGCTCGGTATTGTCTTCAGCATTACCTGTTAAGAGTTTCACCGACTTAGCCACCTTTTCATCTATAAGTTTCCTTATAGAGCTGCTAACTTTTTGATCTTGCGATCTGCTCGACAGCCGAGCGCTCTACCAACTGAGCTAACGAGGAATATATAAATCTGGCAACAACCTATTTTTCCAGCAGGGTAACCCGCAAGTATTTTCGGCACATTTAGGCTTGACTTCTGTGTTCGGAATGGGAACAGGTATTACCCTAAGTGTTATCATCACCAGAAAATTAATTACTCTTTTTAGTACTTTCCAATTATATAATATATTATACAATTTTGCAAGTATTTTTTTATTTTTTGTGTAACTTTTTTATTAGCACACTCAAAAATACATAGATGAAATTGTTGGTCGTTTTAGAATTTCTTTCGATTAACTTAATTTAAAATTGTGGTTAAGCCCTCGATT
>CASSLW010000028.1 GCA_949443285.1 uncultured Clostridia bacterium
TAAATATTGAAAAAACTGATAGTGATATTATAGTTGAAGTAAAAAATAAAGGAAAACAAATCCCTAAAGAAAAATTAGAAAGATTATTTGAAAAATTTTATAGAGCAGATTCATCGAGAACATCTAAAACAGGTGGAAGTGGTTTAGGACTTGCTATTGCTAAAGATATAGTAGAATTACATAATGGAAAGATAACTGCTGAAAGTAACGAAACAGAAACTATTTTTCGTGTAGAGTTACCTATTAAATAATTTAAGTAGAATTTAAGATTTAATTAAGACGAAATTAAAGAACAATCATTTAAAGATTAGTATAATTTTCTTATACTAGATTTTAATGATTGTTTTTTTGTTAGAATCAAACATTAAATTAGAAAAGGAAAGAATGTATATGGGAAGAAAAAGATTAACACAAATATTACCATTTTTATTACCACTTCGTATATGGCAAAAAAATTTGTTTTACAGAATAGGAATGAAGTTTGATGGGAATGAGTATGCAAAGACTTTTGGCGAAAAATTAGATTATGAAATATGTAATGCAAAAACTCTAATGATAAATAAAGATAGTGGACACGATATTATATTTCAAAAAAATAAAGTAGAAAACCTCAAAATTGCTAGTAAAACTATGAATCACATTTTAATATACCCAAATGAAACATTTTCTTTTTACTACTTATCTAAAAATAGTAAGAAATACGGCAAATATAAAGATGGTTTAATATTAGTTGATGGAAAAATTATAGCTAAAGAAGGTGGAGGCTTATGTCATTTAAGTAATTTACTACATTACATATTTTTAATGAGTCCTCTTACTGTAACAGAAAGACACGGACATAAAGTTAAGTCATTTCCAAATCCAGACAAGTCATCTCTTGAGGGTATAGACGCAACAATACACGGAGGATGGCTTGATTTAAAAGCGAAAAATGAAACAAATGATATTTATCAGATTGACATTTCTTTTGATGACGAGTATATGTATGGGCATATTTTATCTAATAGAAAGCCAACAGTTGATTATAAAATAATTAATGAAGATTTACATTATGTAAAAGAAAATGACCAAATTTTTGAATGTGTTTCTGTTGTTCAGGTGGAAACGGATAAAAAAGATAAAAACATTTTTCATCATAAGAAATTATATGATGAAAAAGTATTGATTAAATATGAACTACCAAAAGATGTGGAAATTAAAAGAAAGTAAAAAAGAGGTGTAAATTTATGAAGAAAAAAGTAGCAATTATATTCGGAGGGTGTTCAAGTGAATATAATGTTTCACTTGTGTCTGCCACTTCTGTAATTAGGAATATAAATAAAAATAAATATTATGTGATAATGATAGGAATAACACCAGAGGGAGATTTTTATTTATATGATGATGAGATAGATAAAATAGATAAAAATGAATGGTTAAATAGTAGCTCTTGCAAAAAGATAACTATTTCAACGAATAGAAGTGATCACGGAATTATAGTGCTAGAAACAAATGAAATTATAAAAATAGATATAGTATTTCCTATTTTACACGGACAAAATGGCGAAGATGGAAGATTGCAAGGTTTGTTAGAACTTGTTGGAATTAAATATGTAGGTTGTGATATGACTTCATCTGCATTATGTATGGACAAGTATCTTGCACACGAACTTGTTTCTTCAAGTGGAATATTATCGCCTATATCTTATTTATTTACAAAATATGAAACTTTAGAAAAAATTGAAAATAAAGTTTCTAACTTAAAATATCCATTGTTTGTAAAACCATTAAAAGCAGGCTCGTCATTTGGAATTACAAAAATTTTATCTGTGAAAGAATTACACAAAGCAATAAATGAAGCCTTTAAATATGATGATAAAATTATTATTGAAGAAAATGTAGACGGCTTTGAGGTAGGTTGTGCTGTACTTGGAAATAAAGATTTAATTATTGGCGAAGTAGATGAGATAGAATTAGAAGATGGATTTTTTGACTATTACGAAAAATATAATTTAAAAACAAGTAAAATCCATTTACCTGCAAGAATTAGTGAGCAAGAGAGAAGTAGAATAAAAGAAATGGCTCTTAAAATTTATAAAATATTAGGTTGCTCTGGTTTTGCAAGAGTAGATATGTTTTATACAGAAGATAAAAAGATTGTTTTTAATGAAGTAAACACTATACCCGGATGTACTTCACATTCAAGATACCCTAGTATGTTAAAACAAATAGGTATAACTTTTGAAACAGTTATAGATCGTTTAATTGAATTGGGGGTAGAAAGATGAGTTATATTGAATTAAAAAAAGAGAATATTGGAAAAGGTTATCTTGTGCTGATTAACCCAGATAATTTATTAAAACAAGTAATGTCTAATTTAGTATCATTTAGTGATGAATATAAAGAAATAAAATTAGAAAAGAAAGTAAGTGAACAACTAGAGTTGGCTTTAAATGAAATAAAATCAGAGAACAAAATTGTTTTAGTAAGTGGGTATAGAACATTAGAGGAACAAACTAGAATTTATGAAACTTCATTAAAAGAAAATGGCGAAGAATTTACTAGAAAATTTGTCGCTTTACCAAATGCTAGTGAACATCAAACAGGATTAGCAATAGATTTAGCACTTAATGAGGGAAATATTGATTTTATAGCTCCAAGTTTTCCATATCACACTATTTGTCAAGAATTTAGGAAAATCGCTTCAAAGTATGGATTTATTGAAAGATATAAAGATGAGAAAAAGCATATTACCAAAATATCAAAAGAAGAATGGCATTTCCGTTATGTAGGTTATCCTCATTCTAAAATAATAGAAGATAAAGATTTGTGTTTAGAAGAATATATTGAATATTTAAAACAATTTATTTATCCTAATAAACCATTAAAGTATGAGAAATATAACATCTTTTATATTCCTTATAAAGACGAATCTTATATCCAGATAAATAAAAACTTTTCTATTTCTGGTAACAATATAGATGGTTTTATATTAACAGTAAAGGAGTAAAAAATGGGTAAGAAAACAAATAATAAAATGAATATAGATGTTTGGAGATTTATAGTATCATTTTTAATAGTAGCAATACATATTTCGCCTTTCGATAAAATTAGTCCACAATTTGATTTTTTCTTTACAAGAATATTAGGCAGAATTGCTGTTCCATTGTTTTTAATGATAACAGGGTATTACATACTAGATAAATCTATAAATGATATAAAAAGAATAAAGGAATATACAAAAAAGATAATTAAAATCTATTTATTTTGTATCATCTTATATATACCAATAAATATTTATATGGGTAAATTCGCAAATATTAGTTTTATACAGATTATAAAAGACATTTTTATTAACGGCACATTATATCACTTATGGTATTTTCCAGCTCTTATTTTAGGAATATGGATTACATATTTCTTAATAAAAAAATTAGGAAATAAAAGGGCATTTGCTGTAACTATTATATTATATTTAATAGGACTATTTGGCGATAGTTATTATGGAATATCTGAAATGTCTGGAATAATTACTAATGTTTATAATGATATTTTTAATGTTTGTGATTGTACAAGAAATGGGCTATTTTTAGTACCAATATTCTTATATTTAGGCTATATAGTAAAAATAAATAAAGAAAGCAGAAAATATGATTTATATTTAAGTATAGTATTCTTTATTTGTATGACATTAGAGGGAATAATTTTACATTATTTCAATTTTCAAAGACACGATAGTATGTATATTTTTCTAATACCAGTTATGTTTTTCTTATTTAGATATTTAATGAGTAAAAATAAATCTTCTAATAAAGTATTAAGAGAAGTAGCAACAGGAATTTATATTTTACATCCATTATTTATTGTAGCAGTTAGGTTTATATCTGGAGTATTAGGATTAGATAAAATATTGGTTGAAAATAATTTAATTCTTTATGTGGTAGTTAGTTTTGGTACTTTTATATTTATGGTTTTTGTAGAAAGGGCAAAGGGGTTAATTAAAAATGGAAAACATTGATTTAGCAAGAGATAGAGCGTGGATTGAAATTAACTTGAATAATTTAGAAAATAATATAAATGAAATAAAAAAATTACTTTCTGAAGAAACAAAAATAATGGCAGTTGTTAAGGCAAATGCTTATGGACATGGATCAGTAATAATAGCGAAGAAACTACTAGATATTGGTATAACAGACTTTGCAGTAGCAACATTAGATGAGGGAATAGAATTACGAAAAAATGGTATAACAGGGAATATCTTAATATTAGGATTTACAAACTTTTCTAATTTAAAATATGTTATAGAATATGATTTAATACAAACAATAGTAGATTACAACTATTCTGAAAGAATAAAAGAACTTGATTTAAAAGACAAATTAAAATGCCATATTAAAATAAATACAGGAATGAATCGCATAGGTGAAAATTGTGATAGTTTAGATAAATTATATAGTATCTATGAAAACAAAAAATTAAATATTTTAGGAAGTTTTAGTCATTTATGTGTTGCTGATTCTAGTAATTTAGAAGATATTGATTTTACAAAAATACAAATTAAAAAATTTAATGAATGTGTTAAAGCTATAAAGGATAAAGGATATAATACTGGAGCATTACATTTGCAAAGTAGTTATGGAATAATAAATTATAATGAACTAAATTATGATTATGTAAGAGTAGGTATTTGTATGTATGGTGTAAATACTGACTTTAATCCATATCAATTAAATAATTTAAACATTAAACCTATATTAGCTGTTAAAGCAAGAATAACAAGTATAAAAGAGATAAATATAGATGATAGTATTAGTTATGGAAGAACTTTTATTGCAAAAGATAAAATGAAAATTGCAACATTGGGTATAGGATATGCAGATGGAATACCAAGATGTCTTTCAAATAAAGATATGCTAGTTAATATCAATGAGGAATACAAAAAAGTAATAGGAAGAATATGTATGGATCAAATGATTATTGATATAACAGGACTAGAAAATGTTAAAGTAGGAGATATTGCAACTTTAATTGGAAATGATAAAAGAATATCGGCTGAAACAGTTTCTAATAAAGCTGAAACAATTACAAATGAATTATTATGCAGATTGGGAAGTAGATTGAGAAGAATTACTATATAAGAATAAAGGAGTGAAAAATTTTATGTCAAAAATATTGATAATAGAAGATGATAACTTAATAGAGAAATTTTTAAATGAAATATCTACTGAAATATCAGTTGCAGATATTACTAAAATACATAAAATAGATAAAACAGAAAATAGTGATATAATAAATTATAAGAATATTACTTTAAATAAAGAGAATTATGAAGTAATACAAAATGGAACAAAGGTATTTTTGACAGCAAAGGAATTTGAAATATTAAAATCATTTATGGAAAGTCCTCATAAAGTATTTTCAAGAAATAATCTATTAAATTCTGTCTGGAGTTATGATTATTTCGGAGATGAAAAGATAGTAAATACACATATTAAAAATATTAGAAAAAAACTAGGAAATGATATTATAGAAACTGTTAGGGGGGCAGGCTATAAACTTAAATAACTCCTTTTTTATTCAAAATAAAAGAGCATTGATAGATTTTACTTTATCAATACTCTTATTTTTTATTTTTAAATATTCAAAACTACATCAAAACAATATCTTAACTCTACTTAAACTCCATTTTTTTACAATATTATATGAATGCTTAATAGAAAAATGTTAGTAAATTACGAAAAATCTTTATAAGCTTCAATATAAAGCTCATTTAATGTGATACCGAATATTTTAGCAAAGGCGAAAGCCTCGTAATCTTTAACAATACGCTTATTATTCTCAATAAGATGAATGTCGGAGTGATATAAGTTCAATCCTAACAAATCTAATTGCTGACATAGTTGTTCTTGGGTATAACCTTTTTGCATTCTGTATTTTCTTACAGTTTGCCCAATAACATTTGATTTATCATTAAACTTTTTAGATTGCATACTTGTTTCCTCCTTACTGACAATAATACACATTAACATTTTATTATAAAAAAAATGCTTTCTTGTAGGAATGTACTACAAAAATAAAAGAAATGGAGTAAAAGTTTTAGAATTATTAGAAAAATAGAAGATATAAATTAAGAAAGTATACAGAGTTTTGTATGCTTTTTTACATAAGAAAATTAAAAAATGTACTAGTGAAAAAATAATAACAATGACGATTAGGAAGGCATTTTTAAGGAGAATGAGTTGTTATTATTTGGTATCTTAAAAACGCTAGTATGTTGGTATGAAATCGTAAAAGAGATTAAATCTACTCATTTTAGTAAATTTAATCTCTTTTATGCTTTTATAAACAGAAAAATTATAATTCTATATTTTTCGCCACGAGCTCCTCCAACTGTCGATTCAAAAAATTTGAGTCGATAGGAGGAAAGAAAGTGGATAAAAGACCTAAAAGAACTAGGGATAAATATAATCCATATATTTTACATAGTGAAATAGAGAAAAATGTATATAAAGTTACATTTTCTAATAAAAATGAAATGATTAGTATTGATATAACAAAAGAAATATTTAACGAGCTTGACGAATTTGAAAAAGAGGACGCAAGACAAATACAAGAAATTGCAAGACATAATGAACTGAATGCAGTTACAGAAACAACATTAAATAAAAGAGCATTTGAAAAACAAGCAAATATAGATGAAGTTGTAATAAACAGGATCAATAATGAAAAATTACATAAGGCAATGGACAAGCTGACAAAACAGCAAAGGCGAAGAATTTTATTGTATTATGATTATCAGTTGTCTATGGAAGAAATAGCAAGAATAGAGAGCTGTTCTAAACAGTCGGTACAAGAGAGTATTGACTGGGGTATAAAGAAATTAAAAAAATTTTTTGAAAAATTTTAAATTTATACCCTGACAAAATTCAATTTTCTGCACAAACAAGTGAGAGGGTAAAATCTCTTACTTGTTTTTCTTTAAAAGAGAGTAAAAAAGCACTTTGAAAATTGAATAACAGTTCATTAGATACAGTCCTTTGATTACTTGAGCTAGTAATTTCATATTACTTAAATATTAGCTTGCAACTAATAAGGCGAAGACGAGTGTAAAAGGAAAGAAACTTTTGTCTAGTCATAGCACGAGCGAGAAAAAACCGTCCCACGCATTGAGGACAAGCCTGTGTAACAGGTAGGGTATGCCGAATACACCTATGAAGATATACGCAAAATATCTGTCTAATGAATGATGATAAAGGTATAAAAGTAAATAAACAATAAGAACTCTAAAATTAAGGTATGCAATATCAATATACCTCTAAAACATTTTAGAGTTCTTTTTAACATACAGAAAGGAAAACCAAACAATGATATTAAGAATTTTACTAATAGATATGTTTATAATTGCAGTTTTTATGTATTTATTGCTATTAGGAGCTAATAAGTGCAAAACAGCTGAAGAAAGAGAAATGGAAGATATAGAGCAGATGGAACAATTAAAAAATAATTGCAGGAGGCAAAACAATGATAAATAGAATTAGAAGAAATGAAATATATCTTGCTAATTTAGGAAATACAGTAGGAAGTGAGGAAAGAGGAATAAGACCTGTTCTAATTATTCAAAATGACATAGGAAATAAACATAGCACAACAACAATAATTATTCCTATGACTAAAAGAATCGAAGAACGATTTGCTATTCCTACTCATATAAGAATAAATAAATTCGGAAAAATGAAGTACGAGGCTACAATAATGGCAGAACAAATAAAAGTAATTGATAAAAAAAGATTATTACACCGAATAGATATACTACCAGAAAAATATATAGAAATTGTAAACAATGCTATAAAAATAGCGACCGATTTACAAGAAAGGAACGGCTATGGAAATTGTAAATAAAAAAGGAAATGTTGGTATGTATATGAGAGTTGGAAATATAGAACAACTAGATTACTATATTGACGAAAAAATAGAAAACAAAAAGCAGAAAAAGGTTGTTGCACTATATATGAGAACAAATAGAGTAGATGGAGATATGGTAAATGCAGATATTTATTCTCAAAGAGATAGACTAGAAGAATATTGCAAAAAGCACAATATAACAAACAGAGTACATTATATAGATGTTAGAAAAAATGGACTATCTGAAGATAGAGAGGCATTAGATAAACTCATAGAAGATATAAAAGCAGGAAAAATCAAGCAAATAGTTGTAACAGATATTTCAAGGTTATTTAGAAATCCTGCAAAATTAACAAGTTTATTTGAAAATAATTTTATGAAAAATGTTGATATAGTTACTCTTAATGGAGAGTGTATCAATAGAAAACGTTATATAGAAACTTTTAAAAAATTAGGCTTTGAAAAATTAGCTAGAGATATAAAGAAAAAAGAATTGAAAAATAGAAATGACAAGTCTAGATAGGGCTTGTTTTTAGTATAGGAGGAAATTTTAATGAAAAAAAATGTAAGAAATAAAAAGTATGCTATTAAGGAGGCTGTAAGCTATTATATTTTAGGTTATAAAAGATATGAACAGAATGTAAATCAAAATGGACTTGGAGATATATTGAAAGATATAGTAGAAGTAGCACAAGAAAATCTTAATAGTACAGAGATAAAAGGAGTTAATACTGAATTATTAAATAGAATAAATTTTGATTGGATTTTATCAGCAGATGACTTTATTTCTTATGCTATTTGTATATTTTATGTACTTATAAATAGAGAAATACAAATAACAGACGAAAAAATTGTTAAAGAATTTTTAAGCGAGATCCATACGCACCACCCTAGAAAAATAATGAAAGAGGCAGAGGTTATACTAGAATCGGTTTTTCCAGAGTTAAAAGAAGATATTAAAGAGGTGGAGGAAAGTGATAAAAAGGGTAAATAATTTAGTAAAGCTAGAAAAGATGATACAAGAATGTGAAAATATAGATATAGAAAATATAAATATAGAAAAGGTAAAAGATATTAAAGATATAAAAATCAATAAGAAAAAATCAAGTGTTGAGCGAATACTTGATTTTTTGCGTTCAACTGAAAATCCTTATGTAATAAAAGTAAATGGAGTAATTGTGAAAATGGAATTTTCAAATAATTCAAATATAACAGCCAATAATTGTATTAACAAAGCACTAAAAGATTTATATCTAAAAAATTGCTAATGTCAAATGTTAAAAAAATTTAAAATGCACATTTCACATACTGACTGAAAAAATATACAATTTATTCAATGTTAAAGGTAGGAGAAAAAATGAAAAGAGGTAGAAAAGGAAAATATAAAATTTACAACAATAAGGTTATAGTTCCTAATTGGAACGCAGGTATATATATAAGGTTATCAGCTGAGGACAGAAACGATAAAGACGAAAGTAATAGTATAACTAATCAAAGAGAATTATTGAACGATTTTTTGCAATATAATACAGATATTCAAGTATATGATTTTTATGCAGATGATGGCTATTCTGGAACAAATTCTAATAGACCAAATTTTCAAAGACTTCTAAATGATATGAAAGATGAAAAAATCAATGTAATTATTGTGAAAGATTTATCAAGATTAGGAAGAAATTTTGTTGAAGTAGGAAATTATATTGAGCAGATTTTTCCTATATTTAATATTAGATTTATATCAGTTAGCGATAACATTGATAGTTATTTAAAACCAGATTCAATAAAGAACTTAAATGTTGCATTAAAAAGTTTAATGAATGAAGAATATTCGAGAGATTTATCAAAGAAGATAAGGACAGCTTTTGAAACCAAAAGAAAAAATGGAGAATTTATTGGAAGTGTAGCACCTTATGGATATATGAAAGACAAACAAAACCCTAATCATTTAGTAATTGACCCAGAGCCAGCAAATGTTGTTAGACAAATATTTAATTGGGCAAAGGAGGGGAAAAGTGGAACAGCAATAGCTAAAATGTTAAATCGACAAAAGATAATAAACCCAACAGGCTATAAAAGGAAAGTACAAAAAATAAAATGTGGACATATTTTAAAAGAAGAAACAAAAGAAGAAATAAAATATACTTGGGAAATGTCTAGTATAATGCAAATACTAACAAATCAAATATATTGTGGAGATATGATACAGGGTAAAAGCACTTATGAAAGCTATAAAAATCATAAAAAAATATATAAACCAAAAGAGGAGTGGGCAATAGTGGAAAATACACATAAAGCAATAATTGATAGAGCAACTTTTGATGAGGTACAAGAAATTTTAGAAAGTAGAAAAAGACCTAAAACAGAAAAAAGAAAAGGAACTAAATCCATATTTGCAGGACATTTAAGATGTGCAGACTGTAAAATGGCAATGCTAAAAGGAACTTATGTATATAAGGACAAGCCTAAAAAGAACTACTATCATTGTTCAACTCACGCAAATAGGTCAGATATATTATGCACAAAACATTATATAAAAGAAGAAACTTTAAGAGAGGCTGTATTAGAAACAATAAGATTTCAAGTTAAGTTGTCTATTGAAATAGATAATACAATAAAAGAGATAAGAAAAATAAAGTTTTCAAATGGAGAAAAAGAAAATATACAAAAACAGATAGACATTGCAGAAAGAGAACTATTAAAACAAAAAGTTTTGAAAAGGTCAGTTTATGAGGATTGGAAAATAGGAAATATTACTGAAAAAGAATATCAAAAATATATACAATCTTATAATGATGAAGTAATTGAAAAAACTGAATTGTTGCAAAAATTACAAGAACAAAAAAGAGAAATAACAGAAAAAACAGCTAGAAATGACTGGATAGAAAATTTGAAAAAATATCAAAAAATAAAAGAATTAACACCAGAAATTATTGATTCGTTGATTGATACGATATATGTTCACGAAGATAACAAAATTACAATACAGTTTAGATATGAAAATGAATATAAAAAGGCAATAGATTTTATAAAAGAAAATCAAAATAAATCTAACAAAAAATTATTATGTGCAAATATATAGTTTGTTGATGGAAGATAAGGGAAAGGAGGGAAAATAATGCCAAGAAAAGCAAGACAATATAGTGGAACAATAGAAGAATGCAATAATAAGTGGATAGTCGCATTATACATTAGATTGTCTGTTGAAGATGGAGATGATAAAGTAGAAAGCAATAGTGTAAGTAATCAAAGGCAATTATTAGAGGACTTTATTAAAGAAAATACAGAATTATCAATATATGATTATTATATAGATGATGGCTATTCTGGAACAAGCTCTGATAGACCAGACTTTCAAAGATTATTAAATGATATGAAATTAAAAAAGTTTAACACAATTATTGTCAAAGATTTATCAAGACTAGGAAGAAACTACATAGAAGTAGGAAATTATATTGAGCAGATTTTCCCTTTATTTAATATGAGGTTTATAGCAGTAAATGACAGTATTGATAGTTATAAAGACCCAAAGTCCGTAAACAATGTTATAGTACCATTTAAAAATTTAATGAATGACGAATATTGTAGAGATATATCTAATAAGATAAGAGCAATTTTAAATGTAAAAAAAAGAAATGGAGAGTATGTAGGAGCATTAACTCCTTATGGATATGTCAAAGACCCTGATGATGTCCACCACTTAATAATAGACGAAGAACCTGCACAAGTAGTTAGAGAAATATTTGATTTAGTTATAAAAGGTTATGGTAGAACAAAAATTGCAAAAGAGTTAAATGCAAGAGGAATACTTAATCCAATGGGGTATAGAAATAAGGTATTAAATCAAAACTTTAAATTAAAAAGACCTAATGATGAGAAATTTGCGTACTTATGGGATCCGGCTACTATTTTGAGTATATTAAAAAGTCAAGTATATTGTGGAGATGTTATTCAAAGTAAAGGTAAGCTCATAAGTTATAAGGTGCATAAGCATATAAAAAATCCAAAAGAAGAATGGGTAATTGTAAAAAATATGCACGAGCCTATAATAGATAGAGAAACTTTTGAAAAGGTACAAAAAGCATTATTAGATAGAGATGTAAAAGCAAATCAAGATGGAACTTTATCTATATATGCAGGACATTTAAAATGTGCAGACTGTAAAATGTCAATGACAAAGAGAGTAGGCTCTAAATATAAAGGAAAACCAAGACCACATTATCATTATGCTTGTTCAACTTATTGTAGGAAATCAAAAGATTTATGCACTAAACACTTAATAAGAGATGATATATTGTATGAGGCAATATTAAAAGCAGTAAAGTTACAAATATCACTTGTCATTGATATAGATACAATAATTAAAGAAACAACTAATACAAAACAAGTGGATTTTAGAAAAGAAAGTTTAAAAAATAGTATTAAAAAACAAGAAATAGAATATGAAAAACAAAGAAAGCTGAAGAAATCTTGTTATGAAGATTGGAAATTAGGTGTAATTGATGAAACAGATTACTATGAATATAACCAGAGCTATGTTAATAAAATGAAAAAATTAGAAGAACAAATATTATATTTGAAAGAAGAACTAATGGAATGTGAATCATTAAAATCAAATAATGAATGGATAGAAAAATTTAAAAAGTATGAAAATATAACAGAACTATCAAGAAATATAATTGATGATTTAATAGATAATATATATGTTCACGAAGATAACAAAATAACGATAAAATTTAATTATGAAGATGAATATAAAACAGCTATTGAATATGTAAAAGCAAACAATGGAATAGAAATATCATCAGTTGGATAAAAAGTATTGCAAATAAATGTAATACTTTTTTATTTATATATGCAAAATGTATGGAAAAAAATAAAAAAGTATGATATATTGTTACAAGATAAAAACTCGAAAAAAACTGATGATGAATATAGTTTGCTAATTTTTAACAAAGAATAATTAGTGTGCAGAAATCGGTTTTTGAGAAGAAGATAGATATTCTAAACAAATAAAAAGAGATTTAGAAAATAGTAACAAAATTTAAAAAAACTATTGACAAAACATTTTGTTCTTAATATAATGCTAATAACAAGTTTTACCAAACTTGTTATTTTAAAACATTTACTTATTAACAAAAAGTTAAAAAGAGAAAGAAGGAATGAATATGGAAAATATGACAATGATGACAGACCTATATGAATTAACAATGGCACAAGTATATTACAATTCAGGAAAAAAAGAGGAAGAAGCAATTTTTGACGTATTCTTTAGAAAACAACCATTAGAACTAGGATATGCGATTATGGGAGGAGTAGACAGACTAATAGAATACATCGAAAATCTAAAATTTACTAAAGAAGATATAAAATATTTAGAAAACACAAAACTATTTAACAAAGAATTTTTAGAATACCTAAAACAATTCAAATTCACAGGAGATATATATGCAATACCAGACGGAACACCAATATTTAAAGGAGAGCCATTAGTAACAGTAAAAGCACCAATAATAGAAGCACAAATAATAGAAACAGCAATTCTATCATACGTAAACTCAAATATATGTTACACAACAGCAACTAAAAAAATCACAGAAATCACAAAAGACATTGGGATTATGGAATTTGGAGCAAGAAGAGCTTATGGACCAGAAGCTGCAATAGAAGCAAGCAAATGCTCAATAATAGGTGGAGCAATAGGAACAAGTAATGTAATTGCAGGGAAAAAATACAATATGCCAATATTAGGAACAATGGCACATAGTATGATTACAGAAGCAAGCAACGAAAAAGAAGCGTTTCTAAACTACGCAAAAACATATCCAGAAAATTGTGTACTATTAGTAGACACATATGATGTGCTAAAAAGTGGAGTTCCAAATGCAATTCAAGTTGCAAAAGAATATCTAATACCAAATGGATATACACTAAAAGGCATAAGAATTGACTCAGGAGACCTAGCTTATTTATCTAAAGAAGCTAAGAAGATGTTAGAAGAAGCGGGGTTAGAAAATACTAAAATATGTTTATCAGACGGACTAAATGCCGAGAAATTACAAGAGTTAAAAAGAAAAGGAGCAATTATTGACTCAATAGGATTAGGAGATAATATTGTTGCACCTGACAAAGGAAGAGTTGGTTGTGTATATAAAAATGTAGCAATAATCCAAAATGGAAAAACAATACCTAAAATAAAAATAAGTAGTGATACTGCAAAAACTATCAATCCAGGATTTAAAAAAGTTTATAGAATTTATGAAAAAGAGACAAATAAAGCAGTTGAAGACATTATCACACTAGAAAACGAAAATATTGAAAACGACAGAAACTATATAGTACAACAATTACAAAAGCAAATATTTGCAAATGGGCAAAAAGTATATGAAGATATGAATTTATATGAAAAAAGAGAGTTCTGTACAAAGCAAATGGAAACTATACCAAATGAAGTAAAAAGTTTCCCTAAATTTGAAGAATATACAGTCAAACTAAGTAATGAACTAAGTAATCTAAAACAAAAAATGACAGCGGAAAGAGGGTTATAATATGAAAAAAATAATAAATAAAATAAAAGAAATTCTAAGAAAATCAGATATAGAAATATCACTAAAAAGATATGGAATAGATGCACTAGGAGCAATGGCACAAGGACTGTTTGCCTCACTATTGATAGGCACAATACTAAACACAATTGGAACACAATTAAATATAGAAATATTAACAACAATTGGGGGATATGCACAATCAGTAAGTGGTGTAGCAATGGCAGTTGCTATTGGATATGCTTTAAAATGTCCACCACTAGTATTATTTTCACTAGCAACTGTTGGTATGGCTGCAAATAAGCTAGGTGGAGCAGGTGGCCCTTTAGCAGTATTAATTATTGCAATTATTAGTGCAGAATTCGGAAAACTAGTCTCAAAGAAAACAAAAATTGATATTCTTGTAACACCACTTGTTACAATTTTAGTAGGAACATTATTATCAATTCAAATTGCTCCGGCAATAGGCAATTTAGCAAGCAGTATAGGCGGAACGATAATGTGGGCAACAGAATTACAACCACTTTTAATGGGAATAATAGTTTCTGTTATAGTTGGTATTGCATTAACATTGCCAATTAGTAGTGCAGCAATTTGTGCAGCATTATCATTAACAGGTTTAGCTGGTGGTGCAGCATTGGCAGGATGTTGTGCTCAAATGGTAGGATTTGCTGTTATGAGTTTTAAAGAAAATAGATGGGGTGGAATTATTGCGCAAGGTATTGGAACAAGTATGCTTCAAATGGGAAATATAATTAAAAATCCTAAAATAGCAATACCACCAATTCTTACATCAGCAATTGTAGGGCCTATTGCAACTTGCATATTTAAATTAACAATGGATGGTCCAGCAATTTCTTCTGGAATGGGTACTTGTGGTTTGGTTGGCCAAATTGGAGTTTATACAGGCTGGACAGAGGCGATAGCAGAAGGTGCTAAACAGTCAATTACTCGGTTGGGACTGGTTTGGTTTGATTTTGGTTAGTTTTGTTTTGCCAGCAGTAATTTGTTATGTATTAGGAAAGATATTTAGGAAATTAAATTGGATTAAAGAAAATGATTTGAAGTTAGATTTTTAAATATATGTTGCAATCCATAAATTGGATGCTGGATTTTGGTGGTTTTTGGGACGAAAAAGGGGGGAGCAAATTTTAGTTTTTATTTTGTTCATTCCATTTGATAAGAATTTGTATGTTTATAAAAAAAGGAGCTTTGGTACTATAAAAGTATAATAATTAATTATTATAAAATAATTGAT
>CASSLW010000029.1 GCA_949443285.1 uncultured Clostridia bacterium
CTGCGTCTGGTCTTTGTGCATATATCAATATTTGTTCATCAAACCTATATTTATAATTAAAACTTGCTCTTTTTAAAAACGAAATCCAGTTGTCTGCATTTTTTCCTACATTTAATGTTGTTTCAAAGTATAATTCTGTTATTTGTTTTTCTTTTCTGGTTAGTTCTTTTGCCAATTCTCTCCCTCCTCTCGTTTTTAATTTTTTTATTATTTATTACTCTATTTCTTCGCCTAAAAATAAGAATAATGCTTTTTTATTTTTCCTTATTGCTTTTCTTAAACTTATCAATGTTTTTATATCTGTTATTGTATAGTTAGGCATTTTTTCTAAATCTTCAAATTGCATATTAAGTATTGCTTTTTCTGTATTTATTCCTATTTCAGCTAGTCTTTCTATCATCTTTTGTATTTGAGCTATATTGTACTTTGCCATTTTTCACTCCTTTTTTAAGCAATAATGGTGGCTAGTTACCTGCCACCATTTTACTTATATAATTTTTTATATATTTTTATTTTTTAATTTTATAACTGCTAATACTACAAGTCCTAATAATGAAATAATAGAAATACTTATTGCTAATAACATATTTCTTGTATCTCCGTGTTTTTGGAGTTTCTATTTTTTGATTTTCAAATTCAAAACTATATACTGTATTTTCTTCTTGAATTTCTGTTCCGTCAACAAAAACTCCTTTGTCATTTATCTCTACTTTTGCTACTCTATTAGATAATTCGTAGTTCTTTGGAGATTTTAATTCTTTGATATAGAATGTGCCAAAACGCATATCTTCAAAAGTAACGAATCCGTCCTCTTTGTTTGATTTTATTTCTTTGATTAGTTTTGTGCATTCGCTATCTTCATAAATTCCAAAAGTAAATTTATCTTTGATAATTTCTTTTGTTTTACTATCTACTTTTACTACTCTAATGTCTTTTAGTATTGGCATATCTTTCATTTCAATTTTTTGTGTTTCTTTGTCAGTTGTAACTGTGAAAGCAATTTCTTCTGTCATTTCAAATCCGTATGGTGCTGTCTTTTCAATTAGTTTGTAATTTTTGTTTTCTTCCAAGCCTATTACTCTATGTGGCTCTTTTGTTGACACCCATTCATCAATTATTTCGTTATTCTCGTCTACTACTTGAAGTTCTGCCCCCTCTAGTTCCTCGCCTGTTACAAGATCTGTTTTTACTATTTCTACAATTTTATCTATCATTTCGACTTTTTGTGTTTCTTTGTCTTCTGTTACTGTAAATTCAATATCTGTTGCTTTTACATATCCGTCAACTACGATTTCCTCGTGAAGTACATAGCTTTCGCCCTCAATTAAGTTACTAACTTTGTGTGGCTCTTTTGTTGATACCCATTTATCTACTATATTTTTTGTTTTTGTGCTTGTTACAACTAATGTTGCCCCCTCTAATTCTTCGCCTGCAATATTTACTTTTGATATTTCTACCATTTTGTCTATCATTTTTATTTCTTGTGTTTCTTTGTCAGTTGTAACTGTAAACTCTATTTTATTTGATATTACGAATGTGTCTGGAGCATAGTCTTCATATAATGTGTAAGTTTCTCCCTCTACCAAATTATTTATTGGGTGTTTTTCATTGGTTGATGTCCAACTATCTACAACATTTCCGTCTTTATTTACTACTTTCAGTTCTGCTCCCTCGACTTCTTTTCCTCCAATATCTTCTTTTGATACTGTTACTTGTTTATCTACCATTACAACTTTTTGTATATCTACTGTATTTTCTACTGTGAATTTTATTGAAGTTGCTTTTACGAAAGACTCTGGTGCTATCTCCTCTGTTAGTGTGTATTCTTTTCCTACTTTTAAGCCCTCAATTTTATGAGTTTTTTCAGTTGATGTCCAACTATCTATAACTTCGTTATTTTCATCTGTAACAGTTAGTTTTGCACCAACTAACTCTTTTTCTCCTGTAATATCTGTTTTGCTAATTTCTATTGCTGTTGTTTTATTTTCAATGTCTTTTTCTACAATATATTCTTTTGTTACTGTGTCCTTTTGTTCAAACACTACTTTGTGTTCTGTTTCGTCTAATACTGCTCCGTCTATTGTTGTTAGCTCTTTTAAGTGATATTCGCCCATTGGTAAATTTGAAACAGTCAATGTTCCATCAGCTTTTAGGTTATATTTTCCTACCACTTTTCCTTTTTCATATATAGTTGATCCATCTGCATAGTCTATTATTTTCTCATCTGTTACTAATTCAAAAGATATTTTTGTAAAGTCAATATCTTTTATCATTGTTTTGTCTATATCTTCTCTTAATGCTACTTTTTTATTTAATTTTAGTGTTCCTGTTGGTTGTTCATTTTTTGCTGTTACTGTAATCCAAGCGTCAAAATCTTTGTCATAATTTAATGTTGAATTTCTATTATCTACTCTAAATGTTAGCTCTCCGTCTAGTTGTATGAAGCCTGTCGGAATTTTCACTTCAGAAAGTTTGTAATTTCCTGCCTCAAGCTTTGTTTCTGTTTTTGCCACGCCCTCGCTGTTGGTTGTCCAAGATTTATAATATTTATCTCCTACTTTGCATTCAACTTGTTCCCATTTCTTTGTGTCTTCATTTTGTCTATATAATTCAAAAGTTGCATTTGAATAAGTTACAAATTTTCCTGTCTTTTTATCTTGTTTTTGAAGTTTTAAATATGCCTCGAAAGGATAATCATTTGCAACAAGTTCTTTTACTGGTGTTTTGCTATCTTTATCTATTGTTACATAGAATTGTTCTACTGTTTCTATCTCTGGAGATGGCGTATAGGTTTCATTTACTGTATATTCGCCATAAGCCAACAAACTAGAAGTTCCGTGTCCGTTACTTCCTGTTTTAAAAATTGAATATTCATCTTTTGCAAATTCGTTTAGATGTTTCTTTGCCTCATCAAAACTGCCATAGAAAGTAACATATTTTGAAAGTATTGCTGTGAACTCTGCTCCCTCTACTGTTTGTGCTACTGCATTATTGTTTGATGTTATTTTGATAACTTTAAAAGGTGCTTGTTCTACTTTGTTTTTTACTATTCCACTTGTTTTAATAACTCTTGTATTGCTATCTTTGTATGAAAGTGTATAATTATAAGTGTTTGTGTCCTTTGTGTAGCCATTTGGCACGATTGTTTCCTTTGAGTAAAAATTGCCCATTGGAAGACCTGTCAATTTACTTCCATTTACACTTATTTGTGCAGGTGTAGTATTATTTGTAATTCTAACACTTGCTACTCCATACTCGTTGAAAGTAAATTTTGCTATTTCATCATCTTTGGAGAAATACTTTACTGTACCTTTTTTATTATAAATATCAGAACTTGCATATAAAGTATATTCAGCTCCTTTTATGCTTGCGTCCCCGTGATGACTTGTTCCATCAACTCTATTTTGGTTTCCTGTATCAATATCAATTTTTGTAATTTCTATTTCTCCTGTTGGCTCGTCATTAACTATTGCTTGTGTTGCTGTTTGGTTAGGTTTTACTTCTACTCTGTAAGTTTCTGTGTTTAATAAGTAGCCCTCTGGACTAGACTTCTCTTTGACTAGATAACTGCCTTTTTTGATTTTCTCTAGTGTAATTTTTCCATTTGTTACTTCTACATCTCTATTGAATCCATTTGCTCCTGTAACATTGAAAACAGCTCCCTCAACTAAATCTCCATTAGTATTTAGTTTGTTTAGCTCTAAATTTCCTAAAAGATTTATTTTTAAATCTAAATTCATTGTTACTGGATCGTTGTAGTGCATTGCATAAAGTTGATTTTGAACTCCCTCTCTAAATGAAAAATATATTGTTGTATCATTATCTCTTGTTTCTTCTTTGATAATTCCCCAATTTTTCATCATTTCATCAGATATTCTATAATTTTCTCTTGTGCAATCTTCATTAACTGTAATATTCATTGTGTTTTCGCCTTTGTTGTGTGTAATTCTTATTCCCTCTGTTGTTTTATCAATACTTGTATAATCTGCTAATACTCCGTTAGTGTCTGTTAGTGTTGTTGTTTCTCCTGCCTCTAATGTAATTGTACTATTACAAAAACTAGGTTTTCTTTGCATATTATCTATTTTGCTATTTACTTCGTTTTTAAATGCTACATATCTTCCTTGTACTGCCGAATCAATAAATGTTGCATTAGACTGTCCCAAAGTTTCCCATATATATTGCTGTGTGAATACATAGGCTTCTTTTACCCATATCATATCAGAGGCTAGTATTCCTCCATCTACTGTATAATCTCCGTGTTTTGAATACCACCCAAAGTATGCTACTTTGCAAGCCCTCTTAATTGTTGCGTCAGTTGGTGTATAGTATTCTCCATTGTATGCTGTACCTGTTGTAAAATCAACGCCGTGTTCGGCACAAAATACAGTCATTCTTTCATTTGTTGCTGTATTTATCAATCTTCTAATTAAAACTCCATATTGTGTATTTTGATTATCTGTTGTTTTCATTCCAGAGGCAAATTGACCTCCTGCCCAAGTTCCTGTTCCAGAAACTGCAAAAACTGGTTGTACTACGCTAAATAATGTTAGCACTAAAAGTATAACTGCTAAAATTTTATTTATCTTTTTTGTTTTTAACATTAAAATTTCCTCCTTTAACTAAAAAAAGAACAAGCTATTTGCCTGTTCCGTCTTAAAATTTTTATTTTTTAGTGATATAAGTTTATAGTCCATTTATTGCAATATGGACAACTAAATACCTCATACCCACTAGGACAATTCTTATAATAGGTTTCATTATCTATTTCATAATTTGTCCATTTATCGCCCCATTTTTTTATTTCTGCATTATATATTGCCTCTGCCTCTGTTTTTGAATTATACCAGTTGCTATTAGAGTGAGTACATTTTGGAGCATTATTTGTGTTATTAGTATTTTTATTTTGATTTGTATTAGTTTTTGTTTCTTCCTTTTTTTCTATTGTATTACTCTTATTTACTTTTGTGTCTTTTTGTACTTTTACTTGTGAATCTTGCTTTTGTTGTGTTACCTGTGTTTGTTTTGTTTCTTTATTTTTATTTGTATTATTACTTTTGTTTGATTTTTCTACAACAGGTGTTGTTGGCTCTTTTGGTGTTTCCTGTATTTTGTTTTCTTCATCTTTTATTATTTCTGCTTGTGCTATTGTATTTTCTACTTGCTCTACTATATTTTCTTGTGTTTCTTCTATTGTTTGATTAGTTACAATATTTTCTTGTTGTGATGAATTTGTGAAATCGACTACTTTCTCTCCTTTTTCATTTACTGCTCCATAATAACTAAAACTTGAAATCATTGCCATAAATATAATTAAAATAAATTTTTTCATATCTCATTCCTCCCTTTGCCTTTATTTTAGTAGGTTTGTGGGAGTAAATCAAAAGTGTAATTTTTATTTTTTTCGCTAATTTGTATATTTATAAATATATTCTTTTCAGTTAGTAAAGAGTAAGTATTAAAAGGGGTTTGTAAGGGGGAATTTTATAAAAAATACTCCCACGATTTTTGGGCATAATCCTAGCGTTCATAACTTCTCTTTTTTTCCTCCCTCTCGTTGTGTTCTTCAATACATTTCACAATAAAGTCTTCTGCTTGCTTTTCTGTTTGAATACTTTTAGGGAGTATTTTTTGTATTCTTTCTTTGTTTAGTTTAAATTTTTCTACTTGATTTGGTTTTTGTTCTCCCATTATTTCTTCAATTTTATCTGCTGTCAATTTTCCCTCTTGACTTAACATTTTTAAGTGTTTAGCTTGTGATACATTCGGTGTTTTCTCATCATAATCATAAATATTAAGTATTACATATTGTTCATCTTCTGTTAGATATGACAAGTCAACAGCCGGACTAAATGCTATTCTTTCTTCATCAACTAATTTCAATAATTCTGGTATTAGTTCAGTTAGTCGAATATATCTTTGAATATTTGTTGCACTTTCTCCAAGTTCTTCTGCTACTTTTTCTCTTGTTGTTTTATTCGGCAACTTCTGTCCGATTTGGTCAGAAGTTAAATCCTTTCTTTGTCCCTGATGTTTTTCTGCCTCTAACTTCATTTTATATGCAAATGCTTTTTCACTTGGTAATATCTTTGTTCTTTGCATATTACTATCTACCATTATTATTGTTGCCTCGTCATCACTTAAATCACGAATAATACAAGGCACTTCTTTTAAATTAGCAAGTTGACTTGCTCTTTTTCTTCTGTGTCCAGAAATAATTTCATAATTTCCGTCATCTCTTTGCCTTACTACTAATGGCATTATTATTCCACCTGTTTTTACGGTTTCTACCATATTTTCCATTTCCTTATCATCATTTACTTGAAATGGGTGATTTGGAAAGTCGAATAATTTTTCTAGTGGTATTGGAATTGCTTTCTCAATGTTCAAAATGTCTTTTCCGTTGCACAGGCTCAAAAATGTCATCTAGTGTAGGCAACTTCATTTCTAGTTCTTTGTTTTTCAATTTTCAATACCTCCTTACAAAAATTATCATAGGCAATAGCTGGCTTGCTATTCTTATCATAAGCAAATAAACTTTTTCCTGCCATTGTTCCCTCAACTGCTTTTACTCCCTGTGGAATAATCGTGTCATAGATTTTGATTTTGCTACCATAACTATTTTGAAGTGTTTGGAATGTTGTTTTTCCTACTTTTGTTTGCATATCTGCAAGAGTAATTAAAACACCATCAATTTTTAGACTAGGGTTTATTCTTTTTCGCACCTTATTTATTGTTTGAATAAGTTGCGTCATTCCTTTTGCTGATAGATAATGGGCTTGCACTGGTATTATTACACTATCACTACAAGCAAGTGCATTAAGAGTAATCATACTTAAACTAGGTCTACAATCTATAATGACATAGTCATATTTGTTTTTTACTTCATCAATATAACCTTTTAGCATATACTCCCTACTCATATTATTAACAAGCCCTACTTCTATCGCCTCTAAATCAATATTAGATGGGACTAAATCTACTCCCTCGCTATGATGTAATATTGCTTCGTTTTCTTCTAATGGAATGTCTTTTATTACTTTATCAAGCACAGTTCCTATTGTTTTATCAAGTTCGTCTGGGTTTCTATAACCTAAACAAGTTGTCAAATCTCCGTTGTGGATCTGCGTCTATTAACAATACTCGTTTTCCGTTTTTTGCTAAACCTACTCCGTAAATTAAGTGCTGTTGTTGTTTTACCTACTCCACCTTTTTGGTTAGCAATGGCAATTACTTTTGTCTTTGACATTTTTAGTTCCTCCTTTCCTTAAAATTTAGTCATTAAAAAAATAATGACTATGTTACTTCGCTGTTATGTGAAAAAAACGAATTGTATTTCTACAACTCGTTTATCTACTATCTCTTAATTTATACTTGTCCTTAATTTCCTGCTTTTTTAGTGCTGTATATAACCCTTTTGTCTGTTCTTCATTATTTATCTTTGCTATTTTTATATCTCGTTTTATAATAAATTCCTTTGGCATTTTAAAAGTTCCAATAGCTCCTCCCCCATCAAAAAAGTTATATCTTCCGTCTTTATCTTTTCCTAAATAAATTGATATAACATCACTTTTCATTGAATTAGTTATTGGTAGTTCTATACTACAAAGCATTCCTGTTGTCATTTCTTCTAATATTTGTATTGAATCCTTTTCTTGCATTTTCTTTCCCTCCTTATTTTTTGTTTTATTTCAATTTTTTATCTATACGAATAATTTGTCGAATACTGATTCAAAGTTTCTCAAAACTTATTCTGTGAGTTTTCAAGAGTATTTTTGTAGTCCTCTTTAATTACTTTCTAATTTTAAGCAAAAAAATAAACGAATTGATTATTTCAATTCATTTATATAAATCTTGCAAACAGTTTATTTACCTAGCTTTTATCAATTTTATTTTTGAGGTCATCACTATATCTTAAAAATGATTTCCAACTATATGTCCTTCTTCTATCATTTGTTTTACTAGTCCTTCTTGTGTATTGATAAAGTGTGCTGTTAAGAAAAAGGTTGCTTTTACATCATTTGCTTTCAGTGTTTCTAATATTTTAGGAGTGTACCCTGCTTCGTATCCTTCGTCAAATGTTAGGTAGATATATTTCTTATCTTTGTTTCCTAAGCATATTCCGTTGTTTGCCTCTAATGTTTTTTTACGGTCTGCTCCTACATCAGGCTGGTCGTGGTTGTCACTTCTTTTTATTCCCCACCCTATTTTTTTGTTGCTTAGCGCTGTACTGTTTGTACTTATTGTTGCTTTGCCTTTTTGCATTGAGATTACTGATAATGAGAATATTCCTATTGTTAATAGAAATATTGTTCCTATTTTTATTTTTTTCATTTTTTCTCTCCTTATTTTTTGTGTCTTTTTTTAATTATATTTAAGTAAAAGTGAATATATACACAAAAAAAGAACCAAAAAATCTTGGTTCTTTTCGAAGTTTAAATAGGAAGATATTTTTTCACTTCATTGCAAATGAATTCAATCATTTGCTCCCTTGTAGTGAAATCAACTTTTCTTCCCAAATATTCTTCTAGCTTTTTCCGAAGCTCGGAATTCGAGTATGGAGTAATCTCAATATGAGTTTTCTCCTTAATCAAATGTTCATACATTTCCAACAGTTGTTTTAATTTTTTTGCGTCCATGAACTTGTCCTCCTTCTAGGCTCTATCAATATTATATCACATTTTACTTTAATTGTAAAATATGGTATAATAATTGTAGAGGTGGTTTTTATGGGAACAAAAAAATATGCTTATTTTAAACAAGATATAAAAGATTTAATTTCTTCTTTTAATGAATATGATGAACCTATGGCAAAAAAAGATTTTTTAAGGTGGATTGATGCCTGTGCTGAATATACTATGGCTGTTGTAGAGCATGTAGCATTCCATAAATCTGGTGCATCTGTTCCAGTATTAGAAGATTTGAACAGAAAAAGAACTTCTAAGCATAATGATGGGATTAGCTTGACAATGACTTTAAATAGAAATGTTGAAAAATTAACTGGAAATGGAGCTTATTTTGCTGAATTAAATGATATTAGTTATTTAAAAGATATCAGACTTATAAGTGATTTATCCCCTGAACAACGTGCAAATTTAGGAAAGTTGTTTTTTGAAACATCGTCAATTATAGCTGGCTTAACTCCTGAAGAAGTTAAAGAAACTGGATTAGAACAATTAAGAGAAGATGTTGGAAAAGATTTAAAAACAAATCACTTTAAAAAGGATTTAAAATCCCGAGCAAGAGGATATGGAATTAAAAATATTGGTAGTCCAACAGAAGATGGATATGTTAAAGATGCAGATGACTGTTATGATGAAATAGAACGTTAGTATAAGGAGAGTGTAATTATGAAAAATATTGAAAAGCTCGCCAAAATAATGGAATCAGATATAAAATCTAAAATAGGTACTTTAAAAAAAGAAGACGAAAAATATATCAATTTTAATTATATTGCTGACACAGTTAAGAATTATATAGAAGAAAATAATATTGAAAATATAAAAATGGATTATACAAATGTGCAAGCAATGTTGAATTTTATAAATATACAAATTTTGAGCTACATTAAATAGTAGCTCTCTAACTGGTTAATTTTGTAAATATCTATTGACATTTGTCGAATTATAGTTTATATTATTGTAATGACTGGAAAATTTAGGTAATTTGTTTTATCAAATCCTTTACTTTCCGTCTTTTTATATAATTATTAATTTAAAGGGGAGAAAATTATATGCTAAAATTCGCCATATGTGACGATAATTTAAATATTTTAGACAGATTAGAAAAAATGTTAGACAATATCTTTACAAAAAACAATTTTGAAGCCACTGTAGCCTATAAGAGCACAGAAACAACAGATATGCTTGATTTTGTTAGTAACAATAAAGTTGATGTAATAATGTTAGACATCAATTTAAAATGTAACAAAACAGGACTAGAACTAGCAGAAGCAATTAGAAAAATAAATAAGGATGCTTATATAATATTCACCACTGCTCACCTAGAATATGCTATGGTTGCTTACAAATTTAAAACATTCGACTATTTAGCAAAACCAATTACATATGATAGACTAGAAGAAACTATATTAAGACTTTTTGAAGATATTAACGGAACTCCTAAAAGATATATTAAACTTGATAATAAAAATACTCTTGTTGATGCTTCAGAAGTACATTTTATAAAAAGAGATGGTATGAAACTTGTTTTCCATACCGCAGGACGTGATTACGAGATTTATAGTTCTTTTAACAAATTTCAAGATAGATTACCTGATTCTTATAAAAGATGTCATAAATCTTGCATTGCCAATATATCACAAATCGTAGACGTTGAACCTGTATCTGGCACTATCACATTTAAAGACGGTAGCTCTTGTGATATTGGTCCAAAATATAAAGCAGATTTATTAGGAGCACTTTCTGAAAAATCTCAAGTATTAATTTAATTTTAATATAACAAATAATGATAGATATTTTGTCTGTCATTATTTTTTTGTGCAAACACATTTTAATAAAAATTTTTTACTTTTCACTTGATTTTATGTAAATTTTAATATATAATGTAGTTCTTGTGACTTTATGTTATTTGCACCACTAACATTTATAGTGTTAGTTCTTAAAAGTCAGTAATACTGTCCGTTTTAAGAATTGGATAATTTTGTAAATAAGTATTGACAATCCACAAATTATGCATTATATTATTGTATTGACTGGAAAAATAAGGTAATTCTTTTATTTTTGTCGAATTATCTTGCTTCCTGTTTTTTTATATTATATTGAAGGGGAGAAAATTGTATGTTACATTTTGCTTTATGTGATGATAACTTAAATCTTTTAGATAAACTAGAAAGAATGTTAGAAAATATCTTTGTAAAAAATAACTTTGAAGCATCTGTTTCTTATAAGACTTCAGATTCAACAGATATGCTTAATTTTGTTAGTAGTAATAAAGCTGATGTTATTATGTTGGATATAAATTTGAAGTCTGATAAGACTGGCTTGGAGTTAGCAAAGGCAATTAGAAAGATAAATAAGGATTCTTATATCATTTTTACTACTGCTCATTTGGAGTATGCTTTGCTTGCTTATAAGTTTAAGACTTTTGATTATTTGGCTAAGCCTATTACTTATGATAGGTTGTCTGAAACTATTTGTAGGCTTTTTGATGATGTTAATGGTACTCCTAAAAGATATATTAAACTTGATAATAAGAATACTGTTATTGATGCAAATGAGGTGCAATATATTAGACGTGATGGTATGAAGCTTGTTTTTCATACTGCTTCTCGTGATTATGATGTTTATAGCTCTTTTACTAAGTTTCAGGATAGACTTCCTGATTTTTATAAGAGATGTCATAAGTCTTGTGTTGCTAATGTTTTGCAAATTAAAGATATTGAGCCAGTTTCTGGAACTATTACTTTTAAGGATGATAGTTCTTGTGATATTGGTCCTAAATATAAATCTGATTTATTGGAGGTGATTAAAAATTATGGAAATTTTGAATAATTTATGGTTGGCTATAAGTACACCGAATGAAGCGTTGATTAATATATTGCTTGTACCTGCAGCGTTTATAGAAACATTTCTTATAATGTCTCTTTGCATATACATTGTTAATATAAAAACTTCTAGATATTATAAATTTGTTTATACATTTATTGCATCATGCATAATGTTATTTGCAAATTCATTTATACCTAATCCGTTTAACATATTTGTTAATTATCTTACCTCAATTATTTTAATATGTACTATATTTAAAAAATCATTTTTTAAAGCATTAGTCTCATATGCAATAGCCTTAATTATATCCAATTTAATAGGCATTTTACTATTAAATCCGTACTTAACATTATTGCATATAAATACTAATCAATTAGATACTATTCCAATTTATAGATTTCTCTATATGTTAATTATATATCTATTTATGATAATTGGAGTTATTTTACTAAAATATAAAGATTTAAAGTTAGAGTTTTTAGAAGATATTGATAAGAAAAATAAAAGTATAATAATCGCTAATCTATTCTTTGGAATATTAGCAATTGTTACTCAAACTATAGTGTTATTCTATTATGTGGATACTCTACCTATTTTTATAACATTTTTTAGCTTTATTTCTTTAATGGTTTATTTTGGTATTAGTATATATAGTTTGACAAGAATATTCAAATTAATTTTGACAACTAGAAAATTGCAAAGTGCTGAAGAATATAATCATTCATTACGTGTATTACATGATAGTGTTAGAGCTTTTAAACATGACTTTGATAATATGGTTACAACAATTGGTGGATATATTAAAACTAATGATATGAAAGGCTTAGAAAAATATTATGCAGAATTAGTAGATGATTCTGAAAGAGTTAATAATTTATATATTTTAAACCCAGAAGTAGTAAACAATGATGGAATTTACAACTTGTTAACAAAGAAATATCATGAAGCTGACTCTAAAGATATAAAAGTAAATATTACGTTTTTATTAGATTTGAGTACTTTACATATGAAAATTTATGAATTTGCAAGAATATTAGGAATTCTCCTAGATAATGCTATTGAAGCAAGTTCAGAATGTGAAGAAAAAATTATAAATTTAATATTTAGAAATGACACTAAAAACCATACTCAATTATTAATAGTAGAAAATACATATGCTGATAAGACCATTGATACAGAAAAGATTTTTGAAAAAGGTATTTCAGGTAAGGAAAATCATACTGGATTAGGATTATGGGAAGTTCGTAAAATTGTTAATAAAAATCAAAATGTACATTTACGCACTATCAAAGATGATAAATTCTTTAAACAACAATTAGAAATTTATTATAAGTAAAAAAATAGAAAGAGAAATTTTTATAACTTTCTCTTTCTTTTATTTATTTTATCATACTTTTTGGCATTTTAGGTTGATGAAATAATATAAGTACTGCACAAGCTGTGTTTGTTGCTTTTGCATATTTTTCAGCTGTTTTTGCTAAAAATTTGAACATAAATACTCTCCTCCTTAGTAAATATTGTGAAAATTATATAATATAAAATATTACCGGTACGATATTTTATATCAAGCTGTTTCTAAAGAAGTATTACCATATACTTCATATCCATATTTATTATTAGTTGCTTTATAAATAAATTTTGTAATTGTTATTGTTTGGAATAAATTTGCTAATATTAATATATTTGTAATTGTACTATTATTTATTATTGCAGCTACTAACAAACCTATTGTAAATGTAATATAAGATACAATTTGCTTTTTCTTTCTAACCTGTAAATTTAAAATAGGCACATTTTCTGTATCAGCTGGCGCATATAGTTTAATCATTATCATTCCAAATATCCATACTGCAAATATTACTACATATTTAATTATAACTGGCATTACAAAATGTTGAGATGCAAAAGGTATTATACAATAAAACATTGTTGTAAATGTAAGACAACCAATATGCGTTTTTAAATGTACTCCTCCTGACGCTCCTTTGTATGGAAATAAGGCTAAAAAAGTGAATAACGCCCATTTAAAAATACCTAATATATATGCTATTGCAAGCATTATAAATATTTTAGGTATTTCTCCTACTATGTTTTGTAGTCCATAAAATATTACTTCTGCTTTTTCGTCATCTACTTCAGGCATTTCTTTTCTAATTCTATTTGTTAAAAAGGTACAGATTTTGTCTATCATTTTTCCACCTCTTTTGTTTCTGTAAAAATTTTATCATTAGTTTGTTTAAATTTATTTTTTTATTCGTAAAAATTAAGTTTTATTTTGTCAAATTTGAGCTATTTTTTTTAGTATAATTTTTGATTTTTTATGCCAATTTGCTGTTTCCCTTTTGTAAATATTATATGTTCTGTATAATCATTTAATATTTTTGTATTCTATAACATGAAAAAAGCTTCCCAAAGGAAGCTTTTGCCAAGAGATTTTCTCTCTTTCGGCGTATTGCATTCGCCGAGTTCTTATATTCAATTACTCTATTTAAAACTACTTACATAATAGTTTTAATTTTAGTTTCTGCAGCATTCAGTTCTACAAATATAAAAGTGGGCGAAAAGTAATGTTGATGGAGGCACTGGTCGTGCTGTTGCTGAAGCGAGACGCAGTGTAAAAGCTGCTGTTGCTGTAAATGCCACCCCTATTCACACACGGATCGTAGCGGGTGCCGCTGGTCCCTGTTGTCCATTCAAAACAATTACTTGCCATATCCCATATATTACATATTTTATCTTGTTTAGATGTTTCTAATTTATTTGTTCCTTGATTTGCTGGACTTCCTGTATTTAAACTATTTTGTCTTGAGTATGTTTTTTTACTTTCAAAATCCTGCCTATTATCAAACGTTTGTAAAAATAATGTTGCTGTATCCCATGCATAACTATTCATTAAATCACTTGTAAATGTTTTTACTGTATACATATTTTTTGATAATTCTGATGCTTTATTTTGTGTTACATAATTCCATACTTGGCTATTAGGCTTAGTTACTAGCTTTAACTCTTTTCCACTTTGTGCTTTATAACCTGTCCAATTTACTTCGCTTTCACTATTAGATGTGGTTATTGCACTTACATCATAATTATTTACTCTTGCTTCATATCTTCCTATATAATATCCACCACTTCTTTCAGCACTTGCCTTCAATTTAAAATCCTCTATATCTGTTGCTATGGCATTTCCGTAATTTAATAAATTACTTGTGTCTTTTGAGTTTTCTTCTTTATTACTTCCAGAATAATCACTTTTCTCTCCTGTTGAGCTGAATGAATATCTCCCCAAATCTATCGTTACAGTTTCTGTTTCTGACTTTTTTATTTCTCCAACTGGTATCCACACAAATTCACTTCCTATTGTTCCTTCATATGTTGCATCTTGGATTACTATGCCATCCTTTACACTTGGTGTTGGTTCTGTTGGATTGTCTTTTACAATTTTAAATCCTGCTGGCACTGTTATCTTATTTCCAAATTCGTCTGTTATAGGTGTAT
>CASSLW010000030.1 GCA_949443285.1 uncultured Clostridia bacterium
CTGCGTCTGGTCTTTGTGCATATATCAATATTTGTTCATCAAACCTATATTTATAGTTAAAACTTGCTCTTTTTAAAAACGAAATCCAGTTGTCTGCATTTTTCCCTACATTTAATGTTGTTTCAAAGTATAATTCTGTTATTTGTTTTTCTTTTCTAGTTAGTTCTTTTGCCAATTTTCTCCCTCCTCTCGTTTTTAGTTTTTTTATTATTTATTATTCTATTTCTTCGCCTAAAAATAGGAATAATGCTTTTTTATTTTTCCTTATTGCTTTTCTTAAACTGACTAATGTTTTTATATCTGTTATTGTATAATTAGGCATTTTTTCTAAATCTTCAAATTGCATATTTAATATTGCTTTTTCTGTATTTATTCCTATTTCAGCTAATCTTTCTATCATCTTTTGTATTTGAGCTATATTGTACTTTGCCATTTTTCACTCCTTTTTTAAGCAATAATGGTGGCTAGTTACCTGCCACCATTTTACTTATATAATTTTTTATATATTTTTATTTTTTAATTTTATAACTGCTAATACTACAAGTCCTAATAATGAAATAATAGAAATACTTATTGCTAATAACATATTTCTTGTATCTCCGTGTTTTTGGAGTTTCTATTTTTTGATTTTCAAATTCAAAACTATATACTGTATTTTCTTCTTGAATTTCTGTTCCGTCAACAAAAACTCCTTTGTCATTTATCTCTACTTTTGCTACTCTATTAGATAATTCGTAGTTCTTTGGAGATTTTAATTCTTTGATATAGAATGTGCCAAAACGCATATCTTCAAAAGTAACGAATCCGTCCTCTTTGTTTGATTTTATTTCTTTGATTAGTTTTGTGCATTCGCTATCTTCATAAATTCCAAAAGTAAATTTATCTTTGATAATTTCTTTTGTTTTGCTATCTACTTTTACTACTCTAATATCTTTTAGTATTGGCATATCTTTCATTTCAATTTTTTGAGTTTCCTTATCTTCTGTTACTGTGAACTCAATTTCCTCTGCTTGTTCGTATCCATAAGGACAAGTTGTTTCTTTTAAAATGTAAGTCTTATTTTCCTCCAAACCTACTACTTTATGAGGCTCTTTGCTAGAAGTCCATTTGTCTATTGTTTCTCCTGTTTCTTTGTCTATTACTTCTAGCTCTGCCCCCTCTAGTTCCTCGCCAGTAACTAAATCAGTTTTAGTAATTTCGACTATCTTATCTACCATTTCAATTTTTTGAGTTTCTTTGTCTTCTGTTACGGTAAATTCAATATCTGTTGCTTTTACATAGCCATTGACTACAATTTCTTCGTGAAGTATATAGCTCTCGTTTTCGATTAAGCCACTAACTTTGTGAGGCTCTTTGCCTGATACCCATTTATCTACTATATTTTTTGTTTTTGTGCTTGTTACAACTAATGTTGCCCCCTCTAATTCTTCGCCTGCAATATTTACTTTTGATATTTCTACCATTTTGTCTATCATTTTTATTTCTTGTGTTTCTTTGTCAGTTGTAACTGTAAACTCTATTTTATTTGATATTACGAATGTGTCTGGAGCATAGTCTTCATATAATGTGTAGGTTTCTCCCTCGACCAAATTATTTATTGAGTGTTTTTCATTAGTTGATGTCCAACTATCTACTACATTTCCGTCTTTATCTACTACTTTTAGCTCTGCTCCTACAACTTCTTTTCCTCCAATATCTTCTTTTGATACTGTTACTTGTTTATCTATCATCACGATTTTTGGCATATTTGCTGTATTTTGTATTGTAAATTTTATTGAAGTTGCTTTTACAAAAGACTCTGGTGCTATCTCCTCTGTTAATGTGTATTCTTTTCCTACTTGTAAGCCCTCAATTTTATGGCTTTTTTCACTAGACACCCAACTATCTATTACTTCGTTGTTTTCGTTTGTTACAGTTAGTTTTGCACCAACAAGCTCTTTTTCTCCTGTAATATCTGTTTTGCTAATTTCTATTGCTGTTGTTTTATTTTCAATGTCTTTTTCTACAATATATTCTTTTGTTACTGTATCTTTTTGTTCAAATACAATTTTGTGTTCTGTTTCGTCTAATACTGCTCCGTCTATTGTTGTTAGTTCTTTTAAGTGATATTTTCCCATTGGCAAGTCGGTAACTGTCAATGTTCCATCAGCTTTTAGGTTATATTTTCCTACTACTTTTCCTTTTTCATATATAGTTGATCCGTCTGCATAATCAATTATTTTCTCATCTGCTACTAATTCAAAAGATATTTTTGTAAAGTCAATATCTTTTATCATTGTTTTGTCCATATCTTCTCTTAATGCTATTTTTTTATTTAATTTTAGTGTTCCTGTTGGTTGCTCATTTTGTGCTGTTACTGTAATCCAAGCGTCCCAGTCTTTATCATAATTTAGTGTAGAGTTTCTATTATCTACTTTAAATGTTAATTCTCCTCTGTCTAATTGTATAAATCCTGTTGGAATTTTTACTTCAGTTAGTTTATAATTTCCTGCCTCTAACTTTGTTTCTGTTTTTGCAATTCCCTCGCTGTTTGTAGTCCAAGTTTTGTAATATTTATCACTAATTTTACATTGTACTTGTTCCCATTTATTTGTATCTTCATTTAATCTATATAATTCAAATGTTGCATTAGAATAAGTTACAAATTTACCTGTCTTTTTATCTTGTTTTTGCATTTTTATATATGCCTCAAATGGCAAGTCATTTTCTACAAGTTCTTTTACTGGTGTTTTACTATCTTTATCTATTGTTACATAGAATTGTTCAACTGTTGTTATTTCTGGAGATGGTGTATAAGTTTCATTTACTGTATATTCTCCGTATGCTAGAAGTCCAGAAATTCCGTGTCCATTAGTTCCTGTTCTAAATATTGAATATTCGTCTGTTGCAAACTCGTCTAAATGTTTCTTTGCCTCGTCAAAACTTCCGTAATAATCAACATATTTTGAAAGTATTGCTGTAAATTCAGCATTTGCTACTGTTTCTGCTGTTGCATTTTCATTTGTGCTAACTTTTATTACTTCAAAAGGTGCTTTTTCTACTGTATTTGTAACTGTTCCTGCTACTTCTATAACTTTTGTATTCATATCTCTGTATGAAAATGTATAATCATACACTTTTGTATCTGGCATATAACCTGTTGGTACTATGGTTTCTTTTGCATAATATTTTCCCATTGGTAGTCCTGTTAATTTTGTTCCCTCTACACTTATTTTTGCAGGTGTATTATTATTTGTTATTTTTATACTAGCTACTCCATACTCATTGAAAGTAAATGTTGCAATTTGTTCATCTTTATCAAAATATTTTATTGTTCCTGCAACATTTGTTATTCTTTCTTTTGCATATAAAGTATATTCAGTTCCTTTAAGTGTTGCATCTCCGTGATGTGACTTTTTATCTACTCTATTTTTATTTCCTGTTTCTTTATCTGTCTTTTCAATAATTAAATTTCCTGTTGGCTCTGTATTTTCTACTGTAACACTTCCAAATATAACATTAGTATTTTGATCCTTATATTTTAAAGTTATCTCTTTTTGTTCAGTATTCAACAAATAACCTTGTGGCACTTCAATTTCCTTAACTTTGTATTTTCCAAGTGGCAAATTAGATTTACTTGCAACTCCTACGCTATTTGTTGTAATTGTTGCTACTATATCTCCTTTTGTATAATGTTTTACTGTTTTTGCTACATTGTATATATCTTCATTAGCAATTATTTGAAATTTTGCTCCCTGTACTTTATCTCCATTTGTATTTGTTTTTGTTACTGTAATTTCTGCTGTTGGCTCTGTGTTTACTATTGCTTGCTCTGTTGTTTGATTAGGTTTTACATCTGCTGTATAGGTTTCTGTGTTTAGTAAATAACCTGTTGGACTTGATTTTTCTTTTATATAGTAAGTGCCTTTTCTCAACTTTTCTAGCTTAATTTTTCCGTTTGTTACTGTTACATCACGATTAAATCCATTTTCGCCTGTTACATTAAATACTGCTCCGTCAATTAAGTCGCCGTTTGTGTTTAGCTTGCTTAATTCTAAATTTCCTAGAAGATTTATTTTTAAATCTAGCAACATTGTTACTGGATCATTGTAGTTTAGTGCATATAATTGATTTTGAACTCCCTCTTGGAAAACAAAATATACTGTTGAGTCGTGGTCTGTTGTTTGTTCTTTTATTACTCCCCAACTTTTCATTGTGCTTTCTGATATTACATAGCTTTCTCTTGTGCAACTTTCATCTACTGTAATTGATAATGTATTTTGACCTTTTGTGTGTGCAACTCTTATTCCATCTACTGTTTTGTCAAAACTTACATAATCGGCTAATACATTGTTTGAGTCAGTTATTGTTTTAGTTTCTCCACATTCTACTGTTATTGTGTCATTTATAAAACTAGGTTGTTTTCTTATATTATTTATCTTTGAATTTATTTCGTTTTTAAAATTCACATACCCATTTTGAATACTTGAATCTCTAAATGTAGCATTACTTTGTCCTAAAACTTCCCATATCATTTGTTGTGTGTAAACATAGTCCAGTTTTCTTGATTTCATAGACTCTGCCATTATTCCACCATCTATAACATAATTTCCGTATTTTTCATACCACCCAAAATATGCTACTCGACAGGCTTGTTTCATCTTTTCATCTGTCGGTTTATTGTGTGTTGCTGTGTGTATTTCTCCTGTGGTGCAATCTACTCCGTGTTCACAACAAAATACTGTTAATTGTTCTTTTGTTGTATAATTTACTAATCTTCTTAAAAGCATTCCTACACTTGAATGATTATCACTTGTATAAACATTTGAATCCCATTGTCCTGCTACCCATTTTCCTGTACCAGAACTTGAAACTGCAAATATAGGTTGTGCTGTACTAAATAATGTTATCAGTACAAACATAACTGCTAATACTTTTTTAAATTTATTTATTTGTTTTAACATTAAAATTTCCTCCTAACTAAAAAAGAACAAGCATTATACTTGTTCAATCGTTTTTTTATATTTAATTATTTATCTATAATAAAAGTTTATTGTCCATTTTTGACATTGTGGGCAAGTCCATACTTCATAGCCAGATGGACACTTTTCTAAATACTCTGTTTTTTTTATTTTTCCACTTTCCCACTCTTTACCCCATTTTTCTATTTCTGTGTTATAGTAACTGTCTGCTTGTGCCTTTGTTTCAAACCATTTTCCTGTATTTCCTGCACTTATTTTGTGATTATTTCCTACACACTCTGTTTTTGTTGCTACTTTTACTTCCTTTTCTGTATAATTACTATTACTTTGAGAAGTAACTGGTGTATTTTCCTTTTTGATATTCTCATTTTGCTCTTTCTCTTTGCTTGTTGTAGTTTGTGTATTTTGTATTTTATTTTTAGTTGTACTTTCTTGTTTTTGTGTGTCTTTTTTTACTTCACTTTTAGCTTGTGTTCTATTTTCTGTCTTTGACTTATTATCACTTATTTGTGTAGTTTCTTGTTTTGTAATTTCTTGTTGTTCTTCCTTTTTTTCTTCTTGCCTTTGCATTTCTTCATTTTCTTTTTGTATTTCTTCTTGATTTGAAATTTCTTCTTGCACTACATTTTCTTGTTCTTGTATTGTATTTTCAAAATTTGTTACTTTCTCTCCATTTTCGTTTACTGCTCCATAATAACTAAAACTTGAAATCATTGCCATAAATATAATTAAAATAAATTTTTTCATATCTCATTCCTCCCTTTGCCTTTATTTTAGTAGGTTTGTGGGAGTAAATCAAAAGTGTAATTTTTATTTTTTTCGCTAATTTGTATATTTATAAATATATTCTTTTCAGTTAGTAAAGAGTAAGTATTAAAAGGGGTTTGTAAGGGGGAATTTTATAAAAAATACTCCCACGATTTTTGGGCATAATCCTAGCGTTCATAACTTCGCTTTTTTTCCTCCCTCTCGTTGTGTTCTTCAATACATTTCACAATAAAGTCCTCTGCTTGCTTTTCTGTTTGAATACTTTTAGGGAGTATCTTTTGTATTCTTTCTTTGTTAAGTTTAAATTTTTCTACTTGATTAGGTTTTTGTTCTCCCATTATTTCTTCGATTTTATCTGCTGTAAGTTTTCCTTCTTGACTTAACATTTTTAAATGTCTAGCTTGTGATACATTAGGAGTTTTCTCATCATAATCATAAATGTTAAGTATTACATACTGTTCATCTTCTGTTAGGTATGACAAGTCAACTGCCGGACTAAATGCTATTCTTTCTTCATCAACTAATTTTAATAATTCTGGTATTAGTTCAGTTAGTCGAATATATCTTTGAATATTTGTTGCACTTTCTCCAAGTTCTTCTGCTACTTTTTCTCTTGTTGTTTTATTCGGCAACTTCTGTCCGATTTGGTCAGAAGTTAAATCCTTTCTTTGTCCCTGATGTTTTTCTGCCTCTAACTTCATTTTATATGCAAATGCTTTTTCACTTGGTAATATCTTTGTTCTTTGCATATTACTATCTACCATTATTATTGTTGCCTCGTCATCACTTAAATCACGAATAATACAAGGCACTTCTTTTAAATTAGCAAGTTGACTTGCTCTTTTTCTTCTGTGTCCAGAAATAATTTCATAATTTCCGTCATCTCTTTGCCTTACTACTAATGGCATTATTATTCCACCTGTTTTTACGGTTTCTACCATATTTTCCATTTCCTTATCATCATTTACTTGAAATGGGTGATTTGGAAAGTCGAATAATTTTTCTAGTGGTATTGGAATTGCTTTCTCAATGTTCAAAATGTCTTTTCCGTTGCACAGGCTCAAAAATGTCATCTAGTGTAGGCAACTTCATTTCTAGTTCTTTGTTTTTCAATTTTCAATACCTCCTTACAAAAATTATCATAGGCAATAGCTGGCTTGCTATTCTTATCATAAGCAAATAAACTTTTTCCTGCCATTGTTCCCTCAACTGCTTTTACTCCCTGTGGAATAATCGTGTCATAGATTTTGATTTTGCTACCATAACTATTTTGAAGTGTTTGGAATGTTGTTTTTCCTACTTTTGTTTGCATATCTGCAAGAGTAATTAAAACACCATCAATTTTTAGATTAGGGTTTATTCTTTTTCGCACCTTATTTATTGTTTGAATAAGTTGTGTCATTCCCTTTGCCGACAAATAATGAGCTTGTACTGGTATTATTACACTATCACTACAAGCAAGTGCATTAAGTGTTATCATACTTAATGAAGGGCGACAATCTATAATGACATAGTCATATTTATTTTTCACTTCATCAATATAACCTTTTAACATATACTCCCTGCTCATATTATTAACAAGCCCTACTTCTATCGCCTCTAAATCAATATTAGATGGTACTAAATCTACTCCCTCGCTATGATGTAATATTGCTTCGTTTTCTTCTAATGGAATATCTTTTATTACTTTATCAAGCACAGTTCCTATTGTCTTTTCAAGTTCGTCTGGGTTTCTATAACCTAAACAAGTTGTTAAATCTCCGTTGAGGATCTGCGTCAACAAGCAATACTTTCTTTCCATTTTTCGCTAAACCTACTCCGTAAATTAAGTGCTGTTGTTGTTTTACCTACGCCACCTTTTTGGTTTGCAATAGCAATTACTTTTGTCTTTGACATTTGTAGTTCCTCCTTTCCTTAAAATTTAGTCATTAAAAAATAATGACTATGTTACTTCGCTGTTATGTGAAAAAACGAATTGTATTGCTACAACTCGTTTATCTACTATCTCTTAATTTATGCTTGTCCTTAATTTCCTGCTTTTTTAATGCTGTATATAACCCTTTTGTCTGTTCCTCACTATTTATCTTTGCTATTTTTATATCTCGTTTTATAATAAATTCCTTTGGCATTTTAAATGTTCCAATAGCTCCTCCACCATCAAAAAAGTTATATCTTCCGTCTTTATCTTTTCCTAGATAAATTGATATAACATCACTTTTCATTGAATTAGTTAATGGTAGCTCTATACTACAAAGCATTCCTGTTCTCATTTCTTCTAATATTTGTATTGAATCTTTTTCCTGCATTTTCTTTCCCTCCTTATATTCAAAATCACATAAAAAAAAGACCAAATTATGAAAATAATTCAGTCCTTAATATAATCTTATTATTTATTTGCTTTTAACTAATTTTTCGTTTTCAAATAGAATTTCATTAGAAATTGCTGTTTCTATTCCTTTGTTTTGGTATTCTTTTAATAGGAATATATTATCAATTCTAAAAGTATCATCTTCTAAAATCTTACCATCAAAAAATCCTATTTTTTCTTTTTTAAGCATAATTACTTTTATATTTTTTGCATTTTCTTTTATATATCTTTCTAATAATTTATTTTGTATTTCTTTGTCCAATTCTTTCTTGTTTTCTTCTTTATATTTTTCCTTTTTAATATTGTATATAAAGTCTATTTCTTCCTTATTTTCTCTTTTTAGTGGTCTAAAATCGAGATTTGGTATTGTATCTGACAGTCTTATTCTTCGTTCTGTATCCCTGTTAGCTCTAGCACTTTCTTCCTTATCTTTTTTTTGGTGTGCAGATTTTGACATTTCCTCACTAAACACACAACCACAATACTTCTGCATATAAAGTCCCAATTCACGTGCCTTAGCTTGTCCTTCACGAAAACCAACTCTAAAATCTCTATACAAAAATTCCACACCATATTTCTCAGCCATCTCATTTGCAATCTCAATTATAGCATCATGATTTTGATAAATACTAACCAAAAGAGTTGTAGAAAAAGCATCATATCCATTATCTTTAGCATACTTTGCAGCTTGTTCTAAACGAACTCTATAACAATAGTTTTTACATCTATTTTGTAAATCTCCTACAACATTTTTGCAAAAATCATCTAGTCCATACTCTTCTTCAAATATTGCTTCTATCCCTATTGATTTTGTGTATTCTTTTAGGCAATCTCTTCTTGATTTATATTCCATATATGGATGAATGTTTGGATTATACCAATATACAATTGGTTCAATTCCTTCTTCTCTTAGAGTGTCTATGCAGTATACACTGCAAGGTGCACAACAAGTGTGTAATAATAATTTCATTTCTATTTCTCCTAATCTTCTAAATATTCATACCCCAAATGTTTATAAGCTGCTGGAAGTGGTCTTCTTCCCCTTAAAGTCCTCGCAATAAAACCAATTTGAATTAAATAAGGTTCATACACATCTTCAATAGTATCCAACTCTTCACCAACAGTAACTGATAAAGCTTCAATTCCAACCGGTCTTCCACCATATTGAACAATCATAGTCTCCAATATCTTTCTATCTATTTCATCTAATCCTAATTCGTCTATTTCTAGCTTATTTAGAGCATGTTTGGCAATTTTTAATGTAATATTTCCGTCGCCTAATACAATTGCATAATCTCTTACCCTTTTTAGCAACCTATTTGCAATTCTAGGAGTTCCCCTAGAACGTCTTGCAATTTCTCTTGCTGCTTCTTCGTCTATTTCCACATCTAAAATCTTACTTGACCTTTTCACTATAGTTGTCAAATCTTCTTCAGAATACAATTCTAATCTGTGTACAATTCCAAAACGGTCACGAAGTGGCGTTGTAAGTGAACCAGCTTTTGTTGTCGCACCAATTAGTGTAAACTTTGGCAAGTCTAATCTTATTGACCTGGCACTTGGACCTTTCCCAATTACGATATCTAATGTAAAATCTTCTAACGCTGGATACAAAATTTCCTCTACACTTTTACTTAGTCTGTGAATTTCGTCAATAAATAAAACATCAAATTCTGAAAGATTTGTTAAAAGAGCTGCTAAGTCTCCTGGCTTTTCAATTGCTGGTCCTGATGTTATCTTTATATTTGAATTCATTTCGTTTGCTATAATATTTGACAATGTTGTCTTTCCAAGCCCTGGTGGTCCATATAATAAACAATGGTCTAAAGGTTCTCCCCTTTTTTTCGCCGCTTCTATATAAATCTTCATATTTTCTTTTACTTTATCTTGCCCTATATACTCTGCTAGGTTTTGTGGTCTTAATGTATTTTCTATTCTTTCTTCTCCCATATTTTCTAGCTTTGGGCTTAGAATTCTTTCTTCTTCCATAGTTTTGTATCCTTTCGATATTATTTATTTTCTATGCTTAATAAGTTATTATGAACAATAGAATTCGAAATATCTAATTCACTTTTCATATTCTCATAATATGTGTTTAATGTATTTTTCAATTCTTCATCAACTGTATCAATATCAATGTTTTCTCCATTAGCTCTATCATACCAGCCTTCATCATAATAATATTTATCTGTTATTATAAGCTCATTATTTAAGCATACAAAATCTTTACTTCCAAACATATTTGCCCCTAAAGAAAATCCGTCCTCTATTCCACATAAATATGTAAGCGTTGGTTTTATATCTAATTTACTTACTGGCTTATCTATTTTTACATTATGTACTCCTGGTATTTTAAATCCGCATAATACATTTGCAAAATTTAATTTTATATCAACATCTGTCAATCCTGCGTCTGCTTTTAGAAAATCTAGCATATTTTCTTCATACATATTTAAACCGTTGTGGTCTCCATATACTAGAATTGCTGTATCTTCATACAATCCCTTTTGTTTTAAATCTTCTAAAAATACCCCAAATGCATAATCCGCATAGTTTGCCGCTTCTAAGTAATTTCCGAAAAATGTATTTTTGTATTTTCCCACATCAATATTTACTTTACTTCTGTCTTGTAATCCTTCTAATTCAAACGGTATATGTGATGATGCTGCTACCACAAATGATATAAATGGTTGCTCAAATTCCGCAATTTTCTCTACACTTTGTTGATATACAGTTTCATCTGATAAAAATCCGTTTATATATTCTTGTTCTTCTAGTTGCTCTTTTAGTATTAAATTATCTACCTGCAACTTTTTATATACATTTCCGCGGTTCCAAAACTTGGCTTCATTTCCATGAATATATGATGTGTTGTAATTGTTGGCATTAAATTCTTTGAATAAATCATCATATGTGTTTGTGTAGTACCTACTAAATGCCATTCCATTTTCTACTGGATATGTAGATGTTAATGTAGAATGTTCTGAATCTGCTGTTGTTGTATAACTTTGCATATACATATTTGTAAATTCTATATTTTCTTCAAAAAACTTATTTAAGTTAGGTGTAATTTCCTTTCCATTAACTTTTTTGTTTATTACAAAATTTTGAAGTGATTCTAGTTGAACTATAATTATATTTTTATCTTTCAAAGTTCCACCTAAATCATATTGAACTTGTCCATATTTTGTATCATATTCTAGTTTTAATTCTTCATAGTCTTTTAGCATTATTTCTTTGTCTTTGTATTTTGTTTGATTATTTTTGATAAATACACTTTTTATGTCAAAAATATGATATCCAAATATTGTTGCTTCTTTTATTTGTATATCTTTTACATATGGAGAATTACTGCTTTTTTCTGCTATTGGAATACATATTTTTACTAAAAGTATTATTCCTGCTATCCCTGATAAACTCCTTGCAATTATAGTTTTTTTACTTGCTTTTTTTAAAGTTTCAATTTTTATATCTTTTATATAATGCAATCCAATTAGCATTAGAAAATCAACAAAATATAATATATGTACTGGACTTAGTAGTATTGGAATTGCTTTTGTAATTTCTTCTCCATATTGCAAGTTTGTAATTTGTGCCATTGATAATGTTGTTCTTGCATATATGTAATATGTATGGTCAGCAAAAAGTAATATACTTATTACAATATCTGATATTATTGCTCCTACTACTCTTGCTTTATTTGGCAGTGCACATAGTATTGCACTTAAAACCACTATGAAACTTGCTGTGTTTAATATTGTTTCTAATTCTACTTCCCCAATAGTTTGATTATAAAATAATAATGTTTTTCCCAAAATTACAATTCCTATTATTATTACAAACACTACTGAGTTTATTATTTTTGATATTATTTTTATTACTTTTTCTTTCACTTTTATTTCCCCATTTTTTTACTTTTTTGCTTATTTATTATATCCTGTTTTTCGATTTGTGTCTACAATTTTGTTGCAAAAACTCGCATTGTACGGTATAATCTATCTGTAACAAAAACAAGGAGAAAAATATGAAACATTCATTTAATGAAAAAACAAAAATTATATTTATATCTAGCACTGGCGGACATTTTGCAGAATTAATGCAACTAAAACCAATAATGGATAAATGTAATTATCATATAGTAACTGAAAAAACCGCTACAAATAAAAATCTAAAAGAAAAATATAAAAACAAATTAGATTTTTTAGTATATGGAACAAGAAAAACAAAACTATTATATCCATTCATATTACTAATAAATTGCTTTATAAGTTTGTTTATATTTCTAAAAATAAGACCAAAAGTTATCATCACAACTGGAACCCACACAGCTGGCCCTATGTGCTGTATAGCAAAAATATTTGGATGTAAAATCATATATATCGAAACATTTGCAAATAGAACTTCAAAAACTGCAACAGGAAAACTTTTATATCATATTGCAGATACATTTGTAGTTCAATGGGAAGAAATGCTTGAATTATATCCAAAAGCAAAATATTGGGGGTGGATTTTCTAATGATTTTTGTAACACTAGGAACTCAAGACAAGCCTTTTGAGCGATTAATTAAAGCTGTTGAAAATCAAGTTGAACTTGGAAATATAACAGAAGAAGTTATTGTTCAATCAGGTTGTACAAAATATACATCAGATAAACTAAAAATTATACCATATATGACAATTGATGAATTGAATAAATACTTGATTGATGCTAGGTTGATTATCACTCATGCAGGTGTAGGAACTATTATTCAAGCTTTAGAAATTGGAAAAATTGTAATTGCAGCTGCAAGAAAAAAAGAATTTGGTGAACATGTTAGTGACCACCAACAACAGTTTTTAGAAAACTTCTCTTCAAAAGGATATATTATCCCCTTACTTGACTTTGATAAGTTAGATGAAGTTATCAAACAAGCTGAAGATTTCAAACCAAACAAATTTGAAAGTAATAATTCAAATTTCATAACAAGTACTATTCAAGAAATCAATAATTTACTTTCATAAAATTAATAAAAAGGATGAAAATTATGAACGAAAAAATAGATGTTTTAATGGCAACCTATAATGGAGAAAAATATTTAAAAGAACAAATTGATAGCATATTAAACCAAACCTATCAAAACATCCATTTAATAATCTCTGACGATTGCTCAATAGACGAAACAAGAAAAATTTTAAAAACATATGAAGAAAACGAAAAAATAACAATATTCTATCAAGAAAATAATCAAGGATATGTAAAAAACTTCGAATTCTTACTAAAACAAGTAACAAGCGAACTATATATGTTTGCTGACCAAGACGACTTTTGGCTACCTGAAAAAATAGAAAAATCAGTAGAAAAATTGCAAAAAGAAAACCTTGATTTAGTTTTTGGAGATTTAGAAGTTGTAAATGAAAATTTAAAAACAATATATCCTTCCTTTTCAAAATTTATGCTACTAGATAGAAAAATAAAAAGAGAATTAAATACTACTAGATTACAATACTTATATAATTGCATGACAGGTTGTACTATTTTATCAAAAAAGAAATTTCTTGATAAGATTTTACCACTTCCAACTAATTCTAAATATGTAATCCATGACTATTGGCTTGGATTAGTTATTTCTTTAAATGGTAAAGTTGGATATCTTGAAACACCTTATATAAAATATAGACAACATGGAAATAATCAGGTTGGAACTGATAAAATATCACATAAATTTAAGAAACTAGAACAAGTACGTAATTTATTTATAGATGTAAAATTGGGAGTTTTTGAGACTTATGTTCAACATCCTAATGTCTTCCCCGAAGATTTGCAGGTTTTGAATAAAAAAGCTTTAGATTATTTTAAAATGCTACAAACTAAAAAATGTTTTAATTTTAAAGGTTGGTCTATATTTTATAGTTTATATAAAACTGAAACTTTGCTTTATTTTATAGAAAATTTCGTGATTTTGAATATGCCTTTTCTAGCTAAAATTGCTTTTCATATTAGGCTATTTATATTGAAGTTATTAGGTAAGAGATAATTGCCAGAGGGGACGGTCCTTTTTGGCAATTTTTTGCCATTGGGGACGGTCCTTCACGATTTGC
>CASSLW010000031.1 GCA_949443285.1 uncultured Clostridia bacterium
CATTCCTATGTGTGCCTTAGAGCGAAGCGAGAAAGGAATGGATTATTTTATGAAAGAAAAAGTTTTAACAAAAAATGAAGATAACAAAAAGCTCGAAAATGAAAGCAAGAAAAACAGTAAAAAATCAATTCAAGAAAAAGATAATGCCTTATTTAAAAAAGTAGAGGAAACGCCTAGAAAACAAAAAAAATCAATAAAAGATATGGAAAAAGAAACTCCTAAAAAAGAAAAAAAGAAGAGAGGATTAATTATAGGAATACTAATAGCAGTCTTAATAGTGATATCAATAGTAGTTTCTACTGTTTTTGCAATAATTACATTAACGAATGAAAAGATTGTAAGTGGAATATCAATATCAGGGATTGAAGTATCTGGATTATCAAAAGAAGAGGCAAAAGGAAAGTTAGAAGCAATATATAATGAGAAAAAAGAAAAAGAAATTGATTTAAAATATCAAGAGTATGAAACAAATTTAAATCCAACAATAATGGAAGTAAACTACGAAATTGATAAAGCGGTAGAAGAAGCGTATTTAATAGGTAGAAAAGAAAATATTTTTGTAAGTAATTATGATATTTTATTTACTTTAATTGGTAAGAAAAATATAGAAGTAAATATGTCACTAAATGAAGAGATAACAAGGCAAACAATAGAAGATATTGGGGTTAAATTACCAGGATTAGTGCTAGATTCAAGTTATTCAGTAGAAGATGACGAATTAATTATAACTAAAGGTAAAAAAGGTATAGTTATTGATACAGATAATTTACTTGAAAAAGTAAAAGATAGATTAGAAGATATAAATACAAAAGAAGATTATATTGAAATTCCAGTAAAAGAAAAAGAGCCAGAACCAATAGATATAGAAAAAATACATAGTGAAATTTGTAGAGAAGCAAAAGATGCATATTACACAAAAGACCCATTTACAGTTCACCCAGAAGTAGAGGGAATAAGCTTTGACTTAGAAGCAGCAAAAGCGATACTTGCAGAAGATAAAGAAGAATATGTAATCAAATTAACAATTACAAAACCAAAAGTTACATTAAGTCAAATAGGAGACGAAGCATTTCCAGACAGATTATCAACATATACAACAAGATATGACTCAAGTAATATAGATAGGTCAACTAACTTAATGATAGCTTGCCAAAAGATAAATGGAAAAGTGATTATGCCAGGCGAAACATTTTCATATAACAAAGCTTTAGGTGAAAGAACAGCTAAAGCAGGATATAGAAATGGAAAGATTTATGTAGGTGGAGAAGTTGTTGACGGATTAGGTGGGGGAATATGCCAAATTTCTTCTACATTATATAATGCAGTATTAGAAGGAAATTTAGAAGTTTTAGAAAGAAGAAATCATCAATTTACAACAGCTTATATACCAGTGGGAAGAGATGCAACAGTTGTATATGGAGTTACAGATTTTAGATTTAAAAATACAAGAAAATATCCTGTAAGAATATCAGCAAGTGCAAGAAACGGAATTGCGACAGTTTCTATATATGGAATAAAAGAAGCAGAAGAATATACATTTTCATTTAGTACTAAAGTACTTTCAACAATTGCTCCAACAACGAAATATGAAGAAGATAGCTCTTTACCAGTAGGAACAGAAAAAGTAAAACAACAAGGTGCAAATGGACAAAAAACAGAAACATATATTACAAAAAAATTAAATGGAAAAGTTGTTTCAACAAAGCTATTGTCAAGAGATACATATGATGCAATGCCAAGAATAATAGTAAAAGGAACTAAGGGAGCAGCTAGCAATCAACAACCAACAAATACACCACCAGCAACAACTCCTAGTGAGCCAACAACACCAGTAACACAACCTGAAACACCATCAACTCCTGAAGAACCAACTACACCAACAGCGCCAACTACACCAGAAAATCCAACAACAGGAACAGAAAGTGAATAAAAAATAATAAGGACTCGATTGTTTTCAATCGAGTCCTATCTAAATTTAATCTAACATATCTTTCTTCTTTAACCACCAAGAAACTCCTAAAGTCAAAAGAATTGAAATAATAACCATAACAGCAAATCCAATAGGGCTATTTTGCAAAGGAAGACCAACATTCATACCCCAAAAACTTGAAATCATAGTTGGAACTGCCAAAATAATAGTAATTGAAGTTAAAAATTTCATAACCCCATTTAGGTTATTTGAAATTATAGAAGCATATGCATCCATTGTTCCATTCAAGATATTACTATATATTTGAGCCATTTCTATGGCTTGTCTATTCTCAGTAATTGCGTCTTCAAGTATCTCTTCATCTTCGTCATATAGTTTTATAATTTTTCCTCTTAGCGTTTTTTCCATAACTATTTCATTTGATTTTAATGATGTTGTAAAATATACCAAACTCTTTTCTAAGTTTAATAGTTTTAGAAGTTCTTTGTTTTTCATAGAGTTTTTTAGTATATATTCTGCAATTTCGGTCTCTTTATTAATTTGTTTTAGGTATGTTAAATAGTAAGAGGCATTTTGATATAGTATTTGAAAAATAAATCTAGTCTTTTTATATGTTTGAAAGTTTTTTATTCTTGATTTTTCAAAGTTTTCGATTATTTTATTCTTTCTTAAAGATACTGTTACAAAAAAGTCGTCTCTTACAACTATCATACCAAGTGGCATTGTAGTATAAACATCACTATCTTCTTTTTTCTCTATAATTGGCACGTCTACTATGAAAAGTATAGTATCATCATCTTCTTCTTGGTCAATTCTGGCTTTTTCCTCATAGTCTAAGGCATAACGTATAAAATCTTCTTCTATTTGTATACTCTCACATAATTTTTTTATTTCATTTTCCGACGGATTTACTAAATTTATCCATGCACCTTTTTTAAATTCTCTAATTTCTTCTAATTCATTTGTTTCTAAATTTGTATTATATATTTTTAGCAAATCCATCACCCCTTATTTTATTCAATATTACTATTTTACTGCTATTTTACGAATTTGTCAATTTTTTAAACGATTACACCGCAGGCAATTTTCTTTCCAGAATTACCACTTGGCTGACTTGTAAAGTCATCAGGGGAGTCGTGTATAATTATAGTTTTTCTAATTATATCTTTAATTTTAAATTTGTTTATTAAAACAGACATATATGCATAACCATTATTTTCATATAATGGTGGCAAATCACCTGTGTGATAAGGATGTGGACAATCATTAGAGTTATAGTGTGAGCCACTATTTGCAAATTCATCTTCTTTAGTTCCACTACAAGAAGTTCCATTATGAATGTGGAAACCAAAAAATTTTCCACCACAGTTTCCTTTTGTTGTTGGTAGTCCATAAATTTTTGCAGTGACTAGAACGCCTTGTTTTGTTTCTTTAAATGTTACAGTTCCATTTATTTTAGGATAGTTTCTTCCGCCTTTTATTTCTGCTTGTGCAATATTAAATAATTTTTTTAACATATTTTTACCTCACTTTTTTGTTTTATATTATTATTGTATTCTGAGATAATAAAATGGCTACATAGGAATTATATTTCAAATTCCTATGTTATAACTAATCTTGGCTTTTAAATGGATGTTTTAATTTATTTTTTATTTCACCAGTAATTATTTTAATTGCAATATCATATACATTTTCGCTATCATCTTCATTTAAATTAGCTTTTATTTGTAAATCCTTGATTATTTTTTCCTTATTCTTTCTTCCTAATATAAAATAGTTTTCTATAATATTATTTATTAAAGTGCATTTTTCTTCATCATATCCTGTTTGTTTAGACAATTCTTTTATAAATATTGTTTTATTCATTTTCAGACACCTCCCCATACATTTTAGCTTTTGTATCTTGTTGCAATTCATATCCATATTCAAATATATAGGATATTCCAAATAAGAATAATATTTGTATTACATCAAACAGTTCAAAATCTACACCTAAATCAGTTGATAATATTTTTTCAAATATTATTCCTCCACCACTTGGTAAAATAAGAGCTGCAATCATAAGTTTTGCCATTTGCTTTATATATCTAACGTTTTCTAATGTGAATGGCGTATCTCCTTCATTTATATTTATAAATAGTTTCTCTAATCTACTTAATGTCATTCTATATAGTACTAAACAAAGTATTAAACATACATATCCTATTTCTAGAAAAGCTATTATTTGTACTTTAGAATTGTTTTCTAATACGCTTTTCATTTGTAAAATTGTGTCTTGATTTTTCTCATCTGCAATTAAGATACCATTAGCTCTTAATTGTAAAGTTATACCATCATTTGATTTTTCTTCTGTTATAGTTATTTTATCATCAATTCTTGACCCCTTAAATACGATGGTATTATCTTTTAATTCTATATTGCTTATGAATATAGGGGTAACTATTAGTAAAAATACTATTATTGGAATTGCTATTGTTGTGATAATTTTTCCAATTCTCGCAAGTATATAAATTGCCTTGCTTATTCCTTTTATCTTCTTTTGTTTTTCTTCTTTAAATTTAACTACACTCATTTTTATATCTTCATCTAATGAATCTATGTCTACCATATTTTCGTGTACCAAATCATTTATTTTACAATGAAAAATATTGCATAATTTCATTATCTTTTCCATTTCTGGATAACTTTCTCCATTCTCCCATTTTGATACACTTTGTCTTGTTACTTCCATTTTTTCTGCTAATTTTTCTTGGCTCATTTTAGCCGCTTTTCTTAAATTATATAGATTTTCTCCAAATTTCATTAGATTACTCCTCCTTCATTTTTAATTTTAGTATAGTTTCTTTTAAAGGTCTATCAACTTTCAGTTGCACTTTATTAAAAAATGTAAAATGCAACTGAAACTTTACGTTTTTTTATTAATATATAAAAAATACCTATACGAAATTTAATTCATATAGGTAAAAATGGTGGGTCATCGGGGGGTCGAACCCCGGACCTTCGGATTAAGAGTTGAACAGACTTAACATAAGTTAAAGAATACCTAATGGATTCATTTTAATATATTGTATTACTTAAAAGTATATATATCAAGCACTTTATAAAAATATAGAAAATTTATCAAAGTTTATTAGAAATTATTTAAAAACTATGAAAATGGGGAATAAATTTTATAAAAATGGGGAATTTTCCCCATTTTTAGATAAGTTTTAATTAAAATATTAGAACATAAAATCATTAAATAGTACCAACTTATTGGTGCTATTTTTTAAGGAGTTGATAGAGTGTTACAATTTGTTTTAGGAATATTTATAGGGGCTAATGTTAGTCTCTTTTTATATGCTTGTATTTTAGCATATGCAAAATCAGACAAGGAGGATTATAAACTATGTCAGAAAAAAGATATTACTGGTTAAAATTATATGATACCTTTTTCGAAAATAAAACAAGCAAATATCTTCGAAAATTACCAGATGGTGATAAACTTTTGCTAGGTGCATTAGATAAGACAAAAACTATTGAATACTTAAATGAAAACACTTTTATGCTTTCAGAAATGCAAGACTTAATTGTTAGCGAAGGTTCAAGTGCTGCAAGAGTTAGAAAGCATCGAAATAAATATAAAGCGTTACAAAGTAACATACCAGTAACAAGTGGTAACAGTGAAGTAACAGATTTGTTACGGAGAGATAGATATAGATAATAAGATGATTGATGATTTATTTAATTTAATAATAAATAAAAGTGATAAAATTACAAAAGAATTTTATGACTTGTTAAATAAATTAGAATTTAATTATACAAAATCTATGCTAGAAACATATTCTATAAGCAATTTACAACTTGTAAAAGATATTATCTATACACTTTATATTTTATATACAGATAATTTAAAAAATATACTCCTTAAAGTAAAACGAGATGAGCTTATAACTCTTTATAATGTATGCAAAACATTTAATGTAGATACTTTTATACCTTACTACAAAAAAACAATTATAAACAAATATATGAGTTAAGGAGATGTAGTTTATGCTAGGAAATTATATAGATAATATGAAAAATATGAGATCTTCCATCTTTTTTGTAAGTTTTAAAGTTATAGTAATAATTCTTGCGATGCTACTTGTATTCTCCTTAATAATGCTTGCAATAGGATGTTTGATAAAATCACAAAAGCTAAAGTCAAAATTTTTAATTGCAGTACCCAGTTTAATATTAGGTAGTGTATTTTTTTTATCACTTCCCTATATCTTCGTACATTTTAAAAATATGACATAAGAAAAATAGTGCAACCTTTTACGATTAAGCCCTTACAAAATCGTAAAGGAGTGATGAAGTTATGAAATTAACGGAAAGGAAAAAGCAGATAATTGCCAAATTATCTATGGCAGGAACAACAGCTATGTTATTTGCAATGCAGACAAGTCAAGTTTTTGCTGAAACTATTGGATCACTTGCCTGGATTTGTGGTGGCGGCGTAATACTTGGAGCTAGTTTAATTATTGCTGGAATCATTGTAAATGTTGCTACTAATAACACAGGTAGCTTACTTGGTGGAAGTTAGGAGGTAAACACTTATGAAAGTTTTTAAAGTCCCCTTTGATATGAAAAGGGAAGAAAAAATATTTGGGCGGTTATTTAAGTTTAAGACAAGTAACTTATTTAATGCTTGCAGCATCAAGTTTAGCATTATTTGCAACCCCTATACCAAAAGTATTAACAACTTTTATTGTAATTGCTATATCTACTTTCTTTTTACTATGTAGCTTTTTAAAAATTGGTGAGCAGAACTTTGACAAGTTCTTTTTTTATGCAATTAAATATCTATTTCGCAAAAAGAACTTCGTTTATAGGAGGTGTGACAGATGGTCTTAATGATAGTATTTTTAGTGCTTACTCTTGTCTTTATAATTGGAACAGCAGTTTATTTGAATTATAAAAAGAAAAATGTAAATTCAAAAATAAAACAAAGTTCTCCTATTGAAAATCAAGTAAAAGGTAAAAAGAAAACCAAAAAACAATTAGAAGATTTACTTGAATTTAAGATAAAAGATAATATGATTTGTCTTGGCAATAGGTATTCTTATGTTATTAAACTTGGGAATATAGACTATAATATGCTTTCTAATCAAGAACAAGATTCAATAGAAAGTATCTTAATACAAACAGTACTAGCAATAGATTATCCAGTACAGTTCTTTTCTACAACAGAATTTATAGACACAAGTAAAATAATAACTCTAATTAAACAAAATAAAACTAAAAATCCTAAAATACAAGACTATAAAGGATATTTAATTGAGTATTTAGAGAATTTAATGGAAAATCGCACAATTTCAGTAGTAAAGAATTATGCGATTATTTCTTATGATGGATTATATGAAAATGCAGTTCAAGAGTTAGAGAGAAAATCCAACTCATTTAAGGGAAATTTGCTTCGTGCAAAAATTGTTTGTGAGACACTTTCTGAAGATGATCTTTACAATTTAATATATAGAGAATTAAATAAAAATGTAACGGCAGCAAGTATACGGGCTGGTCAAATTATAATGAATATATTTATGCAATTTATATATTGCTTCTTATTCCTTATATATCTTGCATTTTTGCCATCTGGTGGTGGCTGGGCAGTTTCTTTAATATGGGCTATGATGATATTACCTTTAGCAGATGCTTTACAAAATTGTTTCCAAAACTTGACTTCTCGAATTGCAGGTGTAGACAATGAACAAATGACAAATCGAGTAGTTGGAATGGGTGCTATGCTTGGATTTGGTTTAGGTGCTATAAAAGAACAATTTAATAGTCCATCTTCAAACAATAATAATGGTAATAGCAACAATGGTGGTCTAAAAGGTTTTATTGATAGAGCAAAATCAGTTGTAAATCCATCAATGAATTTAAGTCCTGAAAAAGACTACAATGGAAATACAAATCCTATCAGAACAGTTTTACCAAAAGAAAATTCCAAAACAACAAGAAGTCAATAGATTAAAACATTTTGCAAGTAGAGATGAAAAAAAGCCTAAACGAGATTATTGTTTTGTATCAATTTTTGTTTATGGTGGATTAAGAGAAAGTGAAATGGTAACAATAAGATTAATAGATATAAAATTAGAGGATAGGTTTATAAATATAGTGGGTAAAGGAAATAAGTTCAGACAAATAGTTATAAATTCAGTAATGTATGATGCAATTAGTGAATACCTGGAGGAAAGAAATTCAATAGTAACTAATAATCCATATCTTTTTATAGGCCAGAAAAACAAAAATACTAATAAACCTTTAAATAGAAACTTCTGTAATAGACTTCTTGATAAATATAAAGATATATGCAATATAAAAGACTTGCATCCTCACGCATTACGCGCATATTTTTGTTCAAATGCTTTGCACAATGCTGGATATAGCATAGATCAGGTTGCAAACCAAGCAGGGCATAGCAGTCTTAATACTACTAAACAATATCTCGTTACAGAACAAGAGGATTTAATTTCTTTAGCAAATAAATTATAAATTTATGATATATTATATAAAAAATGAAAGCAATTCATAGAAATTTTAGTAGTGAGTTTTAAAAATATTTGCAATTATTTTATTTGTGACCTATTTTAGGGAAGAGAGCAATGTATAACTGCTCTCTTTGAATATTTTTCTTCTCATATATATGTATAACTAAACTAATATTATCACAAAAAAGTAAAATGTTACATATTTGATTTTACTTTTTCTGTATAACTTTCTAAACTTTCATATTCTCCAGTATGATTGTTTTTTATCATTACTTTTTGTGAATCTATATTTATTGGAGATACTCTTTTTTGCTCTTTTTCAATAGATAATTCCATTAATCCATCAGCAAATCCAGTTATCTCATATTTTCCCATCTCACTATTATAGTTCATATATGCAATGTATGTTTTTCCTTCTTCGACATCAATGTTATCTTCAAACTGTAAGTGAATATATGATTCTTCTTTATTAAGTTTTATTCCGCTTTGTTCTCTTAAGAAATCTCTTTTTTCATTTGCTGCTGCGGGTTGGTATTGTTCCCATTCAGCAATTGTTAAATACCCTCCTAATGCAGCATAATCAACGATTTCTCCTTCTTTTAAATTTCCCTTTACAACCGAATTAATTAACAGTTTTCCATATGTATTACCTACAACTGGATCAAATTTTGCACTTGAAGAATCTAATGATATTATTCTTACAATAGCTATATTTTCCGTAGAATCTATTAACCCTTTCATTGTTACTTCTTCATTTAATTCTGTTGCCACTTGAGCATCTTCTGCGGTTTCCTTAATCTGTTCTGTTACAAATGTAGATGGTTTGTTTTTTGTTCTTTCTGCTGTTGTTTCCCCAAGCACTATATTTTCGTTAACTTTGATAGTTGGTTTAATTGCCATAATTAATATTATACTTATTAATATACTACAAGCAATAAACGCTACTAGTACTTTCTTTTTATTCATTTTTCCTCCAATCTCTATACATAAATATTAATTATAATTTGTATAGTCATTTTAATATAAATAATTAACTGTATCATTATCGCATTGTTGAACTCTAGTCACTTTTCTTTCTGACTTTGGAGAACACATTATGCTATATGCATATGTCCAATCATCTAATCCAAAGCAATGTCCCATTTCATGTGTAACAGTTGAAGTATTTTCAGTGTTTGCTGTCATATTATTTCTGTTTAGCACAATTTCTGCATAATAATAATTACTTGTTCCATTAAAATACAATTGTGTAGCTGATGAAGTCCAAATAGTAGTATATGCATTAGTGTTATTATACTTATCTAATAAATATCCTGCATATATATCCATATGTGATGCTTTTGTTGATGAGACAGCTGTCATATATATTGGGTTTGCTCCATAATCAGTATGTACCCAGTTGTTTGCAGCTGAATTTATACTACTAGTAAAAAATGAAGCGCTACTGTCAACGTAATAGCATGTATTTCCAACTCCTCTTGAATATCGTATTGCGTGTGTATATGTTGGTGTCATTGCAAAAGCACAACTTGATATGCTTACAATAATAAAAAATAGTATTAAACAACTTATATTTTTCTTAATTTTACTCATTTTCTTCTCCTTTCATTTAAACCAAAGCATAAATTATACTATTGTTTTATTATTAGTTTATAATACATTAGCAAATATGTATATGAAAAATATTCCCCCCTTTTTTTCGTAAAGTTTTCCTATGCTTGTACTATTTAGATGATTTCTTTTTTTGTTTTAGTTGGGATTTTATAAAAAAATATGCAAAAATGAGAAAAAATGTTAAAAATATATAAGAAAATGTCAAAAATCCTAATTTTAAAGTATGTAAATTTTCAATGTGCGATTCTTGTTCTATACTTGTTGTAAATGCTTCATTCAAGGTCTGTTGTGCTTCTTCGTCTTTTATTTTGTTTTCTTCTGCGTCATTTTCTTGTTTTTCGCTTTTAATATATTCATCAATCGTATTTGAATTTGTTTCTACAGATGTATTATTTTCTTTGCTTACGTTATTATCAACTTTGTTGTTCCCTATATCTATCTTATCATTTTCTTGTTTTTCAAGTTTTTCGATAAATTTCCCTAAAATAAATGTAGAAACAAACATTAGTAAACCACCAATAGATAGCTTTAAAGTCTTTATTGACTTATAGTATTTCCATTTTATTGTATTAGGTGATATGTTTAGCATTTTCCCAATTTCGGTAAATGAAAAATTTCCAAGTATTTTTAAAGACACTATTTGCTGTTCATCCTTTGAAAGTTTATGAATTAATTTATTGTAATAATGCTTATCAATTATTTTATCAATATCAGAATCTTCGCATTTTATATCATATATACTATCTATATCAATTTCTATTTTCTTTTTTCTCATTAACATTAAAGCCTGATTCTTAGTTACAGAATATAACCAAGTTGATTCATTTTTATTAGGCAATTTGTCCTTATCTAATTGAAAGATTTTTAAGAAAGTATTTTGAACTACTTCTTCAGAATCTTGTTGGTTTTTTAATATAGAAAATGCTATTCTAAAAACTACATTTCTATAATTTTCATAAAATTCTTCAAAATCTGATGATTTTTTATTTTCTTTTAATTTATCTATTACTATTTTTAAATCTTCTTTATTTATTGCTGGCATATTTTCCCCTTCTATATTTACTTTCAATATTTTTTTCTTTTTTAAAGCAATATATCATAAAAGCTAACAATATTCAAACTGCTAGCTCTATTTTCATTTATCTTATTTATATAGTAGTAATACATTTATAATATACTTTTAGTTCTTCTTTGTCTGCATTTTCTATAATTGTGTCTGGGATTTCTTTTATTCTTAACTGATTATTTCCTCCTATACGTTGTGTTTGCATATGTATATTTTACATTCTTTCACAAAACATTACACATTTTTTAAATATAAAAATATGCACTTTGTCGAAGTATGAAAATTTATATTTGGGAGGAACACTTATGGAAAACAAAGATCTCTATAAGGAGCAAAGGTTTGATAGTTTTTTAAATAAAACCATTATGATGTCATCTAGGAAATACTTTATAAAACAAATGAATATTATTGATAAAGAAAACACTATATTAGATAATGAGGATTATTGTGCTTTTTTACAAGGGTTCATTGATGCTGATTGCCCTTTTTCAGCTATTGATGAAATTGATGCTGCTTATGAATTAAATGCGGCCTTAAACTGTCTGTCAGATATTGAACAGGCAGTTATTTTTTTGCTATTTAAGAAAGAATTATCACAAAAAGAAGCTGCTGATATACTAGAAATTTATTCAAAAACAGTAAGTAAAATAAAGATCAGAGCTATTGAAAAATTAAGAAAATATTTTAAAGGAGATTTATAGAAACAAAAAATATCAATTAGGACATCTTACTGTATATGGTCTTAGGCATTCATTTGCAACACATTGTAAAGAACTTGGAATGGAGGCAGAAGTTTTAGCAAAATTAATGGGGCACACTGAATATGAAACAACGCAAAAATATTATATTCATGTTTCTAAAAAAAGAAAAGTGGATGCTCTAATGCGTGTTCAAGAGAGAGAAAGAAAAGGATTTAAAAAATTAAACGAAAATGACATTATTGAATTAGAAAGATATAATAAACAAAGTTTTGAAGACTTTAATAATTTTGGAATAGAAATAGATGCTAATGCAAAAATAAAAAGCACTTTTTTAAGTGCTTTAGCATAAAGATAAATATTTAGAATTGTCCCAACATCCAAAAGGACATCCTAAAAAGCTGTATGGTGCGCCATCCCAGACTCGAACTGGGGGTCTTATGATTAAGAGTCATCTGCTTTACCAACTAAGCTAATGGCGCATATTTCCCCAATTCCCCAAATAATATTGGGGAGTTAGTGGGGGATAAAATTTATCTTTATTTAGTTTTCAAGTTCCAAGAAAAGCCTCAAACCCTTAAAAATTAAGGCTTTCAAATTCGTATGTACCATCTCGGATTTGAACTGGGGGGCAGACCATTAGGAGTCCGCTGCTCTACCAACTGAGCTAATAACCCATATACACAAAAGGTACAATAAAAATTATAATACCTTTTGTAAAGATTGTCAAGAGTTAAAATCCATTTCCTATGATACTGACAATTTTATTTAGCTCTGACTTTAATAAATTGTATAATTCAGGTGTTACAGCGCCATCATGACCAGCATCATAACTCTCAATAGCCTTGTTAATATCAATCAATTTCATACCCTTAACTTTTTTACTTGTATCTTTATACATATAAATAGGAACATAATCAGCTTTGTCAATACTAATTTTGCCATCAAGATGTTTTGTTATAGTTAAATTCAAAATAATAGAATTTCTAGTATTTTCTAACCTTTGGTCACATATAAAATTACCCAAAGCATAAATTACAAAACAATCCTTAGTTGTACCATCTTCTAAAGTTACAATCCTTTTTTCCATTGGTTCTAAAGTATGTGGATGATTGTGCGCCACGCACGTACATTCAAGTAGCATGAGCTACTTGGATATA
>CASSLW010000032.1 GCA_949443285.1 uncultured Clostridia bacterium
TGCTGTAAGGATAAAATGTTACTTTTTTCATCAAAAATATATGGGTTTTCGTAACCCTTTAAATAAAAATCAAATTTTGTATCATTGTATATAACAACTTTATCAACTAATTCCTTACAAATGTTTTTACTAAACTTTTTCAAATTCAATATGTTATCTACCGTTTTTCTAACACTACTTAATATTTCTTCAATATTATCTCTAATTTTGATTTTCTGCTCTTGTGCTTTTAGTTCTTTTTCTAATTTTATCATTTTGTTTTCTATCTCTTTGTTCTTTAGTCTATAAGTTTCTTCATCAATTATTTCTTTTATACACAAATCTAGTAGTTTGTTTTTTTCTTTACAAAGTTGTTCTTTTTCCTTTAAAAGTATATCACTTAATTCAGTTTCTTTTTCACATTTATTTATTGCTTTTTTAACATATTCTTCTACATCTCTTTTGATTTCATTTTTATTAGTTAATATTTCTTTTAAAGCCTTTGTGAAGCATTCTTTTAGAAGTTCATTATTTACTCTATCATTATTGCATCCTATTTCTTGGTCATTTTCTATATGTTTCTTTCCATATTTAGTAGCAGTATAACATCTCCATGTTTTTCTTATTGTTCCATCTTTTCTTTTTCTATTTTCGCCACCAACATAAGATGCACCACAGCAAGCACAAACTAATTTGCCAGAGAAAGTATGCTTATTTGTGTATTTACTTTTTTCATGTTTATACATTTCACTTCTTCTTTTTAATTCTTTTTGTGTTGCCATAAATATTTCCCTGTCAATTATAGCCTCATGATGATTTTCTTTATAAATAAATTCTACTTCGCCTTGATTATATTTTTTAGTATGCTCTAAAAAGTCAGTAGTGTATGTAATCCTTTGTTTTAAATCTCCTATGTACTTCACATTTTGTAAAATATCTAAAATCGTTGATTCTCTCCAGTCTGTTGACTTCTCTTTACTTCTAGTTCTCTTGATTTCAACTCCTCTTTCTTTTAGTTCTTTTGCAATAGTATAAGCACCTTTACCTTCATGAAGATACATATTAAATATTTCTCTTACTATTGCTGCTTCTTTTTCGTTAATTACTAATTTGGTCTTTTTACCAGTTATAGGATCTCTGACAAAATCGTAGCCATATACTATATTTCCAAAAGCAACTCCTTTTTTCATACTTTGTATTACTCCAAATTGTACCCTTTCAGAAATTCTCCTACTTTCATCTTGAGCTAATCCTGCCATTATTGTTAGTCTTAATTCTCCATCTGTATCAAATGTACTAATATTGTCTATTATGAATCTTACTTCAATTCCTATTTTTTTAAATTCTCTTGTCTTTTCTAGTGTATCTACTGTATTCCTTGCAAACCTACATACTTCTTTTGTCAGTATAATATCATATTTGTTTTTTAGCCTATCTCGATACATTCTATTAAAGTCATTTCTCTTTTTTAATGATGTTCCACTAATTCCTTCATCTGCATATATTTCAATTAGTTTCCAGTCCTTATGTTGGCTTACATATTCTTCAAAATACAACCTTTGATTTTCCAAAGAATTTTTTTGATCTTCATGGTCAGTAGATACACGACAGTATGCAACAACTCGCTTCATACTCTCTTATACCTACCTTTCACTTAATTTTTTCATTTTCTTTGCTATTTTAATTCTTTCTGTAATCTTTTTTTTATAATCTTCATTTTCCCAAAGTGCTTTCATTTTTTCACTTCGTGATTTGTTTGCTTTTCTTCTTTTTTCTTCCTTTGTAGCTGTATCAACTTCTTTTTCTATTCTATTTCTTAAATTAGTAGCTTCTTTTTCATTGACTTGATATTTTCCATCGACAAAGTCATAACCATATATTTTTTCTCCAATGTTTCTATTGTTTTTTACTTTTTTCTGTATTTTTTCAAATTCTTTTTTTCCTATTATAGCTCCGTGATAAATTTTCTCTTTTTGCTTTACTTCTCATTTCATTTTCGCTTTGAATCATAAAAACAATTATTTGAATTTGTGTCATTCCTACTGCATCTGCTGTACTAATTTTTTCGTCCAAGAAAATTACTTCTATTTGTTTTTGATTAAAAAATTTTATAAAAAAGTCTACCTTATAATTAGTTGCTTGACAAAATTGCCTTACATTTTTTATTAAAATAATATCAATATTTTCTTCTAAAGCTTCATTTAATAATTTCTCAAAACTTATACATTGTTTATTTTTTGTATAGTCTATAAATTTTTTTACTATTTTCCATTCTCCATAATCTTTAATATACTCTTGTATTTGCTTTTCAAAATCTTTTATACTCTTTTCATTATTATATAATCCATAAGTTACTACTTTTTTCATCCTTGCTTGTCCTTTCCTACTTTCTGTGCTAAAATAGTAGCAGAAAGTATTTTAATATTTTCCGAACTATCTATATTAGTTTCACGGCTATTGGATAGTTCTTTTTTATTTTTCAATATCATTATGTATTGCTGTTTTCTTTATAATTGTTGCTTTGTTATCTTTTGTTTTCCTTAAAAGTACCTCTTTTTGCTCATTTTCTGATAATTGTTCTGGATTACCTACTCTGCAATATGCAAAAACTCTCATTTCTGTTTTAGGCATCAAGCTACCCTCCTTTCAAAATCTTTGTCTATCTCTATAATTGCTAATTTCATTTCTTCTTCTGTTAGTATTCCTTGTTCATATAGGTCTTTTATAATTCCTATCTCTATGCACTTTTTAGCAATTTCTCGCATACAATTCCTCCAATTTAAAAAGGAAGTTTTGTATTGCCTATAAATAGCATACTCAACTTCCTAAATCTTTTCCAAGGTACAAAATTTACCTTGCCTATATTTTTATAGATTTGACATATTATTTTCTATCTTTCACATTTTCTGCTTGTTTTTCAACTTCATCTGGAGAATATAAATCAATAAGTGTTAAGATATATTTTCCAAATTCCTCGTTTGAAATTTCCAAGTTCCCTGTATGTTTTAGATATTCTCTTGCTACCATTCCATAAGATGCAATTTGATTTCTCGTAACAAATTCTGTTTTTTCTTCTATTCCCTCTCTATGTGGCACTTCTTTTTTGACTTTCTCTAAATCTATTCCTAATGAAATAATAAGAGCTTTATCTACTTTTCTCAATTCTCCAATATCTAAAGCTCCTATATAATATTTTAATCTTGATTTGTCTATCGCTCTGATTTGTTCTGTCAAAACAAGTGAATTTTGTTTTAGTCTATCTTTATACCCTTTTATATACACATGAGTTGGTATAATCGATTTTGAATTTACTTTACTTGTTATTGGTGCAATTATAACAGTTGGACTATGCTCATTTCCTATATTGTTTTGCAATATTACTACTGGTCTTACTCCTGTTTGTTCACTTCCTACATAAGTTTCGTCTAAAGCTGCATAATATAAATCTCCTCTTTTAATTTCCATTTTATTTCTATTCTCCTTTTTTTCTTTATAATTTTTCAAATATTCCATTTGTTCTTGATCTTCCATTATTTTTTCTTCTTCTGTTTTACTCATACTCGCATATAGAATCATTAAATATGTAAATATTGTGATAAGTATAAGTAGTATTAAAAATATAATTAGTAAAATATTCATTGTTTTATTTCTCCTTTTTTATTCAAAAAGGCTACCTTATAGATTAGATAGCCTTTTACAATTATTTTCTATCTTCTCCTAAAATTCATTAAACGGCAATTAGCTAAATTGCTCCACAGGACTTCCACCTACCTGCTTTCAACAGATTTGTTCTCAATGCGTGGGACGGTTTTATCTCGCTCGTGCTATGACTAAACAAGTGTATCATTATACCTACTACTTGTCCTCGCCTTATAAGTGGCTATCTTATATTTAAGTAAAGTAATTTGTGAGATTACTTTTTAACTAGCTCGAATAGTAGGAATGTATTTAATGAATTGCTATTTAATTTTCAAAGTTCATGTGGAATAAAAATTCCTCTCATTTCTCCTGTGAAAAAATGAGAGGTTTGTAGGATTAAATTTTTAAATTTTTATAAATTTTTTTAATTTTTCTAAAATTCTATCTCTTTTATCTTGAATTGTAGTGTAATGTTTGCCTACTATTGCAGCATATTCTCGCAATGTTTTATTTTCAAAAAATAATGCTTTTATTAGTTTATATTCTTCTTCAGTTAGTTGTAATAAAGCTATTCTTAATTTTTCTATTTCAATTTTTCTTTCAAAAGTAGCTTCTATATTATCTATTGGATTTGAAATTATATTTTTTAATGCTACTCCATTTTCAGATTCATGATCATAAGAAATTAAATTCATTTTTCTTGCAACTCGATCTAAATATTTTTGTCTTTGTTCTTCATACTCTATAATTTCATAATCTTTTTTTGATACTTCTAGTAAAATATCATCTAACTTAATAAATTTCTTTTTCTTATATGTACTATATTTTTTTCGTTTCTCTTTTAGTTCTTTATATGTAATTTCTTCATAAATTCCTTTTTTTAATTTTATAAAACATTTTGCATTATCTTGCATTTCTCTTTCCTCCAATCAATTCGTTTTTGTGAATTGATTGGTAGGTGGGCTACGGCAATGTTTTTCTTTTAGAGCATAAAAAAAATCAAATATACAACGCATAATTGCACATTTGATTTGAAATAGGCACAAATATCTAATATTTACATTTTTTAATGTAAATACTTGTGAAATTACTTTTACATTTTTACTTGTATCCCTCCCCATATAAAAAACTCCTTTACAGAATAGTGCCTAAACAAAATTCTTAAAGGAGTTTTGAATAATTAAAAAATAAATCAATACTATAATCAAAGTCTAAAATATGTACTTGTAATTATCTTGTGTTTTCTCTATATCTTTTGAATCGCCTCCCTTTTAAGACTTTGATTAAGTTGCTTGCATTATATAGAATTTTACTTTTCTAATGTCAAAAAAGGGGGAATATGGCGAAAAAGGGCGAAAAAAGGCTAAATTTTCTTTTACTATTTTTTCCATTTTGTATTGTGTTTACATAATTTTTATGGTATAATGTTATCGAATTTATAATATAGACATTTGTAGGAGGGTTTCCAGATGCAGAAAGTCCTTATTGCTAATCCTAATGTTGAGCAAAGAATAAGGCTTTGTCAACAGCTTGCAAATGATAAAAGGTTAGAAGTAATAGAAACAGCTGATGGAAAAACTGCTTTAGAAAAATATCTTGATATTAAACCTAATGTATTAGTTTTAGATTCTTGCCTAAAAGATATAAATTGTATTGAAATAATTGATAGATTATCTACAAATATTGCAGATAAGAAAAATAACAACATTATATTAACAGCTCAAAAAGAAGAAAATTTGAACTTGTCTAATGCTGCTAGAATATACAAGGTAATCTATGATGATGAAAATTTTAATGACTTTTATAGTACAATTAACGAAATGTATCTTTTTGGAGAATATGAAGAATTAACTAACGAGGAACTCGATTTATTATTTTTGACATTAAAAATTCCTTTAAATTCAAATGGAACTAATTACATAAGAGAAGCTATTTTTGAATGCTACTACTACCCTGACTTACAGAAAAAATTGAAAGATATTTTTACTATAATTGGACAAAGACATAACAAGCCTAATTCGGCAATACGATCAAGTTTTAGAACTGCATTAGAACGATTAAATATGTATAGAGATACTATCAACTGCCCTATTATGCAATATTTTGATATTGAAGAAAATATAACCCCAAAAGATTTTTTAGAAATTGCAGTAATGTATTTGCATCTACAAAAAGGAAAGAAGAAATAAGTTTTGTAAAAAACCTATTCCTTCTTTTTTAGTTTATGCGTTTTCTTTTAATTCTTTATACCCTTGCATTATATTGTCTATTTCCATATTGTTTATTGGCTCTGATACAAATGTATTCAAATTTCTTCCCATTAGATTATATGCTGTTTTCATATATTCATCACTAACATTATCACTTGTAATTATATTGAATATTGGCACATTATCTTTTAAACTTTCTTTTGATTTTCTCATTATTTCCATACTGTCCATATTGTCTAAATTCATTTTTGCAAAAACAACTTCTGGCTTTGATTCTATAATTTTGTTATATGTTTCTTTTCCATCTGCTGTTGTACCTACTAATTCAACATAGTCTAAACCTTTTATTTTATTTGCTATCTTATTTCTTATTTCTTCGTTATTATGGGCAATTAGAATTTTTATTTTTTTCATTCTATTCTCCTCTAATTCATACATAAATTCTACTGGATTTTGATATAGTGCATTTCCCTTTTTCACATCTACACCATGTTCTGTTTTTATTATATCTCCATTTGCTATTAGCAAAGTATATTTATCTTCCATGTCTTTTTCTTGTCTAAAGTCTGTTTCTCCTATATTTCCAAAATGTCTAAATACATTTTTAGTTTGTTCAAATTCTGCATCTGTTATTGCAAATTCGTCTTTATTTCTCTCTGCTGTTTCTCGAAGTGGCATAAATTTAAAGAATTTCCATTTGCTAATATTATAATTGTTTAAGAACTCTCCTAGCTGCTCCATTTCATTTATATTTTTCTTGCTGACTACTGTATTGATATTGACTTTTAAACTTTTTCCCTTAACATAGTCTAATATAGTTTTAACCTCTTCAAAATGATTTCTGCCTCTTCCCAACTCTTCATTGGTATCATCATTTATTGTATCTAGTGATAATGTCAAAGAATCTAAATAGCCTAAAATCTCTCTCATATTTTCATTTTGTGCTAATACCATTCCGTTTGTTATTAGCTTGTTTTTTATACCATTTTCTTGTGATATTTTCAATAGTTCTTTTAAATTTGGATATAGTAGTGCTTCTCCCCCTGTCCATGTTATATTATTTACTCCATCTTTAATTAAATTATTCAATATCTTTTTATTTTCTTCATAAGTAAGATCGTTAATACCCAAAAATCTGTGGCAATATTTACAATTTTGATTACACTTTGTTGTAATATTCCAACAAACTCTCTTTTTTTGCATTTTTTACATCTCTCTTTCTTTGAAATTGATACACAATTATTATATATTGTAAGAATTTTCCTGTCTATTCTCAAATATTTAATCAGTATTAAATAATTTTTAACATAAAAAAAGAATACCCTTTGTTTTAAGGATATTCTGCCTATTTTCTTATATTCATTTATTACTTATTCTTTAAGTATTTATTTATAAATTTCTTATCTACTTGTGTTAGCATATCTTTCATATACACTAAATTTATACTTAACTCTGGCAATTCTATTGGTAATTCCACTTCATATAAATCGCCATTTTCTAATTGTTTTTTTACAGCTTCTTTCATTACATAAGCTATTCCTAATCCATTCATTACTGCTTCTACTCTTATTTCTGTTGTATCACATTTCATATTAGGTTTTATTTTTACTTTGTGTTCTTTTAGAATCTTGAATAGATTTTTAGTAGAAATTGTATTGTCAAAATTTAATATATATCGTAAATCTTCTAATTCTTTTACATTTTCAATTTTCAATGGCTCTTTTGCAACAAATATATTGTTTACTTTTTTTAATTCTTCAATTACAAACTCATCTGCTTCTGTTGGTATAACATCTGTTATTACAAAACCAAGTTTGTGATTTTTTAACATCTCAAACATTTCACTTGGATTTGCACCACAAGTTAGCCCTACATTTAAGTTTGGAAAGTCATTTTTAGCTTTTTTAATATATTCCATTAAGTAATAATTTGTTAAGTGTGATTGACACCCTATATTTATTGTTCCATTAGCCAAATCATTTTTTTCTTTTATTACTTTTTCTGCAAAATCAAATGAAGAAATACTTTTATTTACAATTTCATATAGTCGCTGTCCCTCTTCTGTTAGCCTTACTCCCTTTTTTTCTCTATAAAATAATTTAACATCTAATTGGTTTTCTAAATTACTTATCTGTGTACTAATATTAGCTGGAGTCTGATCTAATTTATTGCCTGCATCTGCATAACTTTTAGAACTTGCAACTACACAAAATATCTTATACAAATTATAATTTACATTAGACATAGTAGCACCTCTCAATCGCTATTATTATATCATATTATGTAAATAAAGTAAAGAGTTTTGCCTTATTTCTAGGCAAAACTCCATGTATTACTTGTTATTTTGTTTTGAATATAATAAATCTGCTTTTCTAATATCAAACTTTGTTCCAATTTTTAGGTTAAGTGTTTTTACAAATTCTATTAGCTGCTCTATATTTTGTTCTGCGTTTTCTATTTTCTTTGCTTCTAGCTCTATAAATATTCCTAAATCTTTTATTTCTTGAATATATGCTATAAACTCATCATTTTCGTACATATAGTTTTTATCAATCATATTTAAAAATCGTGTATAACCTAATATATTCAAATGTTTCTCTGCATCTTCTATGCTCATAACTTTTAATACAGACTTTTCTGTACTTATCTCAAATCCATTGCTATTATGATTTCTTCTTTTACAAACTATCTTTTTGTCATCTTCATTAACATATCTAATAATTAGTGTGTCTGTAATTCTTCCATTTTTAGGTGCAAATTCATTAGTCTTATCATTTTTCATATATATATCATTTAATGTAAATTCTTCTATGTATTTGAATCCTTTTTCTTCTAAAACTTTAACAATAGTTGATATTTCTTCAAAGACTTCACAAGTTACTTCTACATCTTTTATAAACTTTGTTTCTTTTTTATCACTATCATATATTCCTACTTTTTCTTCTAATAGTTTAAAATTACAACTTATATCCACAAAAAATTTCTTTTTATCTACTGTTACCATTTTATATAATTTTTTTGCCACATTTCTTATTTTTTCTGTATTTTGTTGTATAAAATTGTTTTGTGCCATTAACAAGTTTTTATATTTAATATCTTTAATTATATTAAAATCTATTGGTGTTAGTACATCTCCTACAACTGGGATCATATTATTGAATCTAATAATTCCATAATCTTGTCCTATTTTTATGTATGTTGGATTATCACTATACTTTTTGTGTGTACTTTTAGGCGAGAATAAAGGTGCAAAATATTTGATATTATCTATCTCAATAATAACACCTATATATGGTCTCTTTTGATTTTTATTGTATGGAACTTTATCATCAAATTGATATAAATAATCAATATATTTATCATCTATGTTATAAAATTTTAATCTATCCATATTCTCTCCTTTAACAAAAATTGTGGGATGCTTATATAAAAACACCCCACATAGTTTTTATCGCTTACTTAGGGCTAAGCTACTCCCATTTTTTATCTTCACTTAGGGCTTGAATACTCCCATTTTTTATTGTCAACTTTTGGCTTGACTACTCCAATTTGAAAATATTTGCATATTTTCTTTGTTAGTATATTCATTATACACTATTTTTATGCTATTGTCAAACACAAAAATTACAAATTTTCTACATTTTTTATAAAAACAAGTCTGTTTCTAACTCTTTATCTGTCTATATCATCCATAGAACTACTTTTATCAATTTGATGTAATTGTTCTAATTGTTTTTCTGTAATATTTATTACTTTACCACAACAAGGTTTAAAATCTTTATTTCCATAAACGAGCCAAATAATATTTTCTCTTTTTAGATCTTCCTTTGGCATAGTTCCAGGACAAGGATAACCATCAGTAAAAACAATTTTGTTTATTTCTCTTTTTTTAGTAAATGATCTAACTGCTAAATCCCAATCTTCTGTCCATGCTGAATGTCCTCTAGCTCCTCTAGGTATAGTAAAATTATCTATGTCTTTTACATTTTTTATATCTACAAGTCCCCAAAATTGCTCATTAAAGCATCCTACTCTTAGTTTTGATTGTTCTAATAATGGTTTTAGTTGCCTTAGAAATGATTTTACTAATTCTAAATCTACTGAGCCAGAAACATCAATCATAACTTCTGTTTCAGCTTCATCTTCTATATCATTTTCTTCTAATCTATATGCATAATTATTTTCTGCAATAGAACGCCTTTGACTCCAAATTGTTTCTGTTTTTTCTACTTCTCTTCGTAATAAAAGTTTCCAATCAATTTCTTCTTTACTTTTTCCTATATCCCCTAATTCTATTGTTCCTTTATCGGTACTTCGTATATCTTTTTCAGTCTTTTCGCGTCTAGATTTGAATTTTTCTCGTTTTTCTTTTCTATTATCTTCAAATTCTCCTTTTTCATCAAAATCTATATCTGTATGTTCTTCTCCAGTTTGCTCTTGTTCTTGTCCCTGTTCTTGTTTTTGCGAATTTTCATCTTGCCTTTGTCCTTTCTTTTGAGAATTTTGCTGCTCTTTAAATGCTTCTTCCCATAAACTATGGTCATCTCCTTGACTTTTCCTCTCATCTGGATTTTGATTTTCTGTTTGATCCGAATTTTCATTATTTTGTTCTTGTCCTTGTTCTTGATTTTGCCTATTTTCTTGTTTATTATCTTGTCCATTGCTTCCGTCCACTTCCTTGCTGATTATCTTGCTCCTGTTCCTGTCCATTTCCTTGTTCTTGGTCTTGGTTTTGATTTTGATTATTCTTTTGCTCTTGTTCTTTCTTTTCTTTTTCTTGCAATAATTTTTGATAAAATTCTTCTGCTGAATAATCTAGTGCTTCTGGCATATTTACATATCCTTCTTTGATTGTAAATCCATCTCTTTCTAAATTTGCATTTATAATAGCATCAGTTGCTATATTCCAAAGTTCTGGATCTCTTTTTACTCCACTTTTATCCTTTAATCTATACATGTGCATAAATTTTATATGCATTATTTCATGTGCTATTGTAAATAATCTATCATTCTCACTTAAACTTGCAAAATAGTTAGGATCAACATATATATTTTTTCCATCAGTTGCTGCTGTATGATATTTTAAGTTATCTTTAAATTCAATATTAGCTACTGCTATTTCACTACCAAATCTAGGATATTTTGCTAGCATTTTTCTTTTTGCATCATAAATTAAATCTGTATTAGCACTCATTTACATGTTTCTCCTCTCTTAAAATTAACTGCCATAATTTTTATGGCTAATTATTCTCTTTCATGTTCTTCATTCATAACTTCTTTAGAATCTCTTGTTAAATATGAACTATACATTTGTCCTATATCTATATATGCTGCTATTCCATCTTCTGCATATTCTTCTGTTTCTTTTCCTGTATGTAATGCTAAAG
>CASSLW010000033.1 GCA_949443285.1 uncultured Clostridia bacterium
TATATCCAAGTAGCTCATGCTACTTGAATGTACGTGCGTGGCGCACAATCATCCATATATCGAACATATTCATGAATATGCAAGGTTCGCTTCACATACTGGTCCAACTCATTTAAATAGATATTTGCAAAATATTGACTAGTATAATTTCCGAATGGGGATACCAGTGTAATTATTAAAAGGTCTGTTTTCAAATAAAATTTGATATGTAAATTTAAGCAAAGCCTTGTCAGAAATATATTTTTTCAATATTTCAAATAAAATAAGAGAATCAATACTATTAAAAAATTTTTTAATATCACATTTTAAAATGTAGTAATCAGGATACTTCTTTTTGTATTTTCTCATCATAGATTGTATGGCTAGGGCAGCACTGTGAGTGCCCTTATTTGGTAAACAAGCAAATGAAGTAGAAATGAACTTAGGAAGAATATAGGGTTTAATAAATTCTTCAACATACCATTGATGCACAACTCTGTCTCTATAAGGAAGAGACTGAATAATTCGCTCTTTTGGCTCGTATACTATAAAAGAATGATATTTACTAACTCTATATTTGTTATTTTTAATTGAATTTATAAGTGTAACAATATTGCTTTCTAAATTTAAATCAAAGTTTAAAACTTCATTTTTAAACATCTTGTTTTTCTTTGCACGATTATGAGCTTCGATAAACTTCTGAAAAGTTAAATTTTTATAAAAAACATTCTTTATTTTTTTTGACATGAATTTATCCACCCACCTAACATATTGCAGATATCAGTTATTAAATTACTCCAAGTTGAATAGTTTTTATTTGAAATATATTGATATTTGTAGGAAAGACGTACATGCACTTTTAATAAGCTTAAGTAAACATCCAATTCCTTTAAATACTTTAGCTTGTCTGGTATAGCATAAGACTTTATTGCATGCATTAACATTCGTAAACCTACATACATCGAATTTTTAATTTCTTCAACCAGCGCAAAATGTTCAGATTTTGGGTATTTCCTAACTATATCGTTTGTGTAGTATATCAAATCCATATATTTTTGATAAATTAATAAATTATTGTTAGTTTTTTGTTTCATTTGTGTTCACTTCCTTTAAAATTTTATTTGCAGTATTTTTTATATTAGATATAAAATCATAAGCTTCTTTAATTGATAAATTATTGTTATCAATATTAGAAATTGTTTCTAATAGATTAATAGTATTTTTGTTTAGTTCAAATTCTTTTGGCGTTAAGGTAGTATTAGTATTGTTATCAATTATTTTTACTTTATATTGGGTACAGTTTAAGATTTTCAGATATTTGTCTAAAGAATTTGCCGGAAATCCACATTTTACAAAGCTTGAATTTAAGTTTGTAAGTTTTAAAGAAAAGATATTGCTCATTAGTTTTGCATCTTCATCTAGAAAGATATAGAATAGCCCTGATTTAAATAGATATAGTGTTTCTTGGTTTTCTTGTTTTAAATTTTTGTACATGTCAATTAGTTTGCTCATTATATTTCTCCTTAGTTTATTCTTGTGATTTTGTCTTGTGTTTGTTGACTTTTGTTGCTTGGTGTCTTATTTTGTCGTGTATAATTATATTTTATATTATTAGCTGTGGGATTTTTATATTACAATATCTATGTGGTTAAAGAGTTTGTGAAAAAAATGAAAAATATTTTTAAAAAATGTATTGACAATTTTGTAAAAATGATATATACTTTTAATTGTGCTGAACAAGCATAGATGCTCCCTTAGCTCAGTTGGTCAGAGCAACCGGCTCATAACCGGTGGGTCCAAGGTTCGAATCCTTGAGGGAGCACCATTTTAATTTTATACTTGGGTAGGTGGCCGAGTGGCTAAAGGCGGCAGACTGTAAATCTGTTCTCATTCGAGTACGAAGGTTCGAATCCTTCCCTGCCCACCATAAAATACAACTTAGTTGTATTTTATTTTTAAAATATTAACGAACAAAGATTTGACAAAATAAAAGAAACAAAGAATGGTTTTTAATACGTATAAAGAAAAAGTGGAATATAAAGATAGTATTTGTAGAAAAATATTAAATAAAATTATTATTTAATATATAGAAAAAATATATAAAACTTTTGAAGGAGATGTTATATATGGCTAATATAATAAATCAAAATAACGAGGTTTTTGGGAACTATTATAATAGAATTAATGAACTTATTTTAAAAACAAAACAGAATGTGATAAAAAACATCAATTATGAGATGGTTGAATTATATTTTGAAATTGGTTCTACTATAAACGAATTAATTGAAAACTATAATTTAGAGGCATCTCAAAATGAAATATTAAAATTATTTTCAGAAAAGTTAACTCGAGAATTTGGACAAGGTTTTAGTGTTCCAAGTTTAAAGAAGATGAAAAAGTTTTACTTAACATATAAAGGTGGTTCCACACTGTGGAACCAGTAAGGTATAGTGTTAAAAGAATGGATAAAATTATGGATTATATAGATATAACACCATATGTCAATCCTAGAAATATATTCAATTTTAATTTTTTAACAATATTATTGTTTAAATGAAAATATTAACTTTAATCTTGCAAAAATAGTTATATTAGGGAGATACAAGAAAAAAGTAATCGCTCTTGCACAAACATATTTTGCAATTAGAAAAAGAAAATACGAAAAGTTTGAATAAGTAAAAAAGAATAATATTATACATATTGGAAATAATATACATATGAAAAAATTAGAATTAATAAAAAACTCCGAACTATTTCAGGGAGAAAAAAATTTAAATAAAAAGAAAAATTACTTTGAAGGCTGGTACTTTAAACACACAGCTAAAAATAAAGGCATTTCATTCATACCAGGAATTAACATTGATGACACAGGAGCTAAAGCATTCATACAAATAATCACTAACAATACATCCTACTATGTAAATTACAACATCAAAGAATTCAAATTTAACCATAATCCTTTCTGCATACAAATAGGGAATAGCACCTTCTCAAAAAAAGGAATAAATATCAACATTGAAGACAAATCTCAAAATCTTAGAATATACGGAAATATAAAATACTCAAATAGTAAAAATATTAGCACTAATATTTTTGCGCCAAATATAATGGGGCCATTTTCCTATATTCCATTTATGGAATGCAATCATGCAATCATCAGTATGCAAAGCACTATCAATGGACTAATTAAAATAAATAATGAAGAAATTTGTTTTAATAATAACAAAGGCTATATTGAAAAAGATTGGGGATGTTCATTTCCAAAATCTTATATTTGGTGTCAAGGTAACAATTTTCAAAAAACAAATGCTAGTTTTATGTTTTCAGTGGCAGATATACCTTTTAAAGCTTTCTCATTTAAAGGTCTTATTTGTGTTGTATTAATTGAAAACAAAGAATTTAAGTTTACTACGTATAATAACGCTAAAATACTAGAATGTGACATTAAAGATGATTTTTTTTATATAACATTCAAAAAAGATTTATATACTTTGAATATAAAATCAAAATATAATAAAGCACTTAAACTAGCAGCACCTGTTAAAGGAAAAATGACAAAAGATATTTTTGAGAGTATTTCTAGTACGGCTACTGTAACTTTAAAAAAAGAAAAAGAAATCATCTTTTGCGATACAAGTAATATGTGTGGGTTAGAAATTGTCAAAAACTGTTTACAAAATATGTAAAATGTGCTATTATTTACAAAGCCTACTCATTTCCTATTAGGAATAGGAGTGATAGAAATTAACAAAGACATTTTAATAATAGGAGAACAACGCTGCGGCAAAAGTTCGGTAACAAATCAAATACTAAAGAAATACACTAATTATGAACCAATAAGGGGAGACGCTTTAATCATACCCTTACAATCAGCCATAGGCAGAAGCAAAAGAACGAAAGAAAAAAACAACGATAAAATTTATATAGAAGATTTAGCACTTTTAAATTTATCTAGCAAAGAAATCGCAATTTATTTCAGAGATATTTATGAAGAACTTAAAATTGATTTAAAATCTTTAGGCAGATCTATAATAATTGATACATATTCCTTAACAGTGGAAGACGCTGTCAAATATTTTAGTTCAGACTGTGATATTTATTGTCTGGGAATGCCAAACGAAACCACAAAAAATCTAAAACAAATGATAAAGAACAATGATACAAGAAATGATTGGACGTATTATATAGGAGATATAATGCTTGATCTAGCATGCAATAGAATAATAAAAAATAGTAAAACAATGAAAGAGCAATGCGAAAAATATAATATTAAATTTTTTGATACATCAGGAAATAGAGAAGAGAAAATTGAAATGATTATAAAAGATATTGAGAAAAATACTATCAATAATTAATAAAATGGATATAGTAGTAAATGAGTAGGCTAAAATATTATAAAATACAAAAGCCCCTAAAAACAATTAAGTTTTAGGGGATAACACATATTACAAAATTACAATTTTCTTAGTAAAATCCAAATTGCTAAAAGGGCAAGACTGAAAACCAAGAGAAAACACATCAGTAGCCCAAACATCAAAATCAAGCATAGAAGAAAGAGACTTATTTCGACAACTATCAGAAAAACGCTTAACAGAAGTAACAATATCAAGTCTAGGATTAGCCTTAGCAATCTCAGAAATCAAAAACTTACCACGTTCATTAAAACCAAGAACTCTAACATAAGGAACAGTTTTTTTAGACAACTCCATATCCCTTTTAGAAATACCAAGCAAACTATAAACAAGAATTCTCTGAAGACGCGTAGAAGTATAACGTTTTGACTTAATACTATCCAAAAGTTCCACAAGAGTACTGCAAGAATTAGCAGCATTTTTAATAGCAAACTCTAGGCCTTCAGAAACATCAGGAAGCTCAGCAATTTGACCAACTGACATTTTTCTTAAATTATAAATAATTTGTTTCTCAAAAACAGATAAATCTGGAACAATATTTCCTTGTTTAAAATTGTTAATCAAAATATCAAAACTAGGCTCAGGAAGCAATTTCTTTAAAATATCGAAACCACCATTTTTAACAATATTTCTAATTGCAGTAGCACTAGCAATATTTCCAGAATAAAAATTATCATTATAACCAGCTTCAAATCTAGCAACAGAAATTGGTTGTATATCACTTTTATGTTTTTTCAATGCTTTCAAATATTCTATGCCCAAAATATTATTAGGAGAAGAAAGGACATTTAAATATTTTTTATTATTTAAATAAAGCAATAAAGCGTTTTCGCGTGCCTTTGGAAATGATAAACCTTTGGCTAATTCACTTGATAAAATATTTTTAAACTGTTTTGGCTCAGCATGCAATACATTTGCAATATCAGATAAAATATCAATATCAGAAGTCTCAGCACCAAAAGACACATAATCAACAACTTTTAAAGAATTCAATATTTTAATAGCGCCATCTGCAAAATTTTCTGCACTAGAAGTAGCATATAAAACAGGAAGTTCTATAATCAAGTCAATTCCACATTTTAAGGCAGCTTCAGCCCTAGACCATTTATCAATTAAAGCAGTAGAGCCACGTTCAGTAAAATTACCACTCATAATTGCCACAGTATAATTTGCACTTGTTATTTTTTTTGATTGTTCTAAATGATATAAGTGACCATTATGAAATGGGTTATATTCACCAATAATTCCCAAAACTTTACCCATAATAAAAATCCTTTCTTGTATATTTTAGTTTTTATTGTTATAATAGTACCATAAAAAATGGAAAAAAACAAGAAGGAGAGAAAAATGGAAAAGGTTGTTATTTATACTGACGGAGCTTGCTCTGGAAATCCAGGACCAGGTGGTTGGGGAGCTTTATTAATGTATAAAGGAAATAAAAAAGAGATTTCAGGTGGAAAAAAAGATACAACAAATAATATAATGGAGTTAACAGCTGTGATAGAAGGGCTAAAGCTTTTGAAATTCCCTTGTGAAGTTGATTTGTATAGTGATAGTGCATATGTTGTAAATGCGTTTTTACAGGGGTGGATTTATAATTGGGTAAAAAATGATTGGAGGACTGCTGGAAAAGAACCGGTAAAGAATAAAGAAATTTGGCAGGAGTTGTATGCTCTTACCAAAATCCATAAAGTTAATTTTATAAAAGTAAAGGGTCATAGTGATAATGAATTTAATAATAGATGTGATGAGCTTGCAAGAAATGCTATAAAGGAGTTATAAAATATTACAATTATGTGACATGGTTAAAAAACATTGAAATATCTTGTCGTTTTTAATATAATAAAATTATATGAAAGTATATAAAGGAGAAAATATATGGAAACATTTGCAGATTATATCTTATCAGAAGAAGACCTAGCAGCTAAAATGGAGATAGTGTATTATTTAGCCAAAAAAAGAAAAATATTTTTTGACAAATCAGTCATATTTAAAACAGAAATAGCAAGAATGTTTTTAAACTATTCAAAAATAGAAGTAGACAAAAACCTAGTACTAACAGCAACACTTTTATGCAACTGTAAAAAGGTAGACAATGCACAAGACATAGAAACAATACACTCATATGCAAAAAGGGGAGCAGAACAATTAGAAGAATTCGGATTCGGAAAAAAGTTTTGCAAAATGTGTGAAGAAGTAAACAGATATAGCAACAGTAATCCAAGAGAAAGAGAAAGTGACATATTAGAATTAGTAGACCAATTTGGAGGGATGTTGTTAGATAGACCAGAAAGAATAGGCTTCAAACCAGATGAAGCATTAGTATTACTAGAGCATAGAAATTTAAAAGATAAATATAACAGATATTTAGATACATTTATGCAATTTGTGGGATTTCTTGAAAAAATAAATATTGGAGAAGAAGTTGAAACCACAGCAATTAGGAGATTAGTAAAAATATATTATGAAACCACAGATGTACCTAACTTCATAAAAGAAGTTATATACAACTATGGACCAAAAGTGGATAAACTAATGGAAAAAGAGCTAGAACATTTATCAAAAGAGATGTTTTGCAGTATAGATAATCCAAACAGGCCATTATTTAGTGAAGAAACAGCACACAAAATAATGTGTCATATAGAGGAAAAAACAGTAGAAGCGAAAGGATAATAAAACAATGTATGAAATATTTGCAGATTTGCACGTACACATAGGAAGAAGCGAAAAAGGAAAGCCAATAAAAATAACAGCAGCAAGGTCACTTAATTTTGCAAATATAGCAAAAGAATGTGCAGAAAAAAAGGGAATAAATGTAGTAGGAATAATAGACTGTGCATCGCCATATGTAATAGAAGACATAGAGAACTTCTTAAAAACAGGCGAAGCATATGAACTAGAAGACGGAGGAATTATCTATCAAGACAAAGTATGTATACTTTTAGGAAGTGAAGTAGAAACATCAGAAAAAGGAAGAAACGGAAAATGTGGAAGTGCACACAATATATGTTTCTTTCCACACCTAAGTGATATAAAGGCATTTTCAAATGAACTAAGCCATCATTTAAAAAATATAACATTAAGTACTCAAAGAACAGACTTATCAGGATATGATTTAATAGACATAGTAGAAAAATACAATGGAATACTAATTCCAGCACATGTATTTACACCACATAAAAGCTACTATGGAAACTGCACAGACAGATTATCAAATATATTTAAGGAAAAATTTGATAAAATATTTGCAATAGAATTAGGATTGAGCTCAGATACATATTTAGCAGATACAATTTCTGAATTAGAAACAAGAACATTTTTAACAAATTCAGATGCACATTCTCTACCCAAAATTGCGAGAGAATACAACAAAATGGAAGTTGAAGACATATCATTTAAAGAAATAGTAAAAGCTTTAAAAAATGAAGAGGGAAGAAGAATAATTGCAAATTATGGACTAGACCCAAAACTTGGAAAATATCATAGAACATATTGCGATGACTGCGAAAAGGCAATAGAAACAAAAGAGCCAGTAGAAACTTGCCCAATGTGTGGCGGAAAAAATGTGACATTTGGAGTTTTTGACAGAATAGAATTGATAAAAGATAAAAAAGAAACAAAAAGTCCTCAAAAAAGACCACCATATATATATCAAGTACCACTTGGATTTATACCAGGTGTAGGAGGAAAAACAATAAATAAATTGTTAGATGCATTTGAAACAGAAATGAACATATTGCACAAACTATCAAAAGATGATATAGAAATGGTAGTAGGAGAAAAGGTAGCAAACAATATAGAAAACGCAAGAAATGGAAGCTGTAAAGTAGAAGCTGGTGGCGGCGGAAATTATGGGAAGATTTCTGTAAAACCTAAATAAAAAAGTTCTAAAAATTTCTTTATCGAATACACATTATGTATAAACGATAAGGAGATTTTTTATGAGAGACAAAGGAATAAAAATCAAAGATACAATAAAACAGCATATATTAAATAACAAAAAAGAATATTGCCTAGTCGCAATGATATTTGTAATAGGAATATTTTTGGGAGTATTATTTGTAAACAACATACAAGAAGCACAAAAGGCAGAAATACAATCATATTTCAATAATTTTATAAACAAAATGAAAGAAACTGAAAAATTAGAAATGCAAACTTTACTAAATACAAGCATTTTCCAAAATCTTATTGTAGCAATTATAATTTGGTTCTTTGGAACAACGGTAATACGGTATTCCGGTAGTGTTTGGAATAGTAATGTATAGGGGATTTTGCTTAGGATATACAATATCTGCATGTGTTACAATTATGGGCACTGGCAAAGGAATTGCATTTGTGTTAAGTAGTATGTTATTACAAAATTTAATATTCATACCAGCAATATTAGCTTTAGCTGTGAGCGGATTTAAATTATATAAATCAATAGTAAAAGACAATAGAAAAGAAAATGTCAAATTAGAAATATTAAGACATACTATATTTTCATTAGTAATGTTAGGAGTGTTAATAATGTCCTCACTAGTAGAAATACTAATTTCGACAAACTTATTAAAACTTTTTGCAAAATATTTTTAAAAAAATCGAAAAATGTATTTACAATTTGTAAATTCTTTGATATAACATATGTAGTTTATGTAAATAAATTATTTTGAATATAGAGGTAGATAAAAATGGAAAGACGATTAAAATATTTTTTTGAATTTTTAGAGAACGAAAAGAAATTATCAGAAAACACATTACAGTCTTATAAAAGAGACTTAAAACAATTTAGAATGTACTTAGAAGCTTGTGGAATTCAATACCACAAAGTAACAGAAGAAGACATCAAAGAATACATCAAAGAACTTGATGAAGAAGGAAAAAAAGCATCAAGTATATCTAGATGTATAGCATCAATAAGATCATTCTATCAATATGCATTAAAACACAAAAAAGTAAAAGTAGACCCAACAGCAAACATCAAATCACCAAAAATAGAAAAAAGAGTACCAAGTGTTTTAACAGCAAAAGAAGTAGAACTTTTATTAAACCAACCAAAAGACGTAGACCTTAAAGGAACACGTGACAAAGCAATGTTAGAATTCGCATATGCAACAGGAATGAGAGTAACAGAAATAATCTCATTAAATATAGAAGACGTAAACCTAGAAGAAGGATATGTTGTTTGCAAAACAGGAAGTAAACAAAGAAACATACCTTTAGGAAAAATGTCATTAAACGCATTAAAAGAATACATAGTAGACGCAAGAGATGTATTAATTAAAGACGAAAGTGAACAAGCACTATTTGTAAATATAAATGGAACAAGATTAACAAGACAAGGATTCTGGAAAATAATTAAATATTATAAAGAACAAGCTCACATAACAAAGGACATAACACCACATGTGTTAAGACATTCATTTGCAACACATTTACTACAAAATGGGGCTGATTTGAAAGCAATCCAAACAATGTTAGGACATTCAGATATATCTTCTACACAAATTTACATGCAATTCCAAGATGAAGGTTTAAAAGATGTATATAGAAAAGCTCATCCAAGAGCATAAATAAAAAATTTGCCAAGAGGGACGGTCCTTTTTGGCAATTTTTTGCCATTGGGGACGGTCCTTCACGATTTGCTGGTCCTTCCCCTCGGGTATATATGTGTTATTTTTGATATTGCTTGCTTGAATGAAGTGAAATTTAAAATTTGTAAGTTTATATAAAAAGTAATGTTCACGGGCAAATTCTTATTTTTATTTTTCATAAATTCTTCGGATCCTTACATAAGAAAAGAAATTCTAAAATCTTTTTATGGCACCCTTCCACAGCAAGTGTGAACTCTTTCCACAAAAAGATTAAAGAATTTCTAAGCTTATTTCAGTCACATTCATCATTTATTCAAAATATAAAATAAGAATTTGAGCCTGAGTGAAACTTGCTAACAAAAATCAATAGTTTTTTATAAATTTTTT
>CASSLW010000034.1 GCA_949443285.1 uncultured Clostridia bacterium
CTATTTTCTAAATCTTCTGTAAAAAAGTTTTCATCTTTTTTTACTACTTTTTGTAACATTTTGAATAGTGCCTCTGAATGACTTTCTGCACTAATTTGTATCTCTATTTCTTTTATTCTTTTAACTAAAAATTTATATTTTTTCATAACTTATCGTGTCCTTTCTTTTTCAATTTTTTTAATACCTTTTTTCAAACATAAGTATTCGTTTACATCTTTTCCATAAGCCATTGGTCTGTCAAAAACTTTATATTTTTTACTCAATACTTGCTGAAAAAAAGTGCTTGCATTTCTTCCTGCTAAATCTCTATCTAGGTGCAAATGTACTTCATTTACATTAGGATTTTTTTCTAAAAATTCTGTTAATGAAACTGGAATTTTTGTTTTTTCTAAATCATATTTTGAAGAATAAATCCCACCTAATGAGAGTAAATTTTCTTCTCTCCAGTTTCTATTTTCTGAACTTAAAAGAGTAGCAAATGATAATAAATCAATGCTACTTTCAAATAAATGAACTATATTATTTTCTTTCTCTGCTTTTATCTTAAACGAATATTTTTTGTTACTTCCTGTTGCCTCTCTCATAAATCTTTCTTGATTAGTTGCTCTGCAAAAAGCATAACTTGGAATTTTATTATTATCATAGCCAATAAACACTACATTGTTTGTTCTTTCTTCTTGATAAAGCAACTTATTTTCAATGCAATATTGTATAATTTCTTTGTCTATTCCTCGACTCAATAAATAGTTTATTGCTCTAGCATTATTACTTGCTTTTACTGGTATTTTTAATCTTCTTTCGTGATTTTTTTCTTCCTGTTCATACTTAACAGGAGCTTGTATTTTCATATTTCCTAATACAGTTTGTACTGCATTTATAAATGATAAATTTTTTACTATCATTAAATAATCTATTGCATTTTTTCCACCTACTCCTTTTGAAAACCAATACCACAAACCATTACTAATTTTTAAGCTATCGTGTTCCTTTGTTACAAAAGTATTTCTGCATACTGGTACTAACTGACTAGGCTCATAATTTTTCAAATAAGTAAGTAGATCCACTTGTCTTGCTTGTGCAACTATTTCTGGTGCAATATATGGCATATCTACACCTACCTTTCCCTTTCTTTATGCTTTTTTTCTTTTATAACTTCGTCTTTGTATTCGCTAAATTCTGCCCCCATAAAGTTATCTTCATTTAATATATATTCTTCATTTTTATATCTATCTCGTGCAATACTTATAGCGTCTTCTAATGAATCTGCTTTTATTTTAACAACTTTTTGTAAAGTTTCTTCTATTTCAATTTGATATACTTTTGACATTGCTTTTACCTCTCTTTTTCTTTATTTTTATTTTTTAGTTGATTATATTCTTTGACAATATTTCCTAAACTATCTCCTACATTATCTTCTAAATATTCCCATATATTGCCGTCAGATTTCTCATATTTATCATACAATTTTTCTAACAGATTATCGGTTTTTAGTAATACTTGTAGTTGCTCTTTACTAAAAATTATTCCACCAACAATATCTCTTATTTGCTGTTTGATATTTATTTTATATGCTTGCTCTATAATTTCTTCTGGTGTATAGTTTTTTATTAGATTTTGTTTATAATTAAATAATTCTTGGTCAATTTTTTTCATTAACATTTCTTTTAAATCATCATAACTCATACATCTTTCTCCTTTCTAGTCATTATAAGGCAGTATATTTTTTTCCATATAACTTTTATATGGATCTTCTGAATTATAATAACTTTTTTCTTGTGAATAATATTCATTATTAACATCTGTATATTTTTTCATTGTTTCTTTTTCAATTTGTTTTATTTTCTTTTGCTTTTGAACTTCTTTACGATTTTCAAGATCTAACTCTTGTAATTCTAATTGTAATCCTGCTGATTCATTTTTATATTTCCTTATTTCTAATTTCTTTTTTTTGTATTTTAGTTCCAATTCTTCTAGCTCTTTGTTTGCTCTAGCAATTTTTATATTTAATTTTCCAATTTTTTCTGTTATATCTGCTCTTTGCAAACTTACCACTTCCTTTTACTTAAAATAATAAAAGAGAAAATACTAATTTCTTAATATCTTCTCTTTCTATCTTACATCTCTATTTCTTTTTGCTTTTCTTAACTTTTCTTTATCAAATAAATCTTGACTTTCTGTTATTTTCTCTGTTTTTATTAAGTTACTTTTTTTGTCAAAATAAACCATATCTTTAATTGTTCCATATTTTTGATGTTCTAAAATTTTATTATAAGTTTCTTTATCTTGTGTTCCTATAAATACCCTAGTAGCTCCACTATTTCTTGCAATATTTTTAAAAAATCCATTTAGATTTTCTAATTTTTGATTAAACATTTTATTTGGAATATCTAATACTAATCTAATATTACATTTACTATCAGTTAATATTGCTGTTGAATACTCTTTTTCATTTTGAATTTGTTTCAATAAAGCTACTAGCTCATCACGGCAAGAAATTTTAATATTATATAATGTATTTTGCTTTAACTTTTCTTCCATATTTTCTAATGTATCTTTTTTTAAACTCTTTTCCTTTGGCATTAAAATTAAACCTTCTGAATTTTCTTCAATAATTGAATATTTATCTGTATTTCCTAACACAATGTGTCCTAAAAATCCCTCTACATTAGCAACAAAATTACGAGTTATTTCCATATCTTCTTGCGAGGGTTTAGCTGAATTAGAAGAATGATTATGTGCCAAATAATAACCATCTGCACCTAATCTCTGTATTCTATTATTCATTTTTTCATAGGTTTTTATTGGATTGCGTTCAAATTTTTTTCCATTAGAAAAAAGGATTACGGCGTCTGGTATTTTACTTGTAATAGCTTCTTGCCCTACTATTTTATTGTCTTTCATATAAAATACTCTAAATGTTTCATAACGAGAATCTCTAAATATATCACATATATTTACAATATCTTTTGTTTTCTGTATTTTTGAATCACTTAAATCAATATACCCTCTATTATTAACAGTCATATTTTCTAATTTGTTATAAATTACTTTTACATTGCTATTCACTTTTTACTCCTTTCTAGCAAAATTTTACAAAAATATAGAAGATACTAAAAACTTAATATCTTCTATACTATAATTACAATAATCTCATCTGTTTTAGAAAAAGCAACATTTCTCTAGCTCCCAATTTAAAGTTTTCTATTGTTTCAATAGTATTTATATCTCCCTCTATTTCTAACATATCTAAAACAGCTTTTACTTCATCTTCTGTTAATTGTACTGCCTCTTTATCTTCAAAAATTGCTCTTATATTTGGATTATCTGCTTTTACTTTTTCTCTTTTAACTTCTAGCTCTTTATATTCTGCATTTTCTTTTAACATTCTTACTCTATTAGTATTTAAGTAATCGTAAAAATCATCTGAATATTCGTCAAAGAATACTGTTTTTGTTTCTATCTCTTTCTTTTCTTCTTTTACTTCTGTTTTTACTACTTCACTCATTCTTGCACAGTCATAAGCTCCTAATTTGTAATACATTTTGTTCCAGAAGTCATCATCATCTCCAGTAGATAATTCATACTTATTAAGTAAGTCTAGTATTTCTTTTTGTTTTTCTTCATCTGTAACTATTTCTTTGATTTTTTCTGTTAGCTTTTCTTCAATGGCTAACGATCCTAGTTCTTTTTTCTGTTTTGACATCTCCTTTAAAATTTTGTCTGCAAACTCATCTCCTTTCAACTCATACATTTCGTCTAAAATGTTTCTTTTGAAAAAATTTTTCATAATATATATACCTCCTATGGATATATATTATGTTAAGTTTGTATATTAAGGAAATGTGTAATATAAGAAATTTTTTCGTTTTTATATCTTTGATTTTATCTTACATATTCTCTGCTTTTATTTTTTGAATATTCTTCTATTTCTTCGTCTTCTTCATCATCAATATCTATTACTTCTTTTTCCTTTGTATCTCCTATTTTAAGCAATTTATTTACTTCTTTTAATCTTGCTAAACTTTCTTGTAATTCCTGTTCTTGTGCAAAAGGAATTGCTAGTGTTTCTTGTGCATTTTTACATTGTAATTCTAAATTTTGTAGTCTTTGCTCATTGTTTTCTAGCATTTTTTCCATTGATTCTAAAACATTGTTGATACGGGTTATTACACCTATTTTATCGTTTCCCAATGTTGCCCTATAAGTCTGTATATTTTTTAATGCTACTTGAAATACTTTCTCAAATGTATTGAACTCTAAATACATTTTAAATCCTCTATAATCTCCTATATATACTCCTTTTGTATCTTTTACACTTTTACATAGTTCTAGTATTTTTTCGCCTGCTTTTGCTCTTTCATTATATACTTGTTCATTTATTTTCATAGGAGAAAAATTATCTTCATTTATAATTGTATTTTCCTTTAAGTATTTATCATCTTGTTTTAGATTTTCTATTGTTTCGTTGCATTCTTTTATTTCTTGTGGGTATTTCCTATTTACCATTTCTTCTAAATCGTATTTTTGGCTCAAATAACTTTGTTTTAGCATTTTTAGTTTTGTTGTTTTTGCCTCTAACTCTGTTTTTTCTTTAATGTGTTCATTTCCGTGTTGCTAGTGCTTTTATTTCTGCATAGTCTAATGCTCTTTCGTCTATATCTTCCATACTTCTTATAGGTGTTTTAGAAGTCATAATTTGACTTGTAAATGTCTGCTTTTGCTCTATTAACTGATACATATATGCGTCAAATGTTCCTTGCGTTACATAGTTATAAATATGAACTAACTCATTCATATTTCCTTGTCTTACTGCTCTACCTATTCTTTGTATTAAGTTAGCACTTGTCCACGGACAGTCTAAATTATGAAGTGCTATAATTCTATCTTGCACATTCGTTCCTGCTCCCATTTTAAAAGTGCTACCCATTAAAACTCTTATTTCTCCACTACGCACTTTGTCAAACAATTCTTCTTTTTTTGCCTCTGATGTTGCCTCGTGAATAAATGCAATTTCGTTTTCTGGTATTCCCTGCTCAATTAGTTTTCTTTTCATATCTGTATATACATCTGTAAACTCTCTTTCTTTGCATTTCCATATACCATTTACTAATTCCATTTCATAAGGGTTATCATCTGCACCTAATGACTTTGGTGTAGATAAATCACAAAATACAAGCTGTGTAGACTTTTTGTCTTTTGTTTTTTCCCATATTTCATATACATTTTTAACACAAGTATTTACTTTGCTGTTTTCATCATCTGGTAGCTGACTATTTATAAGTCTTTGGTCTAGTGCTAGTTTTCTTCCCTCGTTTGTAATCGCTAACATATTGTCTTCCCAGACTTTAACTACACCTGCTCTAATTTTCTCTGCTCTTTCTCCTAAATCTGCCACCATATCTTTTTGTATTTGTGTTGCATTTACTGCTACATTATGCTTTTCAACTTCTGGTGTTGGCAATTTTAATGTTTCTGCTGTTTGAATATCTGCCACTTCACGAAACATTGTCATTAGCTCTGGTATATTATGAAATTTTGCAAATCTTGTCTTTATTTGGAACTTATCTCCCTCTGGTGCTAATGTCATTGCTGTAACAGTTTCTCCAAATGTACTTGCCCAACTATCAAAATGTTGTAAGTGATTTTTTACTAATGTATTGTACTGCAAGTATCTCTGCATTGTATATAACTCTGACATACTATTGCTAACTGGTGTTCCTGTGGCAAACACAACACCTTTTCCTCCGTGTTATTTCATCCATATACTGACATTTCATAAACATATCGGAACTTTTTTGTGCGTCCCCACTTTGAACTCCTGCAATTTTTTTCATTTTACTTTGTAAAAATAGGTTTTTATAATAATGTGCCTCGTCTACAAATAGTCTATCAACTCCGTAGCTGTTCAAATGTAATTACATCATCTTTTTTATCTGCATTGTTTAGCTTTTCTAACTTTGCCTCTAGTGCTTTTTTTGTTCTTTCTAGTTCTCTTATTGTAAATTTTTCGCCTTCCATTGCTTTTGTTTCTTCTATGCCCTCTATTATTTCTTCTATTTGAGATTCTAAAAAATATCTCTGTCTTTCTACTGACATAGGTATTTTTTCAAATTGACTGTGTCCTATCAAAATAGCGTCAAAATCTCCTGTCGCTATTTTAGACACAAATTTTTTTCTATTGTTTTTTGAAAAGTCTTTCTTTGTTGTTACTAAAATGTTTGCTGATGGGTATAATTGTAGGAACTCATTTGAAAATTGTTCAACGATATGGTTTGGAACTACAAAAATACTTTTATTACATAGTCCTAATCGTTTACTTTCCATTGCACTTGCTACCATTTCAAAAGTTTTTCCGAGCTCCGTACCTCGTGAGCAAGTAAAGTATTTCCATTATATAATATTCTTGCAATGGCATTAACTTGATGTTCTCGTAATTTTATTTCTGGATTCATTCCATAAAATTTTAGATAACTTCCATCATATTGTCTATTTCTTATACTATTAAACTTTTCATTATATAATTTTACTAACTTTTCTCGTCTGTCTGGATCTTTAAAAATCCATTCTTCAAACTTCATTCTAATTTCATCTTGTTTTGCTTGTGCTATTGCTGTTTGCTGTTTATCTATAACGCTTTTTTCATCATCTGTTCCAACATTTATCTTTTTGTATATTTTTATATCGTTTAGATTTAAGGTAGTTTCAATTATTTTATATGCACTTGCTTTTTTTACACCATAAGTCTTTGTTGCTTTAACTCCTTTGTCTACTGATTTTCCTGTAACATTCCAAGCTCCTGTAAATTCAGAGTAATGAACTTGTATCTTTTTCTTGTCCCAATAATCTGTATCTAACAATTCATATATAAACTGTTCTATATATTCTGGTGGTATCCAAGTAGCTCCTAATTTTACAGCTATTTCACTTGCTTTTATATCTTCTGGTATTACTTTCTCTAGCTCTCTAACATTTACTTCAAATTCTGGGTTTGCCTCTGCAATTCTTCTTGCAATATTAAGTTTTTCTCTTACATTTCCAGATAAATACTCATCTGCTGTTACATACTTTTTTTCTTCAGCAGGTGTATCTGGTATTCTAAATATTTGTCCCTCTAACTCTTTGACAAGTTTGTCTTCTGTTTTATCTGTAATAGACTGCATATATTCCATATCGACTTTTGCTTTTTCTGTTAGAGAAACAATAAGTGCCTCATTGCTTGTGTCTACCTTTGTTATTTCCTTTTTAGCTTTTATTGTTTTCTTTGAAAACATATCTGCTTTTCTTTGAAAATTACCTTTTGAATCGGTTATTTCTAACGAACACAATAAATAATAGCTACTATCTTCGGAAAAGGCTTGATTATTTCCTCTGCTGTTTATTCTTCCATACTTCTTTACAAAATTATCGTATAACCTATTTAATCTTTCCTGTTCTATTTTTATTTCATTGTCGCTACTATCATCAACTTGTAAGTCTATAAGCTTTCTGGTGAAATCTCGTATTTCTACCATACCTTTTATTCTGTTTTGTGTTGTTTCTGGCAAGTCTTTTTCAAACATTCTACTGTTTTCTCTATAATATACTTTGCCATCAATAACAGTATAGGAATAATTTTTTACTGTCGGATCTGCCTGTATAGATTTTTCTTCATCTCCTATTAGCTCGTCTAAATCGTATTCTTCTATTTCTGATTCTATATTTGAAATAGCATTAGATAGCATATAATCTAAATCGCTACCCTCTATCATTTTACACTCTGTTCGTTCTCCTCCATATTGTGAACTTTCCTTTGTCATTGTTCCCATTATCATATTAGGATTATCGACAAAATATTTATTCATTCTTATTCCATTTTCAGTTGTGTCAAGATTTACCCAGTCATCTTCTATATCTGTGATTTTATCTCTTTTCTTTAAGAATATAATGTCTGATGTTACTTCTGTTCCTGCATTACTTTTGAATGTATTGTCTGGTAGTCTTATTGCTCCAATAAGTTCTGCTCGCTGTGATATATACTTTCTAACACTACTATTTTCTTTGTCCATTGTTCCTTTACTTGTAACAAGTGCTATTATTCCTCCGTGGGCGAACTTTGTCGATTGTCTTTGCAAAAAAGTAATCATGCAATACAAATTTATTTTTGTTATATCTTCTATCATTAGGCTTTATCATATTATCAAATGGCACATTTCCTATTGCAACATCAAAAAAGTTGTCTGGCATATTGGTTTTTTCAAAAGGTTGTATTGCAATAGTGGACTTTTGGTATAATTGCTGTGCTATTCTTCCAGAAATGCTATCTACTTCTACTCCATACATTTTACAACTGTCATTTAATTCTTCTGGTAGCATTCCTAAAAAGTTACCTACACCGACAAGATGGCTCTAATATATTTGCTTGTTTTAGTCCCATATTTTGCAATGCTTTATATATATTTCTTATAACAACTGGTGGTGTATAGTATGCTGTTACACTTGAAGCTCTTGCGTCTTTGTATTCATCTTCAGTAAGTAGTTCTTTTAATTCTGCATACTCACTTGCCCAACTATCGTTTTTATCTTCAAATGCTGATTTTAAGCCACCCCATCCAACATATTTTGAAAGTATTATTTGTTCTTCTGGTGTTGCATATCTATTTTGTTCTTCGCATAATTTTAATACTTTTATAGCCTCTACATTATTTTTGTATTTTTCTTTTGCTGTTCCTACGCCTAGATTATCGTCTGTAATCTTGAAATTATTTCTTTCTTCAGTAGGTATTTCAGGGTGCAAGTCAAAATACTCAATATTTCTGTTCTTTTTGATTAGCTTTTCTGCTATAATTTCCTGTTCTTTTGTATCTTCTATTTGTTCTTCTTGCTTTTCTTCTTTTGGCTGTTCTTGTTGTTTCTCAAAGTTTTCTGCTAATACTTGTGCTAAATGCCTAAAATAATCTACTACATCTCCATTATAAAAGTCTATTTTGACTATCATATCTTTTATTCCTGCTTGTTCTTCTGGTGTAGTAGCTTTTATATTAGCAATGATATTTCCAATTTCAAAATAATGTGTATTATCTTCTGTTTTTATTTCAATAACCTGTTCTAAATCAATTCCTTTTTCTTCTATAAATGTATCTAGCCACTTATTGAAAGCACTTTCTACTTTTTCTTCTGTTTCTGGTACTTCTCTATCTTTTAAGTAATCATTCATAGGATTTTCAGCAACTTTTTCTAGTATATCTTTTATAGCTACTGTCCTCTGATCCAATGGAAATTGATTATCATACATTGTTATTATTTGATTATCTATATTTGAAATAGTAAATTCTTGAAATCCTATATAGATAATATCGCCTACCATAAATGTATAATTGCCTTTGTCATCTTCTGTATTTGTTGTTTCTCCATCAAAAAAAGAAGTATTGTCTACTTCCTTTTCATTATCTTGTTCTTCTAATTGTAAATTACTTCCCTTATTGCTGTCTGTTCTGCTGTTGCTTGAATGTTGTTCATCTGACCTATCCATTCCATTTGGTTGGTTGCTTTCATTTCCTCTGTTATTCCATACTGTTGTTTCATCTTCTCTACTTCCTGTACTATTCTGTTTACTACTGTTTCCTGTATTATCATTAGGTGTTGCGTTAGTTTGTTGCTGGCTAGTAGCATTGTGTAAGTTCCCCTCTTGTTCTCTTTTAGGTACTTCAATCTCATTTTGGCGAACTTGCCTAGATTTACTTTCTTGTTTGTTCTCTCTATCGTTAAGTCTGGTATTAGATAATTTCCTTTCATTGTGTAAGTTAGATTCATTCTCAACACTTCCTTTCTCATT
>CASSLW010000035.1 GCA_949443285.1 uncultured Clostridia bacterium
CTATTTTCTAAATCTTCTGTAAAAAAGTTTTCATCTTTTTTTACTACTTTTTGTAGCATTTTAAATAGTGCTTCTGAATGACTTTCTGCACTAACTTGTACCTCTATTTCTTTTATTCTTTTAACTAAAAATTTATATTTTTTCATAACTTATCTTGTCCTTTCTTTTTCAATTTTTTTTATACCTTTTTTCAAACATAAGTATTCGTTTACATCTTTTCCATAAGGCATTGTTCTGTCAAAAACTTTATATTTTTTACTTAATACTTGCTGAAAAAAAGTGCTTGCATTTCTTCCTGCTAAATCTCTGTCTAGGTGTAAATGTACTTCATTTACATTAGGATTTTTTTCTAAAAACTCTGTTAATGAAACTGGAATTTTTGTTTTTTCTAAATCATATTTTGAAGAATAAATCCCACCTAATGAGAGTAAATTTTCTTCTCTCCAGTTTCTATTTTCTGAACTTAAAAGAGTAGCAAATGATAATAAATCAATGCTACTTTCAAATAAATGAACTATATTATTTTCTTTCTCTGCTTTTATCTTAAACGAATATTTTTTGTTACTTCCTGTTGCCTCTCTCATAAATCTTTCTTGATTAGTTGCTCTGCAAAAAGCATAGCTTGGAATTTTATTATTATCATAACCAATAAACACTACATTGTTTGTTCTTTCTTCTTGATATAACAACTTATTTTCAATGCAATATTGTATAATTTCTTTGTCTATTCCTCTACTTAATAAATAGTTTATTGCTCTATCATTGTTACTTGCTTTTACTGGTATTTTTAATTTTCTTTCGTGATTTTTTTCTTGCTGTTCACACTTAACTGGAGTTTGTATTTTCATATTTCCTAATACAGTTTGTACTGCATTTATGAATGATAGATTTTTTACTATCATTAAATAATCTATTGCATTTTTCCCACCTACTCCTTTTGAAAACCAATACCACAAACCATTGCTAATTTTCAAGCTATCGTGTTCCTTTGTTACAAAAGTATTTCTGCATACTGGTACTAACTGACTAGGCTCATAGTTTTTTAAATAAGTAAGTAGATCAACTTGTCTTGCTTGTGCAACTATTTCTGGTGCAATATATGGCATATCTTACACCTACCTTTCCATTTCTTTATGCTTTTTTTCTTTTATAACTTCGTCTTTGTATTCTCTAAATTCAGCACCCATAAAGTTATCTTCATTCAATATATATTGTTCATTTTTGTATCTTTCTTGTGCAATACTTATAGCGTCTTCTAATGAATTTGCTTTTATTTTAACAACTTTTTGTAAAGTTTCTTCTATTTCTATTTGATATACTTTTGCCATTACTATTACCTCTCTTTCTCTCTATTTTTATTTTTTAGTTGATTATATTCTTTGACAATATTTCCTAAACTATCTCCTACATTATCTTCTAAATATTCCCATATATTGCCGTCAGATTTCTCATATTTATCATACAATTTTTCTAACAGATTATCGGTTTTTAGTAATACTTGTAGTTGCTCTTTACTAAAAATTATTCCACCAACAATATCTCTTATTTGCTGTTTGATATTTATTTTATATGCTTGCTCTATAATTTCTTCTGGTGTATAGTTTTTTATTAGATTTTGTTTATAATTAAATAATTCTTGGTCAATTTTTTTCATTAACATTTCTTTTAAATCATCATAACTCATACATCTTTCTCCTTTCTAGTCATTATAAGGCAGTATATTTTTTTCCATATAACTTTTATATGAATCTTCTGAATTATAATAACTTTTTTCTTGCGAATAATATTCATTATTGAAATCTGTATATTTTTTCATTGTTTCTTTTTCCATTTGTTTTATTTTCTTCTGCTTTTGAACTTCTTTACAATTTTCAAGTTCTAACTCTTGTAATTCTAGTTGCAATCCTGCTGATTCATTTTTGTATTTCCTTATTTCTAATTTCTTCTTTTTGTATTTTAGTTCCAATTCTTCTAGCTCTTTGTTTGCGTTAGCAATTTTTATATTTAATTTTCCAATTTTTTCTGTTATATCTGCTCTTTGCAAACTTACCACTTCCTTTTACTTAAAATAATAAAAGAGAAAATACTAATTTCTTAATATCTTCTCTTTCTATCTTACATCTCTATTTCTTTTTGCTTTTCTTAACTTTTCTTTATCAAATAAATCTTGACTTTCTGTTATTTTCTCTGTTTTTATTAAGTTACTTTTTTTGTCAAAATAAACCATATCTTTAATTGTTCCATATTTTTGATGTTCTAAAATTTTATTATAGGTTTCTTTATCTTGTGTTCCTATAAATACCCTAGTAGAGCCACTATCTCTTGCAATATTTTTAAAAAATCCATTTAGATTTTCTAACTTTTGATTAAACATTTTATTAGGAATATCTAATACTACTCTAATATTGCATTTGCTATCTGTTAGTATTGCTGTCGAATATTCTTTTTCATTTTGAATTTGTTTTAATAAAGCTACTAGCTCATCACGACAAGAAATTTTAATATTATATAATGTATTTTCTTTTAGCTTTTCTTCCATATTTTTTAATGTATCTTTTTTTAAACTTTTTTCCTTTGTCATTAAAATTAAGCCCTCTGAATTTTCTTCAATAATTGAATATTTATCTGTATTTCCTAGTACAATATGCCCTAAAAATCCTTCAACATTGGCAACAAAATTACGAGTTATTTCCATATCTTCCTGTGAGGGTTTAGCTGAATTAGAAGAATGATTATGTGCTAAATAATAGCCATCTGCACCTAATCTCTGTATCCTATTATTCATTTTTTCATAGGTTTTTATTGGATTGCTCTCATACTTCTTTCCATTAGAAAAAAGAATTACTGCGTCTGGTATTTTACTTGTAATAGCTTCTTGCCCTACTATTTTATTGTCTTTCATATAAAATACTCTAAATGTTTCATAACGAGAATCTCTAAATATATCACATATATTTACAATATCTTTTGTTTTCTGTATTTTTGAATCACTTAAATCAATATACCCTCTATTATTAACAGTCATATTTTCTAATTTGTTATAAATTACCTTTACATTTCTATCCACTTTTTACTCCTTTCTAGCAAAATTTTATAAAAAATAGAGAAGATACTAATTTCTTAATATCTTCTACATAATTAACTTATATCAATTTCATTTTTTTAAGAAAAATAACAGTTTCTTTTGCTCCCTGTTTGAAAATTGCTCTCATTTCAAGTAAATTCAAATCTACTTGTATGCCTGCAATATCCAATACAGCCTGTAATTCTTCATCTGACAATTTTATTACTTCATTATTTTCTATAAGACTTCTGACATTGGGATATTTTATTTTTATTTGTTCTATTTTTTTGTTTAGTTCTTTGTATTCTTCATTATCTTTTAGTATTTCTCTCTTTTTACACTCTAAATATTCCCTTACATCATCTTCGCACCCATCAATAATATTACTTTCTTTTTCACAGTCTATACTTTCAATAAAATTTTTAAAATTTTCTTCCATAAATAAGTACCTCCTATGCTGTCTATATTATAACAGTTTTTATAAGAATAAAAATGTATAAAATAAAAATTATCTTAAATTTTATAGATTTTATATTACTACCTTACATACTCCTTTTGCTTTTCATATACTCCTATTTCAATGTCATCTTCATCATCTACTTCAATTACTTCGCTACTGCTTGTTTCTCCAATTTTTAGTTCTGCATTTACTACTTTTAATCTTTTCAATGTTTCTTGTAGTTCATCTTCTTTTGAAAATGGTACTGCTACATTTTCTTGTGCTGTTTTTAATTGTTGTTGTAAATTTTTCAACTTGTCTTGTGCTGTTGGAATTGCTTTCATAATCGATTCTAATGCGTTATTTATACGAGTTATTACTCCTAACTTATCACTACCTAATATGGCTCTATAAGTTTGTTTATTTTTTAATGCTACTTGAAATACCTTTGAAAAAGTATTAAACTCTAAATACATCTGGAAACCTCTATAAGTTCCTATATATATTCCTTTCGTATCGTGAACCTTATTACATAATTGTAGTATTTTTTCTCCTGCCTTTGATTTTTCATCATATACTTGATTATCTAATTGCATTGGGCAAAAGTCTACATTAGTTGTATTAGCTTTTAAATATTCGTTATCTTCTGTTAAGTTTGCTATTTCTTTTTCGCATTCTGTAATTTCTTGTGGGTATTTTTTATTTATCATATCTTCTAACTCATATTTTTGACCTAAATAACTTTGTTTTAGCATTTTTAATTTACTAGCCTTTGTTTCTAACTCTGTCTTTTCTCTTATAAGTGGATTTCCTGTTGCTATAGATTTTATTTCTGCATAACTTAATGCCTTTTCGTCTATATCTTCTATACTTCTTTCTGGTGTTTTAGAAGTCATAATTTGTGAAATACCTCTTTGCTTTTTCTCTACCATTTGGTACATATATGCGTCAAAAGTTCCCTTTGTTACATAGATATATTGGTGTACTACTGGATTTTTATTATATTGTCTAACAAATCGTCCACCGGCGTTGTGTTAAATCGCCCGGTCTATATGGACAGTCTAAATCGTGGTATGCTATTCCTAAATCTTGGACATTTGTTCCTGCCCCCATTTTAAAGGTACTACCTAACAATATTCTTACCTCTCCTGTGCGAACTTTTGCAAATAATTCTTCTTTCTTTGTTTCTGTTGTTGCGTCGTGTATAAAGGCTATTTGTTCTTCTGGTATTCCCATATTTATTAGCTTTTTCTTAATATCATTATACACATCTGTAAATTGATTTTCATTTTCTTGTATTTCTTGTATTTCTTGTGTTTCTTCTGTTTGTTCTACTTGTTCCAATTCTTCTTTATCTACTTCATATACATTTTCTTCATTTTCTTTCATAGGAATACTATCTGCTTTTTTAGGTGTTGATAAATCACAAAAGACAAGTTGTGTTAATTTTTCTTCAGCTGTATCATACCAAACATTATATATATGATTTATACAAGCATTGACTTTACTTCCTTTTTCATCTGGTAGCATACTGTTTATAATTCTTTGATCTAGTGCTAGTTTTCTTCCCTCGTTTGTAATGTTTAGCATATTATCTTGATATATACTTACTTGTCCACTTCTTATTGCCTCTGCTCTATCTCCTAATGCTTTTACCATATCTTTTTGTATTTGTGTAGGCTCTACTTCAATTATATGCTTTTCTAGTTTAGGTACTGGCAAATTCAATGTTTCTGCTGTTTGAATGTCTGCGACTTCTCGAAACATACTCATTAGCTCTGGTATATTGTAAAATCGTGAAAAGCTAGTCTTAATTTTGAACTTGTTTCCGTTCTGGCAACAATTCAACTGCTGTAACTGTTTCTCCAAAGGTGCTTGCCCACGAATCGAAATGTTGTAAATTGTGTTTCAATAATGTATTGTACTGTAAATATCTTTGCATTGTATATAGTTCTACAATGCTGTTTGATATGGGTGTACCTGTCGCAAAAATAACGCCTTTTCCTCCTGTTATTTCGTCCATATACTGCGTTTTCATAAACATATCAGAACTTTTTTGTGCGTCGCTACTTCCTACTCCTGCTACTCTTTTCATTTTACTTTGAAAAAATAAATTTTTATAATAATGTGCCTCATCTACAAATAGTCTATCTACTCCGTAATTGTTCAAAAGTTATAACATCATCTTTTCTATCTGTATTGTTTAGCTTTTCTAGTTTAGTTTCTAATGCTTTTGCTGTTAATTCTAACTGTCTTATAGAAAACTTTTCTCCGTTTTGCTCCTTTAATTCTGCTATTCCTTGTACTATTTCATTTATTTGTTTTTCTAGAAAGTGTCTTTGTCTTTCAACCGACATTGGTATTTTTTCAAACTGGCTATGACCTATTATAACAGCGTCAAAATCGCCTGTTGCTATCTTTGAACAAAACTTTTTCCTATTATTCTTTGCAAAATCTTTTTTTGTAGTTACTAAAATGTTTGCCGATGGGTATAACTGCAAAAATTCATTAGCAAACTGTTCTACAATATGGTTTGGTACTACAAATAGACTTTTATTGCATAAACCTAATCGTTTACTTTCCATTGCTCCTGCCACCATTTCGTAGGTTTTTCCTGCACCTACTTCGTGAGCTAATAATGTATTTCCATTATATAAAATTCTTGCAACAGCATTTGCTTGATGTGGTCTTAATTTCTTTTCTGGATTCATTCCATAAAAGTTTAAATGACTTCCGTCATACTCTCTATTGCGAATACAATTAAATCTATCATTATAAATTCTTGTAAGTTTTTCTCGTCTATCTGGATCTTTGAAAATCCACTCGTTAAATTTTGCTTTTATTTCATCTTGTTTAGACTGTGCTATTGCTGTTCTTTGTTTGTCTATAACTCTTATTTTTTCTCCGTTACTGTCATAACTATCTTTATATACTTTTGTATTTCTTAAATTCAATATATTTTCAATTATTCTAAAAGCATTTATTTTTGAATCTAACCCATAAGTATTATTAGCTAAAACATTTGACTTGTTTTCAGATTTTCCTGTTACATTCCATCCTGTTGTATAATCAGAATAGTGAACTTTTATTTTTTGCTTGTAATAATCATTAACATTTAATAATTCGTATATAAATTGTTCAATATAATATTCTGGTATCCAAGTAGCACCTAACCTCACTTCTATATCACTTGCTTTTATATCTTCTGGTATTACTTTCTCTAATTCTCTTATATGAACTTCAAACTCTGGATTTCCTTTTGCAAGTTCTTTTGCAACTGCAAGTTTTTCTCTAACATTTCCACTTAAATATTCATCTGCTGTAATATATCTTTTTTCTTCAGCAAGTGAGTTAGGAACTCTAAATATTTGCCCCTCTAATTCTTTTAATAGTTCATCTTCTGTCTTGTCCGTGAGTGATTTCATATATTCAATATCAACTTTTGCTTTTTCTGAAAGTGATAATATAAGTGCCTCGTTTGCTGTATCTACTTTTGTTATTTCTTTTTTAGCTTTTATTGTTTTCTTTGTGAATATATCTGCTTTTCTTTCAAAATTTCCTTTTGAATCTAATATTTCTAATGAACACAACAAGTAATAACTACTATCTTCGGAAAATGCTTGATTATTTCCCCTGCTGTTAATTCTTCCATATTTTTTTACAAACCTATCATATAATTGGTTTAGTTTTTCTTGCTCTGCTTTTATTTCATTATCACTACTATCCTCAACTTGTAGTTCTATTAGTTTTCTTGTGCAATTTCTTATTTCTACCATACCTTTTATACGATTTATTGTAGTTTCTGGCAAGTCTTGTTCAAACATTCTGCTGTTTTCTCTATAATAAACATTTCCATCAACAATAGTATATGAATAATTTTTTACTGACGGATCTGCTGGTATAGAATTGTCTTCATCTTCTATTAGTTCGTCTAAATCAAATTCTTCTATTTCTGATTCTATATTTGAAATAGCATTAGATAGCATATAATCTAAATCGCTACCATCTATCATTTTACAAGCCGAACTTTCTCCAAATCTGGTACTTTCCATTACCATTTGTCCCATTATCATTTCTGGATTATCTACAAAATATTTATTCATTCGTATTCCATTTTCAGCTGTATCAATATTTACCCAGTCTTCCTCTATATCTGTGATTTTATCTCTTTTCTTCAAGAAGATAATATCTGCTGTTACTTCTGTTCCTGCATTACCTTTAAATGTATTATCTGGTAATCTTATTGCTCCTATTAGTTCAGCTCTCTGTGATAGATATTTCCTAACACTATTGTTTTCTTTGTCCATTGTTCCTTTAGAAGTTACAAATGCTACCACTCCTCCGTGGGCGAACTTTGTCTAAACTTTTTGCAAAAAAGTAATCGTGTATTAAAAATTTATTTTTATCATATCTCCTATCATTTAACTTAAATTCTCCAAACGGAACATTTCCGAATTGCAATGTCGAAAAAGTTATCTGGTATATTTGTTTTTTCAAACCCTTGCACAGCAATAGTCGATTTTTGATATAACTGTTGTGCTATTCTTCCAGAAATACTATCTAATTCAACTCCATACATTTTACAGTTTTCTAGTTCTTCTGGTAGCATTCCTAAAAAGTTACCTACTCCGACAAGATGGCTCTAAAATGTTTGCTTGTTTTAGTCCCATATTCTGTAATGCTTTATAAATATTTCTTATAACTACTGGTGGTGTATAATATGCTGTTAAGCTAGACTGTCTAGCATTTTTATATTCATCTTCAGTAAGTAATTCTTTTAATTCTGCATACTCACTTGCCCAACTATCATTTTTATCTTCAAATACTGATTTTAAGCCACCCCACCCAACATATTTTGAAAGTATTATTTGTTCGGAGGTAGTTGCATATCTATTTTGTTCTTCGCATAATTTTAATACTTTTATAGCCTCTACATTATTTTTGTATTTTTCTTTTGCTGTTCCTACGCCTAGATTATCGTCTGTAATCTTGAAATTATTTCTTTCTTCAGTAGGTATTTCAGGGTGCAAGTCAAAATACTCAATATTTCTGTTCTTTTTGATTAGCTTTTCTGCTATAATTTCCTGTTCTTTTGTATCTTCTATTTGTTCTTCTTGCTTTTCTTCTTTTGGCTGTTCTTGTTGTTTCTCAAAGTTTTCTGCTAATACTTGTGCTAAATGCCTAAAATAATCTACTACATCTCCATTATAAAAGTCTATTTTGACTATCATATCTTTTATTCCTGCTTGTTCTTCTGGTGTAGTAGCTTTTATATTAGCAATGATATTTCCAATTTCAAAATAATGTGTATTATCTTCTGTTTTTATTTCAATAACCTGTTCTAAATCAATTCCTTTTTCTTCTATAAATGTATCTAGCCACTTATTGAAAGCACTTTCTACTTTTTCTTCTGTTTCTGGTACTTCTCTATCTTTTAAGTAATCATTCATAGGATTTTCAGCAACTTTTTCTAGTATATCTTTTATAGCTACTGTCCTCTGATCCAATGGAAATTGATTATCATACATTGTTATTATTTGATTATCTATATTTGAAATAGTAAATTCTTGAAATCCTATATAGATAATATCGCCTACCATAAATGTATAATTGCCTTTGTCATCTTCTGTATTTGTTGTTTCTCCATCAAAAAAAGAAGTATTGTCTACTTCCTTTTCATTATCTTGTTCTTCTAATTGTAAATTAGTTCCCTTACTGCTATCTGCTCTGCTGTTGCTTGAATATTGTTCATCTGCCCCACCCATTCCATTTGGTTGGTTGCTTTCATTTCCTCTGTTATTCCATATTGTTGTTTCATTTTCTCTACTTCCTGTGCTATTCTGTTTACGACTGTTTCCTGTATCGACATTAGGTGTTGTGTTAGTTTGTTGCTCGCTAGTAGCATTGTGTAAGTTCCCCTCTTGTTCTCTTTTAGGTGTTTCAATCTCATTTTGGCGAACTTGCCTAGATTCACTTTCTTGTTTGTTTTCTCTATCGTTAAGTCTGGTATTAAATAATTTCCTTTCATTGTGTAAGTTAGATTCATTCTCAACACTTCCTTTCTCATT
>CASSLW010000036.1 GCA_949443285.1 uncultured Clostridia bacterium
AGTTTACAAATAAATTTAATTTTTGGGACATTTTCATTTACTAGTCACAGTTTTTTTCAAAATTTAACGCTTATCAATTTTCAACTATTTTTCCTTGCCAAAAAGATAATAATGCTGTATTATAAATACAAATTATTTTTTAGCATGGAGGAATGTAATGAAGTCAGAAAAGTTACCAGGTAGCATGAAAAGAATTATCAATTTAGATGTTGCAAGGACTTTTGCTATTACTACTGTTGTATTATGTCATGCTGTCGAATTGATTTACAGTATGAATTTAGATGGTTGGCTACAAGCAAGTCGTTTGACAAAAATATTTAGAACAGTTGCATTTACTACTGGTAGACTTGGAGTTCCAATATTTTTATTTTTAACAGGTTATTTATTGTTAAGTAGAACATATAAAAGTGAACGAGACGTCAAGAAATTTTACAAAAAAAATCTACTTCCAATAGTATTAACAACTGAAATATGGATTATAATTTATAATATCTTTATGTCCATTTATAATAATACAAATTTCAGTATAATTTTATTAGTAAAGCAAATGCTATTTTTAGAAAAAGTAAATTTAATGAATACATGGTATATGCCAATGATAATAGGAATATATATAGTAATTCCATACTTAAGTAATATACTCCATTCATTTCCATTAAAAACACTAAAATTACCATTATTTTTAGTGTTCATAATTTGTTTTATAATGCCTACAGTTAACTTAATATTAGAAGTATATGGATTAGAATTATATTCAAGTATATTAAACATTAGTTTTTTGGGTGGTACCTATGGATTATATATTATTGTTGGATATGGATTAATTCATAATAAAAAGCTGAGAAATATTTCAACATTTTCTGTAATTGTATTATCTATAATATCTTTTGGTTTAGCATGTGCTGTACAACTTTTTAGATATATTCGATATATGCCATATAATATTTGGTATGATTCGCCATTTATATTTATATGCTCATTATTCTTATTTGAATTGTTTATGAGAATTAAGACAGAAAAATTACCTAATGTTGTAAATACATTTTTTACATATATTTCAAAAATTAGTTTATCTATATATTTTATACACATTATTGTAGAAATGCTTTTACAACCATATATACAAAGACTGGCAATTTCTAATTTTATAAAATTATTTATATTATTTAGTATTTCATTTATTATAACTATTTTAATATCATGGAGTACTAGTAAAATAAAATTAGTAAAAAATAAAGTTTTATTAATAAAATAATATCATATAATACTTGAAGTGATTTCACTAAAAACACTTCAATCATAATAAAAGGGACTTTTTTACAGTCCCTTCTATTATCAATATTGCTCTGGTAATTGTATTTGATTTCGACATAGGCATTTGCCAAATGTTACAATTTGATATGCAACAAAAAAACTCAACTTAAATAGTACTATTACTCCCCATGCAGCAATAAGAGCAACTATAAAATCAATTGCAAATTCTATTGCCAACATTAGAGTTATTGCCCCACTTGCTGCATCTGCAGATTCTCTCTCTCCTACTTCATTTGCGATAAAACCTATCATCTTTGTTGCAAAACGCATTTCAAACATCAAAAGTATCATTGGAACCCCAACATAAATATAGAAAAATATTTGTCCTTGTCCTAATTCTTTAAAAATGTTTGATAAAATGCAACTCAGCCCATATGCTATAAACCATACAATAAATTTTCTTAACATATTCGTTGTCCTCCATTTTTTAGCAATTACATTTATATGTTAATTAAACTATTCGCTATTTAGCGAATAAAGATATAAACCTAAGGTTTTGCCTTACGTTGTTTTATATTATACTATACCTTTACATAAAGTGCAAGCTTTTATGAATTTTTTTGTTGATAATTTTTTTTGCTTGTGTTATAATTTAAAAGTATTATGTGCCAATATAGCTCAGTTGGTAGAGCAACAGATTCGTAACCTGTAGGTCGGCAGTTCGATTCTGCCTGTTGGCACCAGCAACGTATCTGTTCGAACTAAATTGAACAGACGATACAAATATCATCCTGAAAAAGGATGGTATTTTTTTGTTGCAAAATTGCCATCCAAAAGGAAAGGATGGTGCTAAAAATAAAGATAATTAAGCAAGAACTAGAGTTTGAGAAATGTCTAAAACAAAGGCTAGAGTTTATATGTGAGTTTTCAAAAGTTACTCCTACTTTTATCAATGGGAGTATTAGGAAATTAGAGAAAACTAATCTTACATATATTGAGCCACATAGAGTGATAATTAAAAACATTACTTTTTTAGTTTTTAATTGTTCCAATGACGTGTATATCTCTAACTTAACTAAAAAGATTAAATTATCAGAGTTAGAAGAATATTTGAAAAATATATAATTGTAAATATTTGATATTTCTTAAAATCGTAGTATAATATAAGCAATAAATTACGTATAGTTGTTCGTAAAGAACTATACTATTATGAGTACTTTGAAAAACTTATATTATATTACATTATTATATTTTAGTTTATGATAAGTGTATTTAAGAGATGTCAGTAGTACTCGTGTACTTTGATGTCTCTTTTTGTTTTATAAGGTTGTTTGAAAATTGAACAAAGAAAAGAAAATAGTCGAAAATACTATTTAGGAATTACAAAACAAATTAGAAACTACTGATTGCACCGAAGAACTAAAATTTACACCAAAAGATATTTTATTAAAACGAGATATTGACTTTATTAACAAAGTCAAACTAGATAAGGAATATCAAGCAAAAACTAAAACTTGGAAAGATTATACTAGACAAGAACAAGCAGAACTTATAATGAAATATGTTGATGATATAGAACTTGCTTTAGTTGGTAACGAAGTAATTGTAAAACAAATAAACTTTAGAGACTCAATTTGCAAACCTTGTCAGGAACTATATGATAATGGTTATATTGATACAACAAAACCTATGATATTAGGTAATGTGCTTAGTAGTGTTAGATTTACTAATTATTTGCCAGAGGAAGAAGTTGGAGAAATTATTATGAGATTAAGGCAATATTATAATGGAAACTTATAGATTTGGAATAATCCACATCAATGAAGAAGATCGATTTCAAAAGAAATAAAAGATGATAAAATGACAGGCATTGAATATCATTTATAGGGAGATTATTATATACCAAATCTAGTAATGAATAAACAAGAAAAAATCGTTTTAAATAAGTATGGGAGAATGAGATTGAAATATTTGAAAGAACACAAAAAAGCTGAATATACTATAATGTTAATGAACGCAACATTAAATGCACATTTAAAAGAAATACAAGAAATGGCAAACATTAGAGTTAGGCAGATTATTAGTGAGTTACAATCTAAAAGCGATTTGACAGAAGATATGAAAAATACTGATGTGCTATATTCAGCCAGTAAAACTTGCAATTTTATGTTGAATGATGTATAATATAAAGTAATATAGGAAATATTCTGTATTACTTACCCAGTTTTCACTAATTAGTGAGAGGGATTTCCTCTAACTTTTTGGTTTAACATATATAACAATCAAACAACAATAAAAGAATTTAAGGAGGACTTAACTATGGATGAAAAGAAACGGAGCTTTTGTATTATTTGCAGTATTGTAGGAAGTGTCGCACTTTTAGGGTTCTGTATCTTAACAATTGCAGGAAGCACCCCCTACTTATTAGTAATTAGGTTAATATTTGCTGGTATAGCAGCAATAGCCTATACCATTAAGTTGGGCGTAGAGATTTCAAGTGAAGAAAGCTGGGGAATCTCAGTATTCTTGATTGCAATCTGCTTATTTGATATTGTACTTACTGCAATACAATTAGGATAGTTTTCATCAAAAAAGAAAATATTTTCTTTCCCTCTCAAGAGGGTTCTTTTTTTGTCATAGTTGTGAATAGTAAAATTGCAAAACAATATTTTAAATTTAACTATTGCAATTTGTAGAAACTTTAATAAATTGATTGATATTTGTATCAATCGTTATGAGAGCCGAGAAAAGTTGTAGATAACTACGTCAACGGCACCATCAATAGTAAGCTTGAATGCTTACTATTTTTTGTTTCTGCTTTGCTTTTACGTAAACTTGTGCTATAATTATTAGTATCAAAGTCATTTTGACTATATAGGAGGAAATAAAATGACGCAAAGACGTAAACTGCTTGCAAAAACTTTTGCCCTCGTAACAATGGTTTCACTATCTGCTTGTAGTAATCAACAATTAAGCACAGAAAGTTCTAACCAACCAAAACTTGAAGATTTAACTGTAATATCCAAGGAACAATTTGGTAATCGGTCATTTTCGGTATTATATAATCCAGACACTATGGAACTTTATACTTTTTTAAAGTATAATGGAAATGACGAAGGTCAGTTAGCTTCTATGCATAATGCAGATGGAACACCAATGCTTTTTTCTTTAGAAGAAAAATAATAAAAGAAGACAGGAAATTTAATTATTTCCTGCCTTTTATTTATTAATACATTCCGTCCATTCCTGCTGGCATACCAGCTCCATGATCTCCACATCCACAGCCTTTTGGTTCTGGGCTATCAGTAACTAGACTTTCTGTTGTAAGAACCATTGAAGCTATTGAAGCTGCATTTTGAAGCGCACTTCTAGTAACTTTTGTAGGGTCTACAATTCCAGCTTTTTTCATGTCAACATATTGTACTGAACTTGCATCAAAGCCAACACCTACATCTGATGATTTCACCTTTTCTACTATAACAGCAGGCTCTAATCCAGCATTAACAGCAATTTGCTTTGCTGGTTCTTCTAATGCTGACAATACAATTTTAGCTCCTAGCTTTTCTCCACCGTCTAGTTCTTCAACTAATTTTGAAACTTTTGGAATAACATTTATTAATGCTGTTCCACCACCTGCAACAATACCTTCTTCAACTGCTGCTTTTGTAGCAGAAAGAGCATCTTCTATTCTTAATTTTTTATCCTTCATTTCAACTTCAGTTGCTGCTCCAACTCCGATTACTGCAACTCCACCAGCTATTTTAGCTAGACGCTCTTGTAATCCTTCTTTATCATAATCACTTAATGTTTCTGTTATTTGAGCTTTCACTTGTGCAACTCTTGCTGATATTTGCTCTTTATCTCCTGCACCATCTACAATTATTGTGTTCTCTTTTTGCACTTTTACTTGTTTTGCCCTACCTAATTGTGATATTGTTGTATCTTTTAAATCTAAACCTAAATCTGCTGTAATCACTTCGCCACCTGTTAGAATTGCAATATCTTCTAACATTGCTTTTCTCTTATCTCCAAAACCAGGTGCTTTTACAGCTACAACATTTAAAACACCTCTTAATTTATTTAAAATTAATGTTGATAGTGCTTCACTTTCGATGTCATCACATATTATTAGTAATTTTCCAGACTCTTGCATTAAAGCTTCTAATAAAGGTAAAATTTCTTGAATGTTAGTAATCTTTTTATCTGTTATTAATATATATGGATTATCTAAAATCGCTTCCATTTTCTCTGTATCTGTTGCCATATATGGTGATAAATATCCTTTATCAAATTGCATTCCTTCCACTACATTTAATTCTGTATTAGAAGTTTTAGACTCTTCAATTGTAATTACTCCATCTTTTGATACCTTCTCCATTGCATCTGCAATAAGGCTTCCTATTTCTTCATTATTTGCAGAAATACTTGCAACCCTTGCAATATCTTCTTTTCCATTTACTTGTGAACTAATTTCTTTTAATCCTTCTACTGCAACATTTACAGCTTTATCAATACCTCTTTTTATTGACATTGGATCTGCACCAGCTGCTACATTTTTTACACCTTCTTTAATCATACTTTGCGCCAAAACAGTTGCTGTTGTAGTCCCGTCTCCTGCTACATCATTAGTCTTTGTTGAAACCTCTTTAACCAAACGAGCTCCCATATTTTCAAACTTATCTTCTAACTCTATTTCCTTTGCAATAGTAACACCATCATTTGTAATTAATGGTGCTCCAAAACTTTTATCTAAAACTACATTTCTTCCTTTTGGACCTAATGTAACCTTCACTGTATCTGCTAATTTATTAACACCTTCTAATAAAGACTTTCTTGCATCTTCTCCAAATTTTATTATCTTTGCCATTTTCTAATCCTCCCCTCTGATGTTTTTGGGGACGGAGCAAAAAAACATCAGAATTTCATTTATTATTTTTATTATTCTCTACTATTTTTGATGTTTTTTTCCTCCGTCCCCAAAAACATCACTTTTATTCAACGATTGCCAAAATATCATCTTGTTTTACAATTATATAATCTTCACCTTCATATTTTATTTTAGTTCCAGCATATTCGTTAATATAAATATTATCACCTTTTTTTACATACATTTTTTCTACTTTTCCGTCCTTATCGCTACCTGGGCCTACTTCAATAACTTCTGCTATTTGTGGTTTCTCTTGCGCTGCCCCTGCTAATATAATTCCACTTTTGGTTGTTTCTTCGCCTTCTTTCATTTTAATTAATACTCTACTACCTAATGGTTTTATCATTATATTACCTCCTTTAAATTTAATTAGCACTCTCTTTGCGTGACTGCTAATAATTTATACCTTTTGTTTATAAATGTCAATAGTTTTTCATTTTTTTCACACAAAGTTCACATATCTATTATATTAGGTTGCTTTTTTCTTTATTACACTATATAATTATTTTATGAAAAAGTTAATTGTTAATAAAAATTCAAATGGAAAAAAATTAAATAAATTTATATTTGAAAATATGCCAACTGTGTCTTCTTCATTATTTTATAAAACTTTAAGAAAAAAAGATATTAAAATTAATGGAAAAAGAGTTTCTGAAAACGTAAATGTTTATGAAAATGATGAAGTATTGGTTTATATTTCTGATGACCTTCTAAAAGCTAATTTTGATTTGAATATTTTCTTTGAAGATGATAATATTTTGATTATAAATAAGCCTTATAATATTGAAGTTACTGGCGATAATAGTCTTACTACATATGTGCACGAGAAATATAATACTGGTTTTAAGCCTATGCCTTGCCACAGAATTGATAGAAATACTACTGGTTTGGTACTGTTTGCAAAAAATGAACAGGCTTTAAATATTCTTTTGAAAAAGTTTGAAAATCATGAAGTTGAAAAGCATTATTTAGCTTTGGTTTATGGTATTCCAAAGGTCTCTGCCAAGAGGTGTGAAGCTTTTTTGTTTAAGGATAATAAGAAGTCTCAGGTTTATATTAGTGATTGTTTCAAAAAAGGCTACCAAAAAATTGTGACTTCTTATTCTATTTTAGAAAGATATGAAAATAATACTGCTCTTTTGGATGTTCAAATAGAAACCGGAAAAACTCATCAAATTCGTGCTCATTTGGCTTATCTGGGCTTTCCTATTGTTGGAGACCGGTAAGTATGGAAAAAATTCAATTAATAAGTTGTTTGGTAAGAAATATCAGATGTTACAGAGTTATATTTTAAAGTTTAATCTTAAGACTGATAGTGGTTTATTGAATTATTTGAATGGAGCTGAGTTTGTTTTGCCACCAGAATTGTTAGAATTAGCAAAGAAATAAACACCCCCTAAGAAGGATGAAACTAAATAAGTTTCATCCTTCTTAGGGGAATAGAGTTTGAATGTTCCATCAGCATTATACAGCACAGTAAGTCCGCCACCAAGTTCACTTTCTAAGAGAGAATACACAATAGTATAATGTTAGCTTCCCAATTAGCTATTCCTTGTTTTATATTGTTAGGTCTTGTACCATCATATATTAAGTTATAAAAATTTTCAGAACATTTTAATGTTAATTGAGCATTATCAGAAATAGCTGCATTTCCAAAACATCCATGATAATCTAATTGTGTACCTATCATTGATTTCACAATTATAGTTCCACTCAATGCGTTGCATGATGCAAAACACATATACATATTGGTTACAGTACTTGGTATTTCAATATTTATATTGCTAAGCTTGGTACAATTAAAAAATGCTTGAGAAATATTGATTACATTTTTAGGAATATTGGTTATATTTTTTAATTCACTACAAGAATCAAATGCATTAGCCATATTTATAACACTATTTGGAATATATGGTATAGATTCTATTTTTGTAGATTTACATGCTGCTCCAATGTCTATTGCTTTTGGTGAAAAATTTTCTAATCTTTCTAAATTATAGCATCTTATAAATGTTTTTGGCATATTAGTAACTGTTAATGGTATAAAAGGTGCATATCTCAAGTAAGTATTTTCACAAAATGTACAAGTTAAATCCGTAACTGGTTGATATGTTTTTCCTCCATCAATACTAATATATTGTGGAACTTTTCCTATTATTTTTCCATCAATTATATTTTCGCCATCATCGCCAAATTTATATCCAGGAGTTTTATTAGTATCATTTAATGCCTCTTCATCATTTAGTGCAAACGTTTTATCTTCTAACAAAACATATTCCCACAAATCCATATCAACTGGTTTTCCATCTGTTCCTATTCCTATTGTTCCTTCATTTCTTACTTCATCTTGACTTTTAGGCGCTACTGCATTTCTCATCGCCTCATTCCAATCAATGCCTTGTTTTATTTCACTTTCTGATATTATATAGTCTTTTAATACATCTAAACAACTCACCGTAAATGTGCCATCTCCATTATCTAATACAACCACATTTCTTCCCCTAAATTGATTGTTTATTGCTTCTTGTAAATTATCCTGATTTAATCCCTGATATGTATTTTTTTCTATTTGTGCTTCTAATATTGCTAAATTTATTTTTTCTATATCTCCAGTTTCTTCTGTTTTATTCTTTGCCTCTTGTGCTTTTATTAATATTCCATTATCTCCAGCTAAAGTTGCAATTGCTACTCCTGCTAGAATTAAAAGCACAATAATTGTTATAACTAA
>CASSLW010000037.1 GCA_949443285.1 uncultured Clostridia bacterium
ATGCCCTTTTTCTATTATTTTGGTTTTGTTTTTATAAATTTTTCTTTCAAACTATTACCTCCGAAACAATTTTTTTATATCTTATCATATATCTGTGAAAAGTGCAAGAAAATATTGACATATTAACGTTTTTCTGACATAATATATAGGTCAAAACTTTACAAAAAAGGAAGGGAAGAAATGGAGATTGAGCAAAAAAAATCAATAATAGAAGCAATACTTTTTGCAGCAGGAAGACCAGTAAGTAAAAATGAGTTTGTGCTAGCACTTGAGTTACCTGAAGAAGATGTTGAAAACATTATAAATAATATGCAAGAAGAATACAAAAATGAAAGCAGGGGAATTGAGTTAATTAAAATAGAAAATTCATATCAACTATGTACAAAGAAGTCACTATATGAGTATGTATATCCTGTGCTAGATAAAAGAACAAAACCAAACTTGTCAAATGCAGCATTAGAGACATTAGCGATAGTAGCGTATAATCCACAAATAACAAGGGCAGAGATAGAGGCAATACGTGGGGTTTCAGCGGATGCGTGTGTGTATAAGCTATTAGAGTATGGTTTGATTGAAGAGGCTGGAAAGATTGATTTGCCGGGAAAACCAATGTCTTATAAAACGACAAGTGATTTTTTAAGAATGTTTGGTTATAGCTCTTTAGATGATTTGCCAGAACTTCCAAAATATAAATTAGATGAGAATAAACAAATTGTAATAGATGATTTAATAGAGGAGGAGTAATTATGAAATTATCACAAACAGGAATGGGAACAATAAAACTAAATAACATAGACGAAATGTACCCAGGTCAAAGTATATTATTACAAACAGGTCAGTTAGTTCAATATGGAGCAGGCCTATTTGCATATAACACAATACCATTATTGGTAAGAAGAAAAGTAGAGCAAATAATAGTAGAGACATTGAACAAATATGGATGTATAGAAGTATTGCTTCCAACTTTACAACCAGATACAATATGGAAAAATTCAGGAAGATATGACCATTACATAAATGACGGAACAATGTTAATTACAGAAAGCAATAAAGGAACATTTTGTTTAGCACCAACAGGTGAAGAAGCAATGTTAGAATTTGCAAGAGAAAAATTAAAATCTTATAAAAATTTACCAGTAACATATTATCAAATTGGAGAAAAGGTAAGAAACGAAATAAGAACAAGAGGATATCTATTAAGGGGAAAATCATTCCCAATGCTTGATGCATACAGCTTTGATGTAGATGCAGAGCAAATGGCAAAATCATATGAAAATGTAAGAGCCGCATTTTTAGAGATATTTGAAAAAATAGGTATGAAAGTAATTCCAATTGTAGCTGATAATGGAGCAATGGGTGGAAAAAAATCAGAAGAATTTATGCTGATATCAAACCAAGGTGAAGACAAAATTTTATATGATGAAACTACAGGAATAGGTTTAAATACAGAAATTTTGGAAAAAGAAAATTATCAAGAATATTTAAAAGAAGAATACGGAATTGAAGATATATCTAAGTTTAAAGAAATAAGAACAATGGAATTAGGACATATATTCCAATTGGGAACTAGATATTCAGAAATGATGAATGGAAAGTTTACAGATAAGGAAGGAAAAGAACAATTATATTATATGGGTTGCTATGGAATAGGAGTAAGTAGAACTGTTGCAGCTTTATATGAACAATGCCTAATAAATGATCCTAAATGGGGTGCTTGTGGATTTTCTTTACCTGAGCAAATAGCACCATATAAAGTTCAAATTGTACCAAAAATGGATAACGAAGAAAAAGTTAAATTAGCAAATGAATTATATTCAGAACTTCAAAGAAATGGTATTGGAGCAATTTTGGATGATAGAGAGAATTTAAATATTGGTGCTAAGATTAAAGATTGCAAGGTTTTAGGAACACCATATTTACTAGTTTTAGGGGATAAGCAAGAAGGAGATAATTTTGAGCTAGAGAATACTAAAACTGGTGAAAAAATTACATTAGCTAAGACTGAGTTATTTAATAGATTTAATTCTTAATAAATAATTCTGCCAAAGGTTATATATATAACCTTTGGCAAAATAATAAATAAAGAAAGGATAATAGATAATGGGATTTTTCGACAAACTAAAACAAGGAATGAACAAAACCAAAAGTTCATTTGACGAAAAAATAAGCAACGTATTCAAAAGCTTCAAAAAAGTAGACGAAGACTTCTTAGACGAACTAGAAGAAATACTAATAATGTCAGACATAGGAATGGAAACATCAGTAAAAATAATAGACAACCTAAGAACAAGAATAAAAAAAGAAAAAATACAAGACGAAGAAGACGTCAAAAAAGCACTAAGAGAAGAAATGCAAAAAATACTAGACATAACAGACATAAACTTGCACCTAAACACAAAACCATCAGTAATACTAGTAGTAGGAGTAAATGGAGTAGGGAAAACAACATCAATAGGAAAAATGGCAAACAGACTAGCAAAAGACGGAAAAAAAGTAGTAGTTGCGGCAGCAGATACATTTAGAGCAGCAGCAGTAGAACAGCTAGAAATTTGGGCAAAAAGAGCAGGTGCAGATATAGTAAAAAGAGAAGAAGGTGTAGACCCAGCATCAGTAGTTTATGATGCTATAAGAATAACAAAAGAGAAAAATGCAGATATACTAATTGTAGATACAGCAGGAAGATTGCACAACAAAAAATACCTAATGGACGAGTTGAATAAAATACAAAAAGTAATAAACAAAGAAATGGCAGAAGCGGACAAAGAAGTATTGCTTGTAATAGATGGAGCAACAGGACAAAATGCTATTTCTCAAGTAAAAGCTTTCAAAGAAGAAACAAATTTAACAGGATTAGTAATTACAAAGTTAGACGGAACAGCAAAAGGCGGAGTAGCAATAGGAATAGTTGAAGAAAATAAAATTCCAATCAAATTCATTGGAGTTGGAGAGCAAATTGATGATATGGAAATTTTTAATTCTGAGGATTTTGTAAAAGCTATAATATAAAAGTGGATGTTCAAACTTAAGGGAGGTAAAATTGTGGATAATAATACAAAAAAAGTAGAAAAACCTACAATTGAAACAAAGAATAATAAAAGTAAAATAAGAATGATTTTGGTTATACTATTTTTAATAGTATTTGCAGGAATAAGTTATATAGGTCTAAGAGGAAGTTACTTAGAATATATGGAACTGGGAGAAAATTATACAAGCATATTTAAAACAAATCAAATATACAGATATGGAATAATGGCAATTAACTTTGTTGCTCTATATTTTATAATATATTTTACAAATAGGGGAATAAAAAAAGGATTAAAAGTATTTTTTGAAAAAGAAAAGAAAGAAATGCCAAAATTACTAAATAAATCGCTAGCATTAGTTATATCATCAATAGCAAGTTTTGTGGTATCAAATATATTTGTACAAAAAATAATGTTAGTAGCAAATAGTACAGCATTTGGAATGCAAGACCAAATATATGGATTAGATATATCATATTACATATTCCAAAAACCACTAATAGAGTTATCTTTAATATATGCAATAGTCCTTTTAGTTGGATTATCAATATATACAGCTTTATATTACATAATAGTGTTAAATAGATATTTTGATGGCGTTGAAGGCAAGATGCTAAAAGAAAGTTTATTTATAAAAAAATTAATAAGAAACGTATTTTTAGTTATAATATGTGTTGCAGCTATGACAGTGTTAAACACACAAAATATATTATATGGAAAGATATTGACTGTTAGTGAAGATATAGAAATAACAGGTGCTGGAATGACAGAGGCTACTGTTAAATTATGGGGATTTGCAATATTTGCAGTTGTAATAATAATATTTGCACACAGAGCGATTAAATACTTTAAAAAGGAAAATACAAATAGAGTACTTAGAAACCTTGCAGTTATACCAAGTTATTTAGTTGTATTATTTATAGTAATGTCAGTATTTGATTTATTCTATGTTCAAAAAAATGAGTTAGATAAAGAGAAAAAATACATACAAGAAAATATTGTAAATACTAAAAATGCATATAATATCAATATAGAAGAAGAAAATTTAGTAAATTCAGGAACTATAACAAATTGGGAAGTAGAAGAAAGCAGTAATGTAATAAATAACATTCCAATTATGAGTAAAGAAACAGTATTAACAGCATTAGAAGATAGTCAAACAGGAACAGGATATTTCAAATATCCAAACGCAAATCTAGCAAAATACAATATAAATGGAAACGAGCAATTAGTATATGTAGCTCCAAGAGAAATCAAAAGCTCAGGAAGAACATACAATAACAAAACATATGAATATACACATGGAATGGGAACAATAATTGCTTCAGCAACAAGAGCAAATGAAGCCGGAAATGTTCAATATATACAAAAAGATGTATCAGGAAAAGATGAAGTGATAAATATTTCTGAACCACGCATATACTTTGGTTTAGAAACAAAAGAAATTATAGCAACAAACGCAAAGAACAAGCAAGAATATGATTATACAGATGAAAATGGAACAGATTATGCATCAACATATAATGGAAAAGCAGGAATGCAATTAGGATTTTTGGACAAGCTAATACTAGGAATTACAAAAGGGGACATCAATTTAGCCTTTTCAGGAGAAATAACAAGTGATAGCAAAATCTTAATGAATAGAGAAATTAGAACAAGAGCTAAAAAAGCATTACCATATCTAATTTACGACGAAAAACCATATACTGTTGTAACAGATGAAGGTAAAATTGTGTGGGTATTAGATGCGTATACAGTATCTTCTAGCTATCCATATTCACAATATACATCTATTGAACATGACGGAATAAAAGAAAAAATCAATTATATTAGAAATTCTGTAAAGGTATTGATAGATGCCTATGACGGAACAATGACATTCTATATAACAGATAGAAATGACCCAATTGCAGTTGCATATCAAAAAATCTATCCAGAATTGTTTATGCCATTAGGAACAGAATTACCACAAGATATTGCTAAACATACAGTATATCCAGAATTTTTATACAATGTACAAGCAGAAGTGCTAAAAGTATATCATAATGTAAAACCAGATGTATTATATAGAGCAGATGATTTATGGGATATATCAAAACATAATTCATCAAAAACGACTAAAGCAACAGGAACATATATGAAACCATATTACACAATGCTAAATACAGTTGACGGAGAAAAATTTGGATTAGTTCAAACATATACACCTAATGAAAAACAAAACATAATATCATATTTAGTAGGAAGTACTGAAAATGGAAATAATCAATTAAAATTGTATAAATTTTCAGCAGATAGCAACATAGTAGGCCCAATGCAATTAGACAAGCAAATAGAAGAAGATGAAGTTATATCATCAGAATTGGAAGCGCTGAATGTTACAGGAACAAAGCTAACTAAACAAATGCTAATAGTTCCAATTAAAAATACATTACTATATGTAGAACCAATTTATCAAACAATGCTTAATGAATCAGAAGTGCCAATTTTGAAAAAAGTTGTAGTAGCATCAGGAAATAAAGTTGCTATTGGTGACAACTTAACGAAAGCATTGGAAAATCTACTTTCTAAATATGCTGTTGATATTCAAGTTGAAAATACAGATGATATTGATGGCTTAATAGAGGCAATTATTAAGGCTAATGGAAACTTGTCAGAATCTAATAAAAATGGCGATTGGGAAATGGTTGGTAAAGACATAAAGAAACTTCAAGAATTAATTGACTCTTTAGAAAAATTAAAAGAGGCAGAAGACAAGAAAAAAGAAGAACTAAATAAAACAAATACAACAGACACAACAGAACAATCACAAGAAAGTGAAAAAGGCAATAATACTGTAAATACTAATAATTTAAATAATTCTAATACTGCAAATAATGTAAATAATACGAATACTAGAATAAGGAATAGATAAAGAAAGTTTTTACAATGTATAAAAATTAAATAAAAAATCCACCATAAATATAATAAATAAAGGTGGATTTTTTATGTTTTTTAAAAATAATAAAGCGCAAAAGGAAATGGAAGTAAAGGAAAAAATGAATATTTTAAGTTTCTCGATTGATAAGTTAAGAGACCTTTTGGAAGAAGGTAATTTTGTTGAACTTACTTATATTTTAGGAAATAGAAAAGAAATTATAAAAAGAAATTTGCTTGCTGGTATTTTTAGAGGGATTGGTATTCGGTATAGGTGTTACTGTTATTACTGCCATTCTTGTTATTTTGCTTCAAAAAATTGTGACGCTAAATATTCCTATTATCGGAGAATATATTGCTGATATTGTTGAAATTGTGGAGAAGAGTAGGTGATGTTTTTGGGGACGGAGCAAAAAAACATCACATTAGGCTAACGAGATAGCAATAAATAATTGAAAATTTGATAGATAAGTAATATAATTAATAAATGAGGAAAACAAAATGATATATGTAGTTAGACATGGACAAACTGATTGGAATCTTGAAGGAAGATTTCAAGGTAGGATAGATATTGAATTAAATGAAAGAGGAAGAAAACAGGCAGAAAAAACAAAAGAAAAGTTAAAAGGAATTAAATTTGACAAGGTATTTTCAAGCCCATTAAAAAGAGCTTTTGAAACAGCGCAAATAATTACAGATGAACCAATTGAAATTGACGATAGAATAATTGAGAGATGCAATGGACAATTAGAAGGAAAGTTAAAAACTGAATGTGAAAATATGGTAGACTTTACAGACGAGAAGGAACAAAAATTAGGAATAGAATCTTTACCTCACTTTAGAGGTCGAATAACAGATTTTTTTGATGAACTAAAAGAAAAGTATGCAGGGAAAAATGTATTAGTTGTAACACATGCAGGAGTGAGTATATATATAAAATGTTATTTTGAAGGAGAACCCAAAGACGGAAATTATAATAATTATAAATTAAAAAATTGTGAAGTACTTGAATATGATAACACAAGAAAAAAATAAAGTTAATGTATTTAAGGACGGAGCAAAAAAAGAAGGTGTTTTTTAGGTCTGTCCCAAAAAACACCTTCTGCAATTAAAAGATTTATTTTTCTAGTTTGTAGAATATTTTTTTACCCTTTTTCAAGATTGCGAAACCTTTTTCAAAGTTTGCATCAGATAATTTATAATTAATATCAGAGATTTTTTCATCATTTAAAGATATAGCTCCTTGATTAATTAATGTCCTAGCTTGACTTTTTGAAGGTGCAATTCCTGTTAATACAATTGCGTCTACAACAGAAATAGTTGCATCTTCTAATTTAACTGTTGGCATATTTTCTAAGCTTCCTTGGCCATTGAATAGGGCGTTAGCAGCTTCTTCAGCTTTTTTTGCTTCTTCTTCGCCATGGATTAGTTTTGTTATTTCAAATGCTGCTATTTTTTTAGCTTCATTTATTTTTTCATCTTTTAGACTAGCTAATTCTTCTATTTTTTCTGTTGGCAAGAATGTTAGCATTTTTAAAACTGTACCAACACTTGCATCTTCAACGTTTCTCCAATATTGATAGAATTCATATGGTGATGTTTTTTCTGGGTTTAGCCATAATGCTCCTTTTTCAGTTTTACCCATTTTTTTGCCTTCTTTTGTTGTAAGAAGTTTAAATGTTAAACCAAAAGAATCATCTTTTCCAATTTTTCTTATTAGTTCAACTCCACCTATAATATTAGACCATTGGTCGTTTCCACCAATTTCAAGTTTACATCCATATTCATTATATAAGTGCCAAAAATCGTATGATTGCATTAACATATAACTCATTTCAAAAAATGTTAGTCCTGTTTCTAGCCTTTGTTTATAACATTCAGCTGCAAGCATTTTATTTACTGAAAATAGACTTCCGATTTCTCTCATAAAGTCTACAAATTTTACGTTTGAAAGCCAATCTGCATTGTTTACCATTATTGCAGCATTTTCACCTTCAAAGCTAACTAATTTTGATATTTGTTGTTTTAAACATTCAACATTGTGTGCAAGTTCTTCTTTTGAAAGCATTTTTCTCATATCTGTTTTTCCAGAAGGGTCACCAACTGCGGCAGTTGCTCCACCTACTAAAATTATAGGTCTATGTCCAAATTTTTGTAAATGGCTAGCAACCATTAATGAAACAAAGTGTCCAATATGTAAGCTGTCTGCTGTTGGGTCTATTCCAATATAAAATGATATTTTTTCTTTTTCTAAAAGTTCTTTTATTTCTTTTGGGTGTGTTAATTGTTCAATATAGTTTCTTTCTTCTAATATATCCATTACGTTTTGCATAATTTTCAGTCCTTTCTTGTGACACAAGTTCTATGAATATAGTGTTAACTCTTGTGCGATTAATTAAATGTTATTCCTGTAAAGCCAAAGTTGTTTTCTGCATCTATGTTATTTAGTTCTTTTCCATAGTTTTTTAGTTCGTCGTAACCTAAGAAGCGATTAAGGTTTTTTACAGATATCCCTGTTTCTCCTGATATTGTTTCTAGTGAGTTTGTTAGTCCGTTTTCTTTTATGTATGTTTTGAATGTTGATAGTTCGAAGTTGTCTTTGCTACTGCATTTTGGACATACATTTCCTTCTGCTACATAAAAGTTTCCACATCTTGTGCATCTATTGAATTCCATTTTTTGTTCCCTCCATTTTTTCTTTTGATATGTTTTTACGAAATTTTCTACATTGTATCATAGTTTTTTGTAAATTTAAAGGTTTTTGTGAAATTTTGAGATGAAAATGTGACTAGTAAATGAAAATGTCCCAAATTTTTATTTTGTTTGTAAATGAAAATG
>CASSLW010000038.1 GCA_949443285.1 uncultured Clostridia bacterium
CATTCCTATGTGTGCCTTAGAGCGAAGCGAGAAAGGAATGGATTATTTTATGAATAAATTAAATAAAAAACAAAAAATGATTGTAATAGCAATTTCGGTAATTGTGATAGTAAGTATTGGATACTATGTATATGGTAGAAGTGGAACTTTTGCAGTGGGCGAAAGTTTAGAGATAAACCAAGAAGAGAAAGATATTGCACAAGACAATAACACCAAAGACGAAACAAAAATTGATAAGCAAATGATAAAAGTTCATGTATCTGGAGCAGTTAATAATGAAGGGTTAGTAGAATTAGAAGAGAACAGTAGAATTGCAGATGCAATAGAGAAAGCTGGTGGATTAAAGGAAAATGCTTGTATGGAAGACGTAAATTTAGCTTATTTATTAGAAGACGGTATGAAAGTAAAAATTCCAACAAAAGAAGAAGTGCAAGCACAAAAAAATAATAACTCAGAAAGCTCAAGTGAATCAATAGAGATTATAAAATCTAATAATGTGGATATTGAAAAGAATGCTAAAAGTAAAGATTTTGTAAACTCTAAGAAGAATAATTCTAAAGTTAATATAAATACTGCAAATCAAACAGAACTAGAGACTTTGCCAGGAATTGGTACAGCCACAGCTTTAAAAATTATTAATTATAGAAAAGAAAATGGAAAGTTTAAAAATATAGAGGATATTAAAAATATTAAAGGTATTGGCGATAGTAAGTTTAATAATATTAAAGAGTTAATTGTTATATAATTTTTAGGTAAAATGCAAAGTGTGATGTTCAAATAAATAAAAGAAAAAGACCAACGTATAGTTAGTCTGTTTAATATAGATATAATGTATCTTCAATAACGTATGATACAGGTAAAACTTCATCTGTATCGGTTGTAACTGTAAAATATGGCTGTCCTGTCTTATCTTTATAAACAGTAACTGTTACCGTTCCACATTTGTTATGTTCGTCATCGCTTTGTATAAATCTTCACCCCTATTGTTATAATTTTTGAACAACAGCAACTATTATATTACATTTTTTAGGACAATAAGTAAGTTTATATGTTAACTAAAAGAAAGGATTTGTAAAAATATGGAAAACGGTTTTCATAAAATAAATTCGCTTGTAAATAAAGTTTGTTTTGCTTGAATGAATATAAAACTTTTATAATAATAGACTAATAGTTTAAATTAACTATTAGCCATATTTATTGTTATTATTCATTTATTTTTGTATAAAGTCCAATTGAGATTATTCCGCTTATTCCAACTAATGTATATATAATTCTACTAAAAGTACTCATTGCGCCAAAAATAGATGCTACTAAATCAAATTTGAAAAGACCTATAAGAAGCCAATTAAGTGCACCAACAATCACAAGAGTAAGTACAATATTATATAAAAGTTTCATCAAATTACCTCCATAAATGTTTGTTTATAAGTAGTGTAATCAAAAATACATAAAATATTCAAAAATTTTCAAAAATGCAACAATTATATAATACTTGTTAAAAGTAAAAAAATAGCATCTGCTATATTATAGCAAATGCTTGATAATTTTTGGTTGCGGGGGATAGACTCGAACTATCGACCTTTGGGTTATGAGCCCAACGAGCTGCCAACTGCTCCACCCCGCGATGTTACTGACAATATCTATTGTACTACGATAACAGGCGATTGTCAATACCTTTATTTTAATTATATGAAAAAATTGAGAAAATATTCAAAAATAATTTATTTAGTAAAAACAAAATGATATAATGTAAAAAAATACAGTATCATTTAGGAGAAACAAAATGGATAAAAGAATTGACAAAAAAGTATTAGAATACATGGAAATTTATGAAACCAAAAAAATAACAGATGAAAAAATAAAACTAGCACTAAAAACAAAAGAAGAACTATCAAAATTAACAGGCCTACAAGTAGAAAAAATATATGTCTTTTCTGAATACGCATGGGGGAAAAGCGATGAAATGCCAGCATTTTGTTTTCTATCTGATGTAAGAATAAGAGACCTAAACGAAAAACTTATAGATATAAGCGAATATGCAGCAAAAAACAATATGGAAATATTATTTTGGAGTATGTGTCAATTTGAAAAAAGAAAAAATAATCCAACAGAATTAGACTACTACATAGAAAATTATGGAGTAAAAATTTATGACACAGAAAAAATAGCAGAAATAGACGAAAGAGTAAAAGCAACAGAATACGCTTCTCAAATGGATTTGTACAGGTGGTATTACAAATTTCAAAAAAATAATCCTAAATCATTATTAAAAAGTCTATTGCAAATATATGCATTAAAAATAGACTATCCAATTAATGAAAATCAAAAATTAGAAAATACAATAGAATATATAAAACACATTTCAAAAGACCAAAACGTGCTAAATAAAATAGAAGAATTTAATAAAGAAGATGATGACCAATTACAAATATGTAATGAATTAGAAAAATATATCAAAAGAATAAAGCAGATAAGACCTCAAATGAAGGGTGAAGAAATTGCAACAATGGATGTTTATGGAAAATTATTAGACATAAAAGATAAGAAAGGCTCTGTAAACATTAGCAATCTTACAAAAGAAAATTTATATACCATGAGAATAGTACAAAATAAAATGATAAATGAAATTGCCAAGTTATTTGAAATTGAAGAAAAAGAAATATCTAAAATGTACGATAAGTTTGGATTTAAAGTTATAGACTCAACTTTGTGTAGACATATAGGAGAACTAATGGCAATAGCAGTTAAACAAAATATGAATGAAGCATATAGAGTATTAAGAATAGCAGGAATATTCAACTTTGAAAAACATACATATGACATTTTGAAATATATGAGAGACGGAGAAAGATATCTACTAAAAGAATTTTGGAAGTTAGTAAATGGAAAAAGAGAAGGGATAGAGCTACAAAAAGCCACAACTGCAAAAGATGTGTACTTTAGGGCATATTTTTGTGCAGAAGTATTAAAACAAAATGGCTTTATAGCGGAAGTGGATTTTTTAACATATAAAATAACGAAAAAAGGAAAAGATTTGTTAGAAAGATTAAATTATATAGAAGTAGAAGAGCTAAACTTGATTGAGATTGCTAATATAACTGGAGAAGCTAATTTCTATGCATTATGTATCGTGAGACTTAATAGTGGAGAGCTTATGTACTGTGGAAATACCGAGGAACTTGAAAAATATTGTGACAGTACAGAAAGATTGCAAGAGCTAGAATTAGATGCAAGATTTAATGTCGAAAAAACACATCAAGATATAAAGGAGAATATAGATAGCAATATAATTATAGACGAAATCGAAAATGAGATTAAAGATAAAAGAGACATGGTAGAAGTAAGCTTTGAAGATATCAAAGTAAAAGAAAAATCAAAAAAGAATGCAAAATCACAAACAAGCAAAGGGAAGGCAGACTATAACAAAATAAATCTATCAAAAGAAAAGATAGGCAAAGACAGTGAAAAACTAGTATATGATTGGGAAAAAGAAAGGCTGAAAAAAGAGCAAAGAGAAGATTTAGCAAAAAAAGTTTTTTGGGAGTCAGAGGAAAATGGCAACGGTGCAGGTTATGATATTAAGTCTTTTGAAAAAAGAAATGGAGAATATGTAGAGATTTATATTGAGGTTAAAGGAACAAATAAGAGTGTAAATCAGGCTTTTGATATTTCTATAAATGAAATTGAGGCTTCAAATGAATACGGGGATAGGTATTTTATTTATAGGCTTGGAGAGATATATTCAGATGTACCTAAGTTTTATAAAATAAATGGAAAAATAGAGGAAAATTTTGAATTGGAGGCTGTAAATTTTAAGGCAAGGAAAAAATAGTTACAATAAGCGGAACAAAGTTCCGCTTTATTGAAGTCTTTAAAAGTTAGGGTTCTAGTTAATTAGTTATTTTTTGACCAGTATATTTTATAATTCCTGAATAATAGGGAGTATTATTACCCTGATCCAAGAAATATTCTTCTGAAATAGAAATAGTTTTGAAATCACTAAATAAATCTAATATTTCATTTTTTGTAAAGAAACTAACAAAAGTATCATTTATAACATTGTGCAAAATGTTATTGCCTAGCACTTCGAAGGTATTTAGATTGGTAAGTTTCTGTAATTTTGGGTCTTCCAATGAAAACACATAAATATAGACCAAGCCATTAATTTTTAAGTTCTTCTTGATGTTATCTATTATTTTATACATATCTTCTTTATGAAAAAAATGCAAGACACATCTTGATGAAATTAAATCATATTTATCTTTTTCTATTTCAAAATTTCGTATATCTGCTCTTACTAAATTTAATTCAGGGCAAAGTTCTTTGCATCTTTCTAAATTTTTGTAAGAGAAGTCAACGCCTGTAATGTTATAACCTAACTTTGCTAATGGAATGGAATTTCTCCCTTGTCCAATTCCTAAATCTAACACTTCTTTTCCGGGTAATAATTTTAGATATTTTTTTAAGTCCCAGTCAAGTTTTGCTAGTTGAATAGGTAGGTTTTCTTTGAATTTTTTGTCGTAGTCGACAGGGGATCCTATCATTGCATGTCACCTCTATTTTTTATTTGCTTTTAGAATATTATATTTGCTGGGGAAAGTCAAGGAAATTTTAATGTAGTGGATATTTATGAACAGTGTGTGATATAATTGTGGAAAGGTGTATAAGGTGGAGAGGTAAAATGAAATTTAGATATGAAAAACCTAATATTAATAGAAAAAAGGAAGCTATAGATTTTATTAATGAGTTTTATGAATATGGTTCTAAAATTAATGGTGTTGGTGGACTGGCTAGATATTTAGAGGATTATGAGGGATGGCTAAAAAAACTTGATGAAGATTATACAAGAGAGGTTACTGAAGACAAAGTGCCTTCGAGAACGTATTTTCTTATAAGGGTTGATGATAATAAGATAATTGGAATGGCAAATATAAGAACTAAGTTAAATCAGAAATTAATGAATTTTGGAGGAAATATAGGTTATTGTATTAGACCGATGGAAAGAGGTAAGGGGTATAATAAGGTAAATTTGTATTTAGCTTTAAAGGTGTGCAAGGAGTGCGGTATTAAAAGGGTTTTGCTTGATGCGGATAAAGGTAATCCTGCGTCGTGGAGGACTATGGAGCGTTTGGGTGCTGTGCTTGAAGCGGAGAAGAGCGTGGAGCTGTATGATGAAGATGTGGTGAGGTTTTATTCGATTGAGGTTGATAGGTCACTGGAGTTGTATGGTGATGTGTATGAGGCTTTGATAGAGAGTTGTGCGATAGAGTATATTGTGGATAAGGATTGAGTGAAGGTGGATAGAAATTATTTATAGGGGTGGTGAGTTTATAACCTGAAGGTCGTAAGTTCGAGTCTTACCCCCGCAACCAAACTCCAATCACTAGAACTATAACGGTTTTAGTGATTTTTTGTTGTCTCCAATTTGTTTACAATAATGCTATTTTTAAGTACTATTATGTCAAATTGGGTAAAAGTTGGGTAAAATAAGTACCTCAAACTACTTAAATTCTAACAAAAAATCATTAAAATTTTATATATTTTTTATAAAATAAAAGGCAATGGGAAATCTAAATTTTCATATTTAGTTGCCTTCTATTTTTGTATCGTGAAAATTGTAACGGCTTTTCTTTCCGTTTGTGAAAATTAGAAAAAAGTTCAAATTAAGACCTTGTTGGCAATAACAAGTTTTCTAGTGCATATCCAGCTTTCCTATTATGAGAAAGTAGTGGATGCACATAAAAATCTAGTGTAGTGCTTATTTGTGCATGACCAAGTCTTGCAGAAACGACTGCTATATCAACATTTTGTGCTACTAGTAAACTTGCATTTGTATGTCTTAATCCGTGAAAATTAATTACAGGTAATCCAATTGTACTTACATATCTAACAAACCATTTGCTAATTGAAGAAGGATGCATTGGTTTGCCATCAGCTTGTACAAATAACCTATCAGAATTAGTCCATAATTCACCGTAAATCGATTTTTGTTCTTCATACCATAACTTATATTCCTCAAGTAAAGAAATGATAAATTCGGGTATTGCAATCTCTCTAATGGAACTTTCTGTTTTAGGTGTTTTTGTAAAAACTCCAATATCAGATAGATACTGACTAGAACGATTAATACAAATGATTCCATTTTTAAAATCAACATCTTGCCACTCTAGTCCCATTAACTCGCCTAAACGAACACCAGTAAAGATTGTTAGAATGATGGCAACTTTATACTTAGTATCTTCTACAGAAAGTAATTCTAGATTTTCTAATAATATTTTAGTTTGCTCATCATCATAAGATCTTGTTTTAGGTTTTTTAGCTTTAGGTGCTCGAACACGCTCTGCAGAATTTGCAACTATTAATTGCCAATAAACTGCTTTATGAAGCATTGCTCTTAATAATCTGCGATGCTCTAAAATTGTTTTACCAGATAAGGGCTTTTTAGTCTTTGAACCATTGTTGCCTTTTTTTCTAACTAACTGAGTATCTTTTTCAAGCAGGTCATAAAACTTCATAATGTCAGTTGGTCTAATTTTATTGATGTAAAAATGTCCGAAGTATGGTAAAATTCTTGTTTCTAACATTCTACAATAAGGCTTGTATGTAGTAGGAGCAAGTTCTTTTGAACCATAATCTCGCTTCCATATTTCTGTAAATTCAGAAAATCTAAGAGATTTACCATCAACAACTAAACCATTTTGTACTTCAGTAACAAACTTTGCGAGTTCAACTTCTGCATCTTTTTTAGTTCCATGGACTGTCTTTCTGTGTATCATAGGTTTTCCGTTTAAGTCGAATCCTTCAGCCACTGTTAGCCTGTAACTATTTTTTCCTCTTTTTTCTATACTCCCAGCCATTACTTAATTCACCTCCTTTCAAGTAT
>CASSLW010000039.1 GCA_949443285.1 uncultured Clostridia bacterium
TAATGCTGCTATTGTTACTCCGCGCTAGGATTAACAAAATTATTATTGTTATTACTAATGCTACTAATGTGATGCCCTTATTTAATCCTTGTTTACTCATTTCTATCAACCTTTCTATCTTTAGCTTATTATTATTTTACTTTTTAGAAAGACTTTACGTCAATAAGTAATACATGGTAGCCTAAAAAAGTTAATGTTACAGTTTAGTAACTACCTCAAATCCCATTTTGGCACATATTCTTCTTCATGTTCACCTAACTTCTGAACATATCCATTCTCTATATTAAGTTCATCAATATAATCTTCTATTTCACTCCATTCTTTTTTAGTTAACTTTCTATTTAAATCAGTCATCTCCTTTGCTTTATATGTTGGAAAATATTGAGCCATAATGCTTACATAAGTACTTTTAGGTAGATTTTCTCTTATCCACTTTAGAACTTTTTTACTATTATCTACATTATTTGGTAAAACCAAATGTCTTATAAGCACACCTTTTTTCATAATCCCATTTTCATTTATCTTTGTTTTTCCAACCTGTCTTATCATTTCCTTTATTGCTTGTGTTGCTATTTCAAAATAATTTTCTATATTAGAATAATCCTTTGCAAGCTTATCATCTGCATATTTTAAATCTGGCAGATAAATATCTACATAGCCTTCTAGCATTTTTAGAGTATCAATGTTTTCATATGAATTTGTATTATAAACTATTGGAAGCTTCAATCCCTTTTCTCTTGCTATTTTTATTGCTTCTATTATTTGTGGCACATAACTTGTTGGGGTTACTAAATTGATATTTTCTACATCTTTTGCTTGTTGCTTTAAAAATATGTCTGCCAATTCTTCTATTGTTATTTCTTTGCCTTTCCCTAGCTGACTTATTTCATAATTTTGGCAGTATACACAATTCAAATTACAATTAGAAAAAAACACAGTTCCTGAGCCTTTTTCTCCACTAATACATGGTTCTTCAAAATCATGTATTGAGTATAACGCTATTTTCACTGTATCTTTTGCTTTACATCTTCCTATTTGATTTTCATTTCTATTTATTTTGCATTTGTGTGGGCATATCGTACATTTCTCTAATTCTTTTAACATCTATTCTTTTTGCCTTTCTCATTTATTTTTCCACTTTTTGTATATATATTGTTCCTTCTTTTTCATTCAAGTATATTTTTTTCTTACTAAACCTATCTATATTGTTTTTAACTATTTCTTGCATCTTTGTTTCGCTGTCATTTATCCCTACTCTTCCTATCTCTTCCCTTTCAAGATTTTTTATTATTACACTTTGTTCTTCTGAGTAGTTCTCTAAATATTCTACAATTTCCACTGTGTACCCTTCTTTGGTCCTCTTTATGTCACTTAATAAAAATGTATCTGAATCTTCATCTAATCCCATTCCTGTTGTGTAATACATTTTTGTTTCTTCATTATATTTAATTGTTTCACTGCCCTCTTTTGGAAACTGTTTATCAAATCCCTGTCCAAATATTTTCTTCGCGGTTTCTTCTATTTCTTCATATGTTATTTCATAATTTTCTAAATTTTGATTTATAACTTCCCATATCCATATATCTGGTGCTTGATTTATATCTGTAAATACTGGTAATGCTTCGTTTGTTACTTCCTTCCACATATATATTTTAGACACATATTCTTCTATCTTTTCAATTTCTTGTACGTTTATATTGTCTTTTGTTCCTACGGCTGTTTTGCGGTATATAATCATTCCTATAAGTATTGTTGCTAAAATTATTATTATTATAAACATTCTTTTCATTGTTTTCCTCCCATTTTAGCATTTCTCTTTGACTGTTTTTTATTCTACCACAATAGTTTTTTAGTTTCAATAGCTTTTTGGGGACAGACCAAAAAAGTTTTATAGATGTGTCCCCAATGGACATTGACTTTTTATGTAAATTATGGTATAATTTGAATTGTGATCGGAGGATATATTTATGAACAAGACAAAAGATTCGAAAAACATTGAAATGGAACGGTTTCAAAGTGATTGTTTAACCTACTGTGAGGTTAATGGTATTCATGCATTATCTAAGGAACTTCTAACTAAAAAATGCCTTAGAATTCCTGATAATGGAATAGAAACTATTCACGAGCTTACAAATCTAAGAAACACTTTCTATCCTATTATTACTCGAACTGAATTCGATGATAATGTTGAAAGAAAAATTGGTCATTATGACACTAATAATAATGTTATCGTTTTTGTTTATAATGATGGTAGCACTTATTTGACAAAGGATTGGAAAGTTTTCAATGAATTAGCAAATAATGGATACAAACGTGGAAATCTTCCTGTACCATTATCTTATGGAGAAACAATCGTAGATCCTTCTCTTAGAAGAAAGTGGGAAAACTTACCTAAGACAAATGATTGATTTGTTTTTCGTTTTGAAGAGATTTTACTAATCTAATTCTCTTCGGTCTAACAAAAAATCCAGCAACTGCTGGATTTTTTATTTATATTTTATGCTGTTTCTTTTTCTGTTCCTTTTGGAGTTTGTCTTTTTTTCTTAACATTAACAACTTTAGGTTGTTTATTTTCATTTATAACAATTTCTGGTTCTTTGCTTTCTACCACTGTTTCTTTCGTAATTATACATTTTTCTATATTCGGATTAGATGGTATTTCAAACATTATATCTCTCATTATTTCTTCTATAATTGAGCGAAGTCCTCTTGCTCCAGTTTTTCTTTCAATTGCTTTATCTACAATTGCTTCTAGAGCTTCTGGCTTAAATACAAGTTCTACGTCGTCTATTTCAAATAGTTTTTGATATTGTTTTACTAAAGAATTTTTTGGTTCTACTAGAATTTTGATTAGGGCTTGTTTGTCAAGTTCTTTTAATGTTGCTATTATTGGTAATCTTCCTATAAATTCTGGTATTAAACCAAATTTTAATAAGTCTTGTGGTAGCAATTCTTTAAATACTTCAAATTGTTCTATGTCTTTTTTAGTTTTTACTTGTTTTCCAAATCCTATTGCTTTTTCACCTGTTCTATCTTTTATTATGTTTTCTAAGCCTTCAAATGCTCCACCACATATTATTAAGATATTTTCAGTATTTATTTGTATTAATTCTTGATTTGGATGCTTTCTTCCACCTTGTGGTGGTACTGATGCAATTGTTCCTTCTATAATTTTTAGTAGGGCTTGTTGCACACCTTCTCCACTAACATCTCTTGTTATTGACGGATTTTCAGATTTTCTTGTTATTTTATCTATTTCGTCAATATATATAATTCCCTTTTCAGCTTTTTGTATATCTCCGTCTGCTGCTTGGATTAGTTTTAGTAAGATGTTTTCCACATCTTCTCCTACATATCCTGCTTCTGTTAGTGTTGTTGCATCTGCTATTGCAAATGGTACATTTAGTATTTTTGCTAAAGTTCTTGCTAATAGCGTTTTTCCACATCCTGTTGGTCCTAATAGCAAGATATTGCTTTTTTGTATTTCTATATCATCTTTGTTAGCATTTTCTTCGTGTGCTATTCTTTTATAATGATTGTAAACAGCTACTGATAATGTTCTTTTTGCATCATCTTGGCCTATTACATATTCGTCTAATATTTGTTTTATTTCTTTTGGACTTGGTACATTATTTAGTTCGTTTAGTGTGTACCCTGCTTTTTCGTCTTCATACATTTCTTGTTCTATTATACTTGTACAAAGGTCTACACATTCGTCACATATATATACTCCTGGTCCTGCTACTATTTTTCTTACATTCTCTTGTGCTTTTCCACAAAATGAACATCTTATACTTTTGGGAATATCATTTTTTGTCATTTCATTTCTTCCTTTCTAAGGTTTTCAAATTGCTATTTTCTTTTGTCCATAATCCCGTCTATCAAACCATATTTTAAAGCTTCTTCAGCAGTCATATAATTATCTCTTTCAGTATCTTTTTGAATTGTCTCAACTGTTTGACCTGTTCTATCACTTAAAAATTTGTTTAATTTTTCTCTTGTCTTTACAAGATGATCTGCATGTATTTTGATTTCAGTTGCTTGACCTGATAGTCCGCCACCACCGATTAGTGGTTGATGTATTAGTATTTCTGCATTTGGTGTTGCAAATCTTTTACCTTTTTCACCTGCTGCAAGTAAAGCTGCTCCCATACTTGCTGCCATTCCTATACATATTGTTGATACTGGACATGTTATATAATTCATTGTGTCTATAATTCCCATTCCATCTGTAATTGAACCACCTGGAGAGTTGATATATAGACTTATTTCTTTATCTGGGTCCTCTGACTCTAAAAATAGTAATTGTGCTATTATTAGGCTTGATGTTGTTGGATTTACATCTTCTCCTAAAAATATAATTCTATCTTTTAATAGTCTTGAGAATATGTCGTATGATCTTTCTCCTTTACTTGTTTGTTCCACTACATATGGTACTAAACTGTTCTTTTCTAACATTGTTTTCCTCCTTGGTTTTTGTTTTCAAATTATTTTATTTTTGCATTTTTTACTAAGAAGTCGATTGCTTTTTCTGAAGCTATTCCTTGTTTTATGTAATTTTTAACATTTTCATTTTTAAGGAATCCTTCATCGTTTTCTTTTCCGTAATTTTTTGCCATTTCTTTCATTTTTTCTTCTAATTCGCTGTCTGTTGCTTCAATTTTTTCTGCTTTGATTACTGCTTCTAAAGCTAGTCTTGATTTTATTCCTTCAATTGCTTGTGGTTCATATTCTTTTTTGATATCCGCTTCTGTTTTACCCATCATTTGAAGATATTGTTCTAGTTTTAGACCTTGGTATGATAGACGTTGTTCGATGTCTTTTAACATATTTTCAACTTCTAGTTCTATCATTCCTGTTGGTATTTCTACTTTCATGTCTTCACATAGAGCTTTTACTACTGCTTCTTGTATTTCGTATTTTGCTCTTTCTTCATTTTGTTTTTCTTTTTTTGCTTTGATGTCTTCTTTTAATTCTTTTAATGTATCAAATTCGCTTACGTCTTTTGCAAATTCGTCATCTAATTCTGGTAATTCTTTTTTCTTAATTTCATGTACTTTTACTTTGAATGTTGCTTCTTTTCCAGCTAATTCTTTAGAGAAGTATTCTTCTGGGAATGTTACGTTTATGTCTTTTTCTTCATCTATTTTCATTCCGATTACTTGGTCTTCAAATCCTGGGATGAATGTGTTGCTTCCTATTTCTAGGTCGTGCTTTTCTGCTTTTCCACCTTCAAATGCTACTCCATCTACGAATCCTTCAAAGTCTATTGTTGCGATATCTCCACTTTCAACTGGTCTTTCGTCTATTGATACTAGTCTTGAGTTGTGTTCTTGCATATGTCCTAGTTCGTGTTCGATGTCTTCGTCTGTTACATTATACTCTATTTTTTTGATTTCTATACCTTTATATTTTCCAAGTTCAGCTTCTGGCTTTGTTTGCATTGTTGCTACAAAGATTAGGTCTTTTCCTTTTTCTATTTGTTTTACTTCGATATCTGGTCTAGATACTACTTCTAGGTTATGTTCTTTTACTGCTTCTTCTAATGCTTCTTCTGCTACTTCGTTGAATGCGTCTTCGTAGAATATTTCTTTTCCATAATATTTTTCTACTATTTGCATTGGTGCTTTTCCTTTTCTAAATCCTGGGATGTTGAAATATTTTGCACTTTTAAAATATACTTTTTTTATTGCTGCATCAAATTTTTCAGCCTCTACTGTTATTTCTACTTTTACTTCATTTGCGTTTTTTGTGTTTTCTAATTTACTATTCATTGTTTTCAATCCTTTCTTTTATTCATATAGCTTAATTATTATACCACATTTTTCCTATTTTGCAAGGAATTTTTCATATTTTTGAAAAAATATGTGACTAGTAAATGAAAATGTCCCAAAAATTAAATTTATTTGTAAACTAAAATG
>CASSLW010000040.1 GCA_949443285.1 uncultured Clostridia bacterium
ACATTCCATGTTAGTAGCCTAATTTATATTGTCCAACTTTTTGGGTTCAGTACACGGACCTTTTTGGCAGATTTTTGCCACTGGGGACGGTCCTTTTTGACAATTTTTTGCCACTAGGGACACTCCTTGGGACTGGACGATTGCCGGAAGGATATATGCGAATTTTTTTGTTGTTTTTGTTCATTGCGTTCAATAACAATTTGTATGTTTATATAAAACGAATTTTTCACTCAGGCTCAAATTCTTATTTTATATTTTGAATAAATGATGAATGTGACTGGAATAATATTAGAAATTCTTTAATTATGTTATGGAAAGAGTTCGTGCTTGACACGGAAGGGTGCCATAACATAATTTTAGAATTTCTTTTTTTATGCAGGGAACCGAAGAATTTATGAAAAATAAAAATAAGAATTTGCCCGCGAACATTACTTTTTATATAAACTTACAAATTATAGATTTCACTCCATTCAAGCAAACAACAAAAAAAATTCGCATATATCCTTCCGGCAATCGTCCAGTCCCAAGGAGTGTCCCTAGTGGCAAAAAATTGTCAAAAAGGACCGTCCCCAGTGGCAAAAAGCCTGCCAAAGAGGTCCGTCCCCCTTGGCAGGCTTTTTTTATTGTGTATATACTAAATTTTGTTTCAATGTAACTTTTACAATAGTACCTTCCTGAACCTGTTCATCCTTAATATAATCTTGAGAAATAACATTTCCAGAACCCTCAATACTAATATTCAAATTCTTATCTCTCAACGCACTAGTAGCAGCTGATGCAGATAAGCCTTTCAAGTCAGGGACAGTAACAGAAGTTGAAACTTCGCTACCTTGGCCATAAAGTATGATAATAGAGTTTTTAGACAAATAAGCACCAGGCTTTGGAGTTTGGTCAGAGACTAACAGATTGTTAGGGTCACCATTGACATATGTTTTAACTGTGAAGCCAGCATTTTTTAAAACTTTTTCTGCTTCTGTTACAGTTTTGTTTCTTACATCTGGTACAATAATCAAATTGTCTGATGAATTGTCAGTTTCTGTGTTGCTAGAAGGGATACCAAGATAAGGTAGTATCTCTGTTAACATTTGATTAACAACAGGGCCGGCAAGGCTTCCACCTTGGAAGTTAGTTTTTGGTGGGTCATATAATGTTAATAGAAGTACTAATTGAGTGTCTTCAACTGGTGAGATTGCTACATAAGATGCAACGTATCCTTCTTCAGGTTTGTTATAAGGTGGTTCAGATGTACCTGTTTTTCCACCAATAGAATATCCAGCGACTGCACCGTGTCTACCAGAACCGTCTGTTACAACAGTTTCCATCATAGATCTTATTTTTTGGGCATTTGATTTTGAGATTACCTGTCTTACTTCTGTTACAGGGACTTCTGTTACTGAACCAGTATCTGTGTTTTTTATTTCTTTTACAATTCGTGGTTGCAATAATTTACCGTCATTAGCTATACAAGAGATAGCTGTAATCATTTGTAATGGAGTAACATTTAGTCTTTGCCCAAAAGACATAGTAGCAAGTTCAACAGGTCCAACTTTGTTTAACTGTGTAAATATACTACCTTGTTCTCCATATAGTCCAGAGTTAGTAGATTTGAATAATCCAAAAGCTTCATAATATTTATATAAAGTTTGTATTCCGATACGTTTTCCTAATTGCATAAAAGAAGGGTTACAAGATTTTGCTAGAGCACCTCTTAAAGATAATTCTCCATGTGGAGTTTTAGACCAACAATTAATTCTAATTGGTTGAGATTGAGAAGCGTCTGCGAATTCTTCATATCCTTTACAAATGAAATCACCTGCGACGTCAGTTGAAGTGATGTTTTCTTCTAATGCGATAGCAGAAGTGATTACTTTAAAAACTGAACCAGGTTCATATGTGTCTGCAACTGATTTGTTAGACCACATTTTATAAAGAGCTTCACTTTTTTCTTCACTAGAAAGTGAGTCATAAGTTTTGGCCAAAGTAGCATTTGGTGTATAAGGTGAGTTTAAATCATAATCTGGATATGATGCCATTGCTAGAATATCACCATTTTTAGGGTTCATAACAATAACATTTCCACCACGGTTACAATTATTATCATCAACAACTTGTTTCAAGTATTTTTCCACAATAGTTTGAATATTTAAGTCAATTGTAAGTGTTAAATCACTACCATTCTCAGCCGATATGTAAGATTCACCAGCATTTGGAATTTCCTTTTGGTCACCACCTTTAGAACTAACAATTTTTCCAGGTGTACCAGTTAATACAGAATTCCACTTTGACTCAATTCCGCTCAAACCTTGGTTATCACTACCACAAAATCCTAAAAGACTCGAAGCGACTGTGTTATAAGGATAATATCTATTTGTGTCAGCATCAATATTAATTCCAACTGATATTTTATTTTCTTTCATCCAATCTTTTAATTTAGAGACTTTGTCCTGCTCAACTTTTTTTATAATTGTTTCGACTTTAGCCTCAGAAGAGACTTTTTGAAGAGTTTCATTATAATCAAGCTCGAAGATTTCAGACAATCCTTTTGCAACTTTTTCTTTATAATCTTTTGTATCTTCCTCAGAATTTTTAACAATTTTAGAAGGATTAATTGTAATCGTATCAACCTGTGCGCCAATAGCCAAAGCTTTTCCAGTAGAATCGTAGATATTTCCACGTTTAGGGCTAATAATTTGATTTATTGCTTGTTGATTATATGCGCGTTCTTTTAAAGAACTACCTTCAACAAATTGTAAAAATCCAATTTTAATCAGTAAAGCTATAAAAATTAGAACAGTTACTATTAAAGTTATTCTTAATTTTTTTGTATGAATTAGATTTTTGGACTCAAAGGATGTTTTCATTTTTACTATATTTGATTTCTTTTTATCTTTCATATAAATACGCCTCTTTAGTTCAAAATTTGTAATTCAATTTTATATTAAAAAGGGACAAAAAGCAATAAAAACTTGAAAAATTCACATATTTATAATAAAATATTATTATTACAATTAGAAATATGTTTTTGAGGCGATGTTTTTTTGCTCCGTCCCCAAAAACATCAGAAAATGGAGAAAAGTTTATGGAAAATATATTAGAAGAAACAAGATATATTATGAAAAAATACAACATAAAAGCAAACAAATCATTAGGACAAAACTTTTTAATAAGTCAAAACGTTGTAGAAAGTATAGTGGAAAGCAGTAAAATAGGGGAAAATGATTTAGTAATTGAAGTAGGCCCAGGGCTAGGAACACTTACAAAGTATTTATTAGAAAAAGCAAAAAAGGTAATATGTGTAGAGCTAGATAAGAAAATGATAAAAATCTTAGAAGATAGATTTAAATTATACGAAAAATTTGAGCTAATAAATCAAGATATTCTAAAAGTAGATTTAAAAAATATAATAAAAGAAGAGAAACAAAAAAACAACATAGAGAATGTAAAAATAGTAGCAAATCTACCATATTATATAACAACTCCAATAATAATGAAATTATTAGAAGAAGAGTTGGATTTAGAAAGCATAACAGTTATGATACAAAAAGAAGTAGCAGATAGATTAATTGCAGTGCCAGGAGAAAAAAACACAGGGGCAATAACATATACAGTATATTATTATGCTGAATCAGAAGCAATACTAGAAGTTCCAAACGATTCTTTTATACCAGAGCCAGAAGTTACATCAAAAGTAATAAAATTAAATGTAAGAAATAATCCACCAATAGAGGTTAAAAACAAAGAAGTAATGTTTAGAATAATAAAAAGTGCATTTATGCAAAGAAGAAAAACACTACTAAATGCACTAACAAACACAAAGGTCTTTTTAAATAAAGAAGAAGGTATAAAGATTTTAAAAGAACTAAATTTAGCCGAAAATGTAAGGGCAGAAATGCTTAGTTTACAAGATTTTGCAAATATTGCTAATAAGATTTTATAAAAACTATTCAAAAAATATAGTAGGTATGTTATAATAAAATAGAGTATAAAGAAGGAGAGAAAGATGAATCAGATTTTGGTTACAAAAAAATTATATATAACACCTGAACTGAAAAGAAAAAAGAAAGTCTACAAATTTGACTTCTTTTTATCGATTTTTGTAATATGTATTTTAATTTCTGTAGCCATTTATGCTGAATACGACAAAAACAAAAGTGAAGAAACATCACAAGCAATATTAAGTGATTTCAACACTGAAATACCACAAGAAGACGACTCGACAATAGCAAAAGACAATATATTATTAGTAGTTATAGACGAAAATAAAGAAGCGCAATCAACAGCGAATGAACAAAAACAAGTACAACAACCAATTGCAACAAAGAAAAAAATAACAGATTTAGAAGTGGAAACAACGAAAGAGGGATTTAAGTATACAAAAATAGCTTCAATAAATATACCAAAAATAAATGTAAATTATGCAATCACAGATGGACAAACACATTCAGAAGAAGAAACAGAAGCATTACTTAAAAATTCACCAACAAAATTTTGGGGATCAAACCCAAACAAAATAGGAAACTTCTGCATAGTAGGTCATAACTATAAAAATTCAAAATTTTTTAGCAAAGTTCCAACATTAGTTGAAGGAGATATGATAGAAATAACAGACTATACAGGAAAAACTATAAAATACTCTGTGTATAAAAAATATCAAGTTGTACCAGAGGACCTAAGCTGTACATCACAACGTACAGAAGGGAAAAGGGAAATAACTTTAATAACTTGTACAGATGATAGTAAAGAAAGAATAATAGTAAAGGCTAGAGCAATCTAGTCTTTTTTGTGTAAATTAATCCTTGTTTTTTATTGACAAAACTTAAAAAAATGTATTTCATAATCGATTTTCATACATTCATTAGAACTTTTGATGTCAGTGCGCCACGCACGTACATTCAAGTAGCATGAGCTACTTGGATATACAATAAT
>CASSLW010000041.1 GCA_949443285.1 uncultured Clostridia bacterium
GCAAAAATCAGAACATATAGATTTATTGTATATAAAAAAATTGTAATATAAGTCAAAAAATAAATTGCTTATTAAAATATTGTAAAATAAATTATATCCAAAATGCAAAATAGAAATATGCCAAAATATAAAATTGGAAATGGAGAAATTTAAATAAAACTATTGAAAAAATGATAAAAAGTGTGTATAATGAATATAATAATGGTAGATATTTAATATCTGCTATAATTAAAAATGTGAGTCGCAACCCTATTTGCGTCGAATAAATGGATAGGTGAAAAAATGTGAACCGCAACCCTGCTTGCGAGATATAAATGTGCAGGTGAAAAAATGTTAATTATAGTAAAATATGGGTTCTATACAATAGAGCCCATATTTCCATAAAGGAGATACGTAGTAAAAATGGTAATAGAAGATGGTAAATTTTATTTTATAAAAGATGAATTTTTTGATGTATTTAAAGATTACTCATTAATGGAAAATAAAGATAGCGGAAGCAAAAGACCATGTTATTTTTGCTTTAGAGATAGAAAGGATAAAGAAATTATATGGTTTGTTCCAATATCTACAAAGTATGACAAATACAAAAAAATTTATGATAATAAAAAATTTAAAAGTGGAAATAGACCAGTATATAACTTTGTTTTTGGAAATGTATTAGGTAAGAAGGCTGTATTTTTAATACAAAATATATTTCCAACTACAGAAAAATACATAGAAGAAAAATATACAAATCTCAAGAAATAAGAGAAAATGTCTACACTTCAAATGAAATAGAATCAGTCAATTCCGCATTAAAAAAGGTTACGAGAGGAAAAGGAAAATTTCCAAATGAAAACTCAGTTTATAAAATATTATACTACAGGTAATATTAAAGTGGTACCAAAAAAATGTAAAACACGTATAAAAGTGGTGTTAAAAAAATGTAAAATATACGTGAAAGTGGTAGCGAAAAAATGCAAATCATATTGACAAATAAAACTATAGTATTTATTGATGAAATTTAAGAATCTGAAAAAGCTATCAGCTTATGAAAAGCATTTTGTGAAAGTAGTTTAAATTATAGAATTATCTGTGCAGGAAGCTTACTTGGAGTAAAAATACGTAGATTCAAGCCTTCCTTTCCTGTAGGTAAAGTACAAATTGAGTTTCGGAGGAATGCCAGCTGCAGTATCAGATTACAAAAATGTTAATGAAGACATACTATTATGGAATAGAAATATCTTAAAAAATATAATTTTATCTTATTTAGTTGATATGAATAAATATACATTAAATAATAAAGATGGAATTATACCAGTAGAAGTAAAAGCAGGAGATAATACTCAATCCAAGAGTTTAAATATATATAAGGAAAAGTATAATCCTAAATATTCTATTAGAATATCTACTAAAAATTTTGAATTTGCAAAATGTATAAAATCAATACCATTATATGCAGCTTTTTGTATTAAGTAGGTACGAAATAAAAGACAAAGAAAATCAACTGTTACAATAGAATGTGAAGGAAAAATAAAACATCTTGAAAAATTTAATAAAATCATATAAAATAAATAAAAAAGTTAATTTAGAGGAGATTAATAATGAAATTGAAAGAAAGCAAAGGCTCAATTACAGTATTAGCTGTAGCTGCAATGATTTTTATATTTATTATTTTAGCAATAGCATTTATGGGAGTATCTAATAAAAATACTTCGCAAACTAAAAATTTTAATCAAATAGAAACAGAATATGATGCAAATATGAATCAAACATACAAAGATACAGTAGAAAAGCTTAATCAAGTCTAAGAAGCTGCACAGAATTTATTAAAATTTAAAGATAAAGTTAACACTAAAAAGAGTGGTGAACCTTCTTTCTTAATGTTTTTAACTGCTACACCATATTCCTATAAAAGAGAAGATGGAGTTTATGTTGTATCAATAGGTAATTTAAAAAATTAGTGTTAATTTGAAAGCAATTATTGCATAGGTGTAAAGAGAAATATTCATAGTAGAGTATTTCTTTTTATTTTACTTAAAAAATTTGATAATATCTTTTTACAACTCTAAAATTAAATATATTTACTTTAATAAATCTATATATTCCAATTTTTTCGTTTTTTGACACAAATACAAAAAGTAGAATATAAAGGTTTATTAAGTTGTATCATATTTGTGCTATAAATTGAAATGTTTAAAAACTTATTAAAAAATAGAAAATTCTTAATAATTTTACATTTATTGACAAGATTATTAAATTGTTATATATTAGAAGTGCCTTTCTCTTAAAAGGTAGAAAGGAGGTTTCAACTATGCACGACTTTATAGAGTTGCTAAAGCTTATATTGATTTATTACATAATAAAGCATTTAAGTAAGTAGCAAAAAAGACTAGGTAGGTAGACCTAGTCTTTCTTATTGGTTACAATATGCACGACTTATTTGCAATTGCTATGTATATATAATAGCATATATTTTAATATATGTCAAATTTTTATTGACCAAATTTGTTATTATTATTGTTGTTCCTTTTTTAGTTTTTCTACTTCTTTATATATTAATGTGACATTTGTGTCAAAGAACAGAGTTCCATTGAAAATAATGTTGAAAAAATGTAAAGCGAATTATGTCCAAAGTGTAAAACAAAAATACGCCAAAATGTAAAATAAGTGTTTACAAATTAAAGAAAAGAGAGTATAATATTATTATGAATGGAGGTATTGTATGAATAAATATTTACCAAGAATTATAGATGAAACAGTAGAAAGAAAGCTAAAATACATGGGAGCCTTATTAATAGAAGGATGTAAATGGTGTGGGAAATCTACAACAGCAAAACAACACACTAAAAGTATAGTAGAATTTCAAAATCCCGACAATAAGCAAAATTTTGATTTCATAAACAAAACAAAACCATCATTATTTCTAGAAGGAGAAAAACCAAGACTTTTTGATGAATGGCAAATGTACCCTGTTGTATGGGATTCTATAAGAATGGATGTAGATAATACAGGTCTAAAAGGACAATATATATTAACAGGTTCTGCAAAGCCAGCAGAAGGAAGTACTATGCATACTGGAACAGGAAGATTTGCAAGAATATTAATGAGACCAATGTCACTTTATGAATCAAAAGATTCAAATGGAAAAGTATCTTTAGAAGATATTATTAACGGCAAAGATATAGAAGGAGTATCCAACTTATCTTTAGAAGATATTGCTAGTTGTATTGTAAGAGGAGGCTGGCCAGCTACATTAGACATAGATGAAGAAAATAAGTATCAGATAGCAAAAGACTATGTAGAAAGCTTAGTACGAGAAGATGTTACTACTATTGACGGAGTAGAAAGAAACCCAGAGAAAATGAAAGCAGTTTTAAGAAGTCTATCAAGGAATATATCTACACCAGTAGCAAATTCTACAATAATGGAAGATGTAAAAAATGAATTTGCAAGTGAAGTTTCAAGACCTACGCTAGATGATTATTTAAATACTTTGGAAAAATTATTTGTAATTGAAAATGTAAAAGCAACGAATTTAAATATAAGATCAAAAACAGCAATAAGAACTAAATCCAAATTGGAATTAGTAGATCCATCAATTGCAACAGCAATGCTTGATTTAAGTCCAACCGATTTAATTCATGACCTTAATTACTTTGGATTTTTATTTGAAAATCTTTGTATAAGAGATTTAAAGATATATTCACAATTATTAGATGGAGAATTAACTTATTATAGAGATAAATCTGAATTTGAAGTAGATGCGATTTTGAAAACTGGAAAAGGTAAATGGGGCGCAATAGAAATAAAATTAGGTTCAGGTTTTATAGAAGAAGCTGCGCAAAATTTATTAAAATTTAAAGATAAAGTTGACATTAAAAAGAGTGGTGAACCTTCTTTCTTAATGGTTTTAACTGCTACGCCATATTCTTATAAAAGAGAAGATGGGGTTTATGTTGTATCAATAGGTAATTTGAAAAATTAGTATTAGTAAATCAAAGTAGTCTTATAAAAAAGTATGAGGTGGACAATTACGGAAGATTTGTATACCTATTAAAAATGGATATAAAAGAGGTGGTAGAGTAACTTTATCACCTCTTTTTTCATATATATAACATTATTAAAAATTATCTAAAATTTTAGTTCAGTTCAATAAGCAAATTTCACTCCATTCTTATACATATAGCTTTAATATGGCAAAACAATTGAATGTATAAGTTCTAATTTTCGT
>CASSLW010000042.1 GCA_949443285.1 uncultured Clostridia bacterium
AATAAATAAAAAAGAAATTATTTCAAAAGAAATAGATAAAATCATTTATAGAAAAAAAATTTAAAAATAGGTAGGAATGGTATTTGTTAGAAATAATAAGTACCATTCCTATTTTTTATTTGGTAAAAATTCGATATTATGGAAAAAATTAAAAAAACTATTTACTTTTTAACTGATAAATGATAAAATTTCAGTTGGAAAGGAAAGATAAAGATGAACTTTTATGATAAAATTTTAAAAATTGTTGAAAAAAATAATGGATATGTTACAACAAAAGAAGTTGTTAGTAATGGTATCAATAAGATATTTTTAACAAATATGGTAAAAAAAGGAACATTGACAAGAATTTCAAAAGGCTATTATGGATTACCTAATTATATAGAAGATGAATACTATAAAATTTCTTCCAAAAGTAAAAATGCAAGATTTTCTGGAGCAACAGCATTATATTTGCATAATCTATCTGATCGTACACCACTTTTATATAATATAACTTTACCATACGATTATAGTGGGGTTTTGCAGAAAGATAAGAATGTAATCATTAGTTTTGTAAATAGAGATATTTTAGATTTAGGAGTAATTGAAATGACTTCACCTTATGGAATGAAAATTAAAGTCTATGATATTGAAAGAACAATTTGTGATATTATAAAAAATAAAAATAAAATGGACGCAGAGATTTTTTCAAAAGCATTAAAAGAATATGCTAAAAGTAAAAATAAAAATTTAAGCAAACTTACTAAATATGCAAGAACAATGAATATTGAAAAAAAAGTAAGTGAATATATGGAGGTTTTATTATAGTGAATAAAGATAAATTAAAAAGTATTATATCAAAAAAGGCAAATGGCAATAATAATCTATCAGCACAACTTTATCAAATGTATTTTTTTGAACATATTTTAGATAGACTTTCTAAAAGCCAATATAAGAACAATATCATTTTAAAAGGTGGACTTCTATTATCTTCAATTATAGGAGATGATGAAAGAACTACTAAAGATATGGACGCTACATTAAAGAGTTTGCCACTAGAAAGAGAAAATGTAATCCAAATAGTAAATGATATATTAAATATAGATTTAGATGATGGAATTACTTTTAAAATAGAAGATGTAAAAGATATAAGAGAAGAAAGTGAGTATGGAGGATTTAAAATAAATATACTAGCAATGATGTTAACATTAAAGGTATATCTTGCGATAGAACTTACAACAGGGGATAAAATAACACCAAGAGAAATAGAATATAATTATAATTGTATATTTGAAAATAAAAAAATACCAATACTTGCATATACATTGGAAACTGTTATTGCAGAAAAATATGAAACAATAATTGCAAGAGATATTTATAATACTAGAATGAAAGATTTTTATGATATTTATGTTTTAATAAAAGACAACAAAGAAAAAATAGACTTTAAAAATTTAATCACGGCAATAAAAAATACATTTAAAAATAGAGAAACAGAATTAAGCATAAGCGATATTAGAGAACAATTAGACAATATGAAAACAAGTAAACAACTAATTAAGCTATGGAATAATTACCAAATTACAGCACCATATTCAAGTAATATATCTTTTGAAAGTTTATTTGATTCATTGGAGTACATAACAAATATATTAAGTGAACAAGAAATAATGGTATAAAATGTTGCTAATGTAATTTTGAAAGGAGTAACAATGAGTAAAATTTTAATTGTTGATGATGAAAAAGAAATAGCAGATTTTGTTGAAATATATTTAAAAAATGAAAATTATAATGTTTTGAAATACTATTCAAGTAAAGATGTATTACAAAATATAGATAGTTTAGAGATTGATTTAGCAATATTAGATGTTATGATGCCAGAAATGGACGGATTTATGCTTTGTAAAAAAATAAGAGAATTAGGTTATACATTTCCAATAATTTTTGCAACAGCTAAAATAGAAGATATAGATAAGATAAATGGACTTACAATAGGTGCAGATGATTATGTAACAAAACCTTTTCAACCTTTAGAACTTATAGCAAGAGTAAAAGCACAATTACGAAGATGTCAAAAATATGATGATTCTAAAAAACACGAAAATATGATTGATTTTAGAGGAATACGTATAAATGATGATACACACGAGTTTTTCTTTAATGAAAACAAAGTTAATTTAACAAAAATTGAATTTTCAATTATGTGGTTATTATGTGAAAATAGAGGAAATGTTATAAAAAATGAAGAATTATTTGAGCGTGTTTGGGGCGAAAAATATTTTGAAAAGGACAATAATACTATAATGGTACATATTAGACATTTAAGAGAAAAAATGAAAGATACTGGGAAAAATCCCAAGTATATAAAAACTGTTTATGGAGTGGGGTATAAAATTGAAAAACAATAAAATAAAAAAAGGATTCTCAATAATTTTAATTATAACTATTGCTATTATAATTTGTTTAGGTATATATTTCTTTATAGATTTTATAGTAAATGGTGCTTTTGTGGATTGGTTTGAAAATAACTATATGATTACTGAAAATAGATTTTTGCCAGAGGCAAGTGATGAAGTTATTTTACATTCTCCAATGTGGAGTAAAGTTAAGCCATTATTATTAGGTGTTTTTATTGGAAGTGTTTTGATTTGTGTTGTTATTGTAATTGTAGTATCACATTTTGTTGCAAAAAAGAGAGAAAAAAAGATAGTTACAGATATAAGTCAAAAACTTCGTACATATATGAATGGAACAGCTGATATAACTGATATTTTTCCAAGAGAACAAGCAGAAATATCTGCCCAAATAACTGAAATAAAGTCAAAATTATTACACAATGAACAAGTATTAAAAGAGGAAACAACACGAAAAAATGACTTGATTGCATATTTGGCACACGATTTAAAAACTCCTCTTACATCTACTATTGGATATTTATCTATTTTGGACGAAATAGATGATATGCCAAAGGAACAACAAAAAAAGTATATTGGCGTGGCTCTTGATAAGTCATATAGGCTAGAAGAACTTATAAATGAATTATTTGATATTGCACGATTTAATTCTGAAGAAATAATTTTAGAAAAAGAAGAATTAAATCTTAATTTAATGATAGAGCAAATCATTGATGACTTTTATCCTATATTAAAGGAATTGAATAAAAATATAGAATTAAAAACAAAAGATAATATGAAATTATATGCAGATCCAGATAAATTAAGTAGAGTATTTGGAAATATTGTAAAAAATGCTATAAATTATAGTAGTGAAGAAAGCAATATTATAATAAATATTGAAAAAACTGATAGTGATATTATAGTTGAAGTAAAAAATAAAGGAAA
>CASSLW010000043.1 GCA_949443285.1 uncultured Clostridia bacterium
GGTGTGCAAATGTGTTATATTTTAAATCTATTATTGGTCTTTCTCCTCTTATAAACAATAAAGCATACTTATTGTCTAACATTCGGACTTCGTCTGGTGTCATTAGTTCTCTACCTGCTATCTGGTAGTTTGTGCTATAACTTCCAGAATGCCCTGTGCTTTTTCCGATAGGTATTGGTATCAATAGTTTCCTTTCCTAGAAGTTCGCTGATATACTTATGTGTGGACTGCTCATTTCCGTCCGTAAGTACAAGAGCTCATCACAGTTACCAACTATGCTTTCCCATTGTTTTTCAAACAATGTTTTTAATTGTGCAAGATTTTGTAATATTATTGAAACTGATACACCTCTCGAACGCATTGTGGCAAGTATTTTGTCAAAATCGTCCGGCAATGATACATTTGCGAACTCGTCCATTATAAAATGCACATTTACAGGCAATGCACCTTTGTATTTGTGGTCTGCTATATAAAATAATTGCTGAAATATTTGTGTATATAGCATTGAAACAATAAAGTTAAATGATGTGTCATTATCTGGAATAAGTGCAAACAATGCTACTTTCTTTTCTCCAATACTTGCAAGCTCCATTTCGTCCTCCATTGTTAGATTTGCTAAATCTCGTAAATTAAACTTTTCTAACCTAGAGGCTAATGTTATTTGAATTGATTTTAGTGTTTTTGCTGAACCAGAATGATAACTCCTATAATATTTTAATGCTATATGCTGTGGGTTTATTTCTTCTATCATTTTAAATAGTTCGTCTAATGGACTTTCGTATTCGTCATCATCTTCCTTTACATCTCCTGCCCTTAATAGCTCTAATACCATATCAAAATTTTGCTCATATTCTGGAGCTTCATATTTCAATAAAAAGATTAAAGACATAAGTAACATTGAGGCTGATGTGTCCCAGAACGGATCGTTACTTTGACTTCCGTTTTGGTGTTGTACTCTTAAATAAATTCGTTACAAGTCTTTGAACATCATTGTCAGTTTTTAGGTATTTAAACGGATTATAACCATAACTTAAATTCATATTGATTAAGTCTAATACTTTTACTTCAAAACCTTTTTGTTCTAGCATATACCCTGTGTCCCTTAAAATTTCGCCTTTTGGATCTAAAATGATATATGAATTGTTAGAGGCTTGTAGTAAATTAGGTTTTGCATAAAACAATGTTTTACCTGCACCGACTTCCGACCAATTACTAATGTATTAAGATTTCTTCTGTGTTTTTTAGCATTTAGTCCTAGTCTTATATCTTGTGTTAGTATTCTGTTTTCGCTTTCTGGTAGTTGTTTATATTTTTTATTGATTTCTCTTGTATTTCCCCATTTCGCTGATCCGTGTTCTTTACCTTTTTTATAATTCTTTCTAGTAGAAAAATATGCTCCTATTCCTATAAAATAAGAAAATAAAAAAATAGCAACAGTTTTTGTGCTATTCTCTACAATACTTATTTTAAATGGTGTGTTTAGTGCTACTGGCAACTCATTTATTATTTTTGCAAGTCCTCCGTCTAATAATGGTGCTACTAAAAGTGCAAGCCATATAACAGGTATTATTCCAATAATAGTTAGTATTACATATATTCTATTATCTTGTTTCATCTCTATCTCCTTTTTTTCTGTGGAATATTCCCTTTTGTTTTTTAGATGGTGCTTTCGCAACTTTTATAATAACTTTATCTATTAAGTCTGTTTCTTTTTCTTGCTGTCTTAATTCATTTTTCATACTTAATAGAGAATTTAGTATAATTGCATAAACTATTCTGTCCATTTCAACTACTCTTTTTTCATCTTCCATAGAACTTCCTACCTTTCGTATTCTCTATTAGTCTTATTTCTGTTTTGCATTCCTACATCTCTGTCCATTCCCTCTGCTAGTATTTCAAAACATTCTCGTCCTTTTGCTAATTCTGCCTTTACTTCTTGTGGTGTCATCTGTTTTAGTTCTTCTGGTATTCTTTCAAAATTAAAGTCTTTCGTTGGAACTCCATATCTTTTACATACCATATATGCAACACTTTCATTTTTAAAAGTATTTAGCTCTGAATCTGCAAAAGATAATGTGTGAATACTTGCAATTTCTCTTACTAACCCACTAATTATTTGTTCTACTTCTGCTCTTTCTGCTACTTCTATAATTCTTTCATCTGCATTAAAATTAACTAACTTATTAGCATTTGAAGTATTTTGTACTGGTCTTACTTCAACTGGCGAAATAGATAATATTGATTTCATTATACTTTCCTTTGAAAATGGAACTGTATTTAGTTGCCTTTTTACTCTCATATCTGAAATATCATATACATTTTTAGGATTATAGCTTTGTGCCTCTGTTCCGTCATCTCTTTCGTAAATATCGCCTTGCTCTAATATAATTATTTTGTTTGGCTTTCCTGCAAAATTTATATTATCTTTCTTCCACCCCTCTGCGTCTTTTAGTTGTGTAGCTTTTGGGTTTTGTGCTGTTACAAGTAAAGCATTTCCTACTGAATAAGTTGGAAATTTGCTTTGCACATTTAAGTAGGTTTTATAAAGTTCTCCACTTTCTGTTATTTTTGTTG
>CASSLW010000044.1 GCA_949443285.1 uncultured Clostridia bacterium
TCACATGGCTTTCAAGCTCTTTCCTCATATCGAACGCATTTCCTACTAATAGCAAGTGATATTAGCGTTATTCCTTTGTTTTTCATACCCTTTCTCCCTTTCTTTTGTTTGTTTTATTGTATTTCTAGTACTTATTTTATGTCAATAGATTACTCTTTATCTTGTATTTAGCTTTTACTTTTTTTATTATAATATTCATTATTTATATTTTATCTTTGTTGACGTTTTGTGTCAATATTTTGTAAATAAAAAATACCTTGAACTTATTTCTAAATTCAAAGTATTTTTTTACTTCTTTAAACATTATTTTTTCCAAAATACTGCTCTTAGTCCATATGGGCATCCCCATGGAGCTCCTGATATTTCTCCTTCTTTTTTATCTATTATTATTTTTTTTAAGCTATTACATCTATTAAATGCTGTTGTGGCAATAGTTTGTATATTTGACTGTATTGTTATTTTTTGCAAATTTACTGCCATATCAAATGCTTGCTCCCCAATTATTTTTATATTTGTAGTCAAAACTATTTCTCTAAAATTAGGCCTATTATAAAATGCATATGAGCCTATAGCCTCAACTGAACTAGGTATATTATATATTTCTAAATCTTTTGACACTCCTATTAATCTTTTTCCATCTTTACTTAAAATGTATGTTCCTCCTTCTGATTTTATATTAGGATTTTCTTGTGCTATTGTTATATTTATATCAGCTTGGCCAGAAAACACTGTTGTCGAAATATTCTTTACCTTTGCCCCAAAATGTAAATTTTTAATTTTTGTTCCTCCAATTGACCAACCTCCTATTTCTTCTAAATCATCAGGAAGTATTATTTCTTCTAAATTATATTCATTGACGCATGCGTGGTTTCTTATTATTTTAACTGTATCTGGTATTATAAAAGAAGATTGATTTTGTGTATATCTATATAATATCGTCATCTCTTTATTATATAAATTTCCATCTAAACTTTTAAAATATTCATTTTTTTCTACTACATTTATTTGAGTTATATTATTATTTTCAAATGTAGTAGAAATAGTTTTGATATTTTTTGAAATATTTAATATTGCCTTTTGTGAATAACCAGATAAAGCACCTGCTTCAATACTTTCTACTGTTTCTGGTATATTTATTTCTGCTGTATTTGATATAACATAATATAATTTCTTACCATCCCTGGACATTAATGAGCTATTCGAAAAAGTATAGGTGTTATTAGCTTCTGATATCTCTATATTAGTTAATTTATTTGCATTTATAAATGCACGGCCCACTATGTTTGTTATTGTCGATGGTATTGTTATTGTCTTTAAATTACTACAATAAGAAAATGCCTCATCTTCTATCTTTTCTATTCCTTCTGGTATCTCTAATTCTGTTAATGAAGTACATATACTTAACATTCTATATGGAATTGTTTTTAATGATTTTGGAAAATTAATTTCTGATAGTGCTGTACAATTGCCAAAGCATGTGCTACCTATTTTCGATACGCTATCTGCTATTTTTATTGATTTTAAGGCACTGCAACCTTCAAATGCATACTGCCCTATTTCCTCAACTCCTTCTTCTATTACTACATTTTCTAAGGTTGGATTTCCTGAAAAGGCATACTCTCCTATTTCTTTTACTGTACCTGGTATTACTATACTTCTTAAACCTGTTACATCTCTAAATGCTCCGTTTCCAATTTTGGTTACATTTTGTGGAATTACTATTGTTCCTGTTGCTTCGTCCATTAAGTCTAAATTTGTATTAGATGACATTAATTCTCCATCTACTATTAAGTATGGACTTACCTTTATTCCTATATCTTGTGCCCATTTTTTCTCTTGTTCATTTTGAGCAAAATAAAATAGCTCTCCTTTTATTACTTCAAAATTATCTACATATTTTTTACTTGAATTTTTTAAGACTGTATATATATTTCCTTCTTCTTGCACAGAATCATATATTAACGCATTTTTCCCTGCATATAAAGCCCCTTCTTCAAAGCTTCTATCTTTTGAAAATCTTTCTGCTAAGTATAATTCATATTCTTCTGCCACTGCTGATAATTCTGTTTTGAATTTTGCTTCTCCGTGCTTTTGCTATTGTTCCATTGTCTCCTGTTAATGCTGCTATTGTTACTCCGCGCT
>CASSLW010000045.1 GCA_949443285.1 uncultured Clostridia bacterium
TTTACAAACAAAATAAAAATTTGGGACATTTTCATTTACTAGTCACAGAATTTTTAAACTTTTTTACAGTTTTTGGACAAATCTTTTAGTGGGTTTCTATGCCATCTTTACTTAAATCGTTTCCTGATTTGTTTTATGTTGACTTTTATTGGTTTTTAGTGTATAATAATGACATTAGGACATTTTATGTTTTAATAAGGAGGATAAAATTATATGCTTAGAATGCCATACTGCACATTGACACCTGAACGGCAAGAATATCACTTTGCCTCTGGTAAAACTCTAAAGACTTCATACACCTTTATGAATTCTTTTGATAACTCTGACTACATTGGTCTTCAAACTACAATTGCGACTCGTCTTATAAATGGTGCAATTGATTCTGCTAATAGAGAAGAAGTTATTACAATTCCAATTGTCCCAAAAAACGTTGTAAACGATCATAGTTGTACGGAATATGTTTCTAAAATAATCTTAGATTATTTTGGTTTTGACTATCTCGTAGATGACCTTGCCTTTCAATTAGTATCTAAAGGTTACACTAAATCATATGGTAATTCTGCTAAAATTGATGGTTCAATACTTGCTATTGACTACATTATCAATTATATCGCGGATCGACCTAATACTTCTCAGAATGTTCGAATTAACCATTTTAAACAAATTATTGATAATTTGAAAAATGGTATTATTGTACCTATGAGAGTAGAAGATTCTGTTTATTATAGTGATTCCTCAAAAACTGGCGGACACTATGTAATCTTGTTTGCATTAATTGAAGGTCGCGCATATGTTATTGACAGTAGAACTCCTACTGGTGTAACGTCTTTGAGCACTTTTCATTTATTTAACGCAATGTTAGCAAATGAAGATTCGATTTGTGCATGGGATTTATCGCCATGCTATGAATAGCACTCCTAAAAGAGAGAACTTATACTAAGTTCCCTCTTTTTTATTTTGCACATAATTTCTATTTATTCTTGCTTTTTTTATTTCTATTATTCTTTTTCTTTTGAACTGAAAATCCAAACCTTCCGATTTTCTTTCCTAATGAATAATAGTGTCCATTTGAGTATGCTATTAAATCACATTTTGATATATCAAATGCACCTTTTTCATCTATATATTTTTCATCTGCATTTATTGCTAAAACTTCTGCAACGAACATATGATGTGAGCCTAACTCTTTTACTTCTTTTACCTTACACTCAACTGATACAGGGCTTTCTTCTATCATTGGACATTTTACAAAATTTGCTTTTTGCTTGTGTAAATTCATTTCTTTGAATTTGTCTACTTTAGCTCCTGTTTTTACTCCACACCAGTCTGTTGCTCTTGCTAGTTTTTGGCTTGTTAGGTTTATTACAAATTCGCCTTGCTCTTTTATCATGTTATATGAGTGTCTTGTTGGTCTTACTGATATATATACCATTGCAGGGTCTGTATTAATTATTCCTGTCCACGCTACTGTTATTATATTTGATTTTTCCATTGTTCCGCAACTTACCATTACTGCTGGTAATGGATATAAAAATGTTCCTGGTTTCCACATTACTTTTTTACTCATTTTCATACCTCTTTCGATATTTTTTATAGAAATTATTTCTTTTATATTAATACTTTTTTATTATATTAAAAAATAGACTACAATTCAATAGTGCTATTAAACTCTAGTCTACTTTTTTTAAATAAAAAAAATCTAGCAACAACCTATCTTTCCAGCAGGGTAACCCGCAAGTATTTTCGGCACATTTAGGCTTGACTTCTGTGTTCGGAATGGGAACAGGTATTACCCCAAATGTCATCGTCACTAGAAAATTATAGTGTTTAGCACACTCAAAAATACATAGATGAAATTGTTGGTCGGTTTTAGAATTTCTTTCGATTAACTTAATTTAAAATTGTGGTTAAGCCCTCGATT
>CASSLW010000046.1 GCA_949443285.1 uncultured Clostridia bacterium
ATACACCTATAACAGACGAATTTGGAAATAAGATAACAGTGCCAGCAGGATTTAAGATTATAAAAGATAACCCAGCAGACCCAACACCAAGTGTAAAGGATGGCATAGTAATCCAAGATGCAATGTATGAAGGAACATTAGGAAGTGAATTTGTATGGATACCAGTGGGAGAAATTAAAAAGTCAGAAACAGAAACTGTGACAATAAGCTTGGGAAGATACGAATTTAATGAAACAGGGGAGAAGAGCGATTATTCGGGAGGTGCTACAGAAGATACCCAAGCTAATCATAATTCAGATTATAAAAATGCAATAGCAACAGACATAGAAAATTTTAAGTTAAAAGCTAGTGCAGAGGGAAGCGGAGGATATTATATAGGAAGATATGAGGCAAGAGTAGATAACTATGATGCGAGTGCAATAACCACATCTAATAGTGAATACAAAGTAAATTGGACAGGTTATAAAGCGCAAAGTGGAAAAGAGTTAAAGTTAGTAATTAAACCTAATAACCAAGTATGGAATTATGTAACACAAAATAAAGCATCAGAGCTATCAAAGAATATGTATACAGATAAAACATTTACAAGTGACTTAATGAATAGTTATGCATGGGATACAGCAACATTATTTTTACAGACGTTTGATGATAGAACATTAGAAGGTAAAAAAGTATATTCAAGACAAAATAGCTTGAATAGTAGTTTAGCAAATCAAGGAACAAATAAATTAGAAGTATCTAAACAAGATAAAATATGTAATGTATGGGATATGGCAAGTAATTGCTATGAATGGACGACAGAAACACTATATGGATGGGTCCTAGAAGAGCGTGAACACTACTTTCCTTGTGTGCTTAGGGGAAGCAATTACAATCTCGGCGGCGGTAGTTACAGCTACAAAAGCTATTACACTGCAGACCGTAACCCTGATTTCACGACTAGTGCTTACAGCACTACTACTTTCCGTCCACTTTTATATTTGTAGAACTGAATGCTGTAAAAACCAAAATTAAAACTAATGCGAAAGTAGTTTTAAATAGAGTAATTGAATATAAGAACTCGGCGAATGCAATACGCCGAAAGAATTTTTCTCTATCTACCAAATGCGTGAAACAGATTTGGTAGATAGAGAAAATTCGTTTAATAGAAATACTTTCAAATACATGAATCAAATATAATAAAAAGATTATTAATATTATAATTGAAAAGATAGATTATATAGAATGATGCTAAAAACAACAATGTTAAAAAAAGGAAATAAAAAACTTTTAAAAAAGTATTGACATAAACAGTTTAAAATGTTATTATAAATATGCACTTGAAAATACCAAAAACGCATCAAGAAAACAAGGTAAAAAAATATTAAAAATTTTTAAAAAAAGTATTGACAATCGATTTTAAAAATGTTAATATAAAAAAGTACCTTGCAACAGACATTAAAAAATAAAAAAACGAAAGAATTAGTAATAAATTTCAAGCTACTAGAATAGAATATAAACAGCAATTACTAGTTTTTTATTTTGCCCAAAAACGGCAATGAAAATTTTTTTGAAAAATGTCGAAAAAAGTATTGACAAACAAAAAAAGGTATAGTATAATGCAAAACGTTCCAACTAAAAACGGAACAATAAAGTACATTGAAAAGTAAACAATAAAATCCTTTAGAGAATAAACCGAAGCGGTA